>NZ_JAELXR010000018.1:0-102878 GCF_016427455.1 Hymenobacter miniatus
CCTCGCCTTTGCCGGGCTCATGCTCGCCAAAGCCGCTGGCCTTAACTTGCTCCCAGGTGCATAACACCTTCTAGGAACGAAGGTCCTTATTTATAGTGCCGCTGTTGGGTTCGGGCTTTTGGCAGTTTGGGATGCGACTGATTCTTTGCGCACAAAAGACTTTGGGCATCTGTGTTTGATAACAATTCCTTTGTTCATCGCGTGCGTCGCAGGATTGGTATATGCTACGCGACACAAGTTGGTGCTCTCTGATACGGAGCTTGTTCAATATGGCTTTCGCAAAAAGCACATTCAGCTTGAGCAAATCGAAAGCATCACTGAGAACCTGGGCGCATACATAGTTAAGTCGGCAAACAATTCCATTCGCATCACCACCGATTTGCAGAATAAGAACCGCTTTAAAGACCAATTAATCGCACAGATTCAAGAAGTAGACCTGTCCAAAAATTATTTGCCGGGTAATCGTTTGGCTGCGGAAGACCAACACAAGATTTTCGAACAGTTTCGGCACATGATAGATGTAGGCACTGAGACAGAAACACTATTTAAAGCAGACGCCACACTTTTTGAGCAACTGACAGAGTCAGCTTACTATTTGGGATATGAACATCCGGTCCATTCCTTTTTAAATCGAGCTTATGATATTGAAGGAGCAGAATTGAATACTTTGCTCAAGCAGCGCACTGAAGAAGCCTACACTTCTGATTCCAGCATTTTCATTCTGCCTCACCACTTGGAGTGGTTGATATTGTGTCTTGGTAGCGGAGACATAATTGTAAAACCAGCCAGCGAATAAATGCCAGTGACGCGTTTCTTTGGCGGCACCAGGTGCCTCAGTGCCCTTGGAAACGGGCCGGGCGCGGGGCGGGAAGGCACGAAACGATGATAGAGCTGAATGCGAAACATGCGAAAGAATCACACTTCCGTAAAGGCTTTCTAGCGCCCACTGGCACGCGTGCAGTGCCGCTCAGCGCAGCTCCACGAAGAAGCAGGCGCCGGCGCCTTCCTCGCTCTCCACCCACACCTTGCCGCGGTGCAGCTGCACTATCTGCTTGGTGATGAACAGCCCCAGCCCGGTGCTGGCTTCGCCGCCCACGCCGGGGCGGGCCGAGGTGCTGAATTTCTCAAACAGCTCCTCCTGCAGCGCTTCCGGAATGCCGATGCCGGTGTCGCACACGCGCAGCAGCACCCGGCCCTGCTGCTCCTGCAGCCCCACCGTGACCCGGCCGCCGGCGGGGGTAAACTTCAGGGCATTGCTCACCAGGTTGTCGACCACCCGCCCGAAGACGTCGGCGTTCAGGTTGGCTTGCACGGCCTGGGCGGGCAGTTCCAGGGCCAAGTGCAGGCCTTTGTGCTGGGCCGCCAGCCGGTGGGCCGGCAGTCGCTCTTCCAAAAACGCGATGAGGTCGGTGGGCTGCTTTTTCAGCAGGTTGGCCTCCAGCGAGCCCAGGAAGAGGATGTCCTTCAGCAGCTTGTCGGCCTCGGTGCACGACCGGCGGATGAGGGCCAGGTAATGCGCCGTTTCCTGGGCCGCGGCCGTCGCGGAAGGCGCGTCCGACTGGCGCTGCAGCAGGTCGGTGAGCAGCTGGATGTGGGCAATGGGCGTTTTTAGGTCGTGCGTGACGAGGTGCAGAATCGTTTCCTGCGCGTCGTAGAGGCGCTTGAGCGACAGCTCCAGGGCCTTGCGGTCGCCGATGTCTTCGAGTTGCGTATAGCCCAGCTCCTCGGCACCGTCGGGAAACCGGATGGAGGTGACCTGGCACCAAAACGAGGAGCCGTCGGTGCGCACCAGGCAGGTTTCGAGGGTGAAGTGCGGCAGCTTGTGGCTCCACAGCCGTTCCTGCAGGAAGGCCCAGTCGGCGCGGTGGTCGGGGTGGGCAAACTCCTGGATGCGGTGCCCCACCAGGCTGCTCTCGTCGGCGAAGCCCAGCATGTTTACCACCGCCCGGTTGGCCTGCCGAATCACCAGGTCGGGGGTAATGATTTTCTGCCCGAACGGCGAATTGTCGAACACCGTGCGGAACCGGGCGTTGTGCCGCTCTTCGCTAGCCGACTCGGCCTGGTGTGCCCGGGCCACCGCCTGGCCCGCCCGTAGGCACCGGTTTTCCTCCCGCAGGGCCTCAAGCTGCTGTTCGAGGGAAAGAGGGTTCTCAAGGGAAGGCGACATGGCGGAACACGAATGAAGGGCGCGGGCAGCGGCACCAAGGGCAAGGTACGCCTTCCCGGCGCGCCAGCTGGTCTGTATGGCAGCTATTGTCTTCACTAACAAAGCCCGCTATGGTCGGTCGGAAGCGCACACAGGAGCATCTGCTAAGAAGCTTAGGGTGGCTACGGTTCAGCTGCAGGCCTGCATTTTGAGGCGGGCAAACGCACCTCGACGCCGCTAAAAAAAGCGTACGTGCCCAAAATCAGCCGACGTGAGTGGACCATGGGCGGCGGAATGGCCCCGCCGGCGGCGGGCTGTCGTTGCGTAATCCCGGCCCGGCGCCGTCTTTTGCAACTCCTCCTGCATCGCATCATGCCCGGCACCACCATCCAGTCCATCAGCCTCTACAAGCTGCTCGTGCCGCTCAAGGAGCCGTTTGTCATCTCCCTTGGCCCGCTGCTGGCGGTGCAGAACGTGGTGGTGGTCATGCGCACCGCCGATGGCCTCGTGGGCTACGGCGAGTGCAGCCCCTTCCTCACCATCAACGGCGAGAGCGTCGACACCTGCTTTGTGGTGGGCCAGTATTTTGCCCCCGCCCTCAAAGGCCGCGACGCCCTCGACCTGGCCGGCTGCCTGGCCGAGCTGGACCGCATCATCTACGGCAACAGCAGCATCAAAAGTGCCTTTGACATTGCCCTGCACGACATTGCGGCCCGGCACGCCGGCCTGCCGCTCTACGCCTTTCTGGGCGGCCACCGCCACAAGGCGCTGCACACCGACATGACTGTGAGCCTGGGCCCGCCCGAGAAGATGCAAGCCGACGCCGTGCGCTTTCAGCAGGAAGGCTTCCCGGCCATCAAGGTGAAGCTGGGCGGGCCTTTGCATGAAGACGTGGCCCGCATCCGGGCCATTCGGTCGGGCATTGGGCCCACGCACCCGCTGCGCATCGACGCTAATCAGGGCTGGCAAACGGCCGACAACGCCATTGCCGTGCTGCAGGCCTTGGGCGAGTTCAACATCGAGCACTGCGAAGAACCCATTCTGCGCCAGCATTTCATGGAGCTGAGCCGGGTGTCGGCCGCTTCGCCCATCCCCATCATGGCCGACGAAAGCTGCGGCGACGAGCACGACGCCGCCCGGCTCATCCAGCTGCAAGCCTGCCAGCTGCTGAACATCAAGCTGGGCAAGTCGTCGGGCTTCCACCGGGCCCGGAAGATTGCGCAATTGGGCGAAGCCGCCGGCCTCACCCTGCAGGTGGGCGGCTTTCTGGAATCGCGCCTGGGCATGACGGCCGCCGCCCACCTGGCCCTGAGCAACCCCGCCATTCAGCACTGCGATTTCGACACCCCGCTCATGTTCACCGACGACCCCGTGGAAGGCGGTTTCCGCTACGGCCCGGGCGGGCGCATCGACATGCCCACCGGCCCCGGCCTGGGCGCCACCATTGCCGAGGCGTGGCTGCGCCGGGCCGAACAAGTCCATTTCTGAGGCGCGGCCGTCAGCGCACCAGCTTGCGCGTGAGCAGCCCGTAGGGGGTATCGAGCCGCACGGAGTAGATGCCCGCCGGCAGCTCGCTCAGGTCGAGCGCGCGCTCGGGGGCGCCGGGCCGGGGCGCGGGCGCTTCGCGGCGCACGAGGCGGCCCGTGGCGTCGAACACGCTGAGCGGCGCCGTGAGCACGGCCGCGTCGGGGCTGCTGAGTCGGTAGCGGCCGTCGGGGCTGGGGTTGGGCGCAATGCTGAGTGGGGCGGCCAGGGCGGCGTCGCGCGTGGCGGTGGCCGTGCCGCTGAAGGAGATGTCGTCGATGCGCAGCACCGAGCCCGCCGTCACGGTGCGCGCCTGGCCGGAGTAAAACACCATGAACACGGAGTCGGGGGCCAGGCCCGAGGAGTACTGCAGGGGCACCGTGGCCAGGGTGTAGCTGCTGGCCAGCGCCCTAAAGTCGTAGGCGCCGCCCGCCACCACCGTCGTGGTGCCGTTTAGGCGGCGGGTGAGCAGCACCACCATGGCGGCCGAGTCGGACAGGGCCTGGCTGCCCTGCAGCTGGTAGTAAAACTGCAGGTTGCGCGGCCGCGCCGTAAACGGCACGCCGCCCGGCAGGCCGGCGCTCGTGCGCAGGGTGCTGCCCAAAATCAGCAGGCCCGGGAAAGACGCCCCGCCCGGCAGGCTCACGGTTTGGAGCTGGGCGGCGTAGGGCGCGCTGTTGGCCGTGGTGGTCTTGGCCACGGCCCCCGTGCTGAAGAAGCCGCCCAGCAGGTCGTCGGTCGTCAGCCAGCCGGTGGGCGTTTCTACCCCGTTGCGCGTGGCCCAGGTGCTGAAGTTGCCGTTGGGAACGGTCTGGGCCGTGGCGGGGGTGGCCAGGGCCAGCCCAATGCCGGCCAGCCCGGCGCGTAGGGCGAGAAGTAACGTTTTCATCGTGATAGTAGGGAAAGGAAGTGAACAGGGGACCAGCGGCAGCGCAGCGCGGACAGGTTGCCGACAGGCGTCTCGCGTAGCTAATATAGTAAAATATGTTTTCTTGTTGATTTAAGCGCCGGGCGTCTACTGCCTGCCGCGGCACGTCTATCTTCACGCCATGGCGATTTGGCAGAATCTTGTGCGGGGGCTGTGGCTGGGCGGAAGCTTGCTGGCAAGCGCAGGGCCGGCGGCCGCGCAGCTTCGGCCCAACCCGCTGCGGCAGGTGCTGCGCCACGACACCGCGGGGCTGGGCCGCGTGCTGGCCCGCCCCGGCACGTACCGGCTGCAAATCCTCTACACCCGCATCCGGCGCGCCCCCGATGGGACGCCACACTTCCGCCGCTACGGCTACCGCGTGCGGCCCCGCCAGTATTTCTACCCCGCCAGCACCGTGAAGCTGGCCGCGGCCGCCCTGGCACTGGAGAAGCTGCGGCAGCTGGCAACCCACTACCCCGGCCTCGGCCCGGAATCCGTCATGCTGACGGACTCGGCCTTTGCCGGGCAAACGCGGGTGCGGCGCGACAGTAGCAGCGCCAGCGGCCGCCCCACGCTGGCCAATTACGTGCGCAAGGCCTTGCTGGTGAGCGACAACGATGCCTTCAATCGGCTGTATGAGTTGGTGGGCCCGGCCGAGCTCAACGCCGGGCTGGCCCGCCTGGGGCTGCGCCACAGCCGCCTGCTGCACCGCCTCTCGGTGGGCGACCAGGAGCCCGGCAGCCGCCACACCAACCCCGTGGCGTTCTACGCCGATACGGCCGCCACGCAGCTGCTCTATCGGCAGCCGGCGGGCTTTTTTGAGGGCCGGTGGCCGCGGCTGCACCTGCGAGGCGAAAGCATTGGGCGGGGCCACGTGCAGGGCACGCAGGTGGTGCCGGGGCCTCTGGATTTCAGCCAGAAAAATGCCTTTTCGCTGCCCGACCTGCAGCGCCTGCTGCAACTCGTGTTGTTTCCGGAAAGCGTGCCGGCCGCCCAGCGCCTGCGCCTCGCGCCCGCCGACTACGCCCTGCTGCGCCAGGCCCTCTCGCAGCTGCCCCGCGAAAGCCTCTCCCCGCGCTACGACGCCGTGCATTTCCCCGACACCTACGCCAAGTTTTTGCTGGGCGGGGGCGGCACCGTGCCGCTGCCGCCGGGCGTGCGCGTCTACAACAAAATCGGGCAGGCCTACGGCTTTCTCATCGACAACGCCTACGTCGAAGACCCCGCGCACGGGGTGGAATTCCTGCTCAGCGCGGTGCTCTACGTGAACGCCGATGGTGTGCTGAACGACGACAAGTACGAGTACGATGCCGTGGGTTTTCCCTTCCTGAGGGACCTGGGCCGGCGCGTATACGAGGCCGAACTGCGCCGAAAGCGGTAGAGTGGCATTTCGCGCCTCTACAAAAACCGGGCTTGCAGCTCCGGCGTGGGCAGCATGCAGCTTTCCTGCCGGCCAAACCAGCGGTAGCGGTTGCACGCCACGAAGCGGTAGAGGGCGTCGCGGAAGGCGCGGGGAAGCAGCTGGCCCACGGCGGCCAGGCGCCAGACGCCGCCCAGGCCGCGCGCAATGCGCAGCACGGCATCGGAGTGGGAATACAAGCGCCCCTGGCTGAGCAGGAGCACCGATTCGGGGTCGATGGACGCGCTGGCTTCTATGGCATGAGACGCCAGCAGTGCCCGGCCTGCGTCGCTTTGCAGGGCGGCGAAGCGGTAGCGGCCGGCCGGGTCGTGGCGAATGATGAACTGCACGAAGCCGTGGCACAGGTTGCACACGCCGTCGAAGAAAATGGTGTCGGGGGCCACGGGGGCGGGCATGGGCGGGCAGGAGAGGGGCGCGTGTACTAACGGGGCGGCGGGTGGGAGGTTGGCGACAGCAGCCGGCGGCCGGGGCGGGGCTCCGTATTTGTTCTGACAAAAAATACGGATTTATTCGTCGGTTACGGCGCGGGGCTTGGTCGTATAGCTAATCAAACCAAACCCTTACCATCATGTTCACCAAAAAAATCCGTTTCCCCTTCGCCACGCTGGCCCTGAGCACTGCCCTGCTCGGCGCCTGCCAATCCAAGACCACCGAGGAAACCTCGACCACAACCACCAGCTCCGACACCAGCACCATGAGCAGCGACTCGGCCGGTGGCGGCTCGGGTAGCATGAGCGGCTCGGGCACGGGTTCGGAGGGGAACATGAGCGGTTCGGGTTCCGGCTCCGACGGCAGCATGAGCACCTCCGGCAGCACCAGCAGCACCAGCGGCTCGGGCAGCATGGGCAGCACGGACGGCGGCACGTCGGGCAGCATGAGTACTTCGGGTTCGACCAGTGGCGCGTCTACGGCCGGTACCACGAGCGGCAGCACGGGGGGCACAGGCGGCATGAGCACCTCGGGCTCAACCAGCGGCACTACGGCGGGCACCACGGCAGGCGGCTCAACCAGCGGCGCGGGCTCGACGGGCGGCACCACCGGCAGCCACTAAAACGGACGTAAAGCCCACGCGCCCAAGCGCGTGGGCTGTTTCATATCCTTCCTTTCCACATATAGTGCAACAGTAATGAAAAAGCACCTTTCTTGGCCAGCCTGGGCCGTTGCCTTGGGAGTATCGGTCCTGGTTCTCGACCTGGGCCTGACGGCGCACAGCCAGTCGCCAGCCACTTCCGTTCAGTCGTCGTTGGCGGCGCTGGACTACCAAGGCACCACCAGCGGCTCTACCACCGGCTCGGGGGCTACCAGCGGCAGCACGTCGGGCGCGCGCACCACGTCGGGCACACGCACTACGTCGGGGTCCATGTCTACTTCGGGCAGCACCAGCGGTTCGCGGAGCATGAGCACTTCGGGCAGCACCACGGGGGCGGGCAACATGAGTACATCCGGCAGCATGGGTACCACCAGCGGGTCGGGAGGCATGAGCACGTCGGGCTCCATGGGCTCTACCAGCGGCAGTACCTCAGGCAGCATGGGCTCAACCAGTGGCAGCACGCCGGGGACGATGGGGTCTACCAGCGGCACGACGTCGGGCAGCACCAGCGGCACCATTTCTGGTTCGCGGCGGTCGGGCAGCACCACTTCCGGCCGCATGAGCGGCGGTCGGTCGGGTTCGTCCACGTCGGGTTCGTCCACGTCGGGCCGTCGTAGCGGCACCACCAGCGGCACCACAACGAGCGGTAGCACGTCGGGCAGCACCAGCGGGGCTACCACGCGCTAGGGCACTTTCCGGCATTTCTTTCTTTTTCCGCAAGGCGAAAGGGTGCGTCATTCCGTATGACTGCCTTTTCGCCTTGTTGATTTTCTTCCCGGCGCCCGCCGGCCTACTCTATGGATGAAGCCCCCGCTGGCTTTTGGGGCGTGCTCCGGCGCCCGTTCGTGCTCGATTTGCGGGCGTTGGCGCTGTTGCGCATGGCCACGGCCGCCGTGATATTGGTCGACCTGGCCATCCGCAGCACCGACCTCGAAGCCCACTACGCCAACCTGGGCGTGTTGCCCGTGTCCGCGCTCATGGAGCGCGCCTGGACGCCCTACCAATTCTCGCTACACGCCGCCACGGGCCTGTGGCAGTTGGAGGCCATGCTGTTTCTCGTGGCGGCCGTGGTGGCCGGCGCCTTGCTGCTGGGCTACCACACGCGGCTGGCCACGGTGGCTTCGTGGGTGCTGCTGGTGTCGCTGCAAAACCGCAACACCCTCATTGGCCAGGGCGGCGACGACCTGCTGCGCATGCTGCTGTTCTGGGGCATTTTTCTGCCGTGGGGCCGCGTGTGGTCCCGCGACGCCCGCCACCAGCCTGCGCCCGAGCGCCTCTCGTATTTCAGCGCCGCCACCGTGGCCTACGTGGTGCAGCTGGCCCTGCTGTATTGGTGCACGGCCTTGCTCAAAAACGGCGCCGAGTGGACCCGCGACGGCACCGCGCTCTACTACGCTTTCAGCCTCGACCAGCTGCTGCTGCCCGGCGGCCGGTTGCTCTACCCATACCCCGGGTTGCTGCGCGTCCTCACGTTCGGGGCCTATTTCACCGAGCTATTGCTGCCGTTTGCCCTGTTCATTCCGGTGGGGGTGCGCTGGTGGCGGCTGCTGGTGGTGGGAGGGCTGTTTTTCTTTCACCTCACCATCAGCGTCACGCTGTTTGTGGGCCTGTTCTTTCTGATAAACTGGGCTTCCATTCTGGGCCTGCTGCCGCCGGTGGCGCTCGATTGGCTGGAGCGGCGCCTGGGGCCGGTGCTGGGCCGCTTGGTGCCGCGCGTGCAGCGCTGGCGCTACTGGCTACCCGCTTGGCAAGCTCCCTGGCGCCTGCGCCTCGAGCGCGCCGCGCCGCCCACGGAGGGCGGCCTGTACCTAGCCCGCAGCGCCCGCGATATTGTGGTGGCCCTGGTGCTCACCTACGTTTGCCTCTGGAACCTCGACGACGTGGCCGTGCTGCGGCCCGCGGGCGGCATTTTTTCGGACCAGTTGCGCTGGTTCGGCTACCTGTTTCGCATCGACCAGCACTGGGGCATGTTTGCGCCCACCGTCTTCAAAGACGATGGCTGGTACATCTTCGAAGGCACCACCGCCCGCGGCAGCGTGCTGGACCTCAACCGCGCCGGCGCCCCGGTGAACTACGCCAAGCCGGCCGCCGTGGTGTCGCTTTTTAAAAACGACCGATGGCGCAAGTATTCGGAGAATTACCTCTTTGTCAATAATGGTTGGATGCGGCCTTATTACTGCAACTACCTGCTGCGCATTTGGCACGAAAACCCGGCCCATCCGCCATTGCGCCATCTATCGGTGGTGTACATGAAAGAGGTGTCTTTGCCCAACTATAGAGTGGCCAAACCCGTGCGGGAAGTGCTGTGCGACTGTGAGTTGCCAAACCAGCCGGCCGCTCCGGTAAGGCTTCGCAACTAAGAAATACGTATTTATCACGCCAGATTACGGGTAAATCGCGCTGCTAATGCTCGTATAGCTAAAGGCCAACCGGCACCTTTCCTTTCTTTCCACATTTCTTTTGTTTTATGAAACGCAAATGGCTTTCGGTGATGACCGGCGCAATTCTGTGCTCGTCGCTCACACTTTTCAGCGCCTGCTCTACTTCCGAGAATGCCTCTTCGGGCACCACCGACGGTACTACGTCGGGTAGCACCACGGGCACCACCACCTACGGCTCCACTTCGGGTAGCACCACGGGTTCGACCACGGGCACTGCCAACCCGGGCAGCAGCACGTCGGGCACCACCAGCGGCACCACATCGGGCACTACCACGTCTGGTACCACCACGTCTGGCACCACTACCTGATAACGAAACGGTTATCAACAAAAAAGCCGCATTCTTCGCCGAGTGCGGCTTTTTTGTTGCCGAGCGGCTCAGGCCCATTGCTTGAGGTACTGAAACACCTCCGGGTGCGTGAGCAGGCCGCCGTGGTGCTGCTGGCTGAACACGGCCGTGCGCACGCTGGCACCCTCGGGCAGGGCCGCCTCGTTGCCGAACGTGGCGTGGCCCCGGGCGCTGTTCTGGCCCACCAGCCCGTCGCCGAAGTACTCGCGCAGCGCCGAGGGCCGTGTGGAGCGCAGCCACGCCCCGATGAGAATGTGGTAGCGCACGCCGGGCAGCGGCGGCACGGGCGTGCGCGGCGGCGTCAGGTCGTTGGCGTGGGCATCCTGCCAGTCCTCGTCTACCAGAATGGAGTAGCGCAGGTCCTTGATGCCGTTGCTGCGCTGGTTGAGGGCCTTGCTCAGGAAGCGCGTGGGAAACAGGTTGATGCGCTCTAGCAGCCGCGCGGTGAGGTGCGAATTCTGTTCCAGCCAGGAGCCGTCGTTGGGCGTGCCAAGGAGGAAAACCGACCGCAAATGCGCCAGCCAGGGCTCCGGCTCCAGAATGGGATGGTCGGCGATGCTGCCGGTATTCATGCCGGCGTGTAGCGCTTCGCTAAAGCCTTTCAGGCGGCCCACGCCGCTGCCGTAGTGCCCCGCCGAGCGAATGATGAGCCCGCCCATGCTGTGGCCCACCAGCACCAGCTCGCCCACGGCGTCGGGGTAGGTGGTCACCAGCTCGGTGAGCAGGCGGCTGAGCTCGCGGCCGTTTTCGGAGAGGTGCAGGCCCGAGTTGAAGCGCACGTAGAGGGAGCGGCAGTGCGTCTCCTCGGCCAGGCGCGGGCCGAAGCGCCGGCTGCCGGGCACGTCCTGAAAGCCGGTTTGCCAGATGAGTTCGTCGCCCATCAGGCCGTGCACAAACACCACGGTTTTCTGCTGGGGCTCGGTGAGGCGCAGGTCGGCCACGGGCACGTCCTCGCCGCCCCGCCGAAAGCTCATTTGGATGGCGCGGCGGTCGAAGCGGGCCGCCAGCTGGTCGCCGAGCGCGCCGTTGAGCACCGGGAGGAAAAAATGCTGGTGCGCCCGGCCCGAGCGAATGAGGTAGCCAGCGCCTTGCACGGGCAGCAGGGCGGCGCGCCCCACCGCCCCAAGGGCCCGGCGGAAGCGGGAAGGCTGGTTGGCATCGGAAGCGGCCATGATGGAAAAGCAGGACAAGAGGCGGCACGCGCCGTGCCCGAAAGTAACGCCCGCGGCGGCTTTGGGTTGGCCTTCCGCCCGAAATCCCCGTACTTTGTGTGTCCAATCCCAAGACCTACTTCATGAAGCTTTCTTCTCGTCCTGCCCTGGCCTTGCTGCTGGGCACCGCTTTGGCCGCCACGCTTTCGTCCTGCGACTACCGCTGGAGCCCCGGCGAAAACCCGCAATTCAAACACGGTTTCACCAAGGCTCCCGGCTGGCACAATTGGGACGTGAACCGCGACAGCATCAACTACAAGCAGGAGGCTCCGGCCGCTGGGGGCGTGGGCTCGGCCGCCGCCATTGCCAACGGCACCGTGCAGGACCAGCTCAACTCGGCCCCGGCCGGCAAGAGCGCCGCCTCGCCGCAGTCGGCCAGCGGCACCATGGCCACGCCCGACAAGTCGACGAACGGCAACGGCAACACCAACGACCAGCAGCAGCCCAAGTAATTTTTTTAGCTCGGCTTTGAGAGCCCGCTACCCATTGGGTGGCGGGCTTTTTGCGTTTGGTGCAAGCACGACGGTAAGCACTGCCAGCCCGGCAGTGCCCCGAAAAAAAGCCAACCCGCTCGTTGGTGGCGGCCGTAGTAGCAAGGAGCCCGGAGCCGCTCGCCGTGGGCTGCTCATTATTCCTGCTTCACCTTTCCACACCGCCTATGCTTTCCAACGATGCCACCCGGGCCAACACGCCCGCTTTCACCGCCGTAGTGCCCGGCCTGAGCGTGCTGCGCGACGTGTTTGTGAACCTGTACTACGCTTTCCCGCAAGACCAGCCGCAGGGCCCCTGGGTGCTGATTGACGCCGGCCTGCCGGGCTCGGCCGACAAGATTCGCAAACAGGCCGAAGCGCTGTTCGGGCCCGACACGCCGCCCGCCGCCATCCTGCTCACCCACGGGCATTTCGACCACGTGGGAGCCCTCGACGGCCTGCTGGCCGCCTGGCCCGACGTGCCCGTGTACGCGCACCCGCTGGAGCTGCCCTACCTCACCGGCAAGTCGAGCTTTCCGCCGCCCGACCCCACCGTGGGCCGCGGCATGATGGCCTACCTGTCGTTTGCCTACCCCAAGCACGCCTACGATTTCGGCTCGCGCGTGCAGGCCCTGCCCGCCGATGGCCGCGTGCCCGGCCTGCCGGGCTGGCGCTGGGTGCACACGCCGGGGCACACGTTTGGGCACGTGTCGTTCTTCCGCGAGCACGACAAGGTGCTGGTGGCCGGCGATGCCTTCACCACGGTATTTGCCGAGTCGGGCACCAGCACCTTCACCCAAAAGCAGGAAGTGCACGGCCCGCCGGCCTACTTCACGCCCGACTGGGACGCCGCTCGCGACTCGATGGCGCTGCTGGCGCGCATGGAGCCCGAAGTGGCCGCCACCGGCCACGGCATTCCCATGCACGGCGAGGAGCTGCGCCGCCAATTGGCTGATTTCGTGCCGCAGTTCGACGCGCTGGCCCGCCCCAAAGTGGGCCGCTACGCCAAAGTGCCCGCCCGCGCCGATGGCAGCGGCGTGACCTCGGTGCCGCCGCCCCTGGTGCAGCCCTGGCTGAAAATCCTGGCCGTGGCAGGACTTGCCATTGGCGGGGTGGCCCTGGCCACGGCCGGCAATGGCAACAAGAAGCGCAAAAAAGGCAAGGACGGCCGCGCGAAGAAATCGGATTCGCCCAGCAAGACCATGCAGCGCACCGCCGATGGCTCGTACCGGGCCTGGTACCGCGACCACCCGGCCGAATTTGCGGAGCCCGGGCACGGTGGCTCGAATGTGCAAAGCCACCTGACCAACGAGACAGCGCCCGCGCACCGCAGCGACCAGCGCTACACCGACTCCTGGGCCCGAAAAATCGAAACGCAGTATCCGTAGCCAATGCTGCTGGCAAAAAAGGCCTGTTTCCAACGAGGAAACAGGCCTTATGCTTTTCGCTGATTTCTAGCCTGATAGCAATGCCATCGGGCCTGAGGCTACTCAGGCTTTGGGAACTGGCCTGGGCGGGCGTAGCCAAAGCGCACGGGCGGCTGCACGGCGTGGTAGCCATCGAGGCCGGAGATGCAAGCCGCGGCCAGCGCCACTAGGTCCAGCGTGCCGTCGTCGCGCAGGCCTTCGTCCTGCAGGTAGACGTGTTCCACGGCACCCACCAGCAGCACGGTGCCGTTGCTGATGGCGTGCTCTTCGAGCAGCCGCAGGCCGATGCTCAGCGGGCTTTCGGCCACGTAGGGCGCCGGGAAGTCGTCCCGAAAAGCGGCCGTAAAGCCGCACTCATCGAACTCCGAAACCGTGTCGGGAAAATTGGCGGAGGTGTAGTGCGCGGGCGCGGCCAGGGCCACCGGCACGTGGTTGAGGGTAAAGCAGCCGGTGGCTTTGAGGTTGGCGTAGGTGTGGCGGGGCACGGTGGTGGGGCGCGTCACGATGCCGAGCAGGGCGGGGTCGGAGCCCAGGTGCAGGGCCGAGCTGAACACGGCCAGGTTGGTGGCGCCGTCGGGCGCGGCCGTGCCCACCAGGTTGGCGGGTTTGAAGCCGGGCAGGCCGTTGACGAGGTTGAGGCGGTAAATCTTGTCGAAAGCCTGGATGTCGGCGGCGGTGAGGTGGCGCATGGGAGGGGCGTGAAGCTGGGTAATGGCACAGCGAGGCAATGACCAGCTTATTCCCCTAATTGTTCAGCCCGTTTTCAATGTACTGCCGGGCCCGTCGTGCGGTCGAGGCACAGGCGGTTGTACTGGCTGTGCAAAATCAGCGCAAACAGGAACAGGCCGTACACCAGCTGCGTGCCCACGGTGGCCCACTGTTCCAGCAGGCTGCTGCCGAATACCAGGGCCGTCATCAGCAACATGGCCGCCGCCAGCGCCGGCCGGGTAAACAACCCAATAATCAAAAGCAGGCCGATGGCTCCCTCCACAAACGGCAGCACGGCCGCGAAGGGCCGCACCAGCAGTTCGGGCAGCAGCGAATTGGCAAACTGCTTCACCATGCCCGTCTGAAACGCGGCCAGCTTGGGCAGCCGCACCAAAAAATGCGTCAGAAAGGCCACGCCCATCAGCAGGCGGCCCAGCACGAAGGCCAGTTCAGCGTTGGTCAGGTTCATAAGCGGCAAGGGGGAAATGACAGCCGAATAGCATAACGAAATTGACCGGGCGCCGGCTTATTGCTGGTGCAAAAAATCCCGCACCGCCCGGAAATACGCGTCGGGCACTTCGCGGTAGGCCGTGTGCGAGGCGTTTTCCAGCACCACCAGCCGCGAGTGCGGCGTGCGCCGTTGGAAATAAGCCGTGGAGGCGGGCGTGGCTTCGTCGTAGCGCCCGCAGAGGTAGAGCACCGGCAGGGTGAGGTTGTTGAGCGACGATGCCCGCGAATAGTTCTTCATGTTGCCGGTGGAGGTGGTTTCGTTCTTGCCCCACATGGTTTCGTAGGCCTGCTTGCCGCCGCCTTTTTGCCAGGTGAGCACCTTCGGCTTGTTGCGGTACACGTGCAGGCTGTAGTAGTAATCCACCGCCTGCTGGTACTTGCGCCGGCTGGCCGAGTCGGTAGCGTTTTCCAGTTTGAAGGCCTCGCGCTGGGCCGGGGGCAGCTCGGCCACGTAGCGCTGGGCGTCCGAAATCCAGCGCTTGGTGTCCAGCCACGGGCTCGACTCGATGAGGCTGACGACTTGCGGCGGCTTCTTGGTAAGCACGTATTCCGTGGCCAGCGTGGTGCCCCAGGAGTGGCCCAGCAGGTGCAGCCTGGGGTAGCCCAGGGCGCACACCACGGCGTCTACCTCCTCCACGTAGCGGCCCAGCGTCCACAGGCTGGGGTTGTCGGGCCGGTCCGATTTGCCGCAGCCCAGCTGGTCGTAGAGTATCACTGGCCGCTCATCGGCCAGGGCCGTGAAATTGCCGAAGGCGCCGCTGCCCGAGCCCGGCCCGCCGTGCAGCACCAGCAGCGGCACGCCCGGCTTGTCGGCGCCCAACACCTGGTACCACACCTTGCCGCCCGGCACCGCGACGTAGCCCTCTTTGGTGTTCGATTGCGCGTGCAGCGTCAGGGCCAGCAGCCAGAAGGCCAGCACGGCCAGCAGGTGGCGGTCAAATCTAGGTTTTGTCATGGTGCTGTGCCGCTGCTCTTTACCGTTCCAACTTGAAGCCCGGTTCCCGTGCGGGCGGGGCCGTGCGGTTGGCCACGGCCCAGCCGGTGAGGTACATCCACTGCGTCATGCGGGTCAGCTTGGGGTAGTCGATGCGGCTGGGCTCGTCGCGCGGGGTGTGGTAGTCTACGTGCAGCACCGAGGTGTACATCACCGCCGGAATGCCCAGGCGGGCGTAGGGCAGGTGGTCGGAGCGGAAATACCAACCCTCGGGGTGGGTGGCCTTGTCCCACTCGGTGTCGAGCTTGAATTTGGGGCCCGCCTGGTTGGCCGCCAGGGCCGTTTTTACCAGGTCCGACGAGTTGAGGTGGGGCGCAATGGAGCCCAGCAGGGCGGCGCTGTCGGGGGCGTTGCGGCCCATCATCTCCGCGTTCAGCACCGCCACAATGGACGACGGCGGCACCGTGGGCTTGGCCGAATAGTAGCGCGAGCCCAGCAGGCCCCGCTCCTCGGCGCCGTGAAACACGAACAGGGCCGTGCGCCGCGCCGGCTGCTTTTTGAAGGCCCGCATGATGGCCAGCAGGGCCGCGCAGCCGGTGGCGTTGTCGTCGGCGCCGTTGTAGATGGAGTCGCCGGCCACCGGGGCGCGCACGCCGTCGTGGTCCTGGTGGGTGCTGAACAGCACGTTTTCCTTCCGCAATTGGGCATCGGTGCCGGGCACGGTGGCCACGATGTTCACCGAGGGGTACAGAAAGCTCTCCACTTTCAAATCCACCACCAGCTGCTGGCCGGCTTGCTGCACCCAGTCTTTGGCGCTTTCGGGCAGCAGGAGCAGGGGCGGGGTGTCCACCACTTTGGTGTTGGGGTCGCCGGGCAGGCCGTAGCGGCCCCGCTCGTAAATGTGGCCCCAGTGCTCGTAAATGGCCTGGGCGCGAGCATCGGCCACAAACACCACGGCCGCGGCGCCCGCCTTCAGCAGCTCCGTCGATTTCGTGTTCATGGTCAGCGTCAGGAAGCGCCGGAAGCTCAAATCGGCCGGCACCGTGCCCGAAAACAGCACCGCCACGGCCTTGCCCTTGATGTCGACTTTGGCCAGCTCGGCGGCCGTGCCGGTGCCCACGTACACCAGCGGCGCCGTCACGGCATAGTTGGTGGGGGCAAACACGAGGGCGTCCGCGTTCGGCTTCAGCTGGTGCGTGCCGATGCTGAGCTTGCTGGCTTTGGTGAGGCGCGTGCGCTGCAGATGAAACCACTGAAAATACGTGCCGTCGTCGCCTGCCGGCTGCAGGCCAATGGCCCGAATCTGGTCGGCCAGCCACACGGAGGCCTTCAGCTCATCGAGCGTGCCGCCCTCCCGGCCCCGGTAGTGGTCGCCGGCCAGCGCGTACAAGTCGCGCTTGATGTCGGCTTCGCGGATGGCGCTCTCGGCGTTGGCAGGCTTGGCGGCGGGTTTTGCGGTTGGCTTTTTCTGGGCGGATGCGGCAAAGGGCGCGGCCGCCAACATTCCGGCCAACAGCCAGCCCGTAGTGGTTCGGACAATTGAATTCATGTGGGCTAAAGAGAAAGCAATGGAAGATGTTTCAAATGGAAAAGGGGTTTACTTGCTCGGAATGGCATCGGAAGCAGTTCCAGACGCCAAGTACAGGTCGAGCCATTCTACCCACAGCCGGTTCCATTCGGCGCTGCGCACGGGGTCGGCGGGCACGTGGGCGGCAATGGGGAAGGCCACGAAGCGCACCGGCACGCCGTTGTCGCGCAGGGCGTGGTAAAACTTGTAGGCATTGGCAATGGGCACCCGAAAGTCGTGCACGTTGTGCAAAATGAGCGTGGGTGTGTGCCAGCGGCCGGCCCGCGACAGCGGCGACTGCGCCCGGTAGCGCTCCATATTCTCCGCGCTGAGCCAGGGCGACGGACCGTAGTGCCCGGCATTGGCCACGTTGTTGTCGCTCAGGTTGTAGCTGTCCAGCAGGTCGACCACGGCCGAGGCCGCCACCGCGCAACGCCAGCGACGCGACTCACCCATGAGCCAAGCCGTCATAAAGCCACCGTAGGACGCCCCACACAGGGCAATGCGGCTGGTGTCGACCCAGCCACGCTTTTCGAGCGCGGCAATGCCGGCCAGCACGTCGCGCCCCGGCCCGGCGCCGGCATCTTCCCTGATGGCCCGCTGAAAGGCGTAGCCCAGGTTGTCGCTGCCCCGGTAATTGGGCTGAAACACCACGTAGCCGCGCGCCGCCACCGCCTGCCCCAGCCCATAAAACGCCAGCCGCGAGGCGTTGGACGGCCCGCCGTGCATCATCAGCACCAGCGGGTATTTGCGGGCGGGGTCAAAATCAGGCGGGTAGGTCAGGATGCCGTCGGGGCGCAGATTATCGGATGTCCACTCCACGGCTTCCATGCGGCCTAGGGCCAGGGCGGCGGTTTCGTGGTTGAAATCGGTGAGGCGGCGCGGGCTGGCCGTGGGCGACGCCAGGTAGTACAGCTCGGCTGGGCGGCCGGGCTCGTTGGCCGTCAGGGCCAGGGCGTTGCGGCGGCCCACGGCCATCTCCACCCAGTAGCTGCCGTTGGGCGACACCGCGCCCAGGGGCAGCCGTCGGCTTTTGCCGTCCAGCCCCAGCTGCCAGATGGCCACGGTGGCCGCGTCGTTGCCGCCCACAAACAGGCTTTTGCTGTCGGGGCTCCACAGGGCGCGCTGCAGGTTGCGGTCGAGGCCGCGGCATACATGCCGCGGGGCACCTCCCGCGGCGGGCACCACGTCAAATTCCAACGACTCATAATACGGCGCCTCGCGCGGCGTCTGGTAGCTAATCCAACGCCCGTCGGGCGAGTAGGCCGGCAGGTCGACGCGGTGCGGGGAGCCGGGCAGCTCGCGCGCCGCGCCCGTGCCCACGTCCAGCGTGTACACCCGGGTTTCCTGGTCGCCGGTTTGGGCACTGGGGCGCAGCACGCACACCAGCGTGCGGCCGTCGGGCGCCCAGGCAAACGGGGCCGAGGAGTCGTCGGGCAGGCTCAGCGGGCCGGCGGTGAGGCGCCGGGCGGGGCCGCCGCTGGCCGGCACCAGCCACAGGTGGTCGGGCGCGGGCGGGGCCGTGAGCGTCGCGCTGCCGTTGCCCACTTCAAAGCTGTCGTTGCCGCGGGCGGCTTCGGCCGCGTTGGCTGGCGCATCGGCGGCCGAGTAGGCGAGGGCCTGGCCGTCCGGGCTCCAGCTGTAGAGTTGCACGTTTTCAACCGCGTTGGTCAGCTGGCGGGCTTCGCCGGAGGCAAGGGGTTGAATAAATAGCTGCGTGTGCGCGTCTTTGCCCGTGCCGGTGCGAGCCAGAAAGGTTACCCGGTCGCCGGCGGGGGCCCAGCGCGGCTGCTTCACGGTGGGGCGGCCGGCCACCAGCACGCGCTGCCGGCCGGTGGCCACGTCTACCAGCACCACGTCGGCCTCGTTGCGATTGGTGGCGAGGTTGGGGCGCGACACGACGATGAGAATCTGCCGGCCGTCGGGCGAAAGCTGCGGGTCGCCCACGTTCACCAGCCGGCCGATGTCGGCCAAGGCAAAAGGGCGTTGGGCAAGGGCCGCCGATACGCCCGCGCCCCACCACAACAGGCCCAAGAGCCACCAGTAATTCCGCAACCGACATTTCATGACCGGAAGTAACAACTCAGCTCGCCAACTGCGGCTCGGCGGCGGGGGCCACGTACGTCTTTTGGGGCAGCCGCGCCGCCACCAGCGCAAACAGCGTCACGTTCACGGCCATCAGCCCCACCGAAAACCAGTAGAAGTTGGCGCCGTGCAGCCCGGCCAGCCACCCGCCCCGCGCAATGCTGCCGTTGAGCAGGCTCAGGCCAAAGTTGGCGGCCGCAATGGTGAGCACCCACAAGGCCGTGGTGAGGCTTTTGAAGGCCTTGGGCGCGTGGGTGTAGGCGTACTCCAGGCCCGTGATGGCCACCATGATGACGCCACCCACCAGCACGCAGTAGGCCAGTATCTGCCACCACGCCGAGGGGTGGCCGCCGGCATCGACGCGCAGCTGCACCCCGCCGACGATGCCCACCGCCAGCGCCGCAATGACCATGCCCGCGCCCATGCGCCGCAGCGGCGTCACGCGCACGCCGCGCCGCTGCAGAGCCGGGTAGAGGCCGTAGGTCAGCAGCGGGTTCAGCCCAATGCCGAACACGATGCCCGAGAGCTGAATCTGCTCGGCCAGCGGCCGGAAGCCCGGCCACAGCTCCCGGTCGAGGTGCGTGGCCTGCAGCACCCATTCCGAGGAGCTTTGCTCGTTGAGCATCCAGAGCACCGGCACGAAAATGAACACGGCCCCGATGCGCCGCAGGGCCGCCCGGCCCTCGCCGGGGCCCAGCGTTTGGCGCAGGCCGGCGCGCAGGCCCGTGGGCGGCACGCGCACGTAGCGCCGGCGGCCCAGCCAGAAAGTGAGCGCGGCGGTGGCCATCAGCAGGCCGGGCACGCCAAAGGCCACCGCCGGGCCATAGTGGGCGTAGAGCAGCGGCGTGACCACCGTGGCCAGGGCCGCGCCCACGTCGATGGACATCTGAAACCAGCCAAAAGCCTTGGGCAGCAGCCCGGCGTTGGCCTGGGTAAACTGGTCGCCGAGGTTGGCCGTCACGCTCGACTTGATGCCGCCCATGCCCACGGCCACCACCAGCAGGCCCAGCCGGAAGCCGCCCAGGTCGTCGTGAAAAGCGGCCAGCAGGGCGTGCCCGCCGCAGTACAGCAGGGAGAGGTAGAGGATGACGCGGTACTTGCCCAGCACCCAGTCGGCCAGCAGGGCGCCCACCACCGGCAGGGCGTAGCCCAGCGCCGCAAAGGAGTGCACCAGGGCGTTGGCCTGCGCCTCGGCCCCGGGCGTGAGCGCGGCCTGTTGCGTGGGGTTGAAAAACTGCGCCACCAGAAACGTGGGCAGGATGGTGAGCATGCCGTAGTAGCTGAACCGCTCGGCCACCTCGCTGCCGATGATGAACGGCAGGGCGCGAGGGAAGCGGGCCACTGCGGCCGGAGCGTCAGCAGAAATTTGCGTAGCGGCAGCTGCGGAAGGCGTCATGATGAAGTAGCAGAAAACAAGAACGTCATGCCGAACGGAGCCGAGGCATCTCGCGTGCAATGGTAAACCCAATTGGTTGATTTACTACCACAAGCGAGATGCCTCGGCTCCGCTCGGCATGACGTTCTTACGCAGCCCTTCGCCTACATCACCGCGTTGCGGGGGTCGGGCTTGGGCTTCATTTCGTAGTCGTGCGGGGGCTGGGCGCCGGCCAGGTGCTGCACGAAGTAGTCCCAGCGGCGGCGCGTCATGTAGGGCGAGTAGGCCCCGTAGCCGTGCCGCGCGTTCGGAAATACCACCAGGTCGTAGCTCTTGTTGGCTTTGGTGAGGGCTTCAATCAGCAGCAGGGTGTTGGAGGGCGGCACGTTGTCGTCCATCAGGCCGTGGGCCAGCAGGAGCTTGCCTTGCAGGTTTTTGGCGAAGGTGGTGTTGGCCTGGTTGTCGTAGTTGGTGGTGCCGTCGGGGTTGGTTTTGAGTAGGCCCACGTAGCGTTCGGCCCAGTCGTCCTCGTAGTTGCGGTTTTCGTGGTTGCCCGATTCCGAAATGCCCACTTTGAAGAAATCCGGGTAGCGGAACATGGCCGCCGCCGTGGCGTAGCCGCCCCCTGAGTGGCCCCAGATGCCGGCGCGGTCCAGGTCGATGTAGGCGTACTGCCGGGCCAGCTGCTTCATGCCGCCCACCTGGTCCGAGAGCGTGTTTTCGGCCATGTTGCCGTAGCAGGCGTCGTGGTAGCTCTTGGAGCGCAAGGGGTTGCAGCTGCCCTCAATCACGACCACCACAAAGCCCAGCTCGGCCAGGGCCTGGTTGTCGTTGCGGGCCGACACGAACGACCAGCTGCCCACGCCCCCGCCCTGCGGCCCGGGGTAGATGTAGTTGACAATCGGGTACTTCTTGCTCGGGTCGAGGTTAGTGGGCGTGAACATCAGGCCGTACAGGTCGGTCTGCCCGTCGGCGGCTTTCACCGTGATGGGCGTGGGCGCCTTCCAGCCGGTGGCGGTGAGGCGCGAAATGTCGGTCTTCTCCAGCGTCGAGAGCAGCTTGCCGTCGGTGGCGCGCAGCACCGTCACGCCCGGTTTGTCGGGCTGCGAGTAGGTGTCGATGAAGTAGCGGCCCGAGGGCGACATCGTGACCTGGTGGTTGCCGGCTTCGGGCGTGAGCAGCGTGAGGTTCTTGCCATCCAGCCCGATGCGGTAGAGGTGCGTGAAGTAGGGGTTGCCGGCCTCGCGGCCATCGGCCAGGAAGTACAGCTGGCGCTTCTTCTCGTCCACCTTCAGGAGCTGCGTCACCACAAAGTTGCCCTTGGTAATCTGGTTCTTCACCTTGCCGGTGGCCGCGTTGTAGAGGTAGAGGTGGCCCCAGTTGTCGCGCTCCGAATACCAGATTACTTCCTTGGTGTTGGGCAGGTAGCGCCAGTTGATGGCGCCCTGGCCCGACTCGTACTGCGTGGCCACGTTCTCCTCAAACACGTCGCGCACGGCGCCGGTGGTGGCGTCGGCCACCCGCAGCTTGGCCTGCTTGTGGTCGCGCGAGGTCGACACGAACGCCAGCTCGCGGCCGTCGGGGCTCCAGTCCACGTCGTCGAAGGTGCCGCTGCTGGAAATGTCGTCGGAGAGGGAGCCCCGGTGCGGGTCGGGGGCCATCTGGAAGCGCACCACTTTCGGCGACGCCACTTCCACCACCACCCGCTCTATCATCGGAATGTCCTTGTCGCCGGGCAGGGGGTATTTCCAGGCGTCGAGCTTCGGGTGCCCCACGTTGGTGGTCACGAGGTACATGTCGCCCACGTTGCGCTGGTCCTGCCGGAAGGTGGCGATTTTGCGCGAGTCGGGCGACCAGCGCAGCACGGGCTTGTCGCTGTGCGTCCAGCCGGCGTTGTCGGTGGCATAGCCGTAGTCCTTGGCCCCGTCCGTCGTGAGCTGGGTGGTCTGGTTGGTGTCCGTGTTGCGCACCCACAGGTTGTAGTCCTTGATGAAGGCGGCCAGCTTGCCATCGGGCGACACCTCTTCGGTGGCCGAGCCGGGGGCGGCGGCCGGGGCGGTAGCCGGGGGCGTTTCGGGATTGATTTTGCCGCTCACCACGTCGTACTTCCAGCTTTTGCCGGCGGCGGCGAAGGAAATGGCTTTGGCGTCGGGCGAGAAGCTGATGCTGCGGAAGGGCAGGCGGCCGCCCTCGTAGCTGTTGCCGCTGGCCGCCGACAGCGCCGCCGCCAGCTTGCCCTGGTCGAAGGCGGCGGTGCGGGTTTTGCGGCCCGGGTCCACGAGGATGAACTCGCTGCCCCGGGCCGTCATCACGCGGTACCAGAACCGGTCGTTCGGCAGCCAGTTGGGCTGGCCGGCGCTGTGGTCGATGAGGGCCTGGGTGTTGTAGCTCATGGCGCGCTCGGCGCGGGCGTAGTCCTCGGCCGTGAGCACCGGCCGCTGCTGGGCCGAAGCGGCCGAGGTAAAAAACGCGGCCGCAACCAGGGCCGGGACAAACTTGTGCATAGAATGGGGCAAAAAGCGGGAATTTGGAATAATTCGGGACCCGAAAGGTAGGGCCGTTTGGCGGGCCTAGCGCTGGCGGGCAGCCCAGGCGTCCAGGCGGCGCTCCAGCACGGCCAGGGGCATTGAGCCGCCGGCCAGAATCTCGTCGTGGAAAGCGCGCAGGTCGAACCCCGGCCCCAGCTGCTTCTGGTAGCGGGCGCGCAGCTCGCGCAGTTTCAGGCCGCCGGTTTTGTAGCTCAGCGCCTGGCCGGGCCACGACATGTACCGCTCGATTTCGGCCGTGGCGCCCTGCTCGCTGATGGGCTCGTTGTCCATCATGTACTTAATGGCTTCCTCGCGGGTCAGGCTCTTGGCGTGCAGGCCCACGTCGACCACCAGCCGGATGGCGCGGTGCATGTCGTCGCCCAGCGCCCCGAGTTTCTGGTAGGGGTCGGTGTACAGGCCCAGCTCCGGCCCCAGGCTCTCGCAATACAACGCCCAGCCCTCGCTGAAAGCCGAATAGCCGGCAAACCGCCTAAACTTTGGCTGCGTGGTGTTCTCCTGCTGCAGCGACAGTTGGTAGTGGTGCCCGGGAATGGCCTCGTGCAAAAACAGCGACTCCATCCCCGAGGTGACATTGAACTGCGTGGCGTCGAGAATGGGCACGTAAAAAATGCCCGGCCGCGAGCCATCGGGCGTGCCCCGGTTGTACTCGGCCGAGGCCGTGGCCGCCCGAAACGCCTCGGTCTGCCGAATCTCGAACGGCGACTTCGGCGTCCGCCCAAACAGCTTGGGCAGGTTGGGCGTGATGCGGGCCTGAATGGCGCGGAAGGCGTTTAGCACGTCTTCCGGCGTTTTGTAGGGCGTGAATTTGGGGTCCGAGTTCAGGTAGTTGAAGAAGGCCGGCAGGTCGCCCGAGTAGCCCACCTGCTTTTTCACGGCCTCCATCTCGGCCCGAATGCGCTTCACCTCGGCCAACCCGGTTTGGTAAATGGCCTCGGGCGTGCGGTCGGTGGTGGTCATCTGGTGCACTGCAAAACGGTACATGGCCTCGCCGCCGGGCACGGCCCCGATGCCAGAGCTGCTGCGGGCCGCGGGCAGGTATTCAGTTTGCAGGAAGTCGGCCAGCTTGCGGTAGGTCGGCATGAGCTGGGTCGTGATGGCCTGCTGGTAGGCCGCCATCAAGCGCGTTTTGTCAGCCTCCAAAAAAGTAGCTGGTAGCCGCGTAATGGGGCCGTAGAATAAGCTCTTGGTGGGGTCGGCTAGTGCCTGGGCCTGCAGCTGGGGCACCATTTTCAGCACCAGCGCCTTGGGCAGTACCACACCAGCCTTCATGCCGCGCCGGAAGTTGCCAATGGCCGAGTCGGCCCACACCGGAAACTGGCCCACGCGCGCCAGCCAGTCGTCGTAGTCCTTGGTGATTTTGAAGGGCTGTGAGCCGGTGCCTGCGCCCAATTGCACCAGCGAGTTGGGCAGGGAGTAAAACTGGGCGAAGGGCATCATCCAGGTATTGAGCTTCAGCCCGTCGAGCCGGGTTTTCATTTCATACTCAAAGATGTCGTAGTTGGCTTGGTCTTCCACCGACAATTTCGTCCGGTCCAACTTCTGCAGCGAGGCCAGGTACTGCTGGTAGAACTGTCGCTGCTGCTGCCGGAAAGCCTGCGTCTGGTCGTTGGGCAACTGGTTGTTGTAGCGGTAGTCGCCCTGCGAAGTGGCCCCGAGCGGGTACAGCCGGGCCTGGTCTTCCCAATAAGCCGCAAACAACGCCGCCAGCGGCGCCGAAGCGGCCGGCGTCGTAGCGGCAGGTTTGGCGGCGGAAGTGCCTTGTTGGGCTCGCGCGGGGGCAGCAATAGCCAGCAGTGCGCTGGTGGCCAGTAGAGGCAGCAGGCGTTTTCTCATCAGCAGGGAAAGTGACAGGACACGAAACCGAAATAACCCCAAAGATTGAACACGCCGGGGCATTTGCCGCCGGTGCAGCCTCCGGCCTAGCGCTGGCGCACGGCCCAGGCGTCCATGCGGCGCTCCAGCACCGAGAGGGGCATGCTGCCGCCGCCCAGAATCTCGTCGTGGAACGCGCGCTCGTCAAACCGCTCGCCGAGCTGCTTCTGGTAGCGGGCGCGCAGCTCCTGCAGCTTCAGGGCGCCAATTTTGTAGGTGAGGGCCTGGCCGGGCAGGGCCAGGTAGCGCTCCACCTCGACCGTAGCCTCCTGCTCCGAAATGGGCTCGTTGGCCATCAGGTAGTCCACGGCCTGCTCCGGGCTCATGCCTTTGGCGTGCAGTCCCACGTCGACCACCAGCCGCAGGGCGCGGTGCATCTCGTCGCCCAGCGCCCCGATGCGCTGGTAGGGGTCTTTGAACAAGCCCAGCTCCGGCCCCAGGCTCTCGCAGTACAGCGCCCAGCCCTCGCTGAAGGCCGGGTACGTGGCGAAGCGCCGGAACTTGGGCAGAGCGGTGTTTTCCTGCTGCAGCGACAGCTGGTAGTGGTGCCCGGGAATGGCCTCGTGCAGAAACAACGACTCCATGCCCGAGGTCACGTTGAACTGCGTGGCGTCGAGAATGGGCACGTAAAAAATGCCCGGCCGCGAGCCGTCCGGCGTGCCCCGGTTGTATTCGGCCGAGGCCGTGGCCGCCCGAAACGCCTCGGTCTGCCGAATCTCGAACGGCGACTTCGGCGCCCGCCCAAAGGCCCGGGCCAAATTGGGCGAGAGGCGCGCCTGAATACCGCGGAAGGCATTCAGCACCTCGTCGGGGGTTTGGTAGGGGCTGAACCGGGGGTTGGTGTTGAGATAGGTGAAAAACGCCGGCAACGAACCCCGAAAGCCCACGCGCCGCTTCAGCAGCTCCATCTCGGCGCGGATGCGCTTCACTTCGGCCAGCCCGGTTTGGTAAATAGCGTCGGGGGAGCGGTCGGTGGTGGTCATCAGGCGCACCTCGTAGCGGTACATTTCAGCCCCGCCGGGCACGTCGCTCAGGCCGGCGCTGCTACGGGACTGGGGCAGGTACTCGGTTTGCAAGAACTCGGCCAGCTTGCGGTAGGTGGGCACCAACTCTGCCTGAATGGCCTCGCGGTAGGCCGCCGTTAGCCGCGCCTTATCGGCGGCCGAAAAGTCGGCCGGAAACCGCGTCACCGGGCCGTAAAACACGCTTTTGGTGGCGTCCGTTGTCACGTAGGCCTGCAGCTGGGGCACCGTGCGCAGCACCAGCATGTGGGGCAGCACCACGGCCGCCTTCATGCCCAGCCGGAAGTTGACGATGGCCGAGTCGGCCCAGGCCGGAAACCGGCTCACCCGCGCCAGCCAGTTGTCGTAGTCGCGCACCGTGCGGAAGGGCTGGGCCCCGGTGCCGCCGCCCAGCTGCCCCAGCAGGCTGGGCACGCTGTTGAACTGGGCAAACGGCAGCATCCACAGGTTCAGGCGCAGGCCTTCGAGGCGGGTGCGCATTTCGTACTGAAAGATGTCGTAGCTGAGCTTGTCTTCGGCCGAGAGGCGGGCCCGGTCGATGTTGAGCAGGTCGTTGAGGTAGCGGCGGTACAGCCGCTGCTGCTGCTGCCGGAAGGCCTGGGTCTGGTCGTTGGGCAGGCGGTCGTTGTAGCGGTTGTCGCCCTGGGCCATGGCCAGCAGCGGAAACAGCCGGGCGCGGTCTTCCCAGTAGGCATTGAAGAGGTTGGCCAGCAGCACCCCGGCGGGGTTGGCGCCGCGGGCGGGCGCAGGCGTCTGGGCCGCCGCGGGGCGCGCCCACAGCAGCCAGGCCCCCAGCAATACAAAAACCAACTTGCCCATTACCGCGCGAATAAGCTGGCAATGTACGCCCTATTGCGTCAGAATGCCATTGGAGCGCGGTTTTTCCCCGCGGGCAAGCCTCTTTTTGGCTATAGATTGGCTGAGACAGAGCACTAACAAAAAATCCCGTCTGCCATCAGGCAAACGGGATTTTTGAAGTAGTTTAAGGAGCTAGCGGGCGCCGTGGAGAAACGACAAAACGTAGCCGACTTTAAAGCCCAACTCGAAGTCGATAGCCCCGCGGCTGCCTGGGGTCTCAATCTGATTGAAAATGTTGGCCTGCGACTTGCCAACCTCGTTTGCCTTGCGCTGGTTCAGCATGTCGTAGCGGGTTTCCACGTAGCGCCCGCCCAGGCCGAGGGCCACGTCCACGAGCCAGTGCGTGCGCACGTGCCACTGCGAGCCCACTTTCACGCCAAAGCCCAGCACGTCTTTCTGCACAAAGGCCCGGTCGTAGGTTACGTACCGGCCGTCTTGGTAAAAGTTTTGGCCGTAGCGGGTGTAGCGCTGCGGGATGAAAAAGGATTGGAAACCCACGTAGGTTTCCTGGTTGGGGTTGCGGGTGCGCGGCTCCAAGTAGCGGCGCAACTCCAGCTTGTACTTGCTATAGGTGTAGTCGTTGCGGCCGTCGATGAGCCCGAGCGTGGTGGGGCGCAGCGCGGTGAACTGTTGGCCGTAGCTGGCTTCCAAGCCCAAGCGTGCCGAGAAGCGGTACTCGGCGCTGTAGAGCAGGGTGCTGGCAATGGGGTCGAGCACGGCCAGAGGCGAAATTTTGAGGGCCAGCGCCGGGGCAAAGGTGTCCTGCCGGTTTTCGAACACGGCTTTGGGTTGTTCTTCCGCCGCCTTCACATACACCGTGGCAATGGTGGAGTACAGCAGCAAGCCATTGAGTGTCAGTACCACGGCACGGAACTGCGTCGTGCCTTTTATTTCGTACTGGTCGAAGCCCACGCTCATGTCTTGAAAGCCGCTGCCGGTGTCGACTTGGTACTTCACCACCGAGCCTTGGTAGCCGGTCAGCCTGAGGTTGGCCGGCTGGCCGCCCATTGTCACCGTCGACGTGGCCGGGGTCAGCACGCCCGCCGCCGGACTCACAATGCCGCCGGCGGAGTTGATGCCCATGTTGGGGTTATAGCTTTGAGCCCCTACGCCGGGCGCCCACGTCAGCATTGCGGCCAACACAGCCAGGTGGCGCGCCCGCAACCTGCGGTTTTTGGCCGGAACTACAATGTTGGTAAGTAGAGGAAAGAGCATAAAAGGAGTAGAATTTTTTAACGCGTCCGGGAGCGGCGCAGGGCCAACCGAAGCCAATGTCGGCTCCGCGGCCCTGCGCCGCTTCCCCTATCACAGTGAATCATGAACGAAAAAAGCGGAGCAGGCACAACAAGGAGGGTCTAAAGACAGACGTGCCCACTCTGCCGTTAAAGTTACTTCATCCGCGCGGCCCACGCATCCATCTTGGTTTCGAGCACGGCCAGCGGCATCGAGCCGTCTTTCAGCAGTTCGTCGTGGAAAGCGCTGAGGCTGAACTTGCTGCCCAGTTGCTTTTCGTACTTGGCGCGCAGCTCCCGGATTTTCAATTGGCCAATTTTGTAGCCCAGGGCCTGGCCGGGGATGGCCATGTAACGCTCAATGGCGGAGGTGGCCTCGTCGCGGGTAGTGCTCAGGTTGGCCAGCAGGTACTCAATGGCCTGCTCGCGCGTCATTTGGCGGGAGTGCAGGCCGGTGTCCACCACCAGGCGCACGGCGCGCAGCATCTCGTCGCCGAGGGCGCCCATGCGCTGGTAAGGGTCTTTGAACAAGCCCAGTTCCGGCCCCAGGCTCTCGCAGTACAGCGCCCAGCCTTCCACGTAGGCATTCTGGCCGCCGAAGCGGCGAAACTTGGGCAGGGCGGTGTTTTCCTGCTGCAGCGAAATCTGGTAGTGGTGGCCCGGAATGGCCTCGTGCAAAAACAGCGACTCCATGCCCGAGGTGGTGGCAAACTTGGTGGCGTCGGGAATGGGCACGTAGAAGATGCCCGGCCGCGAGCCGTCCGGCGAGCCCTGGTTGTACTCGGCCGACGCCGAAGCTTCGCGGAACTTCTCGGTTTCGCGGATTTCAAACGGCGTTTTGGGCGTGCGCCCGAACATCTTCTGCAGGTTGGGCAGCATGCGCTGGTGAATGTTCTCAAACGCCGCCAGCACCTCCTCCGGCTTCTTGAAGGGCCGGAACTTGGGGTCCTCGTTCAGGTACTTGAAAAACGCCTGCAGGTCGCCCTTGAAGCCCACTTCGGTTTTGATGGCCTCCATCTGCTGGCGGATGCGGGCCACTTCGCGCAGGCCGGTCTGGTAGATTTCGGCCGGCGTCTTGTCGGTCGTCGTCTCGTACTTCACGTCGTAGGCGTAGATTTCCTTGCCGCCGGGTACCGCATCGATGCCGCTGGTGGCGCGGGCCTTGGGCAGGTACTCCGTCTGGAGGAAAGCGCCCAGCTTTTGGTAGGCTGGCACCAGCTCCGTGAGGATGGCCTTTTTGTAGGCCTCGGCCAGACGGGTTTTGTCGGCGTCCGAAAAGTCTTTGGGAAAGCGCGTGACGGGGCCGTAGTACAGGCTTTTGGTCGGGTCCGTTACCACAATGTCGGGCGCCTGCAGCTGCGGTATCATGCGCTGCACCAGCACCTTGGGCAGCACCACGCCCGTGCGCATGCCCACCCGGAAGTTGGCAATGGCCGAATCGGTCCAGGCCGTGAAGCCGTGCACGCGGCCCAGCCAGTTGTCGTAGTCCTTCACCGTTTTGAACGGCTGAATGCCCTGCCCCGAGCCAAACTGCCCCAGCGTGATGGGCAGGCCGTAAAACTGGTTGGCCGGCAGCATCCACGCGTTCAGCTTCAGGCTGGCCAGCCCGTGGTTCATCTCGTAGGCAAAGATGTCGTAGCTGATTTTGTCGTTGTCGCTCAGCTTGTCGCGGTCAAATTGTTGCAGCTTGGTCAGGTAGCCCTGGTAAAAGGCGCGCAGCGTGTCGCGGTAGGCGCGGGTCTGGTTGTTGGGCAGCTGGTCGTTGTAGCGGTTGTCGCCGTAGGCCGTGGCCGAGAGCGGGTCGAGGCGCGACTGCTGCTCCCAGTAGGCGTTGAACAGGCCGTTCAGGCCCGTGGTCGAGTCGGCCGCCGAGCCGGCGTTTTCCGTGCCGCTGCTGGCGGTCTCGGTGGTTTTGGTTTGGTTGCAGGCCGAGGCGAGCGCGGCGGCCACGAGGCCGGCGAGGGCAATTTTTTTCATGAATGCAGGAAAAAGTTGTCGCAAGCTACGAAGCCCGGTCATTCCCCGCACGCCCTCAGCTACGGCGCCGCCAAACCCGGCGTGCGAACCGCCAACCGCGCCAGTACCAGCCGTGCCAGCTCGGTGGCCAGGCGGTCACGCCGGCGGTCTTCCAGGCGGCGCGGCATGCCGATGACGAGCGTGCGCTCCGGCAGCTGCACGTAGAGGTCGCCGCGGTAGTCGTCGTAGTAGGCCTCGCGCCCCAGGCCCGTCATCCGCACCATGCTGCGGCGACTGAACTTGTTGCCGGCCTGCGCAATGGCAAAGGCCGTGGCGGGCCGCAACGACACCAGCACCACCGCGTCGGGGCCGCTGGGGCGGGCCGCATCCACGAAGCGGCAGGCCTCGCCCTGGGCCTGTTGTTGCACGGCCTGGCCCGTGAGCTCGGTCACCTCCCGCGCCGTGAGCAAGCCGCAGGCCTCCGTGGGCAGCGTGGCCGTGGTGTCGAGTTGCACCGCCGTGGAGCGGCCCGACCCGCCGCTGGATTGTTCGAGGGGCGCGCCGCCGCTGCAGGCGCCGAGGCACAGCGCCCCGGCTACCAGGGCTAGCTGCCCGGCCGTGCGTAGCCCGGAAAGGAAAACGGTCATTGGCATGAAAGCAGGAGCAGGAAAATCAGCTGCCACCCGGCCCTCTACTACGGCAGCGGGTAGAAAAGGGCAATACATTGCTTTCCCGGGCCTCTACGCCATTACGCAAAAATCCCCCGCGCCTCAGGGCACGGGGGATTTCGATAGCCATTTCGGGAAGAATTACTGGCGAGCGAAGCGCTGCACCGTGCGGCCGGTTTCGGTCACGAGCTCCAGCAGGTACATGCCGGCCGGAAGGGCCTGCACGCTCACGCCTGCGGCGCCGGTGGTTTCACCGCTCATCAGCGTTTTGCCCATCTCGTTCAGCACGCGGAAACGCACCGTGCCGTCCAGGCCATTCAGGTACACCTTGTCGCTGCTGGGGTTGGGGTACAGTTCCACGGCCGTAACGGCGCTCCAGCGGGCCGACACCACGGACGAGTACGACTCCTTGCCGTCGGCATCTACCTGACGCAGGCGGTAGTAATTGAGGCCGGCCAGGGGGGCGCGGTCCAGCGTGGCGTAGGTGTGCGTGGTGGTGCTGCTGCCCTGGGCCTGCACTTTTTCAATGGTGCGGAAGGTTTCGCTGTCGGCGCTGCGCTGCACTTCAAAGTAGGCGCTGTTCTTCTCCATGGCCGTGGCCCAGTCCAGGGCAATGCCGTTGCCTTTGGTGCTGGCCGCAAAGCGTGTCAGCTGCACAGGCAGCGGATTGGTGCCAGGGAAGCCCACCGAGGCCACGGTGCTGGCCAGCGAGAAATTGCTGCCCGTGCTGAACGTGGTGAAGGGCGCCGACGTGAGGGAGCCGCTCACGGGCAAACCGTTGTTGGCGGTACCAACAGCCCCGCCATTGCCGATGCTGCTCCACGTGCCATTGGCCACGTTATTCTTGGCCATGACGAAGGAGGAGGCTTGAGGAGTATTCACGTAATCATCGGCCGCAAAGGTCATCATGACGGTACCCGAGAAGCCCGAAGGAGCCACGTCCGGAGCCAATTGCAAGTAGCGACGATACGATACGTGCACCAAAGGGGCCACCACCGATTGGGTGGGCGGGGTATCTTGGATTTCGCCTATGTAATTGATGGCGCTCGCGCTGGTTTGCGTCGAAATGTTAAGCGTGAACGGCCGATACACGCCGTTTTTACCCACGGGGAAAAGAATGCTTAGAGGGGCACCGGCTACCACAGATGCTGGCGTTTGGCGAGCCATGTAGCCGCTTACGTGGCTCGCATTGCTGCCTCCGGTGACGCTGGCGTTCGAAGTCAGCGTGAGCAACGTGCCCGAAGCGCGGTCGGTGTACAATAAGCCGTTGGTCAGTACAAGGCCACGGCGCACCGTGAAGGCGCGGCCCACAGTCACACTAGCCGGAGTGTTGATTTCCAGCAACGTGTTGGTACCGAGGGCCATGGCTGATGTCCCGCCGATGGTTTGTGCCGTAAGTCCAGCGAAAGTTACGGTGCTGCTAGCGCCCTGCGCAAAGTTGAGTACCCCGTCGTTGCTCACACTAGAGCCCATCAGTTTCACATTACTTGTGGCCCCGTTAAAGGTGAGGGTGCCCGAACTCGTCACCACCACGCTGCCGTTGAGGGTTACACTGCCCGAAACGGTTGGCGTATAGTTGAGGGCGCTGGTCACCAACGTGATACCGTCTACATACAACTCACTGGCCGAGGCGGGCACAAAGTTCAGCGTACCCGCCACGGCTTGGATGCTGCCTCCAATGTTGATACCTCCCGTGGCACCGGTGCCCGTCACGTTGAGGTTGGCCGTGCCCTGCGAGACGGTGAGGTCGTTGGCAATGATGAGCGGTTGGCTGCCCGCTACGGTGGTGGTTACGTTACCGGCAAATTCCAGGTAGCCATAAGTCTGGCCCACGTTGGAGAATGTGCCGCCGTAGAAAACGTATTTGGAGCCGGGCAGGAAAGACGCCACGGGGGTGCTGCCGGTGCCAAAGGGGGAAGTGCCACTGAAATGGTTGTACCGCGCCGAGCTGTTGAAAATGGCGGCATTCGCAGGTACTACGTCGGAGAAACCAGCAAGCGGCGTGTTGTTGGAAGACACGACGGTGTTAGCGCCGGTCGTGCCGAGGGGGCTGCCAACCACGTTGTATACAGTGAAGTTGTTGCTGCTTGCAAACACCAAAGAATTAGCGTCCGTAGCCAAAATTCGCGTTTGGTTAGCAGAGCTAATTGTAATGTTGCCAGCAATCAGTCCTTTACGGCCCGACCCCAGCTTAATTTGGAGGAAGCGGTTGGCTGTTTGCCCCGAGGAAACTATGCTGATATTGGAGCCTGGTTCAACATACAGGTCGTCGGACTGGGGAGATGCTTGGCCACCCGCAATGTTAATGATGCTGCCGTCGTTACCGTTCGTTGGGCCAGCGAGGCTAACATCGGCGCCTCCGACAACGCGCAAACGACCAATCGTTTCGGAAAAGGCTGCTGAGCCGCCGTTGCCGTAGTTTACAATAAGGGGGTTTGGAAAAGTAGCGCCGATTCTACCATCGAATACCAGGATATCGCTGGTAGAAGGGGTAGTGCGGGCAGAGCCAGCACCATTGGTTTGGGTATTCCAGTTAGTAGGCTCGTTCCATCGGTCGCGAGTGTTGCCCGAGGTAGCGCCAATCCAGTAATAGGTAGTTTGAGCGGTAGCCCCAAGTGACCACAAAAGCAACGCCGCAAATAAGAGCAGTGTTTTGCTCAAAACGGCCCCTCGGCTCTTAGTTGCAGAAGCCTCCAAAAAGGTGAAAGTAAAGTTTGTCATAAATAGGAAAAATAGGGTTTTAATCCCTTTGTACAGCATTTTGCCCCGGCAAGGTAGTTACAAAACTTAGCACTTTTGAATCTTTTAGTATAAAATTCCGTAGCCGACGGCCCGAAATGGCTTGCGTGGGGCTCAGAGGCATATTATGGAATCTGTATTTTCTAAATATTGAGATGTAACCAGTGATAATAAGTTGGACAGCGGATAATAAATTTCGGAATCAATGCCGTCAAGCGGTTTTGGCGTTTTTTGTACTTATTCAACGTCGAGCTTGTGGCAAGGGGCTTGAGTTTTGGCCTCGCTGCCGGCCATTGGCTGGGGCCCCAGGCTTGCTGCTGAGCAGGGGCGATACGCCCGCGTTTTGGCGCATGCGCCTTCGGCACGGGACCAGGAAGTACTTTCGTTATTCTGTTTCACTCGCTTCTTCCTGCTTTCCCATTGCGTTTTCCGGCCCTATTTCTGATTCTGTTGTTGGCATGCCCGCTGCTTGGCCGTGCCCAAGTGCGTCCCAAACCCGCCCAAGCCGGCCGGCCAGCAAACGCAGCGAGGCCCGTTGCTAAACCGCTGCCCAAGAACGCTAAGGCCAAGGCTAGCCAAGCGAAAAGCTCTAAAAACAAGCTAGCCGCCTCCCAACCCGGTGCCAAAGCGCCGGCCTTCACGCGCTACCTGCATTCGCCGTGGGTCGACAGCCTGATGCGGGCCCTTACGCCCGACCAGCGCGCCGCGCAGCTGTTCATGGTGGCGGCCTACTCCAACCGCAAGCGCGTTGATGAAGACTCCATTTCGGCCCTCATCAAGCAGTACGGCATCGGCGGGTTGATTTTCTTCCAGGGCGGCCCGGCCCGGCAGGCGCGCCTGCTCAACCGCTACCAGAGTCAGAGCCGCGTGCCCCTGCTCGTGGCCATGGACGGCGAATGGGGCGTGGGCATGCGCCTCGACAGCGTGGTGAAATTTCCTTACCAAATGAGCCTGGGCGGCGAAACCGACACCACGCTGCTGTATGACATGGGCCGCGAGGTGGCCCGGCAGTTCAAGCGCCTGGGCATGCACGTCAACTTCGCGCCGGTGGTCGACGTGAACAACAACCCCGCCAACCCCGTCATTGGCTTCCGGAGCTGGGGCGAAAACCCCGCTGCCGTGGCCCGCGACGGCCGCCAGTACATGCGCGGCATGCAGGACGCCGGCATTCTGGCCGTGGCCAAGCACTTCCCCGGCCACGGCGACGTGGATGCCGACTCGCACCTGGCCCTGCCCACCGTGCGCGTCGACCGTCGTCGGCTCGATTCGCTGGAACTGCCGCCGTTTCGCAGCCTGATGGCCGGCGGGCTAGGCGGCGTGATGGTGGCCCACCTCAACGTGCCGGCCCTGGACACGGTGCTGGGCCCCAGCACGTTGTCGCGGCCCATCATCACCGATTTGCTGCGCACGGAGATGGGTTTCAAGGGCTTGGTGTTTACCGACGCCATGAACATGCGCGGCGTCATCAGCATGTTTGAGCCGGGCGAGGCCGACGTGCGCGCCCTGATTGCGGGCAACGACATTCTGGAGTTCAGCAAGAACATTCCGCTGGCCCTGCGCATGGTGCGCGCCGCCGTGGACAGCGGCCGCCTCACCCAGCAGGAAATCGACGTGCACTGCCGCCGGGTGCTGGCCCTCAAGCAGTGGGCCGGCCTGAACCACTATCGGCCCATCGATACCCGCAACCTCTACCAGGACCTCAACGCACCCCACGCCCAGTTCCTTAGCCACCGCCTCACCGAGCTGAGCATCACGCTGCTGCGCAACCAAAAGAACCTGCTGCCTCTGCAGCGCCTCGACACCCTGCGCATCGCCACGCTGGTGCTGGGCGGCTCCCCGCGCGACACCACCGACTTCCAGAAAGCCGTGGCCGACTACGCGCCCGCCGCGCACTTTCACGCCTCGGCCACGCCCACGCTCGATGAGCTGATGAAGCTGCGCGCCGCACTCAAGCCCTACAACGTGGTGCTGGTGGGCCTGCAAAGCCTGGGCCGCCTGCCCGCCACCAGCTTTGGCATCACGCCGGAAACCAACCTGCTGCTCCGCGAGCTAGTCGACCAAAAGCAAACGTTGGTGCTCAGCGTGTTTGGCTCGGCCTATGCGGTGGCCAAGGTGCGCGACCTTGACCGCGCTGCGGCCGTCATCATGGCGTATCAGGAAAGCGAAAACGCCCAGAGCCTGGCCGCCCAGGCCATTTTTGGTGGCATCGGGGCCACCGGCAAGCTGCCCGTGACGGTGAGCGACCGATACCCGCGCGGCTTCGGGCTGCGCACGGCTGGCAGTTTCCGGCTGCGCTACGCCAACCCCGAAGACGTGGGCCTGGACGGCCGCCTCGAAGCCCGCGTCGACAGCCTGGTGGGCCGGGCGTTGGCCGCCCAGGCGTTTCCGGGCGCCCAAGTGCTCATTGCGCGGCGTGGCACGGTGGTGCTCCGCAAAAGCTATGGCAACCAGACGTATGCCGGCTTCGGCGACGTAGTGGTTGACCCCAAGAAGAAAAATCCACGTGTAGTTGGTAACGTTCAGCCCGTGAGCGTGCCGCGCCCCGTGCGCAACGACGACCTCTACGACCTAGCGTCCATGACCAAGCTGATGGCCGCCACGCCGGCCCTGATGAAGCTGCAGGGCCAGGGCAAATTCAGCCCTGACAGCGCCCTAGGCAACTATTTCGGCTTCCTGCGCGGCACCAACAAGGCCGACCTGAAGATGCGCGACGTGCTGGCCCACCAGGCCCGCCTCAAGGCGTGGATTCCGTTTTGGCAGGAGCTGCGCAAGAAAAACGGGGAGATGCGCCGCCGCTATTTCCGGGCCGATTCGTCGGCGCGGTTTCCATTGCCGGCCGCAGCTGGTCTGTGGGCGCGCAAGGATTTGCCGGCCCGCATCTATAAGGAGATAGGGGAGTCGCCGCTGAACGAGAAGCCGGGCTACGTGTATTCGGACCTTTCCTTTATTCTGTATCCGGAACTGGTGAAGGCGCGCACGGGGCAGACGTTCGATGCGTTTTTGCAGAAAGAAGTGTACCGGCCGCTGGGCGCCACCACGCTGGGTTTCCGGCCTACTAATCGTTTTCCGCTGGCCCGCATCGTGCCCACGGAAGTGGATTCGGCCTTCCGGCGGCAGCTGCTGCATGGTACGGTGCACGACGAAGGCGCGGCCCTGCTGGGCGGCCTCTCGGGCCACGCGGGCCTCTTCGGCGATGCCAACGACGTGGCCAAGCTCGCCCAGACCTACGCCTGGGGCGGGCGCTACGGTGGCCAGCAGGTGTTCGGCAAAGACATCATGGCCGAGTGGACGCGCTGCCAGTTTTGCCCCGACAACCGCCGCGCCCTGGCCTTCGACCGCCCGGCGGCCAACCCCACGGTGAACTCGGCCAAAAGCGCTTCGCAAAGCAGCTACGGGCACACGGGCTTCACGGGCACCTACTTCTGGGTCGAGCCGGAAAAGGATTTGGTGGTGATTTTGCTCACCAACCGCGTGCACCCCACCCGGCGAAATAATAAGCTGACCGAGCTGAGCGTGCGTTCGTCGTTGCTGCAGCTGGCCATCGAGGCGGTGCGGAAGTAGGCGCGGGGCATTGCGAAACGGGAAACGGGAGTCGGTGCTCAAGCGGTATCTTGCAGGAGCCTTTCTCAGTCCTTTGCCTATGCTTTCCGTTCGCACTGCCGCCGTCGGCTGCCTACTCCTATTTGCCGTTGCGGGCTGTAAAAAGGAAGTCCAAGAGTATCGGCTGACCCCTGAGCAGTTGGCGTGGCAGCCGTACCGTGTAGGCGACGTGCTCCGGTTCGGGCAAGCACGCAGCAGCAAGGTGCGTACGTTCACTATTACGGAGGTAGACGACCGCCTGGTGGAGGACTGTAACTGCGGAGGCATTCCGGTGTTGGCAGGTCCCACGCCGTCGAGGCTGCAGCAAATTCGGGTAGACGTTCAACGCACCGATACTGTGCGCTACGTTCGCACTGCGGGCAGCACGCCGGGTAAGCCCGATTCAGTGGCCATTACCGGCGTCGTCACTTTGCTGGACATGAGTGCCGGTGACAACTACGGCAACGGCCCGGTTGTGGTGCAATCCGAAATCAGCTGGGACTTTGGATTCTATAATTACTTGCCCATTCAGCAAGTAGTGGCCAACCAAGTACTTCCCGATACCGCCGCCCACGTGTTGCCGTCGTTGCGGGTGGGCGGCATCACCTACGGGCCGGTCATTCAATTGTCGAACAGCGCTGTTATGGCCGCGAATTTGCCGCCGCGCACCAAGCCCATCCGGCGGCTCTACTACGCCAAAGGCGTGGGCGTGGTGGCCTTTCTGGAAGGGGGCACGCTGTGGTACCGGCTGCCGTAGCAAAACCAGTTGGGGCCTGCCGGGTTGCAGAACGGGCGGTGTATCTTCCGCCTTCACTCTCCAACAATTCCCACCATGCTAGGACTGATGATGGCCGAGCCGCTGCGCGTGGCCACAATTATCGAGCACGCCGCCAAGTGGCACGCCGATACCGAAATTGTGTCGCGCCGGCCCGAGGGCGGCATCCACCGCTACACCTACGCCGCGGCCAACGCCCGCAGCAAGCAGCTGGCCAACGCCTTGCTGAAGCTGGGCATTGAAAACGGCGACCGGGTGGGCACCCTGGCCTGGAACACGCACCGGCATTTTGAGCTGTATTACGGCGTGGCGGGCATTGGCGCGGTGTGCCACACCATCAACCCGCGGCTGTTTCCGGAGCAGCTCGTTTACATCATCAACCACGCCGAGGACCGAATGCTGTTTTTCGACCTCACCTTCCTGCCGCTGGTGGAGCGGCTGGCGCCCGTGTGCCCCACCGTAGAAAAATGGGTGCTCATGACCGGACCCGAGCACCTGCCCACTCGTTCCGAGCTGCCGGGCCTGTGCAGCTACGAAGACCTGCTGGCCGCCGAAGCCCCGCACTACGAGTGGCCGAGCTTCGACGAAAACACGGCCTGCTCGCTCTGCTACACGTCCGGTACCACCGACCAGCCCAAGGGCGTGCTCTACTCGCACCGCTCCACGCTGCTGCACGCGCTGGGCATCTCGCTGCCCGATGCGCTGGGCTGCTCGGCCCTGGACGTCATCATGCCCGTGGTGCCCATGTTCCACGTCAACGCCTGGGGCTTGCCCTACGCGGCTCCGCTCAACGGGGCCAAGCTGGTACTGCCCGGCGCCGGCATGGACAGCGCCAGCTTGTTTGAGCTCATGGAAAACGAAGGCGTCACGTTCTCGGCCGGGGTGCCCACCATCTGGCTGGCGCTCTTGCAGTTTATGCGCGAAGGGCACCGAAAGTTCAGCACCCTGCGGCGCACGGTGGTGGGTGGTTCTTCCTGCCCGCCGGCCCTGATGAAAGCGTTTGAAAACGAGCTGCACGTCACCATCACCCACGCCTGGGGCATGACCGAAACCAGCCCGCTAGGCACCGCCAGCCGCCTCAAAGCCCCGCAGCTGGAGCTGAGCTCCGAGGAAAAAGCCGCCGTGCTGGCCACCCAGGGCCGGGCCGTGTTCGGCGTCGACATTAAAATTGTGGGCGACGACGGCCACGCGCTGCCGCACGACGGCGTGGCTTTCGGCGACTTGCTGGTGCGCGGGCCCTGGGTGGTGCGCGACTACTTCCGCAGCCTTACGCCCGGCGAGCTCACCGCCGACGGCTGGTTCCGCACCGGCGACGTGGCCACCATCGACCCCGAGGGCTTCATGCACATCACCGACCGCTCGAAGGACGTCATCAAGTCGGGCGGCGAGTGGATTTCCAGCATCGACCTCGAAAATCTGGCCGTGGCCCACCCCGCCGTGGCCGAAGCGGCCGTCATCGGCGTGCCCAGTGCCAAGTGGAGCGAGCGTCCGCTGCTGGTAGTAGTTCGCCGGCCCGGCATGGATGTTTCAGCGCAGGAACTGCTTGATTTTTTTAAAGGCAAAGTGGCCAGGTTCTGCGAGCCCGACGCCGTGGAGTTTGTCGACCAGCTGCCACACACCGCCACCGGCAAAATCCTCAAGACGCAGCTGCGCAAGGATTTTGCGGGGTATTCGGTGGCGTAGCTACTTCCCCAGCTCCTCGGCCCGGTCCCGTGCCGCTTGGGCACCGGCCACCAGCCCCTCGCGTACCGCGCCGGCGCCAAAGGCTTTCAGCGCGGCTTCCGTGGTGCCGCCCTTGGAGGCCACTTTGGCAATCCAGTCCTCGCAGCTCAGGCCCGATTGCGAGTACAGCTCCACCGCGCCGCGGAAGGTCTGGCTCACGAGTAGCTCGGCTTCGGCGGGGGCGAAGCCCATCTGGGCGGCCGCGTCCATGAGGGCGCTCATGCAGTAGTACACGTAGGCCGGGCCGCTGCCCGAGATGGCCGTGCTGGCGTCGATGGCGGCCTCGGTTTCCACGTACACCGTCTTGCCGGTGGTGCTGAGCAGGTTCTGCACTTGCACCAATTCGGCGCGGGTCACTTCGTCGGTGCTGGTGAAGGCCGTCATGCCCATGCCGATTTGGGCCGGCAGGTTGGGCATGGCCCGAATGATTTTGGGCGTGCCCAGGGCCGCGCGCAGGGTGGCAATGCGCACGCCCGCCATGATGCTGAGCACCACCTGCTGCGGCTGCACCAGCCCGCGCAGCACCTCAAACAGGGCCGGCGAGTCCTGCGGCTTCACGGCCAGAATGAGGAGGTCGGCGCCGGGCACGCATTCTTCGGGCGAGCCCCAGACCGTGCCGATTTCGTGGGCCGCCAGGGCCGCCACGCGCTCGGGCGAGCGGGCCAGCAGCCGCAAATCGAGCCGCGAGGTGACGTGGGCGCGCACGAAGCTGCGGGCGTACGTCAGGCCCATGTTGCCGCCGCCAATGATGAGGATTTTCATGAGATGGATTGATAGACCACCACAAGAACGTCATGCAGAGCGCAGCGAAGCATCTCGCTCGGGGTAGCCATTATTTACTCAAACAGGCGAGATGCTTCGCTGTGCTCTGCATGGCGTTCTGCTTCATCCCGACCGAACTCACACTTTCAGCACCACGCCCTTCTTGTACATCCAGCTCAGGATGAAATACCAAATGATAATCAGCGTAAGGGCCCCGGCGGCCGAAGCCATGCGCGGGTCGGCGAAGTGCGGAGCAATGCCCCACTCGTAAAGCCACTCTTTTACGCCGCCGGTTTTGCCGTTTGGCAGCGGCAGCGTGAACAGCCCGAACGTGCGCGAAAGCAGCGCCGACAGGCAGAATACCAGAATGGCGTTGACGCCGTACACCACGGCCGGGCGCGTCCAGGCGCGGTGGCCCTGCACGTCGCAAATCCAGTAGAGGGCCGCGAGGCTGACCATGGCCAGGCCGCCGGTGTAGAGCACGTAGGAGCTGCTCCACAGAGCTTTGTTGATGGGGAACCACGGCGCCCACACCAGGCCGGCCAGGATAATGGCGCCGCCGGCCACGAATAGCCACGCCACTTTGGCGGCCGGCTCCTGGTCTTTGCGCCGCAGCCACTGGGCCGTGAGCACGCCCAGCAGGCCGGTGCCCAACGCGGGTAGCGTGCCCAGCAGGCCCTCGGGGTCCCAGGTTTTGCTTTGTTTCCAGAGGTGAGGCTCCGTGAACACCAAGCGGTCGAGCCAGGCGCCGAGGTTGGTGCTGGGCTCCAGGTTGGCCGGGCCGAAGCCGGGCACGGGCACCAGCTGCATCAGCACCGCGTAGCCCACCAGAAACCCGACCACGAGCCACACCTGCGTACGCCAGCTGGTTTTCAAGAAGATGAAGCTGCATCCCAGAAACACCAGCGCAATGCGTTGCAGCACGCCCATGATGCGCACCACCGGGAAGTTGAATTTGGGATACAGCGACAGCAGCAGGCCCAGGCCAAACAGCACCGCCGCCCGGCGCAGCACCCGCCACAGCACCGGTCCCTGCGGTCCGCCCTGGCGCTTCACCCCATCGAGAGCATAGACCAAACTCACGCCCACGATGAACAGGAAAAAAGGGAAGATGAGGTCGGTGGGGGTGCAGCCGTTCCATTCGGCGTGCTCCAGCGGCGGGTAAATGTGGCCCCAGTCGCCGGGGTTGTTCACCAGTATCATGGCCATCACGGTGAGGCCGCGGAAGACGTCGAGGCTGATGAGGCGGCCCGGCTGCGAGGCTTCGGCCAGCGGCTGCGCGCCGGTGGTTGCAAGGGCGGCTTGGGTGATGGAGTTCATGGCGAAGTGGGGTTTGGGGTTCGAAAGAACGTCAGGTGGAACGCAACATCTTTATGGTTTCGTGGCTGCGCGAATGGGCACCTCACCCCCGGCCCCCTCTCCACAGGGAGAGGGGGGCGCCTGGCGATTGAATTACGTCTGCGGTAAAGATGCTTCGCGGCTCTAGGCATGACGTTCTGCAGTTCAGCCTGGAAAAGAAATTTTGCCCATGCCCACGGCGGGCACCCGCTGCCGCCCCGCGCCAATGGCCACCGGCTGGCCGGCCACGGCCTCGTTGGCCAGCACTGCAAAGAGAATGGCTTCCTTGGCGTCGCCCGACACGCCCAGCGCATCAGTACTGGCGAAGCGGGCGGTGGGCAAATGCCGCTGCAGGGCCGCCATGAGGGCCGGATTGTGGGCGCCGCCGCCGCTGGCGTACACCGCAGTGGGGGCCGGCCGCTCGGCAAAGGCGGCTTGCACGGCCCGCGCCACGCCCACGGCGCTCAGCTCGGCCAAGGTGGCGAGGATGTCTTCCACGCTTAGGTTTTCGGTGGCGCTACGCTGCTGGGCCTGGGCCAGGTACGTGGGGCTGAATAGTTCGGGGCCGGTGGTTTTGGGCAGCGGGGCGCTGAAAAACGGGTGGTCGAGCAAAGTGGTGAGCAGGCCCTGGTGCACGCGGCCGGCCAGGGCTAGGCGGCCGTCTTCGTCGTAGGCCAAGCCGGGGCGGTGGGCGCGCACGGTGGCGTCGAGCAGGGTGTTGCCGGGGCCGGTGTCGGTGCTGAAAGCGGTGGTGGCGTCGCCGCCGGCACGGGGCAGGTAGGTGAAATTGGCAATGCCGCCGAGGTTGAGCAGCAGCCGCTCCTCGTCGGCACTGCTGAGGAGCAGAAAGTCGCCATAAGCCGCCAGCGGGGCACCTTCGCCGCCGGCCGCCACGTGCTTCTGCCGGAAGTCGCTGAGGGTGATGATGCCGGTGCCTACGGCCACGTGGTCGCCGTCGCCGAGCTGCAGGGTCGCGTTCAGGTCGAACTCAGAGCGCTGGTGCTGGTGGCGCGGGGCGTGGTAGATGGTCTGGCCGTGGCTGGCCACCAGGTCGATTTCGGCGGGCGCAATGTGCCAGTCGCGCAGGCAGTCCAGGATGGCGGCGGCGTGCAGCTGGCCCAGCCAGGGGTTGAGCAGCGTGAGAAACTCCAGGCTTACTTGCTCGCGGGCAAATACTTCGCGAATGCGGGCTTTGGTGTCTTCGGCATACGGCACCGTCCGGAAGTGCTCTAGCTCCAGCTGCGTGCCGGGGCCGTGGCCGGTGAGGCGGCACAACGCCACGTCCAGCCCATCGAGCGAGGTGCCCGACATCAGCCCGATGATGCGGCGGCTGGGCTGCGTAGCGAGGTGGCACAGGCGGGCGAGGTGGGAGTTCATTTTCTCGAGAAAGCGCGAGGCGCTGCAGAAGGTAGGAAAAGCAAAAGAACGTCATGCTGAGCACAGCGAAGCATCTCGCGTGCTGAAGTAATCCTGACGATTGGTTTACCTCCACACGCGAGATGCTTCGCTGCGCTCTGCATGACGTTCTAGCAGACGCCCCTCCGCCGCCCCTAAATCAGCGGGTCGGTGGGCGTTTGCGAGTTGTTCTCGCGCTCCACCCGGGGGTAGGGGTAGAAGTTGCGGTTGCGCTCGGCGCCGGCCGCGCCCGGGCCGGGGCGGCCAAACCGCCGGTTGTCATCGAGCCGGAAGCCCTGGAAGGCCAGCTCGATGCTGCGGTTGCGCAGAATGTCCGTCAGCACGTCGGCCTGGGTGGCGGGGCCGGAATACGCCGGGAGGCCCGCGCCCGGCAGCGTGAGCAGCAAGCCCGTGCTGGTAGTGGCGGCCGCCGCCGTGCTGGTGCGCACCCGGTTTAGCTCGCTGATGGCGTTGGGTACATCGCTCTTACGGGCGTAGGCCTCCGCCCGAATCAGAATCATTTCGTTGGGCAGGTACACCGGGATGGGCGCGCTGTTGGCGGTGAAGAAGCCGGTGCCCAGGTTCTGGGTGGGCAGCGGGGCCGGGCTGATGCGCAGCAGCGCGGGCAGGCGCCGGTCGCCCGACTCGGGGGCCAGCGCGCCGGTCAGGCCCAGGCTGGTATTGAAGGGCTCAAACACGTTGCGGTTGCCAAAAGCCACTTCAAACAGCGGGTTCCGGGTGTTGTCGTCGAAGTTGAACACCGACCGTTTGGTGAGGTCCACGCGGCCGGCAGCCGCCAGGGCTTTGTCGTAGTCGCCGGCCTGCAGGCTGTAGCGCGCAATCAGGGCCTGAATGGTGTTGGGCAGGTCGATGCCGGGCACAATCTTGGCGTTGAAGTCGGCCGACACCGGCGCCGCGGCCAGCTGCGTGGCGGCCGTTTCGAGCTGGGCCACGGCGTTTTGCAGCAGCTGCACGCGGGGCACGAAGGCCGCATTCTCCTGCACCGTGAGGGGCGCGCTCTCAAAAAACTGCGCCAACGTGCCCAGCGCCAGCGCCCGGAAAATGCTGGCGTAGGCCACAATGCCGCTGCGGGTGCCTGCTTCGGTGGCGTTGCCGGCGTTGGCCAGCACCAGGTCGGCGTTGGCTTTCACCAGGTTGGCCTGCGTCCAGAGGTTGCGCACCACGCCGTTGCTGTTCGTGACGTTGCCGGCGCCCAGGCTCACGTTGTATTCCTCGATGTTGCCCACGTTCAGGATGGTGAGCTCCTTGGTGCTGAGGCCGCCGGCGGCCACCGAATTGTAGAGCACGCTGAGCGCGCCGCCGGTGGTGTAGCGGGCCTGCAGGCCGTTGCAGAGCGTGATGAGCCCGTCGGACGAAGTCACGACCTGCTGCTCGCTGGCCGCGCTGGGGTTCAGGTATTCTTTGTTGCAGCTGCCGAGCGACAAGGCCAGCAGGGCCGCGAGGATGGTGTACTTTTTCATGGCGATGGCGAAGGCTAGAACGTGGCCGAAAGCTTAATCTGGTAAGTGCGCGGGATGGGCACGTTGCCGAAGTCGATGGCGCGGAGCAGGTCGTTGGAGCCGCCGGCGCTGGTTTCGGGGTCGAAGCCGTTGTAGTTGTCCCACGAAATCAGGTTGCGGCCAATCAGCGAAAGGTTGAGCGAGCTGATGAGCTTCGTGAACGTGGGCAGCCCGTAGCTCAGCGCCGCCTCGCGCAGCTTCACGAAGGAGCCGTCGTCCACCCGAAATTCCTGGGTGTTGTAGATGGCGAAGATGTAGCCCCGCGGCAGCTCGCCGCGCAGCTCCTTCTCGGCCAGGTCGCCGAGGCCCACGCCCTGGCGGGTGCGCTTGTCGGCGTTGAACACGCTGTTGCCCTGCACGGCGTCGAGCAGCAGGTGCAGCGAGAGCTTCTTGTAGGTCAGGTTGGAGCTCAGCGAGCCCGTCCATTTCGGGTTGGGGTCGCCGATGATGACGTTGGCAATGGCCGTGCCGGCAGCGTAGCTGGGCTGGCCGTCGGCCGTGCGCGAGGGCGTGAAGCCCACCGCGCCCACGGCCTGCCCGGTGGTGCGCTCGTCCTGCGGGAAGCCCTGCGGCGTGAGCAGCAGGTTGCCGTTGGCGTCGCGGGCGTAGCCCGAGCCGTAGAACACGCCCGCCGGTTGCCCGGCCAGCAGGTACACCGGCGCGCCGGCCGCGTTGTCGATGGAAATGGCCTGGGTGTTGCCGTTCGAGCCGGGCAGGTCCAGCACCTTGTTGCGGTTGCGGTTGTAGAGCGCCGTCACGTCCCAGGTGAAGTTTTCGGTTTTCACGGGCACCACCGTCAGCTGCAGTTCCAGGCCGCGGTTTTCCATGCTGCCCACGTTGTTGAAGATGGTGGCCCCGCCCGACGACGGCGCCAGGTTGCGCGAGAGCAGCAGGTCAGTGATTTTCTGGTAGTAGTACGTGGCGCCCAGGCTGATGCGGTCCTTCAGAAAGCCCAGGTCGGCACCCACTTCGGTTTCGGAGTTACGCTCGGGCTTCACATCGGGGTTAGCCAGCTGCGTGCTGGGTGTGAGCGTGTTGCGGCCCAAAAAGCCCACCGGGTTGAAGGCGTAGAAGCGGCCGTAAGTAGGCAGAATGACCAGGTTGCCCGACTCGCCGTAGCTGGCCCGCAGCTTCAGGGTGTTGAACGCCTGGCCGTAGGTGGAATTCTGCCAGAAGCTCATGTCCGACACCACCAGCGAGCCACTGATTTTCGGGTATATCTGGTTGGTTTGCGAGGGCGAAAACTTGCTGGCCCGGTCGCTGCGCACGGCTGCCGTAATGAAGGCCAGGTTGCGGTAGCCCAGCGTGGCCTGCCCGTAATAGCCACTCAGCGAGTACCGGTCGAGGTTGTACTGCGAGGTGACGGTGGTGTTCGAGGCCCCGCTCACCGTCGTGATGAACGGCGCCAGGTTCTGGCCCTGCGTGGCCGTCAGGTCCTGCTGGCTGAACTGGTAGTTGTAGCCGGCGCGCAGGCTCAGTTTCAGCGTTTCGCTGAAATCGTACTCGTAGCCCGCGTTGATGTCGGAGTTCAGCTGCACGGCCACGTTGTTGGCGTTGGAGGCGTAGCCGAAGGGGTAGCGGGCGGCGGGCAGGCCGGCCGTGGCCTGGTAGGGGTAGGGCCGGATGTAGCCCTGGCCCGCCTGCGAAAAGGCATCCACGCCAAACACGTAATCGAGCGAAAAGCCTTTGAACGGCGTCAAGTTCACCTGCACGTCGCTGATGGTGCGGTTCACGCCCTGCGTGAATTTCATGTCCTCGATGGTCGAGAGCGGGTTTACGCGGGTGGGCTCCACGGCCAGCAGGTTGCCGTTGGCGTCGCGCTGCGTGATGTCGTAGATGTTGTTGGTGATGTTGACCGAGTTAATCGGGCTGTAGAACACGTTGCCGTTGGCCTTCTCGTTCGAGAAGCTGTTGATGTAGCTCAGCCCGGCCGACAGCTTGGCCCAGCCCGTGAGGCGCTGCTCCACCCGCGCCCGCAGGTTGTAGCGCGTGAAATCGGTGCCCTTGATGATGCCCTGGTTCTTCAGGTAGTTCAGCGACACGTAGTACTGCGTGCGCTCCGAGCCGCCCGATAACGACACGCCGTCGTCGGTGCCGTAGCCGGTCCGGAAAATCTGGTCGAAGTAGTTGTAGCGCGTCACGTCCACCAGGTTGCTGGCCAGCGGCGTAGGCACGTTGGCCCGCGTGATGGTAGTGGTGGTCAGGCCCGGAACGGGGATGTTGTTGGAGCTGAGAGGGGCCGCCGAACCAATGGTATACAACCGGAAAACGTTGGTTGCGATAGTTCCATTGGCGTTCCGGCTCTGGTAAGTATCCGCACCGAACTGCTTGCCGTAGGTGTTCACCGGCACCGACTTGCGCAGCTCGTTGACGGTGAAGCTGGTGAAGGCCGACACCTTCACCCCGCCGGCCGCCCCGCGCTTGGTGGTGATGAGCACCACGCCGTTGGCGGCCCGCGAGCCGTATATGGCCGCCGCCGCCGAGCCGTTCACCACGTTGATGCTGGCAATGTCGTTGGGGTTGAGGTCGGCCAGGCGGTTCTGCCCGGCGTTGGCCACCCCGATGTCGTTGGCCAGCGCCAGCTGCGACACGTTGGTGCTGGCATTGCTGATAATCACGCCGTCAATCACGTACAGCGGGTCCGACGACCCCGCCAGCGTGTGAATGCCCCGCAGGCGCACCGACATAGACCCCGCCGGGTCGCCGGAATTCTGCGTAATCTGGGCGCCGGGCACCTTGCCCTGCAGCGAGTTCAGCACCGCGCCGGAGCCGCTCTGCGTCAGTTCTGAGCCCTTAATGGTGCTGATGGCGTTGCCCAGCTCGCGCCGGTTCACGGTCACCGTCGAGCCCACCACCACCACTTCGTCCAGCTTTTGCTGGGCTTCGCTCAGGGCCACGTCGGTGGTCACGGTTTCGTCGGTGCCCAGCCGCAGCGGGCGCGATTCCGACTTGTAGCCAATCAGCGAAATGGTGAGCGTATAGCTGCCGGGCGGCACGGTGGCGCTCACGGCGTAGGCCCCGTCGGCGTCGGACGAGGCCCCGAAGGTGGTGCCGTTCAGCAGCACCGTGGCGCCGGGCAGGCCCAGCCCGGCGGCGTCGGTCACGCGGCCGCGCAGGGTGTAGCGCTGGCTTGCGGTTTGGGCCAGCACCGGCGCAGCCAGCAGCAGGCACAGCAATAGCCCGCCCAGATGCCGGGCCAGCTTGTCTCGATATACATGGTACATAAGCAGAAGAGTTTGGTGGGAAAAAGGTGAGAAAGCAAGGTTCTTTACGTCAAGGTATAGAAATAATTCGCTTAATATTCAACTTCTGCTATGAATGGGTTGGCGTTTGTGAAGGCGCGCCTCCCCCCCCGGCCCCCTCTCCCTGAGAAGAGGGGGCCGGGGGGGAGGCGAACCCTTAAAACGCCCAGCGCACAAAGGCCTCAATGCCTTCGTATTCGGGCAAGCCCAGTTCGTCGTAAATCTTGGCCGTGGTGCGGTTGCGGGCCTCGCTGCGCTGCCAGAACTCGCGCTGGTCGGCGCCGGGAAACAGCGGCCGGTCCTTCTGGCTTTGGTGTTTGAAGATGGCGCGGCGCTTGCGCGTGAGCTCAGAAGGGGAGAGGGGCACGGCCATCTCAATCTGGTCGATGTCCCATTCCTGCCAGGCGCCGCGGTAGAGCCACACCCAGCAGTCGTCGAGCCACGGCGTGCCCGACTCCTTCAATCGGTAAATCGACTCGAAAATGGCGGCCAGGCACACGCGGTGCGTGCCGTGCGGGTCGCTCAGGTCGCCGGCGGCGTAAATCTGGTGGGGCTGGATGCGGTTCAGCAACTCCATGGTGAGGCGGATGTCCTCGTCGCCGAGCGGTTTTTTGCGCACGCGGCCGGTTTCGTAGAAGGGCAGGTCGAGGAAGTGCGCGTTGGCGTCGGGGATGCCGGCCAGGCGGCAGGCACTCTTGGCTTCGCCGCGCCGGATGAGGCCCTTTATCTGCTGCACTTCCTCGCTGTCGACTTGGCCGGGCTGTTTGTTTTTGAGAAACTCCGCCACGCGGTGGTAGAGGTTGTCGGCCGGCTCGTCGCCGGGCAGGCGGAAGGCGTGGTCGTAATCGGCCACGAACTCGGCGAAGCGAATGGCCTCATCATCGAACACGGCAATGTTGCCCGAGGTCTGGTAAGCCACGTGCACCTCGTGGCCCTGGTCCACCAGCCGCAGCAGCGTGCCGCCCATCGAAATTACGTCGTCGTCGGGGTGCGGCGAGAAAATGAGCACGCGCTTGGGAAACGGCGCGGCGCGCTCGGGGCGGTGGGTGTCGTCGGCGTCGGGCTTGCCGCCGGGCCAGCCGGTGATGGTGTGCTGCAACTCGTTGAAAACGCGAATGTTGATGTCGTAGGCCGGGCCCGACTGCGCCAGCAACTCCGAGAGGCCATTTTCGTTGTAGTCTTCCTCGGTCAGCTTCAGAATGGGCTTGCTCACGCTGCGGGCCAGCCAGGTCACGGCTTTGCGCACCAGGGCCGCGTCGTGCCAGTCGCAGGGCAAGCCCAGCAGCCAGGGCGTTTTGCGGGGCGTGAGCTCGGCGCCGGCGGCCTCGTCCAGCACCACCTGCACGGCCGGGTGGCGCTGCAGGTAGGTGGCCGGCACGGTGTCGGTCACGTCGCCTTCCACCATGCGCTTCACCACGGCGGCTTTGCCCTCGCCCCAGGCCAGCAGCACGATGTGGCGGGCTTCGAGAATGGTGCCCACGCCCATGGTGAGGGCCCGGCGTGGCACGTTTTCCTCGCCGTAGAAGTCCGACGCCGCGTCGGTGCGAGTCACGTGGTCGAGGGTGATGAGGCGGGTGCGCGAGGCCGGGCCCGAGCCCGGCTCGTTGAACCCGATGTGGCCGGTGCGCCCGATGCCCAGCAGCTGCAAATCGATGCCGCCGGCCTCACGAATCTGCTCCTCGTAGCGCTGGCAGAAGGCCGGCACCTGCTCGGGCGGCACGGTGCCGTCGGGGATGTGCACGTTTTCGGGCCGGATGTCGACGTGGTCAAACAAATACTCGCGCATGAAGCGCACGTAGCTCTGCAGCGAGCCCGGCGCCATGGGGTAGTACTCGTCGAGGTTGAAACTGATGACGTTCTGGAAGCTCAGGCCGTCTTCGCGGTGCAAACGCACCAGCTCTTCGTACACCCGCGTGGGCGACGAGCCGGTGGCCAGGCCCAGCACGCAGGGCCGGCCGTCGGCGGCGCGCTGGCGGATGAGGTCGGCAATTTGCCCCGCTACGGCGGCGGAGGCTTGCTCCGAATCGGCGTAGAGGCTGACGGGGAGGCGGGCGCCGGCCGTGGCCGGCAATGCTGCGAGGGGAGAAGCCATGCGCTGAAGGGCTGGGGTGGGAGGGGCCGGTAAGTTGGCGAATGCCCGGCACGAATCAAAACTTCACAAATAGTAAATAGATAATTTCTAATAAACAAGATAAAAATATCGAGACGGACGAGGCTTCGCGGTTCGCATTTTGTTGGGAACGATTGCGGGAAAATTGCCCAATTGTTTCGCACATTTGACCCTTTCCTTTCCATGTTGAACGACTCTGCCTGCCTGTATGAACTACAAGGCCCTGTGTTGTAAGTGTATAGCATTTTTGCCGACCTTCGGGCCGGAACCTAACGGCGCGCCGTGCCCGGGTTCCGGCTTTTTTATTGATTCCCTTTTCCCACCAATTCATTTTTCCTCATGAAAAAAAAATACTGGCTATTCCTGCTATTGCTGGGCGTGCTGCTGGCGCCGCCTAGCTGGGCCCAGACGGCCACCCGCACCGTGTCGGGCATCGTCACGTCCAGCACCGACCAAACCCCGCTGCCGGGCGTCACCGTCCTCGTGAAAGGCACCACCACGGGCAGCACCACCGGCTCCGACGGCCGCTACTCGGTGCAGGCCGCGCCGGGCGCCACCCTCGTGTTCAGCTTCATCGGCTACGCCTCGCAAGAGCGCGCCGTGCCCGCCGATGGCGCCGTGGACGTGGGCCTGAAGGAAAGCACCACCGGCCTCGACGAGGTGGTGGTGACCTCCTACGGCATTCCGCAGGCCAAGCGCGAGCTGGTGACGGCCGTGCAGGAAGTGAAAAGCAAAGACATCATCGACTCGCGCCAGACCAACGTGGTGAACGCCCTGCAGGGCAAGGTGGCCGGCGTCAACATCACTTCCTCGGGCGGCGCGCCCGGCGAGGGCGCCAGCATCATCATCCGGGGCGGCACCTCGCTCGACGGCGACAACCAGCCGCTGTTCGTCATCGACGGGATGATTATGGACAACGGCTCTTTCCAGGAGAGCACGGCGCCGGGCGGCGGGTCGGCCTTCAACGGCCTGCTGGGCCGCTCGGTGGGCTCCTCGAACCGTGCCGGCGACCTCAACCCCGAAGACATTGAGAGCATTACGGTGCTGAAAGGCCCGGCCGCGGCGGCCCTCTACGGCCTGCGCGCGGCGGGAGGCGCCGTGGTCATCACCACCAAAAAAGGCAAGGCCGGCACCACCACGCTCAACTACCGCACGCAGTACTCGGTGGACGAGGTGAGCCGCCTGCCCCAAATGCAGAGCCTGTATAAGCGCGGCAGCAGCGGCCTGGCCGACCCCACCACCCGCATTTCGTTCGGCCCGCGCTTTGCGCCCGGCGAGGAAGTGTACGACAACGTGGGCAACTTCTTCCGCAAAGGCAACACCTTCCAGAACTTCCTGAACCTGTCGGGCGGCTCCGAGAAAGCCAGCTTCTTCGTGTCGGCCTCGAACCTGCAGCAGCAGGGCGTGACGCCGAGCAGCAAGTACGACAAAAGCACCGTGCGCCTCTCGGGCACGGCCGCCATCACGGAGCGGCTGAAGGTGAGCGGCTCGGCCCAGTACCTGACCTCGGGCGGCGAGCGGCCCATCCAGGGGCCGGGCTTGTTTGGCTCGACGGGCGGCTTCCTGCTGAGCCTGCTGAACTGGCCGCGCGACGACGATGCCCGCAACTACCTGAACCCCGACGGCACCCGCCGCCGCCTGCTGGCCCCCGGCAACGGCACCGACGCCGACGCCGACAACCCCTACTGGACGGTGAACAACAACCCCCAGACCGACCGCACCAACCGCTTCATCGGCAACGTGCAGCTGAGCTACAAGGTGGCGCCTTGGCTCACGCTGAGCCACAACATCGGCACCGACTTGTACACTTCGCGCGTGACCTCGGTGCGCGCCGTGGGCACCTCGCAGGTGGGCAACCAGAACGGCGGCATCGCCGAAACCGTGGACCAGTTCCGCCTGACCACGGCCACCACCCTGGCCACCTTCAACCACGACTTTGGCCAGAACGTGGGCACCACGCTGGTGCTGGGCAACACGCTGGAGGAGAACCTGGACCAGGCCGTGGACTACATCGGCCTGATTTTCCAGAACCCCAACTTCGTGGGCCTCAACAACACGGTGAACCGCAACGCCTTGCAGCGCGACAGCAAGCGTCACCTCATCGGCAACTTCGCCCGCCTGAACCTGACGCTGTTCAACCAGCTGTTCCTCGAATTCCAGGGCCGCTACGACCAGTCGTCGACGCTGCCGCGGCCCGATGAGAACAAGATTTACGGCAAGGGCTTCCTCTATGGCTCGGCCGGCCTGGGCTACGAGTTCACCAAGGCCCTGGGCCTGGACCAGAGCAACATCCTGAACTACGGCAAAATCCGCGGCTCGGTGGCCGAAGTGGGCAAAGACACCCAGCCCTACCGCATCCTGTCGGCGCTCACGCAGAACACCTACATCGGCGGCGGCTTCCGCAACGACTTCTTCGGCTCGAACCCCAACCTGCGCCCCGAGCGCACCCGCACCTACGAGGCCGGCATCAACCTGCAGTTCTTCAAGAACCGCCTGGGCCTGGATTTCAACTACTACTACTCGCGCACCAAGGACCAGATTATTGCGCCCCGCGTGAGCCAGGCCGCTGGCTTCATCCTGCAGTACATCAACGGCGGCATCGTGACCAACGAAGGCCAGGAAATCTCGCTGACCGGCACGCCCATCAAGGCCAAGGACTTCAGCTGGGACATCATTGCCAACTTCTACCACAACACCAACCGCGTGGAGGAACTGCCCTTCCCGCTCACGGTGGTGTTCCAGTCCGATGCCTTCATCACGGACGTGCACGAGGGCGGCGCCTTCCCCGGCCGCCCCATTTCGGGCCTCGGCGCCACCGACTTCAACCGCGTGACCGACCCCAGCAGCGAGTTCTACGGCCAGATGATTATCAACTCGACCACCGGCTACCCGTCGGTGAACCCGCTGCTGCAATACGCCGGCAACCGCGCCCCGCGCTTCACCACCCAGTTCACCAACACCTTCACCTACAAGGGCCTGTCGCTGACCTCGCTGATGGACTTCCGCGTGGGCGGCGTGGTGATTAACGGCAACGACTGGTACCAAACCCGCGTGGGCACTTCGAAGCGCACCGAAGACCGGTACAAGCAGGTGGTGTTCGACGGCGTGATTCGCAAAGCCGACGGCACCTACGAGAAAAACACCCGCCCCGTAGAGCTCACCCAGACCTACTACACCAGCATTCTGGGCGCGGCGGGCACGGCTTTCGTGGAAGACGGCTCGTGGGCCCGCCTGCGCTACGTGACGCTGAGCTACGCTCTGCCCACCACGCTGCTCTCGCGCACCGGATTCATCAAAGGCGCCGAGCTGAGCGTGACGGGTCGCAACCTGGTGCTGTTCACCAAATACACCGGCGCCGACCCCGAAACCTCGGCCGCTGGTGCGGGCGTGCGCGGCGGCGGCTCCAATGGCTTCGACTACGGCAACGTGCCGGGCACTCGCGGCGTGGATATGGCGTTGCGCGTTAACTTCTAAACGACGGCTTGGGCTGTCTTTCCCGCTTTCTGATATGAACCTGAACCGCTATATAATGGGCCTCGGGCTGCTGCTCAGCGGCAGTGCGCTCACCGCGTGCGAGAAGTTTCTCGACGTGAACAATAACCCGAACAACCCCGTCGTCTCGACGCCGAACTTCCTGCTGCCGGGCATCATCTCGAACGGCATCCAGGTGCAGATGTTCTCGGCCCTGCGCACGCCCTACATCACGCAGTATGCGGTAATCCGCGGCGGTAGCAGCGGTGCCAACGACCAATACTTTTTCACCAACGCCAACAGCACCAACACCTTCAACTACTCCTATTTCCAAGCCGGCGGCAACATTCCGGTGATGCAGAAGGCCGCCCAGGACGAAGGCTCGGTGTACTACGTGGGCGCCGGCAAAATCATGCAGGCCATGATTCTGGCCCACGCCACCGACATGCTTGGCGACATTCCGTACTCCGAAGCTTACCAGGGCGGCGCCAACTTCACGCCCAAGTACGACTCGCAGGAGTCCATTTACGGTGTGGTGAACCAGCTCTGCGACGAGGGCGCGGTGGAAATGTCCAAGCCTGCCAGCGCCAACTTCCGCCCGCTCTACACCTCTTCGCCCAGCGAAAGCGGCGACATTCTGTATAAGGGCGACCCCGCCAAATGGGTGCGTCTGGCCTATGCCCTGAAGGCCCGTCAGGCCCAGCATCTCACCAAAAAGAGTACCTATAGCCCCACGGCCGTGCTGGCCCTGTGCGACAAGGCGTTCACGTCGTCGGCCGACGACGCGCAAATCAACTTCCAAGTGGCCGTGGCGCCCCTCTCGAACACCACCAACATTTTTGGGGTGACGCGCGGCAACTTTGGCACTGCCACGTTCTCGTCTAACATCGTGAAGTACCTCAACGGTACCACGTTTCCGGGCGTGGTCGACCCGCGCTTTGGCGTGCTGGTGCCCACCACCAGCACCGGCATCGACCCCGGCCGGGCCAGCGGCGCCACTGCCAACCTCACGCCCGGCTCCACGCTCACCGACTTCTACGGCGGCTGGTACGCCCGCGACCTGGGCTACTTCGAGGCCATTACCTACCACGAGGTGAAGTTCATTGAGGCCGAAGCGGCTTTCCGTGCTAACAACCTGCCCCGGGCTCTGGCCGCGCTGCGCGAAGGCATTCGGGCGCACATGAAGAAGGTGAGCACGGGCGGCACGTTCACGCCCCCCACGGTCACGTTCCCGCTCATTTCCGACGCGCAGATTAACGCCTACCTGGCCAGCGCCGCCGTGCCCCAAACCCCGGCCGACGTGACGCTGAAATCCATCATGGAGCAGAAATACATCGCCATGTTCCTGAACCCGGACTCGTGGTCGGACCTGCGCCGCCTGGATTTTGACCGTACCCTCTACGTCAACTTCCTCTATCCTTTCTACAGCAACGGTGGCACGGGCCCGCTGCAGGGCAAATACCCCCGCCGCCTGCTGCCCGGCGCCACCGAGGTGACCGTTAATCCGAACGCCGTGGCCGGCCTCTACGCCGAGTCGGGCACGGCCCTCGGCAACGACAACGAGTACGTGACCAAGCCCCTGTGGTTTGACCGCCCCTAAGGCCACCAATTGCTTCGTTGCGCCGGGTCTGTCATCCTGAGCGGAGCGAAGGACCTTGTCACCGAAGAACGATTTGCAGTAATCACTGCGCCTAGCGTGAGAAGGTCCTTCGCTCCGTTCAGGATGACAAGAGCGGTACTCTCCTCATCCCCCAGATTTTAACTCCTCGTTATATGAAGCATTACTCATACCGCACCCTGCTGCTGGTGCTGCCGCTGCTGGGCCTGCTGCTCGGCGGCTGCAAAAAGGCCGAACTCGACGACTATTACACCATGGATTCTGAGCCGGGCTTTGCCGGCCTGGGCCTGCCCCGCGTGGCCCTGGCCGCTCGCTACGCCCCCACCGAAGCCGTGCCGCTCTACGTGTCGTATGCCGAAGCCGACAAGCTGCGCGACGTGACCGTGTACCAGGTGGTAGGCAAAATCGACTCGACCACCACCGGCACCTTCCCGGCCAACGGCACCTATAACACCACCGGCGGCCTGCAGGTGATGCCCGTGCCCTACACCGTGCCCGCCACCGCCCCCAACGGCACACTGGTCCGCGTCGACGTGACGCTCAACTTCCAGAACGGCGCCAAGCGCCTGCGCCGCTTCACCTACACGGTGGCGGCCCCGGCCACGCTGGAATTTGCCACCGTGCCGCCGGTGCCCACCTACCGCAACGGCCTCACGGGCACGGCCCAGAGCGAGGGCGACATCATCGGCTATTCCCTCATCCTCAACAAGGGCGCCACCACCACCAGCCCGCTCGCCAAAGCCGTCGACAGCCTGACCACCTTCTACCGCATCGGCTCGCAGCCGCGGGTGCGGGCCGGCGTGGTGCGCAACCCCACCACCGGCGCGGCCAACACCCGCACCGTGGACGCCACCGTGCCCCGCAACAGCAACGGCCAGCCCGTGACCTTCATTTTTGAAGCCTACGCCGCCGTGCAAACGCTCACCATCACGGCGCCCGCCATCAACGTGACGGCCCCCACGCCGCTGGCTACGCTGCGCACCGGCCGCATTGCGGGCGGCCCCAGCGTCACCCTCGATTCGCTGGCCTTCAACCTGCGCACCGGCACCATCGAGCCGGCCGCCAACCCCGTGACGGCCAAAGACCTGTTCCTGAGCGGCACGGGCAGCAACGTTACCATCTCCGCCGCCAACAACACGCGCTTCTATCGGGCCACGCCGGCCCAGGTAGCGGCCGGCTTCTACACCACGCCCACCGTGAACACCGTGGCCACGGCCCTCTACCAGAACACCACCGTGGCCGACGTGGGCACCGTGGCGGCCAACGACGTGTTTGCCGTGCGCGTGCGCGGCGCCGAGGTGATGCTCCTACGCATTCTGAGCGTGAAGCCCGGCTCGGCCGGGGCCGCCGCCCGGGTCCGGTTCGAGTACCGGTCGCTGTAAGCGGCTCCTTCCTGTCATCGCCGCGTGCGGCGATGGGTATTCCCACAGTGCCCACCTGGCCTACCGCATGCGGCGGGCCGGGTGGGCACTGTGCTTGCCTGGCCTGCCGCGTGTGGCAATGGGCTTACCCGGTGTGCCCACATGGCCCGCCGCGTGCGGCGATGCCCCCACCCGGTGTGCCCACGGGCACCGGCACTGGTGGCGGTACTGCTTTCTACCTCACCATCAATCCTTCCCCCCGAACAGCCGCCCGAAAAAGCCCTTCTTAGCCGGCTTCTCCTTGATTTTGACCTTGGTGAACGGCGCCGCTTTCTCCGGGCTCTCGGCGGTGGGCAGGGTGATGGTGGGCTGGGCCGGGCGCGAGGCCACAGGCGGCGACGTGGGCGCACCCGGGCGGGGTGCTCCGCCGGGCGCCTGGCCCACGGCCAGCTCGGGCCCGTTCTGGCCGGTGCTCACCACGCGCATGGGCCGGCCTTCGTTGTGCAGGCGGTCCACGGCCGTCACGTAATAGGCGTAGGCCTGGCCGGGCACGGCGGTGGTGTCCACGTAGGTGGCGGGGTAGCCGGGCGCGGGCCGCGGCAATGCCAGGATGCGGCTGGGGTCGTGGGGCGTGCTGGGCTCGTTGGCCCCGAAGCGGTAGAGCACGTAGTAGGTGGCCGCGTCGCCGTCGGCGGCGGGCGGGCCGCTCTGCCAGCTCAGTGTTACTTGGGGCCCCAGGCGGCGCAGGGTGAGGTTGGCCACGGGAAGGGGTGGCAGGTCGTCTTTCCAGGGCATGGAAGGCACCAGGGCGGGGTAGCGGAACAGGTCCTGGGTGAGCGAGTCGGTGGTGTGCAGCGGGTTGCGCAGCACCGATTTGGCCGAGAAAAACACGCTGCCCACGGCTTCGCCTTCGGTGGCGCGGTTGAGTCGAATCTGGCGGGGCAGCTCGCGCGGGTTGCGCCAGGTGGTGTCGGAGCGGGTGCTTTCCAGCATGCGGTAGGTGCCGTGGCCGATGTAGAGGTGGCGGTCGAAGTGGTTTTCGGCCCACCAGTTCACCAGCACGGGGTAGGGGCAGAGGCGGAAGTTGGAGCTCCAGTACAGCTGCGGCACGATGTAGTCAATCCAGCCCTTTTGCAGCCACAGGCGCGTGTCGGCGTAGAGGTTGGAGTAGGATGGCTGGCCGGCCCGCGTGTCGGAGCCCTGCGGAAAGTCCTTCGACTTGTTCATCCACACGCCGAAGGGCGAGATGCCGAACTTCACCCAGCGCTTCGCCACCTGAATGCTGTCGTGCAGGTCCCGGATGAGGATGTTCACGTTTTCGCGGCGCCAGTCGCCCAGCGTGGCTAGGCCGGTGGGGTTGAAGTCGCGGAAGGCGGCTTCGTCGTGAAACACCTTGCCCGGGTCGGGGTAGGGGTAGAAGTAGTCGTCGAAGTGCACGGCGTCGATGTCGTAGCGCCGCACCACGTCCAGAATCACGCGGGTGATGTGGGCCCGCACCGCCGGCAGGCCGGGATTATACAGCAGCTGCCCGCCGTAGCGCAGAAACCAGTCCGGGTGCTGCCGGTAGGGATGGCTGGGGGCCAGGCGGCGCGTCACCGAGTCCATGGTGGCGCGGTAGGGGTTGAACCAGGCGTGGAACTCCATGCCGCGCCGGTGCGCTTCCACGATGAGAAAGGGCAGGGGGTCCTGGCCGTCGGCCGGGGCTTTGCCCTGCGTGCCGGTCAGCCACTTGCTCCAGGGCTCCAGGTTGGATTGGTAGAAGGCATCCGAGGCGGGCCGGATTTGCACAAACACGGCGTTGATGCCGGCGCGCTGGCCGGCGTCGAGCAGGCGGCGGTACTCGCGGCGGTACTGCTCCGGCGACTCGCCCCGCTGGTTGGGCCAGTCGATGTTCTCGACGGTGGCCACCCACATGCCGCGCAGCTCACGCTTGGGCGGCGGAATGGTGTCGGCCGCGGGATGGGCCCCGGCCCTGGGGGCAGCCCCAATTAGCAATGACAGCAGGAAAAGGAAACGGCCAGCGGCGAGAAAACGAAGCATCAACAGAAATTCAGCAACACGGAAACAGGCCGCAAATTACGCTTTATGGCGTGGCCGACGGAACCTCACCCCCCTGACCCTCTCTCCCAAAGAGAGGGGGCACCGGCTCCTCTCTTTGAGGAATCGTCAGGCTCCCCTCTCCTGGGGAGAGGGGCTGGGGGTGAGGTTACGCCGGCCGCGCCGCAGGGTATTTTAGAATATCAGGTTGCCTCAAGAGCCCGTCAGCTCGGTATCGGTCTCGGGGTTGTCGGGGGTGTCGGGGCCGCCTTCCAGGCCGTTGGTCTGGCTGGCGTCGCCGTAGTCGCCGCGGATGCCGGCGCCGTCGCCCATGTTCTGCTGGGTGCTGCTGGGCGTGGCGCCGGGCTGGCCCGATGCGGGGGAGCCGGTGGAGTCAGGTGCCGCGTCGGGGGTGCTGTTGACGGTGGCCTCCTGCTCCGATTCCTGGTCGGGCGTGGCGGAGCTGGGGGCGAAGTCGGGCCGGGGGTCGGTGGGGTTCTGCGTGGGGTCGGGCATGAGAAAGAAGAAGGAGGATGAAAGAATGCGCGGCGGCCCGCAGGCGCCACGGTTGGGTTTACGGCGGGGGGCGCCCACGGTTGGGCGCGGCGGTTTGCGCGGCGTTCACCATCTTAGCAGTTCCCATTCACTTTCAGCCCCGAGCCTGCCGCCGTGTCCGACGCCGCTACCGATTTCTACCACCAAAAAACCGAAGCCGAATTGCGGTTTCTCATCGAGCACCCCGAATATTACCAGCCCGATTTGATTGAGTCGGCCCGGCGCGAATTGCGCCGGCGGGGCCTGCTGCAGGTGCAAATGCCCGCTCTGGAACCACAAAATCTGGAGGCGCCCGCCAGTGTGGCCCGCGCCGGCCGCGGCGTCAATTTTCTCAACCTGGCCCTGGCCGCGCTGGTGCTGGGCCTGGGCTATTATTATTACGCCCGGCAGCAGCGCGGCGGGGGCGTGCAGGCCGTAGCGGCCTCGGCCAAACCCAAGCCGGTGCCCCGGCTCACGGAGGTGCCCACCTCGGCCATTCCGACCTACGACGTGGCCGGCGTGGTGCGCCGGCAGCTGGCCACGGTGCCGGCCCGCGAAAAAACCAACGAAGAGCACCTGCGCCAGTTCCGGGAGCTGTGCAAGCGCTTTTGGGCGGCCGAGACGCAAACCGAATACCTCACCGGCCAAGCCCACGCGGGCAAAGCCGGGCCCATGTTTGCCGAACAAACCCTGGTGGCCCGCCAAAGCTGGCACGAGTGGAACCGCGCCGCCGTGTATCACTTCAAGTTCGGCCCCGTGATGGCCAACCAGATGGACCGCATGCGCGAGGCCGCCAGCAGCCAGCAGCACATTCTGGAGCAGTTCCCCGACCTGCTGCCCAACAAGCGCTTCCTCAAAGACCGGGAGCTAGTGGCCCGCGAAGCCGACGTGCAAGACTGGCTGAAAGACGTGCTGCCCACCTCGCCCGTCACCGGCAAGCCCTACAAGGCCACCGTGCTGACGGCGAAATTCTAAGCAAAACGGGTTTTGGCGGGTTGAATGACGCCGCTGCGCCGCGATGGCTCCCAACCAACTGGCAAAGTGGCCGGTTTGCCAAGGTGGCGCGCTCCTTGCCGCGTCTGGCCTCACATGGAAGCACCCGCCCCCGAGCCCGAACCCGGCTCCACCGCTGCCCTCGCCGCCCAACTCTTCGCCCAAAAGCCCGAAGCCGAGCTGCTGTACCTGGCCCAAAACGCCGCCCGCTACCCGCCGGCCGTGGGCGCCGCCGCCGTGGCCGAGCTCAAGCGTCGAGGCCTGCTGCCCGAAGCCGCTGCCCCCGTTCCGCCGCCCCCGGCCGAGGAACCCGAAACCTGGGGCCAGCTGCTGGGCCAGTTGCTGCGGGGCCTGCTCATTCCGTCGCGGCGCTTCCTGGCCACGCCGCTGCTGCTCGACGCCACGCTGCTCATGTTTGGGCTGATGGTGCTCAGCGGCGTGTCGGCCTCGGCGCCCACGGCCCACCAGCTGGTGGTGTGGGGCTCCAACGTGTCGGGGCTCACGCTGCACGGGCAGCCGTGGCGCCTGCTCACCTACCAGTTTGTGCACGCCGGCCTCTCGCACCTGCTGCTCAATATGTTTTCGCTCTGGCTGCTGGGGCTGCTGGTAGAAGACCGGGTGGGCCCTTGGCGCCTGCTGCTGGTGTACCTGGCCAGCGGCGTGGGCGGCGGGCTGGCCAGCCTGTGGTGGCACACCGGCGGCATCAATTCGGTAGGGGCCAGCGGGGCCATCTTCGGGCTCTACGGCTTGCTGCTGGTGCTGCTGGTTGGCAAAAAGCTGGTGCTCGACAAGTCCGACCGCCGCGCCATGCTGGGCCTGGTGCTCTACCTCGTGCTCAGCAACTTGATTTCGGGCATCACCGGCAACATCGACAACGCCGCGCATGTGGGCGGGCTGGCCACGGGGCTGCTGGTGGCCGGCCCGCTGGCACTGGTGGGGTTGAAAAAGCTCAATTAAGCGTGCAACCGTCTCTACACTAGCTCACCGTGGGCGGGTTCGGGTAGGGGTTGGGTTCGCCGCCGGCCAGTTGGCTCACCATGTCGTCGAGAATGGATTTGCTGTAGCCGATGCGCATGGCGTATTCCTGGCACAGGCCGTACTCGCGCGCGTCGAGCTGCCCATCCTGCAGCATCATCTGCACCAGGGTTTGCAGCTCCAGGGTGCGCTGCAGGCCCTCGGCCGGCACAATGAAGCTGAGCACCCCCAGGTTGTCGGCAATGGGCATCACTTCCTCGGGCTTCAGGCCAAGCTTGTTGCCAATTTGCAGCAGGAAGTCGCCTTCTTCGGTGCTCAGCTGGCCATCGGCGGCGGCCACCAGCACCAGGTTCTGAAAAAACGCGAGTTTCTTTTGGGGCGTATTCAGCACGTCTTCGAGCGAATGAGTTTCGGGCATTGCGGTGGGTCTTTTGTTCAATGAAGGGCCAACTCTCTGCCGAGAGCGGCTTCTTTCAACGAGGCCCTGCCCGGAAGGTTCGCGGCCCGGGAGCACCCCTGCACCGCCCGCAGCCAAACCTTTTGCGGGCGTTGACTTTTGTGTTGCCACTTCTTTCTATTCCCCACAGCTCTTTCATGCAAGCCCTTCAGCTCGACGCCATCCACCAGCCCGCGGCCGTCCGCGACGTGCCCACGCCCACGCCGGGCCCCGGCGAAATCCTGGTCCGGCTCCACGCCGCCGCCCTCAACCACCGCGACGTCTGGATTCAGAAAGGCCAGTACGGCGGCATCAAGTTGCCCTGCACCCTGGGCGCCGACGGCGCCGGCGAAGTAGCGGCCCACGGCCCCAGTGTGCCCGCCGATGCCCCCGCCCTTGGCGCCCGCGTCCTCATCTACCCCGGCCTGCGCTGGGGCCATAATCCGAAAGCGCAGGCCAAAGACTTCGTGGTGCTCGGCATGCCCGACCCCGGCACCTTTGCCGACTACATCGCCCTGCCCGCCGAATACATCCGGCCGCTGCCGGGCCACCTCAGCTACGAGCAGGGCGCGGCGCTGCCGCTCGGCGGCCTCACGGCCTATCGGGCCGCCTTCAGCCGCGCCCAGGTGCAGGCCGGCGAGCGGGTGCTGGTGACGGGCGTGGGCGGTGGCGTGGCGCTGCTGGCCGCGCAGTTTTGCGCCGCTCGCGGGGCCGAAGTCTGGGTCACGTCCAGCTCCGACGACAAGCTGGCCCGCGCGCAAGTCCTGGGCGTGAAAGGCGGCATTAAGTACACCGACGACAATTGGGTGAAAACGCTGGTGCAGCAGGCCGGTGGCCCGTTCGATGTCATCATCGACAGCGCCGCCGGGCCCGCGTTCAATGCCCTGCTCGACGCCGCCGCGCCGGGCGGGCGCATCGTGTTCTACGGCGGCACACTGGGCGCCATTCCGGACCTGCCGCCGGCCAAAATATTTTGGAAGCAGCTCAGCGTGCTGGGCTCCACCATGGGCTCGCCGCAAGATTTTGACGATATGCTGGCGCTGGTGACCGAAAAGCAACTCGTGCCGGTGGTAGACGAGGTGTTCCCGCTGGCCGAGGGCGAGGCGGCGTTGCGCCGCATGGATGCCGGCGCCCAGTTCGGCAAAATCGTGTTACAGATGGGGTGAACAGGCACCCGGCAGGACGTTTGGAAAGCCTTGTAATTAGCGGCGAAAATCGGCCTTTACGGGAATGAAAACGGCGTTTTTGGGGTTAACCTATTACGCTGATATTCCGCTAAAAACCAGCCCGTTTCCACGTATGAAATCTGCCGCCGAATACCTCAAAGGTCATGTGTTTGAAGCCCGTCGCCCGCGCCGCGAGCTGCAGCCCGTGGTGGCGCACGCCGACGCCGTGCAAGCCATTGAGCAAGCCCTGGCCGACGCCGAAAAATACCGCTACCTGCTGATGCGCGCCCTGCGCCATCACGACGATGCCCAGCCCACTGCGGCGCCCGCCCGCCTGGCCGACATTCGGCCGGCCTTCCCGGCCACCGAGGCCCCGGTGCTGCCCATGTACCCGGCGCTGGCCGCTTAGGTCGGATTTAAGATTGCACCAAAAAGCCGCTTTCGTCAGAAAGCGGCTTTTTTTAGGATTGCTCGTTGCGTCCCTGGGCCACGCGTCGGGCCAGGTCGGCCGCTAAATCGGCAGCCTGCTGCCGGATTTCGGGCACGGCCGTCGACTCAAAATAGGCCGGACGGCGGCTGGGGCCCAAGGTGAAAAGGGTGGTGGACACCACGCCGTCGGGGCCGCGCAGGGCGCCGTGGGCGTCGGTGAGCATGCCCAGGCCCAGCGGGTCGGCGGCGAGCTGGCCGGCGTCGCGCAGGCTCATCACCAGCGGGTCGGAGATGCGGCCGTAGTCGAGCAGGGGCCCGGCGCAGCACACCACGTGCCGGGCCGTGAGCCAGGAGCCGGCCGCGCCGTGGGGCCGCACGCGCACGTCGAGGTGGTCGCCGGCGGGCCGGATTTCGCGCACCGTGCCCACTTGCAGGCGCACCAGGCCGGCGGCGGTGAGGCGGGCCAGCGCCTGGGCGTTTTGGGGCGGGCTGCGGTGCCGCGTCACGGCCCACAGCCCCGCCAGGTGGCGCAGAAAGCGGCGCTGCTCCACCAGCGGCCACGCGCCCCAGATGCGGCCCAAATCAGGCCGCAGCGAATCGAGGACCGGCTGCCAGCCAATGCCCTGCGCTGCCGCCATCCGCAGGTGCCGCTTGAACACGGCCAGCACGCCCGTGACCGTGTTTTCCGAAGCCAGCTCGGCGTAAAAGCTGGGATATGGGTGCGCCACGGGGCCGTGGGCGCTGGGCCAGCGGCCGTGCCGGGCCACCACGGTCACGGGCGCGCGGTGCCCGTCCTGGTGCAGGGCCAGCAGCACGTCCACGGCCGTCAGCCCCGAGCCGATGAGCAGCACGTCGTCGTCGGGGTCGATGCGGCGCAGGTTGCCCACGGCCCAGGGGTCGGTGTGGTAGCCGGGGTGGTGGAGGTAGCGGTGGTCGGGCCCGGCGGGCGGCGGGGGCGGGAAGTTGCCCAAAGCCAGCACCACGTAGTCGCTGATGATTTCGGTGCCGTTGGCCAGCAGCACCTTGCGGCGGTTCGGGCCCAGCTGCCGCGCCGTCACGGCCCGGGAGTTGTGCCACAGCACGCGCGGCGCGGCGGCCGTGGGCGCCAGAGCCGCGCTCAGCTCCTGGTGCAGGTAGCGGCCGTAGGCGGCGCGGGGCGCAAAGTCGGGCACGCCGGCGGCGCTTTCGGGCTGGGTGCTCAGCCAGTCGGCGAAATGAGTGGGAGCCTCGGGGTAAAGGCTCAGCGCGCCGGGGCGCACATTCAGCAGATACTCGGGCCGGCGGGCGCTGTAGGCAAGACCCGGGCCCGGGATTTCCCGGGGTTCAATGAGGTGGATTTCGGCCTGCTGCAAGCCGGGCTGCTGCCGCAGTTGCAGCGCCAGCGTCGTGCCCGCAAAGCCGCCGCCCACGATGGTAATGACGGGACGGGAGGAGTGGGGCACGGGCGGGTGGGGAGTGTAAGGGACAAAGCAATAACCAAAGAACGTCATGCTGAGCGCAGTCGAAGCATCTCTACTGCGTGAGTAATTGATTACTCCAGCACGCGAGATGCTTCGACTGCACTCAGCATGACGGGCTTAAAAGGTTTCTACATATACCGCCCCGGCACCAGGTAGTTCTGCACGTAGTCTTGAATGCCGTCTTCCAGGCGGGTAAACGGCTGGTCGTAGCCGATGCTTTTGAGCTTGCTCATGTCGGCTTCGGTGAAGTACTGGTATTTGTCGCGAATGTCCTCGGGCGTGTCTTTGAACTGGATATCGGCCGTGCGGCCCAGCGCCTGGAAGGTGTTGAGGGCGAGGTCAAGGAAGGTGCGGGCCTGGCCGCTGCCGAGGTTGTAGATGCCGGAGTGCGTGCGGTGGTGCAGCAGGAAATAGCACACTTCCACCACGTCCTTCACGTACACAAAGTCGCGCATCTGCCCGCCGTCGGTGTAGTCGGGGTGGTGCGACTTGAACAGCATCATCGAGCCCGTTTGCTGAATCTGGTGGAAGGCGTGGAATATCACCGAGGCCATACGGCCCTTGTGGAATTCGTTGGGCCCGTACACGTTGAAAAACTTGAGGCCGGCCCAGAAATAGGGCTTTTCGGGTTGGGCCAGGGCCCAGTTGTCGAAGTCGTTCTTGGAGTCGCCGTAAGGATTGAGTGGGCGGTAAAGCGGAAACAGGGCCTCGTCGGTGTCGGAGTAGCCCAAGGTGCCGTCGCCGTAGGTGGCGGCCGAGGAGGCGTACACCAGCGGCAGGTTGTATCGCACGCAGGCCTGCCACATCTGCTTGGAATAGTTCAGGTTCAGCACGTCGAACACGGCCGGGTCCATCTCGGTGGTATCGGTGCGGGCGCCGAGGTGGAAGATGAACTCCACCTGCTCGTGGTTGGCGTCGAGCCATTCGAAGAAGGTTTCGCGGTCCACGTACTCGCGCAGCTTTTTGCCCTGGATGTTGGGCAGCTTTTTTTCAACCGAGAAATTATCCACCGCCACCACGTCGTTGAAATTGGCGGCGTTGAGGCGGGCGACTAGGCAGCTGGCAATAAAGCCGGCCGCGCCGGTGACTACTATCATAAGGTTCGGGCTTGAGGACGGGGCAAAGGTAAACCGACGCGCCGGGTAGCGCCGCTACCTTTGCCGCATGCGTTTCCTGCTCCTGCTTTTACCGCTGGCCTGGCTGGCGAGTTGCCAATCCGATTCCCGGCCGGCCGGTCCCGTGGCCGTACGCGACGGCCTGGGCCGCGCCCTCAGCCTGCCCGCACACCCGCGGCGCGTGCTGGCCCTGGCCCCCAGCATGACCGAAATGCTCTACGCCGTGGCCGACACGGCCACCGTCGTGGCCCGCTGCCCGCAGGATAATTATCCCACCGCCGTGCTCCAAAAGCCCGTCGTCAACAACTACCCGCTCGACCTGGAGCGCCTCGTCACGCTGAAGCCGGAAGTGGTGTTCACCGTCGAAGGCATCACGTCCGTCGACGACGCCAAGCGGTTGCAGGAGCTGGGCATTCCGGTCTATTACATGCGTTTCCGCAAGGTGGAGGACGTATTTACGGGCCTGGAGGAGCTGGGCCGCCTGCTGGGCCGCCCGGCCCAGGGCCACCGCGTGGCCGACTCGCTGCGGCGGGAGCTGAAGACGCTCATTGCCGCGCCTGACCCCTCCCGGTCCCGCACCCCGCCCCGCGTGCTGGCCATCACCTGGCAAGACCCCATTTATTGCTACGGTCAGAATACGCTCTTCACCGACGAAATCCGTCTGGCCGGAGGCCAAAACGCCGTTACCGAAACGTTCCCGCAGCCCTACCCGGCCCTGACGCGCGAGTACATCCTCAAACTCAACCCCGACGTGCTGCTGGGCGGGCGCTTCTGGCAGCTGGATAGCACCTTTTTTGGGCGCTACCCGGAGCTGCGCCGCATGGAGGCCTATCGCACCCACCGCGTGTTCCCCATCACCGGCAACTTGCTGGAACGCCCGGGGCCGCGCGTAGTAGAGTCGGTGCGGGAGCTGCAAACGCTGATGAGAATTCCGCCGGCCCTTTCCGCCATCAAAGGCCCCCGCTGATGCCTGCCCGCCATCCGCTTTTGTGGCTGATAATCGGCCTGCTCCTCGTGCTGGCGCTGGTGGTGCTGGGCCTGCGCGTGGGCAGCTACGCCACGTCCTACGGCTTCATCCTGAATACCTTCCAGCACTACGACCCCGTCGACCCTGCCCAGCTCGTGCTGGTGCAGCTGCGGCTGCCGCGCCTGCTGCTGGCCCTGCTGGCCGGCGCCAGCCTGGCCGTGAGCGGCTACCTGCTCCAAACCCTGGTCACCAACCCCTTGGCCGACCCCTACCTGCTGGGCACGGCGTCGGGGGCTTCGCTGGGGGCCATTGCCAGCTACGTGCTGGTGCCGTCGCTCACGCTGGCGGGCGTGTACCTGCCGCCGGTGGCCGCATTGGTGGGGGCCTTGGGGGCCACGCTGCTGGTGGTGGCGCTGGGCACGCGGCGGGGACGCATTTTGCCGGCGCCGCTGCTGCTGGCAGGCGTGGCGGTGGGGGCGCTGGCGACGGCGCTGGGCAGCCTGCTCACGTTCATGGCCTCGCCCGAGGGCAGCCTGCGCAGCGTGGTGTTCTGGGCGTTTGGCAGCTTCGAGCGGGCCGGGTGGAGCGTGTTGCCCTATCCGGCGGCGGCGCTGGGCCTCAGCCTGTTTGCGCTGGCTTTTCTGCAAAAAGACCTGAACCTGCTGCTGCTGGGCGAGGAGCGGGCGGCCGCCCTGGGCCTGCCGGTGGCGCGGCGGCGCTGGCTGCTGGTGGGGCTGGCGGCCGGCCTCACGGGGGGCGTGGTGGCGCTGTGCGGGCCGGTGGGCTTCGTGGGCCTGCTGGTGCCGCACCTCACGCGGGGCCTGCTGGGCGCCACGGGGCGCTACAATCTGCTGTTTTGTGCGGTGCTGGGCGGCGGCTTTCTGCTGGCCTGCGACCTGCTGGCGCGGCTGCTCTACCCGCCGGCCGGGCTGCCCGTGGGCCTCGTCACGGCCCTGTTCGGGGTACCCTTCTTCGTATATTTGCTGCGGAAAACCACGTAGTTGTCAGTTGTTAGTTGTCAGTTGTTAGGAGCGTATTGCCTCCTATTAAGACTAACAACGGGCAACTAGCAACTGACAACTAGAATGATATACATCAGCCGCCAGGAACATTTCAACGCCGCCCACAAGCTCTACAACCCCAAGTGGAGCGAGGAGCGCAACCGCGAGGTGTTCGGCCCCTGCGCCAACACCAACTGGCACGGCCACAACTACGACCTCATCGTGACGGTGAAGGGCGACCCCGACCCCGAAACCGGCTTCGTGGTCGATTTGAAGGCCCTTTCCGACCTGCTGCGCACGCACATCACCGACCAGGTCGACCACAAAAACCTCAACCTCGACGTGCCTTTCATGGCCGGCCAGATGGCCAGCACCGAGAACCTGGCCATTGCCTTCTGGCAAATCATCGAGCGCGAGCTGCCCGCCATCACCCAAGCCCGCCTGCACTGCGTTAAACTCTACGAAACGCCGCGCAACTTCGTGGAATATTACGGCGGCTAGCCATCAGCGAACAGTTATCAGTTGACAGTTAGCAGTTGTCCGGAGCCGCTTCGCTTCGGATAAGTGCAACGGAAACGATAACGGCAAACTGCTCACTGATACCTACTAACTGATAACTGTTTTAATGAAATACTACTTGATAGCCGGCGAACGGTCGGGCGATTTTCACGCCGCTCACCTCATGCGCGAGCTGCGCCTGCAGGACGCAGAAGCGCAGTTCCGCTTCTGGGGCGGCGACATGATGGAGGCCGAGGGCGGCGAGCTGGTGCGCCATTACAAAGAGCTGGCCATCATGGGCTTTGTGGAAGCAGCCACCAGCGTCCTCAAGTTTCGCGGCTACCTCAAGCAGTGCCAGCAGGACATCCTCGCCTTCAAGCCCGACGTGTTGATTCTGGTGGACTACGCCGGCTTTAACCTGCGCATGGCTCGCTTTGCCAAAGAGCACGGCATCAAGGTGTTCTACTACATCTCGCCCAAAATCTGGGCCTGGAACCAGGGCCGCGTCGAGAAGGTGAAGGCCTACGTCGACAAGATGTTTGCCATCCTGCCGTTTGAGCGGGAGTTCTACGCCAAGTTTGGCTACGAAATCGACTACACCGGCAACCCCACCGCCGACGCCGTGGCCGAGTTTCAGCCCACCACCGACTTCTACGAGCGCAACCGCCTCGACCCGGAGCGGCCCATCATTGCGGTGCTGCCGGGCTCGCGCAAGCAGGAAATCGAGGAGATGCTGCACGAGATGATTGCCATCTTGCCCGGCTTTCAGGAGTACCAGTTTGTGGTGGCCGGCGTCACCAACCTCGACCCTAACTACTACAAGCACTTCCACCGCAACGGCATTCGTTTCGTGTTCGACCAGACCTTCGACCTGCTGGCCCACGCCACGGCGGCACTGGTCACGAGCGGCACGGCCACGCTGGAAACCGCCCTGTTTGGCGTGCCCCAGATTGTGTGCTACCGCACCAGCCTGCTGAGCTATACCATTGGCAAGATGGTGATTAAGGTGCCATACATTTCGCTGGTCAACCTCATTGCCGGGCGCGAAGTGGTGAAGGAGTTGATTCAGGGTAACTTCAACGCCCGCAACCTGCTCGACGAGCTGCGCACGATGCTCACCGATGCCGATTACCAGGCCCGCATCAAGGCTGGCTACGCCGACATCCGGGAGAAGCTGGGCCAGCAGCAGGCCGCCCGCAAAACGGCCGAGCTGATGGTGAAATACCTCAAAACCGCTTAGCGCCGCGGCCCGTCGGGGCCGCCGTGTGAGCGGGCTTATCCAACGCCGCGCCTCGGAGCTTGCTTCGGGGCGCGGCGTTTTTGTGGGCGGCGGGAGCGCCCGGAGAGGCAGCCGATTCGAATTGCTCATTGGTCGATTGGGCACTGCCCAAGCACGGGCACGGGTTATATTTGCTACTTCCACCCCAATCCGTTGATTTAGAATGAAGCAACCGTACCAGCCCCGGCCGGCCACCCCACAGTCACCCGCTTGTTCGTCGGCCCGCAAGGGGGCGGCGCGCGTGGGCCTGCTGCTGCTCGCGCTGTTGGGCCTCTCGGCGGCCGCTCAGGCCCAGCAACTCGATTCGCCGTTTTTCCGGGCTGATGCCGAGGCCAAGGCGGCCGCGGCCGCTTCGCCGCTGTCGGCGGCTTTGTTTCATGCCCAGCCGCTGACGCTGGACGTGGCCGGCCTGCGCACCGCCCTGGCCACCGCGCCCTCCGAAACCCAGGCCGGTGCCGCCCCACTGGTGCTGGCGCTGCCGCTGCCCAACGGCCGCCTGGGCCGCTTTGCCGTGCGCAACGCGCCCGTGATGGCGCCCGACCTAGCCGCGCACTTCCCCGATATCACCACTTATGCGGGCGTGGGCCTCGACGACCCAGCCGCCACCGTGCGCCTCGACCTGACGCCCGCCGGCTTCCATGCCCAGGTGCTCACCGGCAACGGCAACAGCTTCTACATCGACCCCGTGAGCCGCACCGATGCGCGGCATTACCTCGGCTTTTACAAGAAAGACATGAACCGCGCCGCGGCCGGTTCGGCTCTGGTGTGCGCCTTCGACCCCAAAAAGGACGGAGCCAAGGCCAAAGCGGCCCGCTCGGTGGCCACCATTGCCCAGCGCACGGCCAGTGTGCTCTCGAGCGGCCCGCAGCTGCGCACCTACCGCCTGGCCCTGGCCTGCACCCCGGAGTATGCCGCGACCAAAGGCAACACCGTGGCCGGCGTTATGGCCGGCGAAGTCACCACCGTAAACCGCGTGGTGGGCGTGTATGAAAAAGAGCTGGCCGTGCGCATGGTGCTCATCCCCAATAATAACCAGCTGATTTTTCTGAACGGCGGGACGGCACCGCCCGTGCCCTACACCAACAACAACGGCGACCTGATGCTGGACCAGAACAAGACCAACATCAACACCATCATCGGGGTGAACAACTACGACATCGGCCACGTGGTGAGCACCGGCGGCGGCGGCGTGGCCTACTTGGGCGTGGTGTGCGACAACGCCGATAAGGCGCGCGGCGTGACGGGCTCGCCGAGCCCCGTGGGCGATGCTTTCGACATCGACTACGTGGCCCATGAGATGGGCCACCAGTTTGGCGGCAACCACACCTTCAACAACGACAGCAACGGCAGTTGCGACGGCAACCGCAACGCCAGCACGGCCTACGAGCCGGGCTCGGGTTCCACCATCATGGCCTACGCGGGCATTTGCGGCCCCTCGAATAACCTGCAGCCGAACTCAGACGCCATTTTTCATACGGCCAACTATCAGGAAATGCGTGCCTTCATCGACGGTACCACCTGCAGCGTGAATTCGGCCACTGGCAACACCGCCCCCGTGGTGACGGCCGTGCCCGCCAGCGGTAAAGTGCTGCCCATCGGCACGCCCTTCAAGCTCACGGCCAGTGCCACCGACGCCGAAAACGACGCCCTGACCTACATGTGGGAAGAGCTGGACCTGGGTCCTTCGGGCTCGCCCAACGCCACCCAGGTGCCCGGCCAGACCATTCCGCTGTTTCGCTCCTTCGTGCCCAGCGCCGACCCCACGCGCTATTTCCCGCGCCTGCCCAGCCTGCTGAACAACACCACGGTGATAGGCGAGCGCCTGCCCACCGTGACGCGCCCCCTCAACTTCCGGGTAACCGTGCGCGACCAGCACAGCGGCCCGGTGGGCGTCATTGGCGGCGTGAACTATAGCAGCACCGTCAGCCTGAGCAGCAGCGCCGCGGCCGGCCCCTTCGTGGTGCAGTATCCCAACGCGGCCGTGACCTGGACCGGTGGCGCCGCCCAAACCGTGACCTGGGACGTGGCCGGCACCAACGCGGCCCCGGTGAGCTGCGCCGTGGTCAACGTCCGCCTCAGCCTCGACGGCGGCCTGACCTACCCCACGGTGCTGGCCCAAAACGTGCCCAACAACGGCTCGGCCGTGGTGGTGGCGCCCAGCCCCACCACGACGCAGGCGCAGGCCCGCCTCATGGTGGAAGCCGCCGATAACTACTTCTTCGACATCTCGGATGCCAACTTTACCATTTCGCCGCCCGCAGTGGGGCCCACCATCACCAGCTTCACGCCCACGGGCGGCCTGGCCGGCACGGTGGTTACGGTGCTGGGCTCCAATTTCACGGGCGCCACGGTCGTGGCCTTCAACGGGACGCCGGCGGCTAGCTTCACGGTGGTATCGGCTACGCAACTCACGGCCACGGTGGCGGCGGGCACCACCACGGGCCCCCTCGCCGTGACGGCGCCCACTGGCACGGGCACCTCGGCAACGCCGTTTGTGGTGGGTGCGCCGCCCGCCATCACCAGCTTCACGCCCACCAGCGGCACCGTTGGCACGCCGGTGGTCATCACGGGCACCAACTTCACGGGCGCCACGGAGGTGCGTTTCAACAACGTAGCGGCCGTGGCGTTCACCGTGAACTCGGCCACGCAGATTACGGCCACGGTGCCGACGGGCGCCACCACGGGCCCCCTCGCCGTGACTACGCCGGTGAACACGGCCGTTTCGACCAGCCCGTTCACGGTCATTCTGCCGCCCACTATCACCTCGTTCTCGCCGTCGGCGGGACAGCCGGGCACGGTGGTGGTGGTCACGGGCACCGGCTTCACGGGTGCCACGCAGGTCACGTTCAACGGCACCGTGGCGCCGGTGTTCACCGTGAATTCGGCCACCCAGATTACGGTGACGGTGCCCACCGGTGCCACCACCGGCCCCGTGGCCATCACGGCCACCGGCGGCACGGGCACGTCGTCGTTCAACTTCAACGTGCAGCCCGTCAACGACGCCTGCGCCAGCGCCATTGCCATTACCTGCGGCCAGACCGTGACGGGCACCACCGTGAACGCGAGTGACGTGGGCGACCCCACCGGCACCTGCGTGGAAGACATTGACGCGGGCGGCGTGTTCTACACCATTGTGGGCACGGGCACCAACATCACCGTCTCGACCTGCAACGCCGGTACCGACTTCGATACCAAGCTGTTTGTGTACGAAGGGGCTTGCGGCGCTTACGTGTGCGTGGCCGGCAACGACGACGGCCCGTCCTGCAACCTCAACGGGGGCGTATCGTCGGAGCTCACCTTTATGGCGGCGGCGGGCACCACGTACCGCATTTTCGTGACCGGCTTCAACGGCGAAGAAGGCACGTTTGTGCTGCGTGCCACCTGCTCTGCGCCGGCGCCCACCATCGCGCAGCTCTCGCCTAATAGCGGCCCGGTGGGCACCACCGTTACCATCACCGGCACCGATTTCACGGGTGCCACGGCGGTGCGTTTCAACGGCCTGCGGGCCACTTACACGGTGAATTCGGCCACCCAGATTACGGCCACGGTGCCCACCGGCGCCACCACCGGCGACGTATTTGTGGCCACGCCCAACGGCGCCAGCAACGGCAGCCCCTTCACCGTAACGGCCATTTCGGCCACGGCCAATGCCAGCAAAAGCGAGTTTAGCGTGTGGCCCAACCCCATTGCGGCCAAAGGCACCTTGCACCTCACGCTGGCCTTGCCCGCCAAGTCGGCCAGCCTCACGCTGCGCAACGTGCTGGGCCAACTCGTGAGCACCCGCACCTTCAGCGGCAGCACCGCCGAGCTGTCGACGGCCGGCCTGGCCGCCGGCACCTACCTGCTCACCGTGCACACGGAAGGCCGCGCGCCCAGCGTGCAGCGCGTGGTGGTGGAGTAATGTCAATTAAGAACTAACAATCAAGAATTAAAAATGCCCGCTTGACGATTCAGGCGGGCATTTTTAATTCTTGATTGTTAGTTCAACTACGCCGCGCGCATGTGGCGCAGCGTCGACTTCTCGAACTTGCTGCGGCAGTAGCTCAGGTTGATTTGCAGCTTGTCGGCGCCTTCTTCGGAGGGCATCTCGAACATGGCGTCGGTCATGATGCTCTCGCAGATGGAGCGCAGGCCGCGCGCGCCAAGGCGGTACTCGTCGGCCTTTTCCACGATGTACTCCAGCGCGTCTTCGGTGAAGTCGAGCTCGATGTTTTCCATGCCGAACAGGCGCTTGTACTGGCGCACGAGCGAGTTTTTAGGCTCGGTTAGAATCATGCGCAGCGTGGTGCGGTCCAGGGGGTTGAGGTGGGTGAGCACGGGCAGGCGGCCGATGAGCTCGGGGATGAGGCCGAAGCTCTTGATGTCCTGGGCCGACACGTAGCGCAGGAAATTCTCGGTGTCGACCTGCTCTTCTAGGTTAGTCTTGGCAAAGCCCAGCGGCTTGGTGTTCAGGCGGCTCTTGATGATGCGGTCGAGGCCCGAGAAGGCGCCGCCGCAGATGAAGAGGATGTTCTCGGTGTTCACCGAAATCATCTTTTGCTCGGGGTGCTTGCGCCCGCCCTGGGGCGGCACGTTGATGTTGGTGCCCTCCAGGAGCTTCAGCAACGCCTGCTGCACGCCTTCGCCGCTCACGTCGCGCGTGATGCTGGGGTTGTCGCTCTTGCGGGCAATCTTGTCGATTTCGTCGATGTACACAATGCCGCGCTCGGCGGCTTCGAGGTTGTAATCAGCGGCTTGCAGCAGGCGGGTGAGGATGCTTTCCACGTCTTCGCCCACGTAGCCGGCCTCCGTCAGCACGGTGGCGTCGGCGATGCAGAAGGGCACTTGCAGGATTTTGGCCAGCATGCGGGCCAGGAAGGTCTTGCCGGTGCCGGTTTCGCCCACCATGATGATGTTGGACTTCTCAATCTGCACTTCGTCTTCGGAAGGCTTCTGCATCAGGCGCTTGTAGTGGTTGTACACCGCTACGCTCATCACGCGCTTGGCTTCGTCCTGGCCCACCACGTACTGGTCCAAGTGCTCCTTGATGGCCTTGGGCTTGATGAGGTTGAACTTGGGCTGCTTGCTGGCGTCCTGCGCCTTGGCCTCCTCGTCGAGGATGTGCTGGGCCTGGCCCACGCATTTCTCGCAGATGTGGGCGTTGATGCCCGAAATCATGACGGCGACTTCGCGCTTGCTCTTATTGCAAAAGGAACAGGATATTTCGGCCACGGAAAGAGGAATAGAGACGAGTGAGGGGCAGGATTTTGGACAAGCGGGCTCAAAGGTACGACATGCCCAACGCCTTCGACGAGAAAAATGGTGCCCTTGCGCAAAGACTAAGATAGTGCGCTCTGTAGATATTTCGTAGTTTTAAAGCCTGAGGCATCAGCGCAAGCAGGTTGCGTTGCAGGCAATTATCAGGTAGTTGAGCCCTGGTTCGCTATGATGAGCAGACGATTAAGGACGCCTTTTTTTCGCCAAAGGTGGCACGGCCTGCTGGCCGTGCTACGGTTGGGCTTAGGGCTGCTGGGCGCCTGCCTGCTCGCGGGCCCGCCGGCCGCCCAGGCCCAGACGCTGCCCTCGCGTCGCTTCGGCCTGAGCGAAGGCCTGCCCGAAACCAGCGTGAGCGACCTGGCCCAGGACGGCCAGGGCCGGCTCTGGCTGGTGTCGGAAGTGGGCGCCGCCTGGTACGACGGCCACGAGTTTCATTCCCTCACCACCCGCTCGGGCCTGCCCAACACCCGCGTCACCACCCTGGCTGCCGACCCCGGCCCCGGTGCCAACATGTGGCTGGGCATGCGCGACGGCTCCATTTGCTACTACAACGCGGCCACGGGCCGGGCCCGACGCATCACGCCGCGCCGCACGCAGGGCCGTTTTGCCCAGGTGCTCACCCTGCTGCCCCAGGGCACCGGCACCCGCCGCCGCCTGTGGGTGGGCACGGCCGGAGGGGCGCTCTACTGCCTGCGCTGGCCCGATGCGCCCATGCCCGGCGACAGCCTGGCCATGCCCATTGCCCAGCAGGTGCAGGCCCGCGCCGGCTCCGACGACAAGCCCAAGGCCGTGAGCGCCCTCCTGCCGGCGCCGGCCGGCGGCCTGTGGGTGGGCTCCGACGAAGGCCTGCGCCTGCTCGACGCCACCACCGGCCGGCCCCGCCCGCTCCCGGCGGCGCTGCCCGCTGAGCTCCGCACCGGGGCCGTGGTGGGCCTGAGCGCCGCCCCTGATGGCCGCCTGTGGTGCAGTACGCCCACGGCGGGCCTGTTTGTGCTCGACCCGCCCGCGGCGGGCGGGCGGGTGCGGCGCTACACTGCCGCCCAGGGCCTGTGCTCCGACCGCGTGCTGCGCGTGGTGGCCGAGCCCGGCCGCGCGGGCCGCGTGTGGGCCCTCACCGGCAACGGCCTGTGCTACCTGCCCACGCCCACTGCCTCGGCGGCCCGCTGCCTGCCCGGCACCGGCCTTATTTCGCACAGCTACCGCCGCGGCGACCTGCTGCTCGACCGCGAAGGCAACTTGTGGTCCACGTCGGCCAACGGCCTGACCCAGTACTTGCCCGACGCGCGGTTTGCGTTGTTTGACACGGCCGACGGCCTGCCGGGCACCAAAGTCTATGCCCTGGCGCCGGCCCAGGGCGCACCCGGCAGCTACTGGGTGGGCACCAACGACGGCCTGGCGCTATTCAGCCCGGGGGCCGCGGGCGGCACGCGCTGCCAGGTGCTGCCCCGCCGCGAGCCCGACCTGCACAACATTGTGCGGGCGGTGCTGCCCCGCGCCAACGGCGACGTGTGGGTGGGCACCATTCAGGGAGGCTCGGCGGTGTGGGAGGCCGGCAACCGCCGTTGGCGCTTGCTCAGTCCGGAGATTCCGGCCCTGGCCGAAACCACGGTGGCCAGCATGGTGGAGGACGCCCACGGCCGCATTTGGCTGGCCACCGAAACCAACGGCCTTGTCATCTACGACCCTGCCACGGGCCGCGTTGAGCAATACGTGGGCCCGGCGCTGGCCGGGGCCCGCCGCGTGATGAAAGTGCTGCGCAGCCGCGCCGGCACCATGTGGCTGGGCACCGAAAACGCGGGCCTGCTGCAGGCCGAAGAAACGACGCGGCCCAGCGGCGCGCCCGGCTTGCGCTTCCGGATGGTGGCGCCCCGGCCGGCCGGGGCCGAGCCGCTGTCCATTTTTTCCATCACCGAAGACTTGCGGGGGGCGTTGTGGATGAGCAGCTTCGGCGAAGGCATCTTCACCCACGACCCCGCCCACGCGGCCCGCGGCTTGCGCCAAGTGCCCCTGCGCGAAGAGCCCGGCGCCCACCTCGACAACCCATATTTTGTGCAATGCGACGCCCGCGGCGACGTGTGGCTGGGCACCACCCGCGGCCTGCTGCGCTACGAGCCCGGCCCCGGCCGCCAAACTTTTTTTGGCCGCGAAGAGGGATTTATGGGGCAGGAAACCGGCATCAACGCCGTACTGGCCGAGCCCAACGGGACGCTCTGGGCCGGCACCGTGGCGGGCCTGATGCGCTACACGCCCGCCGGCGCCCGCCCCAACCGCGTGGCGCCCTATCCGCGCCTCACGGGGCTGCGCCTGTTCCGGCGCGACACGGCCCTGCGGCCCGGCGCCAGCCTGCCCCATTTCCTCAATCACCTCACCTTCGACTACAGCGCCAACAGCCTCACCAACCCCGGCCGCGTGCGCTACCAGTACCGCCTGCGGGGATTTGACGACGACTGGACCCGGCCCTTGGCCGCGCGCTCGGCCGCCTACACCAACCTGCCCCCCGGCGACTACCGCTTCGAACTGCGCGCCGCCAACGAGGCCGGCGTGTGGAGCCCCGTGGCGGCCGCGTATTCGTTCAGCATCCGGCCGCCGTGGTGGCGCACGTGGTGGGCCTATGCACTGTATGCCCTGGGCTTTGGCCTGACCATCTATTGGGTGCGGGCCTACACGCGCAGCCGCGAGCGGGAGCGGGCCGACCGCCAACTCGAGCGCCAGGCCTTGGAGCATTTGCTGGAGATGGACCGGGTGAAAAACGATTTCTTTACCGACATCAGCCACGAATTCCGCACGCCGCTCACCCTCATTCTGGGGCCCGCCGAAACCCTGGCCGCCGACGCCCCCGACCTTACCACTCGCCACATGGGTAGCCTCGTGTTGCGCAACGCCCGCAAGCTGCTGACCCTCATCAACCAGGTGCTGGATTTGAGCAAGCTCGAAGCCGGGGCCCTCCGCCTGCAGCCTACGCCTGGCGATGCCGCTGCTGCCGTGCGGCACCTGGTGGCCTCGTTTGCCTCGCTGGCCGAAAGCCGCCGCATTGCCCTGCATTGCGAGGCCCCGGCCACGGCCGTACCGCTGGTGTTCGACGCCGCCAAGCTGGAAGAAATAGTGACCAACCTGCTGGCCAATGCACTGCGGTTCACACCCGCGGGCGGCACCGTCACCGTCAGCGTGGCCGAGCTGCCGGCCACGGCCGCCGCGCCGGCGGGCCGTGTCACGATTGCCGTGCGCGACACCGGCCCCGGCATTGCCGCCGCCGACCTGCCGTTTCTATTCGACCGGTACTACCAGGCCCACAGCGTGCCCGGCAAACCGCGCACCGGCACGGGCATCGGGCTGGCGCTGGTGCGCGAGCTCACGGTGCTGCACGGCGGCACCGTGGCCGTGGCCAGCGAACCGGGGGCGGGCTCTACGTTCACGGTGGAGCTGCCGCGCGGGCTGCGCTCGGTTGCCGAAACACTGCCGCCATCTGCCGCCCCCGTGCCCAAGATGCCGGAGGCTGGGGCCGAGGATGCCGCAAGCCCGGCCGAATTGGCGCTGCCCCATGCGCCGCTGGTGCTCGTCATCGAAGACAACGAGGAAGTACGCCGCTTTGTGCACGACGCGCTGGCCCCGGAGGGCTACCGCCTGCTGCTGGCCGCCGACGGCACCTCTGGTCTGGACCGGGCCCGCGCCGAAGTGCCCGACGTGGTGGTGAGCGACGTGATGATGCCCGGCCTGGACGGCTACCAGGTGTGCGCTGCTCTCAAAACCGACCCCGCCACCAGCCACATTCCGGTGGTGCTGCTCACCGCCAAGTCGGGCCCCGCCGACAAGCTCGAAGGCCTCGAAACCGGGGCCGACAGCTTTCTGGCCAAGCCCTTCAACCCGCGCGAGCTACGGGCGCAGGTGCGCAACCTGCTGGTGCTGGGCCAGCGCGTGCGCGCCCGCTTTGGAGCCGAGCATGCCCCGCCGGCCCTGGCCGATGACGAGCCGGCCAGCCGCCTGGCGGCCCACGCCGAAGCCGTGGCCGGCCTGCCTTCTCTCGACCAGGAATTCCTCCGGCGCGTCAACGAGTCGGTGCTCGCGCACCTAAGCGACGAAACCTTTGGCGTTGATGAGCTCGGGGCCGACATCGGCATGAGCCGCACCCAAGTGCACCGCAAGCTGAAGGCCCTCACCGGGCAGTCGCCGGGCGAGTGCATTCGGAGCGCGCGCCTCTACCGGGCGCTGGCCCTGCTACAGGCCCAGGTGGGCACGGTGGCCGAAGTGGCGTACCAGGTTGGATTCGGAAGTCCGGCGGCGTTTTCCACGGCGTTTTCGCGGCAGTTCGGCTACCCGCCCAGCGCCACGGTGCGCCACCACAAAGCCGGCCGCAGCGAAGCCTGAACCTGTCCGTGGCCGGACAAAGTGCAAACCACGGGCGCCCGACAGGACGGGCCAAATGCCGGTTTTTGGGCAAGACAGGGCAGCCGCGGCAAGTAGATGCCACAAACGCCAATGCATTTGCAACGCGTGCGAAAGCCCTGCAACAAGCGCCAAAGCATTGGCAACGCCGCCGTGCCGCAATTGAGACGGAAAAGGGTTGTTTTGGCAGCAAGGTGCGCTCACGCCGATACCCCGCGCCGCTGCTTCAAATAATTCTACCCGTCTCAGCCTGCGTCCGAACTCTACCCAGGGCGGAGCAATGCACAAGTAGGTTCTGTCCCGTCTGCCGCCTTCGTTTGCTTCACCTCCAACGCTTTTGCAGTATGGATACGACCTTGCCCGCGCGCCGCTTGGAGCCCGCCGATTTGAGCTGGGCCACGGCCTTTCTGGAGTCGGCCTGTTCCGAGCATCCCGTACTGAACTACTGCTGCACCGGCCCGGATGCCAATGGGCAGCGCCTCTGGCTGCTGGAACAGGTGCTGCGCTTCGGCCTACGCTACGGCCGCGTGTACATCAACCCCGAGGGCAATGCCCTGGCCGTTTGGATTGGGCCCGAGCATCCGGCGGCCACGCTGCGGCGCTTCCTGCGCACCGCCCTGCTGCCGGCTGCGCTCTGGCGCTTGGAATGGGCCGGATTTCAGCGGCTGCGGCATTTTTTGGTGGCCACCACGTGGCTGCGGCGCCACAGTTTCACGGCTCACCAGCAACACTACCTGTTGGCCTTGGCCGTGCGCCCCGCCGACCGGGGCCGGGGCCTGGGCCAGCGCCTGCTGCGCGTGACGCTGGCTGCCATGCAGGCTGCCCACAGGCCCTGCTACCTCGACACGCAGCAGCCCACGCTGTTGGGCTTTTTTCAACGGCTCGGGTTTCGGTTGATGGGGGAGTGCGCCACCGGCCAGACCCCCGACGCCCCCATCAATTGGGGCTTGGTGCGCGAAGGCCACGCCTGAGCCCAACCGGTAAGGCGGCCGGCGCGCCCACTAGGAGCCCGGCCGTTGGCCTCTTTCCCAGGACATTTTGTGTACATACCTATGGAACCTCAAATCCCTCACCTGCAGCTGGTTTTCTTGTCGTCAACCGTCACCTCGGCTTGGTCGAGCGGCTGGGCCTTCACCGCCACCACTGCCCCACAACCGCACCCTGCGGCCGCCAACGTCATCCCCGCCCGCATGCGGCTGGCCGTCATTGCGGCTTAACAAGCAGTTGCTACTTGGTGCCCCGGGCCACTAGCTCATTGCCAACTAGGTGCCTCCATAGCAACAGAGCGCCTTACCAGCTCGGTTGTAGTATATTTTGCAAGTTGTATATTACAGGCGGGTCGGCCTGTTTTGTGGCAAAGTATGTCACGCCGGCGCGCTGCCTCAACCGGTAACCGCCGGATATTTATTTGATTCCACTGCTCGGTTTTCCGGCCAACTACCCGCCGGGAGCGGGCCTATGTCCTTCCATGTTGCCATTGCTACCCGCTGCACGTCGAATGCCCCGGTGGTGCGGGCTGGTTAGCCTTCTCGCGTTTGTGGCGGCTCCGGCAGCGTCCCAAACCTTGGCGGTGCGTTCCTACACCACCGCTAATGGGTTGGTACAGTCCAGCGTGTATTGCCTGGGCCAAGACCCGGAAGGCCGCCTCTGGATAGGTACCCAGGGCGGCGTGTGCGTCTTCGACGGCAAGGAATTCCGCAACTACGGCGGGCGTGAGGGGTTGCCCGACTCGCACGTGCAAGCCGTGGCCGTGGCCCCCGACGGCCGCACCGTGTGGCTGGGCCAGAAATACGCCGGCCTGGCGGCCTTGGGGTCCACCGGCCGCATCCGGCCGGTGCCGCTGCCGGGCTTGCACGTGCCCGGCCGCATTGCGGCGCTTTGGGCCAGCCAAACCGACGTATGGCTGGGGTCTAACGCGCAGGGCGTGTGGCGGCTGAGCTTTTCCCCAAGCCGCGCCGACACCGTGGTGCAGCATTGGAGCGCCGGCCGCGGCCTGCCCACCGACACCGTAGAATGGCTGGGCCCGGGCCTGCGTGGGCGGCAGTGGGCCACCACGCCCCAGGGCGTGGTGGTGTTCGACCGCCGCACGGGCCAGCCGCTGCCCGCCGAGCAGGCGGCCCTGCCCGCCGCCCTGCGCGAGCACGCCTACGGCTGCCACCGCGTGAGCGACTCGGTGGCCTGGGTGGGTTCGGCACGTGGATTATTGCGGGTGGGCGCCAGGCCGGCTGGGGGGTGGCAGCTGCGCCGCTACGGTCCGGAATCGGGGTTGGCTGCGGGCCCGGTGCTGCGCGTGGTGCAAGACCCCGCCGGCCGTTTGTGGGTGAATACCGTGGCCGGGCTTTACCGGGGCGTTTTTCAAGGGAATACCCTTCGATTTCAGCTAATTCTGGCGCGGGCTACCTTCGATGACGACCGCGCCTGCGACGTGCTGGTGGACCGCGAAGGCAGCCTGTGGGCCGCCACCGACGCCGGCGTCAACCAGTATTTGACCGACGAGCGGTTTGCCCAATTCACCACCATTGACGGCCTGCCTGCCAACCCCGTAACCGCCTTGGCGCAGGCCCGAAGCGGAGAACTGTGGGTGGGCACCCAGCGCGACATTGGCCGGCTCACTCTTGCGGCCTCCGGGCCCCAGCCGCCAGCCCGCCCGCTGGTGGTGCCCGCCCGCACCGGCCGCGGCCACTACGTGCTCAGCCTGCTGCCCGATAGCCGCGGTGGCATGTGGGTGGGCACGCTGGGCGAAGGCGCCCGCCGCTACGACCTGCAAACGGGCCGTTGGGAAACCTATAACCACAACGTGGAAGGCCTAGCGGGCCAGTACGTGGCCAGCATGGCCGAAGACCGCCGCGGCCGCGTGTGGCTGGTGACGCACCGCCGCGGCGTGACGGTGTACGACCCCGCCAACCATTCCTTCCGCACCTTCCGCAGCGGGCAGCGGGGGCTGATGAGCAACAATTTCTGGCAGGTATACCGCGACCGGGCCGGCCGGCTCTGGCTGGCTTCCGACGACGCCGGCCTCGTCAGCGTCGACACCGACCACGACACGTTTCGGCGGGTGGATGGGCAGGCCGGGCGCCTCACCATCGGCTCCATTAGCGAAGACCGGCGCGGCCACCTGTGGCTGGGCCCGGTGGGCGCGCCGCTGTTGCGCTACGAGCCCGCCACCGGCCGCCTGCACACCTACGGCCTGCACCTGGGCCTGCAGTCCATCAATCCGTATTTTGTGCAGTGCGACAGCGCCGGCCGCGTGTGGATAGGCACCCACTTGGGCATCGATGTGTTTGACCCCGCCCTCAACACCGTGCGCTCTTACGCGCCGGCCGATGGCTTTCTGGGCGGCGAAACCGACGAAAACGCCGTCCTCCTCACCGGCAGCGGGCAGGTGTGGATGGGCACCGTGGGCGGCCTTATGCTCTACGACCCCCGCCACGTGCCCCGGCCCGGAATGCCGCCCCGCCCGCGCCTCACCAACCTGCGGGTGAACCTACGCGACACCGCTCTGCAGGCCGGCCTCACCCTGCCTTATCAGCTAAACGGGCTAAGCTTTGATTTCCGGGGCGTGAGCTTGGCGCGGCCGGGCAGCGTGCGCTACCAATACCGCCTGCGCGGACTGGGCGAGGCGTGGGCCGGGCCGGGACCGGGCACCTCGGCCACGTTTGCCAACCTGCCGCCCGGCCCCTACACCTTTGAGGTGCGGGCCACCAACGGCGAGGGGGGCTGGAGCCAGCCGGCGGCGTTTGCTTTCACCATTGAGGCGCCGTGGTGGCGCCGCTGGTGGGCGTGGGGCCTCTACGCCGGTGCGTTGGTGCTGGCGCTGTACGCGGTGCGGCGGCGCACCCGGCTCCAGGAGCGCGAGCGGGCCGAGCGCCGTCTGGAGCGCCAGGCCTTGAGCCACTTGCAGGAAATGGACCGGGTGAAAACCGATTTCTTTACCAATGTCAGCCACGAGCTGCGCACGCCGCTGACCCTCATTCTGGGCCCGGCCGAACTGCTGGCCGACGAAGCGCCCGACGCCGTGAGCCGGCAGCGTGGCGGGCTGGTGCTGAACCAGTCCCGCAAGCTGCTGTCGCTCATCAACCAACTGCTGGATTTGAGCAAGCTTGATTCGGGGGCATTGCACTTGCACCCCACCAGCGGCGACGTGGGGCAATTGGTCCGGCACACGCTGGCCGGTTTCGAAGACCTGGCGGCCCGCCAGGGCGTGGTGTTGCGGCTTGAAGCGCCGGCCGGCCCGGTGCCGCTGGTGTTCGACGCCGAAAAGCTCGACGAAGTGTTGACCAACTTGCTGGCCAATGCCCTGCGCTTCACACCCGCGGGGGGCACCGTGGCGCTGCGCCTGAGCCAGAGCGTGCCCACCGTGGCCGCCCCCGCCGGAACGGTAGAGCTGGCCGTGGCCGATACCGGCCCCGGTATTGGCCCTGAGCACCTGCCGCATCTGTTCGACCGTTTCTACCAAGCCAGCCCCAATGGCCGGGCCCAAGGCGAAACGGGCTCGCCGCGGCAGGGCACGGGCATTGGCTTGGCGCTGGTGCGCGAGCTGGTGGCCCTGCACGGCGGCACGGTGGAGGTGAGCAGCGAGCCCGGGCAGGGCGCTTGCTTTGTGGTGCGCCTGCCCAAGGGCGTGCTCACGGCCGAGCCCACGGGGCCGGCTAACGGCGCAGCAACAACCCGTTCACCGGCTGTTCTCGCCGAACCGGCGCCCGCAACCGCGGCCGCGCTATTCGCCCTGGATGACCCGGCGCCGGAAGGGGAGGTGGTGCTGGTGGTGGAGGACAGCGCAGAGGTGCGGGCCTTCATCGCCGAGGCGCTGGCGGCGGACGGCTACCGCCTGCTGCTGGCCGCCGACGGCACCTCCGGTCTGGACCGGGCCCGCGCCGAAGTGCCCGACGTGGTGGTGAGCGACGTGATGATGCCCGGCCTAAGTGGGCACGAACTCTGCGCCGCCCTCAAGGCCGACCCGGCCACCAGCCACATCCCCGTCGTCCTGCTCACCGCCCGCTCTTCGGCCGACGACCGGCTGCTTGGGCTCGAAACCGGGGCCAATGCCTACTTGCCAAAGCCGTTCCGCCCGCGCGAGTTGCGCGCCCAGGTGCGCAGCCTGCTGCAACTCAGCCAGCAAAACCGCGCCCGCTTTGCCGAATTGGCGGCGGGCATTCCCGCGGCGAGCCCGCCCGCCGAAGCGCTCGGCGTGCTCGAAGCTCCGCTGCCCAACCAACTGGCGGTGCACGCTGCGGCCGTGGCGGGCCTGCCCTCACTCGACCAGGCCTTTTTGGCAAAGTTCGACGCCGCTGTGCTGGCTCACCTCGGCGATGAATCATACGGGGTAGACCAGTTGGGGCAGGAGCTTGGCCTGAGCCGCACCCAACTGCACCGCAAGCTGAAGGCCCTGACCGGCCAGGCGCCCGGCGAATACCTGCGCAACACGCGCCTGCTACGGGCGCTGGCGTTGCTACAGGCGCGCGCGGGCACGGTGGCCGAGGTGGCGTACCAAGTGGGCTATGGCAGCCCCGCCCATTTTAGCACAGCCTTCTCGCGGCATTTTGGCTTCGCACCCAGCACGGTCGGGAAGGAATAGGCGAAAAAACAAGGAACTGATAGAGGCCGCATTCTGGGCCGTGGTGAGTCGGCGTGGGCGCGACGCTGACAAACGCTGCGTCCAAAAAAGTGTGGAAAAAAGACAGGAAAAAAGAGGGCGCGCGCAAAAACCAACGTAGTCGCAACCGAATCCAAAGCCGCGTCACGTCTTCGCACGCATTTGAAACACCCGCGGAAACCGCTGGGCTGTCCCGAAATCTTCCTTTGCTGGCAGCAGCGTCGCCCCATCCGAGGCCGCGCTGGCGCTTATGCATCATCCCCTTTTCGTTCGTTCACACTCTGCCGCGTCGGCCCTGCCCCGGCGCCTCGAAGCCGCTGACGTGGCCTGGGCCACGGCGCTGCTGCTGCGCGCCACCGCCGCGCACCCGGCGCTGCGCTACGTGTGCGGTGGCCCGTCGGCGGCGGGCCAATACTGGCTGCTGAAGCAGTTGTTGCTGCTGGTGCTGCGCCACGGCGCGGCATATACCAACGCGCCGGGCACGGCCCTGGCTTTGTGGCTGGGCCCCGCGCAGGCCGCCGCTGCGCGCACCACGCGGCTGCGGTTGCTGCCGGCCACGCTGTGGCATTTGGGCTGGGCCGGGCACCGGCGTCTGGGCCGCTTACTGAGCACCATGACGTGGCTGCGCCGCCACGGCGTGGCCGGGCCGCACCACTTGCTGCTGGGCGTGGCCGTGCTGCCCGAGGCGCAGGGCCGGGGCGAAGGGCGCCGGCTGCTGGCGTCCACGCTGGCGCTGCGGCAAACGCCGCTGCCGTGCTATTTCAGCACCCAAGTGCCGGCGCAGCTGGCATTTTACCAAGGCATGGGCTTTACGCTGGCCGGGCACTGCCCCGTGGGCGACGGCCCCGACGGCCCCCTGAGCAATTGGGGCTTGCTGCGTCCGCCCACCGTCTACCCCAACCTCTGATTTTCATTGACATCTCCCCCTCTTTCTCAGCACTATGAAGAATGTATACTCTCTGACTCGCAGCCGCGGAACCTTGCTGCGCTTGATGTTGGCCTGCGTGGTAGCCTTGCTGCCGGTTCTGGGCCACGCCCAAAGCGTGGGCATTGGCGCGGGCACCGTCACGCCGCCGGCGTCGGCCGCGCTGGAAGTGCGGGCCACTAATAAAGGGGTGCTGTTTCCGCAGGTGAGCCTGACCGGCCTGACCGACGCCACCACCATTCCGAACCCCGTCGCGGCCCTGCTGGTGTTCAATACCAACGGCGCCCTGGCCGACGGCACCGGCTTTTACTACAACGCTGGCACCGCCGCCGCGCCCGCCTGGACCAAACTCAACACCGGCGCCGCCCCGGCCACCAGCGGCTGGAACCTGACCGGCAACGCCGCCACCGACTCCAGCCGCAACTACGTCGGCACCACCGACGTGAAGCCCGTTCGCTTCGGCGTCAACGGCCAGGAGCAGGCCCGCCTGCACGTGAACGGCGCTTTCTGGCTGGGCGGGGCGCCCGTCGGTTCGCCGGCTTTCCCCGACAACAACCTGCTTCTCGGCTACCAGGCCGGCAAAACCCTGCCGGCCGGCGCTTACAACAACCAGTACGTGGGCTACCAGGCGGGGCTGAAGGCCACGGGCATCTACAACCAGTTCACCGGTTTTCAGGCGGGTTACAACACCACCACCGGGGCCGAAAACTACTTCAGCGGCATGCGCGCCGGCTTTGCCAACACCACGGGCCAGCAGAATTTCTTCGAGGGCCGCTCGGCGGGCACGGCCAACACCACCGGCAGCCAGAACCATTTCGCCGGCTTTCAGGCGGGCTTGGCCAACACCACGGCGTCGGGCAACCACTTTGAGGGCTACCGGGCCGGCCAGGCCAACACCACCGGCGACGAAAATCACTTCAGCGGCTACAACGCCGGGCGCAGCACCACCACCGGCTACCGCAACCTGATGGTGGGCTTCCGGGCGGGCTACGCCAACACCACCGGCCGGGGCAACATTTTCCTGGGCGCCAACGCCGGCCGCCGCAACACCACCGGCGAAAGCAACGTGGCCATCGGGCACGGGGCCTTCGCGGGCAGCATCGACGCCTACGCCAACGTGGTGGTGGGCGACTCGGCCGGCAACAAGCTCACCGACGACTCCAACGTCCTCGTCGGCTTCGAATCGGGCCTGAATGCCACTTCGGCGTCGGGCAACGTGGGCGTGGGCCGCGCCGCGGGCCGCAGCCTTACCACCGGCGACGCCAACGTGTTCATCGGTCAGCAGGCCGGCACTTACACGGTCACGGGCTCCGACAACACCTTTCTGGGCTATTTCGCCGGCGAAAACACCACTTCCAGCAACAACACCTTCGTGGGCGCCAACGCCGGCGTCGACAACACCACGGGCTCGGGCAACGTGTTCATGGGCTTTTTCGCGGGGCACGACAACGTGACCGGCAACGCCAACACCTTTCTGGGCTACGAATCGGGCCTGGATTCTGAATCCAGCTCCGACAACACTTACCTAGGCTACCAAGCCGGCCGCAGCACCCCGGTGGGCGTGCGCAACACGTTCGTGGGCAGCGGCAGCGGCCAGGGCGGCGGAGCCGGTGGCAACTCGCAGGACAACACCGCCGTGGGCTACCGCGCCGGCCGGGCCCTCGATTTTGCCTTCAGCAACACCTTTGTGGGCAGCGAGGCCGGCGTGGTGACCAACACCGGCGGCTACAACGCCTTTCTAGGCACGAAAGCGGGCTGGAAAAACACCACCGGCGGGGCCAATACCTTTATCGGCTCCGGCGCCGGGCTGTTCAACACCACCGGCGGGCGCAACGTGCACGTGGGCAGCACCGCCGGCCGCAACGGCACCACCGCCGAGGACAACACGATGGTGGGCAACAACGCGGGCTATTCCACCACGGCCAACGACAACACCTTCGTGGGCAGCACCGCCGGGCTGGACAACGTAACGGGCACGGCCAACGTGTACGTGGGTTCGCAAGCCGGGCGCGGCGCGTCGGGCCAGTTCAACGCCGTGCTTGGTTTCGACGCGGGCTCGGGCTCGCAGTCGAACGGCAACGCCGGCAGCACGGCGGCCAGCAGCGTGGTGCTGGTGGGCTACCAGGCCGGCCAGCGCAACTCGGCCAACGGCCTGACCGCGTTGGGCTACCAGGCGGGCCAGATAAACAGCGGGGCCAACAACACCTTCGTGGGCTACGACGCCGGCGGCACCACCACCAGCGGCACCGACAACACCTTCGTGGGCTCTGGCAGCGGGGGCAGCAACTTCACCGGCAGCCGCATCACGGCCATCGGCAGCGGCGCGGGCACATCGGCCGGCCAGCCGGGACTCACCAACTGCACCTTTCTTGGCTACGGGGCGCAGTCGTCCTACAACAACGTCATGGTTTTCGGCAACGACGACGTGGAGCACTGGATGTTCGGCCGTCAAACGCCCGGCCCCGGCGTGCTCGTGGTGGGCACCGGCGGGACCCTGCCCTCGGCCGGCAACGGCGCTTACCTGAGCACCGGCGGCGCCTGGACCAACGCCTCCGACGTGAACCTCAAAGACCACATCGAGCCCACCGACGGGGCCCAGGTGCTGGGCTTGCTGCGCCAGCTGCCCATCACGCGCTGGCAGTACAAGCACACCAACGGCGAAACCCACCTCGGCCCCATGGCCCAGGATTTCTACCGCCTGTTCCACCTCGGCGTCAACGACACCAGCATCAGTTCCATCGACCCCGCCGGCGTGGCCCTGGTGGGCGTGCAAGAATTGGCCAAGCAAAACGATTCCCTCAAGGCCGAAAACGCCCAACTCCGCCAGCAACTGCAGGCGCTCCAATCGGGCCAGACCGCGCTAGGCGCGCGCCTTGCCGCCTTGGAGCAAGCGGCTCGGTTCGCCGCGCCCGTCCCGGCTGCGCAAGCAAGCCGCTGAGGTGCCATGTGCCACCGAAGGCTGCCTCGGCAGCTTCAGCATCAATAGGTTCCGGTAGATAAGCAGTAGTGCCCGGCGCTTGTCAGGGCTCCAATGACTTCCAGCCCAACTTCTCATGAAACACCTTTCTCAATTCATTCTGTTGCTTCCTTTACTACTTGGGGCTGCCTCGGCGCGCGCCCAAGTGGGCGTGGGCACGGCCACGCCGGACGCCAAGTCGGCGCTCGACATCCGGGCCACGGACAAGGGCCTGCTGATTCCGCGCCTGACGGCGGCCCAGCGCACGGGCATCACGAGCCCGCCGCAGGGCCTGATGGTGTACCAAACCGACGGCACGGCCGGCGGAGGCGCCCAAACCGGCTTTTGGTACTACGCCGGCACCGGCGGCTGGGTCTACCTCGACGCCGCTTCCGGCACCCTCACGCTGCCCTACTCCGGCACGGCCAGTACCTCGGGCAGCGCGTTTCAAATCACCAACTCCGGCGGCGGCATTGGCGTGCGCGGGGCCTCGGCCAGCGGGCAGGGCGTGGTGGGCCGCGTCAACGGCACGGGCCCCGGCCAAGGCGTGGTGGGCGTGAAGGGCACGACCGTGCCCAACGTGGACGACGCCGGCGTGGTGGGCCTGAGCGAGGCCGACTACGGCGTGTACGCCTACAGCTTCCAGAATATAGGCGTGGCCGGCACCACCGATGGCAGTGCTACTGGCGTGGCCGGGGTGTCGGGCCGGGCCACTGGCGCCGGCATCGGCGTCAGCGGCACCAGCAGCAGCGGGAGCGGGGTCGAGGCGTTCAGTAACAGCGGCTATGGGGTGAAGGCCACCTCGGGCAGCACGGCGGCCGTGTACGGCTCGGCCAGCAACAACGCCAGCAACAACGGGGCCGTGGTGGGCACCAACACCAACGCCGGCAACGCTGCCGTGGGCGTGCTGGGCCTGACCCAAAACGGCTGGGGCGTGCGCGGCGTGGCCTCGGGCAGCAACGGCTACGGCGTGGAAGGCATGGGCACGGCTGGCTACGGCGTGCGCGGCCTCTCCAACACCGGGAGCGGGGTGTACGGGCAGACGGACGCCGCCAGCTCCGCGAGCGTGGCGGGGGTACTGGGGCGCAGCACCAGCACCACCGGCACCGGCGTGCTGGGCACCACCACCAGCGGCTACGGCGTGCGCGGCGAAGCCAGCGGCACCACCGGCCGGGCCGGGTACTTCGCCCAAACCAATGCGGCCAGCACAGCGCCTGTCGTCGAAATTGCGCAGTCCGGCAGTGGCCCGGCCCTGAGCGTGACCGGCGGCGCCATTCGCACCGCCGAAGTGAACGCGCCGGCCACGGGTAGCGCCAACCTGCTACCGTTGGCCTACGGAGTCATTGCGTCCGATGGCACCATCCTCAATGGGTCGGGCAATTTCACGATTGCCCCGCGCACCGCTGGCAGCGGGCAATACCTCATTGAAATAACAACGCCGGCCAACCTCAACCTCGACAATGCCATTTGCCAGGGTACCGGCAACTATGGCAATAGTTCCAACCCCGTCATCGTGCAGGCCAGGGGCTATTCCGGGGGCCTGGTTGAGGTTTCTACCGCTCGTGTCAACCTGTTCGTCGGAGGAAGTTCGGGCGGTTATTTCTATACCGACTACAGCTTCTCCTTCGTGATATATCGCCCTTAACTGAGCTTGAGAAGTCTCGGCCCCTTCGCCCTCAACGGTGCACTGGGCGGGCGCACTGCTAGCCTGGACATGACGAAATCGGCTATCAATTACGCCTCGTCCTCATGCCCTAGCCGCCGCCGCGCGACAGTGGCCACGACGGCCCCCGGCCTGCACCAGAAGTTCTGGCCAGCAGCCAGCACACCTTTTCACCTCAATCCCAACCATCGGCCATGAAAAAGAAATTACGCCTAAACGCAGCCGCTTTCTTGCTGCTGGTCGGCCTCGCGGCCCCGGCCCGTGCCCAACTCACCGTGGCCGGCGGCACCCTCACGGTGAGCCCCTCCACCGAACTCACCGTGACCGGCAACGTGGGCATCTCTGCCGCCGGCACCCTCGACAACCAAGGCACCGTGCGCCTCACCGGCGACCTGGGCAACGCCGGCGCCATTGGCCCGGGCACCGGCCTGTGGCAGCTCAACGGCACCGCGCTGCAAACCCTATCGTCGTCGGGCACCGGCACGCTGGGCACGCTGGAAGTGGCCAACGCCGCCGGGGCCACGCTGGGCACGGCCCTGAGCGCGGGCGCCCTCAACCTGAGCGGGGGCCCGCTGCAGTTGACGGGCTTCGACTTTGCGGTGGCGGGCGCCATCACCAATGCTGCGGGTACTCGCTTCGTCGTTACCAACGGCGCGGGCCAGCTGCGCCGCCCGGTGGGCACCACGGCCGTGCAGTTTCCGGTGGGCCCGGCCGGGGGGAGCTATCGGCCGGTGGCGCTCACGCGTAGCAGCGGCACGGGCAACTACGCGGCCAGGGTGGGAGCAGGGGCGCTCAGCGCCGGCAACAGCGGGGCGCCCCTTACCACCGATGTGGTGGCTCTGCGCTGGAACGTAGCCCCGCCCGACGCCGTGCCCTTCACGATGCGCGTGGAGTGGCTGGCCGCCGACGAACTCGCCGGCTTTCAGCGCTCCCAGTCGGCACTGGGCCGCTGGAACGGCAGTGCCTACCTGGTTTCGGAGCCCTACAGCAATGCCTCCGGCCCCAGCCCGTACAGCCGCACCGTGGCGGGGCTCACCCTGGCCGGCCCCTACATTGTGGGCGACCAGCAGTCGCCGCTGCCCGTCGAGTTGACTCGCTTTGAGGCCCGCCGCCCGACGGGCCAGCCGCGCGCCGAGCTAACCTGGGCCACTGCGTCGGAGAAGAATAACCTGGGCTTTGAAGTGCAACGGCAGGACGAAGGCCAGACCACTTTCCGCCGCGTGGGGTTTGTGTCGGGGCAGGGCACGGCCACCACGCCGCACGAGTACGCCTTCACCGACCCCAACGACTTTCAAGGGCTGAGCTACTATCGGCTCAAGCAAATCGACCAAGACGGCGCGGCCACCTACTCCGGGGTGCGCAGCATTGCGGGCCTGCCCGCCGGCACGCCCTTCAGCCTCAGCGTGTATCCCAACCCGGCGCACGCCATGGCCACCATTGAGGCGAGTGGCCCCGTGCCCCCCGGCCTGCAGCTACGCCTCTACAGCGCCGACGGGCGCCTGGTGTGGGCCACTGCCTGGGACAAGCCCCAAGCCACGGCGCCGCTGCCAGTGGCCGGGCTGGCCACCGGCGTGTACTGGTTGCGGTACGAGGCGCCGGCCGGCACCAGCGGCACCCTCCGCCTTCAGGTAGAGCAGTAGCTCCCGGTTTCCTATGCATCCATCCCTTTTTTTCTGTCATACCATGAAAACACTTTTCCGCATCTTGCCACTGGCCGTACTCGCCACCGCATTGGCCCCCAATGCGCAGGCCCAAACCCGCAAGCCTGTGGCCAAGCCCGTCGCTAAACCCGCCGCAAAGCCCGCCACCAAACCCGCTGCGAAGCCCGCTGCGAAACCAGCCCCAGCACCGACCACTCCCGCTCGGGCCGCCGCGCCGGCTCCTGCTCCCGCGCCGGTTGCCCCAGCGGCGTCTTCTACGGCCTCCACACCGGAAGCAATAGGCCCGTTCCAAGTGGGCACCAACATGGTGAACGTCGGAATCGGCTTGGGCAACCGCTACAACTACGGCACGGGCTACTTCGGCGGCAGCTCGTCGGTGACGCCGGCCCTAAGCGTCTCATACGAGCGAGGCATCTTGGCATTGGGGCCGGGCGTGGTGGGCGTGGGCGGCTTTGTGGGCTACCAAGGCGCTACCTACGACTTCGGCGGCAGCGACCGGTGGAAGTTCACCGACATCATCGTGACCCTGCGCGGCACCTTTCACTACCCCGTGGCCGAACAGTTCGACGCGTACGGCGGCGTGAACCTGGGCTTGCGGCACGCCAGCGCGTCTTTCGAAGGCAGCAGCATTTACGGCTCATTGGGTTCGGCGAGTGCCAATGAAGTCGCGGCAGGTTTGTTCGTGGGCGGCCGCTACTTCTTTACGCCCAGCATTGGGGCTTTTGCCGAACTAGGCTACGACCAAACCTACCTCAAAGTCGGAGTCGCGGCTAAGTTCTGAGCCGCCCCCGAACGTCGCAGAGCTCGGTCGATTTTACCAACTAGTTGCGCCGGCTGCTACCAGCAACGCTTGGCTTTCCTATCTTCATCATGAAGCACATTTTCACTATTGCCGTTGCGTTGGGGGCCTTATGTCCGCTGGCGGCCTCGGCCCAAGTGGGCGTGGGCACGGCCACGCCGGACGCCAAGTCGGCGCTCGACATCCGGGCCACGGACAAGGGCCTGCTGATTCCGCGCCTGACGGCGGCCCAGCGCACGGGCATCACGAGCCCGCCGCAGGGCCTGATGGTGTACCAGACCGACGGCACGGCCGCGGGCGGCGCCCAAACCGGCTTTTGGTACTACGCCGGCACCGGCGGCTGGGTCTACCTCGACGCCGCGGCCAGCGGCGGCCTGACGCTGCCCTACTCGGGTTCCTACTCGGGCATCGGCAATGCGTTTGGGATAACCAACACCGGCATTGGCGCGGGCATCGTGGCTTCTTCCACCCTTAGCACGGCGGTGAGCGGCACGGCCAGTTCCGGCGCCGGCGTGGCCGGGGCTTCTACTTCAGGCACAGGCGTGTTGGCTAGCTCCGGCACGGGTACTGCGTTGGCTGCCAATAAATCGAGCAGCCAAACGGGCCGGTTGGCGGCCCTTACCAACGCCAATGCCGCCAACGACTCCACGGCCGCCTACATCAGTACGGTTGGCGACCGGCCGGCCCTGCGCGCCGTGAACACGGCCACTTCGGGCCAGGCCGCCATCCGCGGCGTGAAGCAGGCGGCCGCTGCCGACGGCAGCGGCGTGGAGGGCGTCATCACCACCGGCGCCACCGGCGACGCCGCCGGCGTGCGCGGCTTGGACCAAAGCGGCGGCACCGCGGGCAGTGGGGTGCTGGGCCTCACGGTGGGCGGGTTTGGCGTGCGCGGCGTGGCCACCGATGGCTACGGCGTGTTGGGCAGCAGCACCAACGGGGCCGGTGTATTCGGTAGCAGCCAGGCCAATTCCAGGGGCGTGGCGGGCGTGGTGGGTTCCGGTGGCTTTGGTGCCGATGGCGTTGGGGTATTGGGCAATTCCGCCAGCGGCTACGGCGTGCGCGGGGTCGTCACGAGCGGTGGCATCGGGGTGCAGGGCGTGGCCACCAACGTCTACGGCGTGAATGGCATCAGCACCAGCGGCGCGGGGGTATACGGCAGCAGCGCCAGTGGCTACGGCGCGCAGGGCAGCAGCACCAGCAGTTCCGGGGTATTCGGCCAAACGGCGGCCGGCAACGTGGGCGGCGTGGCCGGGGTGGAAGGCACGAGCACCAACAGTTCGGGTGTGGGCGTGCTGGGCACCACGGTTAGCGGTTACGGCGTGCGGGGCGAGGCCACGGGCACCAGTGGCTACGGGGTGACGGGCGTGGCCTCGTCCACCAACGGCATTGGGGTGCTGGGTTCGGCCACGGGCGGGGCCGCGGGCGTCATCGGCCAAGCCAGCGGCACCGGCCGGGCCGGCTACTTCAACCAGACCAGCTCCACCGGCACCGCCAACGCCCTGGAAGTACAAAACAGCAGCCTGGGCCGGACGGCCTATTTCAACCAAAGCAACGCCAGCAACACGGCCGCGGCCGTCGAAATCAACCAATCGGGCACGGGGCCGGCCCTCAACGTCCGGGGTTCCGTCGTCAATTCTGCCTCCACGGGCTCGGCCAATATGCTTCCCGTGGCCTACGGCAAAGTGGATGACAATGGCACCATTCTCTCCGGCTCTGGCAATTTCACAGTTGCACACACCGCCAATACGGGTGTCTACCTCGTCACCTTGACGTCTGCCAACTTGGTTAACCTGGACATGGATGCCGCCGTGTTCCTTGTCAGTTTGAACAGTGCGTTTTCCGGGGTGCGCTCGGTTATTAAAACCCGCAATGGCACGTCCATTAATAATAATCGCGGGGCCTTCGCCGTGGATATCAGCAATGCCAATTCCGGCAGCCCCGTTGTTCCCGAGGAGCGTTTTTCCTTCGTGCTTTACGCGCCTTGAGGCCGTCCCGACTGCTCAAATCAATACAAAAAAGCCTCTGCTATATCAGCAGAGGCTTTTTGTTTCAATCGGACGTTAGCGCGAAGCTTACGCTTTCTTCTTCTCGAGTACCTCGTCAATCAGGCCGTATTCTTTGGCCTCGTCGGCGCGCATCCAGTAGTCGCGGTCCGAGTTGTCGTGGATTTCCTGGTAGGTTTTGCCGGTGTGCTGCGCCAGAATGTCATACAGTTCTTTCTTCAGCTTCAGGATTTCACGGGCCGTAATTTCGATGTCCGACGACTGGCCTTGCGCGCCACCCGAGGGCTGGTGAATCATCACGCGGGCGTGGGGGAGGGCCGAGCGTTTGTTGGCCGCACCGCCCGCCAGCAGCACGGCACCCATCGAGGCCGCCAGACCCGTGCAAATCGTGGCCACGTCGGGGTTCACGTACTGCATGGTGTCGTAGATGCCCAAGCCGGCGTACACCGAGCCACCGGGCGAGTTGATGTAGAGCAGAATGTCTTTTTTGGCATCGGCCGACTCCAGGAACAGCATTTGGGCCGTCAGGATGTTGGCGATGTAGTCGTCCACGGCCGTGCCCAGGAACACAATCCGGTCCATGATGAGGCGCGAAAACACGTCGATTTCGGCGAAGCGCGTGGGGCGCTCCTCAATCACCGAGCGGGTCATGCCCGTGGGCAGAATCAGGCCGCCGCGCGTCTGGCCTTCCACGTGTTGGATGTACTGGTCTACACCCAGCCCGCTGAGGCCCTGGTGCTTAACGGCAAACTTGCGAAACTCTTGTTTATTCAGCATTTGAAGGAAATGAGGCGCCGGCCGAGGCTGGCAGGGTGATGGTTGTAAGACGCGAAACAACGCCGAATGTTGTAGAGACGCAACATTTTGCGTCTCGTCGTTGCACGATTGCGCGTGAACGGTGCGGTTCCGGTCGTTCAACGACGAGACGCAAAATGTTGCGTCTCTACCTCGTTCAACCAAAACTGCCAACAAAAAAGCCCCTACGTCACCGTAAGGGCTTTTCCAAAATCGGACTGCGCAGTGCTTAGCTGTGCAGGGTCCGGAATTCTTCGGCCGTTACGGGCTTGTCCGTAACAACAACTTTGCCGCGCAGGTTTTCGAGCACTTTCTCTGCCAGAATGGCCTCGTACTCGTTCACGAAGTTCTTGCCGTTCTCCTGCTTGAGGTACTGGTCGGCGTAGCTGCGCATCGACTCGCGCATCTCGTCGGGCATGTTCGGCATGTTGAACTGGCCCATGATTTTGTCGAGGGTGCGGTTCACGATTTCGTCGTTGCTCACTTTCAGGCCGGCTTCTTCCACCACCTTGTTGCGAATCATGCTCCACTTCAATTCCTTCTCGTAGTCGGTGTAGTGCTGCTCCACCAGCTCGGGCGTCAGTTTGCCCTCGTTGGCGCGCACCAGCCACTTCTTGAAGAACTCCGTGGGGATTTTGATGTCCACGGTGTTCACCAACTGCTCCACGATGCTGTTGTTCAGGGCACCTTCGGCCTCACGGTCGTAGTTCGACTGAATGGTTTCGCGCACTTTGGCGTCGAACTCTTCCTGGCTCGAAACAGCTTCGGGGCCAAATACTTTGTCGAACAACTCCTGATTGAACTCGGGCGCCGAAGTGCGGTTCACCTTCTCCACGTTGAACACGTAGTCGCCGGTGGCGTCCGTGGCCTCGGCCTTGCTCAAACCCGAGAAGTTCGAAATCGAAGCCGCATCGTTGTTGAAGGCCTTCTGCAAGTCGAACGTAATCACGTCGCCGCTTTTCTTACCAATGAATTGCTCCTGCTGGTCAGCCGCCACTTTGTTGATGGGCAGCAGCACGGTGCGGCCGTCGCCTTCCTCGTCGGCCTTCCTCAGCTTGCCGAAGAGGTAGTCGCCGGCTTCCGAAGCCTCGGGGTTGGTGGTTTCGCCGTACTGACGGGCAATCTGCTCGTTGGTCTGGGCCAGCGTGTCGTCGTCGATGGTCACCTTGTGCAGCTCGGCGGTCAGGCTTTCGGGCAGGGTGAAGTCGGGCAGCAGGCCCAGCTCAAACTGGAAATCGAAGTCTTTGTCGGTGTCGAAATCCACGTTGCTGGCCACGGGCAGGGGCTCGCCCAGCAGTTTGATGTTGTTCTCCTTAATATAGGAGTCCACGGCCTTGCCGAGCATTTTGTTGATTTCCTCGGCCAGAATGCCTTTGCCGTACATTTTGCGCACCATGCCCACGGGCACCATGCCGGGGCGGAAGCCCTTCACCTGGGCGCGCTTGGTGTACTCTTTGATTTGCTTGTCGACGGTGGGGGCGTAGTCGGCTTCGGTCAGGTGCACGGTCAGCAGCCCGGTCAGCTGCTCGTCGTTCTTGTCGAGGGTGATGTTCAAAACAGGGGAGCCGGCTTCTGCTGGCGGGTTGAGTGGTTGAAAAAAAAGCCTCCAGCCTATGCGACTGAAGGCCGTATCAGAAAAAAGTGCGGATAGAGGGACTCGAACCCACACGCCTTGCGGCACCAGATCCTAAGTCTGGCACGTCTACCAATTTCGCCATATCCGCATATGGGGCCGCACGCCGATTGCTACGGGCCCGCAAAGGTACTCGGGAAAATCCTTGCGCGCAAAGCGTGGGTATAAGTAGGCAGCGGTGCCTTGCGAAGCCACCTTTTCTGCGCGTGCGTTGTTACTTTACCCATTATGCCTCCCGTTATCTCTCCCGAAGCTGAGCGCCAGGAAATCCTGCGCCATTACCGCCGCCTGCTGCGCACGGCCAAGCCCTACCTTAAGGATGGCGACCCAAAGCTGATTAAAAAGGCGTTTAATCAGAGCCTTGAGGCGCATAAAGAGATGCGCCGGAAGTCGGGCGAGCCCTATATTCTGCACCCGCTGGCGGTGGCGCAGATTGCGGTGGAAGAAATTGGGCTGGGCACAACGAGCATTGTGGCGGCGTTGCTGCACGACGTGGTGGAGGACACGCCAACGGAAATTTCCGACATCGAGCGCGAGTTTGGGACGAAGGTGGCCCGCATTATTGACGGGCTCACGAAGATTTCGGGCGTGTTTGAGTACGGCACGAGCGAGCAGGCGGAGAACTTCCGCAAAATGCTGCTCACGCTGAGCGAGGACGTGCGCGTAATTCTCATCAAAATAGCCGACCGCCTGCACAACATGCGGACGCTGGACTCGATGCCGCGCCACAAGCAGCTGAAAATTGCTTCCGAAACCCTGTACCTGTATGCGCCGCTGGCGCACCGGCTGGGCCTCTATACTATAAAGAGTGAGCTGGAGGATTTGTACCTCAAATTCACGGATACCGAAACGTACAACGACATCAAGTCGAAGGTGCGGCAGAGCCAGGCGGCGCGCAACCGCTTCATTAAGGAGTTTGTGCAGCCTATTGATGATGAACTGAAGGCGCAGGGCTTTGAGTATGAAATCAAAGGGCGCCCGAAAAGCATTTATTCTATCCTGAAAAAGATGAAGAAGCAGAACATCACCTTCGATGAGGTGTATGACCTGTTTGCCATTCGGGTGATTCTGGACGTGCCGCCGGAGCAGGAAAAAGCGGCTTGTTGGCAGGTATATTCTATTGTGACGGATTTCTACCAGCCGAATCCCGACCGCCTGCGCGATTGGGTTTCGACGCCGAAAGCCAACGGCTACGAGAGCCTGCACACCACCGTCATGTCGCGCGCGGGCCAATGGGTGGAGGTGCAAATCCGCTCGCGCCGCATGGACGACATTGCCGAAAAGGGCTACGCCGCGCACTGGAAGTACAAGGACACGGGCAGCATTCAGCCCGAAAGCTCGCTGGAAGGCTGGGTGAACAAAGTGCGCGAGATGTTGGAATCGAATAACTCGAGCGCGCTAGAATTCATGGATGAGTTCCGGCAGAACCTGTTCGTGAAGGAAGTGTATGCCTTCACGCCCAAGGGCAAGCTGGTGATTCTGCCAGATAAGGCCACGGCGCTGGATTTCGCCTTCGACATCCACTCCCAAATCGGCCTGCATTGCCTCGGCGCTAAGGTAAACCAGAAGCTGGAGCCGTTGAGCTACCAGCTGCACAACGGCGACCAAGTCGAAATCTTGACTTCGCACAAGCAGCGGCCCACGCCGGAATGGCTCAACTACGTCATCACGACCAAGGCCCGCTCCAAAATCAAAGATTTTCTGCGCGACGACAAACGCGCCAAAGCCGAAGATGGCCGTTTCCTGCTCGAAAAACGGATGGAAAACATCGGCGTGCCCTTCACGCAGGAAAATTTCAACCGTTTGCTGGCCTATTTCAACGTGGCCACGGCGCAGGAGTTTTACTACCGCCTCGCCATTGGCCAGGTCGACGGCCGCACCATTCGGGAGTCTCTGTTTAATTCAGATAAGCCCGTGCCTTCCGTACTCGAACCCAAAACCTTCGACAACGAGGTGCAGAAAATCCGCGGCGTGCGGCCCGACATGCTGGTGGTAGGCGAGCACACTGACAAGTTCAACTACAGCATTGCGCGCTGCTGCAATCCCATTCCCGGCGACGACGTGTTCGGCTTCGAAACCGACCAGGGCCTCATCATTCACCGCACCAGCTGCCCGCGCGCCGTCGATTTGATGTCGAACTACGGCAACCGCATCGTGCGCGCCAAGTGGACCGACCAATTGGAACTGGCCTTCCTGGCCGGTATCCGCCTCAAGGGTTCCGACCGCGTGGGCCTCGTCAACGACGTGACGCGCATTATTAGCACCAGTCTCAAGGTCAACATGCGCTCCATCACCATCAACGCCGACGACGGCATTTTCGATGGTCAGATTATGGTGTTCGTCAACGACACCGACCACCTGAACAAGCTTATTCAGCGCCTGCGTAAGGTGAACGGCGTGCTGCAAGTCGAGCGGTTCGATTCGCAGCACGCATGAGTTCGGCCGCACCCATCGTCTGCCACGGCACCGACGTCAACGAGCGCACCCAATGTGCTCATTGGCATTCAGAGCGCGACATCATTGCCATCAAGTTCAAGTGCTGCGATGAATTCTACGCCTGCCTCGACTGCCACCGCGAAACTGCGGGCCATGCCCCCGAGGTGTGGCCCGCTGCTGAGTTTCAAGCCAAGGCCATCTACTGCGGCAACTGCAAAAACACCCTCAGCATCGAGCGTTACCTAAGCTGTGGCAACCGCTGCCCGCACTGCCAAGCCGCCTTTAATCCCGGTTGCGCCCGACATTACCCGCTTTATTTTGAGCCGGTAGAACCTAAAACCCTCCTTGGCGCTTAACAAGCGTAGGTTTTTCTGCCCGTCAACTACACTCCTTATATAGTGCGCACTCCCGAAACAGTTTCGCCCCTTCCTCACGCACCCGAAACTCGGGCCGCCGAAGGGCAGGGGCCCGGCGGCTCTTCCGAAACCGGCTACGCCGCCAAACACACGCCCAGCGCCGCCTCCGAAGCCACGCTCAACACCGACAAGCTCGACGAAGTCCGCAAGCTCTTCACGGCCCACCTCGAAAACAAAGGCCTCCGTAAAACCGGTGAACGCTACGCCATTCTCGAAGAAATTTATGCCCGTTCCGGCCACTTCGACGTTGATGAGCTCTACGCCGGCATGAAGGAGCGCGGCCTGCAAGTGAGCCGTGCCACCGTTTACAATACCTTAGATTTGCTCGTCGAGCAAGGCCTTGTCAGCAAGCACCAGTTCGGTCGCAACCTGGCCCAGTATGAGAAGAGCTATGGCTACCGCCAGCACGACCACGTCATCTGCACCGAATGCCATAAAGTGGTGGAATTCTGCGACCCGCGCATTCACGGCATCCAGACGATGGTCGGCGAGCTTCTGAACTTCCATATCTTGCACCATTCTTTAAATCTTTACGGCATCTGCGGCGACTGTCGCGCCCAGGCCGCCGCCCGTTCTTCCGCATCCGCTCCATCCGCATGACCACCACCAGCTCCGTTCAAAACGGCATCCTGTTCGTTCGCCTCACCGGCGACCTTATTGGCAGCCCCGATACCGACCAACTCCTGCAGTCCGTCAACACCCACCTCGGCGAAGAGCTCAACCAATGCGCCGTCGACCTTTCCGAAATCCGCTACATCAATAGTACGGGCATCGGCGTCCTCGTTTCGCTCCTCACCAAGTTCCGCAGCCGCGGCGGCGAAATGGTCCTCATCAATCCCGCCGACCACCCCAAGAAAATGCTGGCCATCACGAAGCTGAACAACATCTTCACCGTTTCGCCCGACGAAGCCACCGCCCGCCAACTCCTAACCCCGGCCGCCAATTAGGCGGCCATTTTTTTTGCTTAATCAGTCCGGAAATGGTATCCTAAATGCCGCGAGACTTTCCGACAGCTGAGCAGTTTGCCGTAAACCAACTCCAATAACCCCCTTTTAATAATAGGCTTCCCAAAGCGTCGTCAATCCATCTGGCTTTCCCTGTCCCAAGGCGAAGTGGCTTGGAGGGGAGGCGCCCGCCGGAAGTCGAAACCCAGAACACATGCCAGTAGACGTATTAGTAGGCCTCCAGTGGGGCGATGAGGGCAAAGGCAAAATCGTAGACGTACTCGCGCCCACCTACGACGCCGTTGCACGCTTTCAAGGCGGCCCCAACGCCGGTCACACCTTGTATTTCGACGGCGTCAAGCACGTCCTGCACCAAGTGCCCAGCGGCATTTTCCATCCGCACATCATCAACGTCGTCGGCAACGGCGTCGTGCTCGACCCGGTCGTCTTCCGCCAGGAGCTTCAAAAGCTCACCGACCGCGGCATCGAATGGTCTAAAAACCTTTACATCTCCAAAAAGGCCCAACTCATCCTCCCCTCGCACCGCGCCCTCGACCGCATCAGTGAAGAAGCCCGCGGCAACACCAAAATCGGCAGCACCCTCAAAGGCATCGGCCCCACCTACTCCGATAAAATTGGCCGCGTGGGGCTACGCGTCAGCCACATTCTGCTGCCCGATTTCGAGCGGCGTTACAAAGAGGCCGTAGCCCAGCACGCCGCCATTGCCGCTCATCACAGTAAAGAACTTGAAATCGAAGCCCTCGAAGCCGACTTCTTCTCCGCCGTCGAATTCCTGCGCACCCTCCAACTCACCGACACCGAATACCTGCTCAACGACCTCCTCACCCAAGGTAAACGCATCCTCGCCGAAGGTGCGCAAGGCTCCTTATTGGATATCGACTTCGGTTCTTATCCTTACGTCACCTCTTCCAGTACCATTGCCGCCGGCGCCTGCACCGGCCTCGGCATCGCCCCGCGTCATATCGACAAGGTGTACGGCATCACCAAAGCCTATTGCACCCGCGTCGGCAGCGGGCCATTCCCCACCGAACTCCACGACGAAGTAGGCGAGCAAATCCGCCAGGCCGGCCGTGAATTCGGCTCCACCACCGGGCGCCCCCGCCGCACCGGCTGGATAGACCTGCCCGCCCTCCGCTACGCCATCATGCTCAACGGCGTCACCGAACTTCATCTCATGAAAGCCGACGTCCTCGATGCCTTCGCCGAAATTCAGGCTTGCACCCACTACCGTACCGCCACCGGCGAAAGCACCCCCCAGCTACCCGACCCCGGCGAGCTTACCACCATCACCCCCGAGTACCAAACCCTCCCCGGCTGGAACACCAACCTCACCCAAATCACCGACGCCACCCAACTCCCTGCCAACCTCACCGCATACTTAGAATTCCTTGAGCGGGAGCTCCAGGTCCCCATCAGCATCGTCAGTGTGGGCCCCGACCGCATTAGCACCCTACATCGCTAATCAACGGACGCCTATTCCACATAGTAAGAACGTCAGGCCAAGCACAAGAAAAGGCAGCACTGCTGGGTAATGCCCAAACGTCGTCGCCGCTCGAATAACTACAGCAAGTCGACTATTCTTTCGTGTTCCTTTAGCCCCGCATCCCTTGCCAGCCTAAACTTGGCGATGGAGGCGGGGCTTTTTTATGCATTGAAACAGTTCAATCGGATGCCCATAACCACATTTCCACCTCGAAATCACAAGGCACAAGCAGTAGGGTAGGAGCAAAGTCACTTTCATTCACCGGCGCTCCCGTCTCTAAGAGTGAGTTCTAATAACTGTTCTGGCTCCGCCTTGAAAAGCACTCAAGACGCCACATTCCGCATTCAATTAGAAGTTCAGAATCTGTTTGAAGCCCTCATTCTGGCCCATCAGTTTATCAGCAAATCATTTTTTCGTCGCATCAATCAATTACTTACAACCCTAAGCCAACTATTTCGTTTAAGTGTCCTTGCCACTCCGGAAAGTCGCCCTACCTTTGCAGTCCCGAAACGTCAAACGGACCAACGGAACAGCCAGCGCATCTGCTCCAGCAACAAATTGAAAGGCAGGGAACGCCCACGGAAAGAGGTTTGTCCTACCCACCGCAGTCAGCCGCAAGCTCTGAGATTTATTTCTTAAATAGCTTGCATCAGCAAAAAAAACTACCTTACCTTTGCAGCCCGCTTCATTCGGAAGCAGGGAGATTTTGAAAATCGAAACGACAAAAAATTAAAAAATTTTCGTCGAAAGATTGGAAAGTCGCCAAAAAGATTTACCTTTGCACTCCCAAAACGGATTAAGGTTCATAAGGAAAAAGTTTGGGGTTAATTAATAACCCGCACTGACGCTTCAAATGGAAGCATCACACGTTCTTTGAATGACGGAAACAAACAAATAGTAAGTGTTGCACTTGTTGCTTCTCCCTTAGGAGGAAGAACTGTGCAACGAACCAAGCGAAACGAATTTGACCATAATGTCAAAATGTGAGCAAGGTCAGCACTCGACATCAGCTCATCTTCGGGTGAGTGTAGAAATTTTTACAATGGAGAGTTTGATCTTGGCTCAGGATGAAC
>NZ_JAELXR010000019.1:0-92185 GCF_016427455.1 Hymenobacter miniatus
TTGCGCGAAAAGGCGTGCGGCTCGGCCGGGTTTGCGCCCGTTCGAGGGCCGGAATAACCGTTCGCCCAAATTGCCTTTGGGGTGGGAGCGGGGCGGGGGAAGTTTGAGGAAACAATCACCCAAAAACGCTCCAACGCCATGAACTACGCTACCTTCCGTCGTCCTTTTGCCGCCCTGTTGCTGGGCCTGGCCCTTGCCCAGCCGGTGGTGGCGGCCACACCTCCGACGGCTCATCCGGCCGTGGCCGACAACCCCGCCGCCCACCCCAGCTTCACGGTGCGCGTGGTGGGCAAGGGGCGGCCCGTGCTGCTGATTCCGGGCCTGACCTGCCCCGGTGCCGTGTGGGACGAAACCGTGGCCCGCTACCAAAGCCGCTACCAGTGCCACGTGCTCAGCCTGGCCGGGTTTGGCGGGGTGGCGCCGGCGGCCGGCGTGCCCACGGCCGCGTTTCTGCCCGCCGTGCGCGACCAGCTGCTGGCCTACATCAAAACCCAGAAGCTGGACCGGCCCGCCGTCATCGGGCACAGCCTGGGCGGCTTCATGGGCCTGTGGCTGAGCACTACCCAGCCCGACGCGGTGGGCCCGCTCGTCATTCTCGATTCGCTGCCCTTCATGGCGGCCGTGCAAAACCCGGCCCTGACCGCCGAGGCCGCCCGCCCCATGGCCGAAAGCATGCGGAAGCAGATGAGCGCCGGCAAAATGCCCCTGGCCCAGCAGCGCCAGATGGTGGCCGGCCTGGTAACCGATACCGCCCGCCAAACCCTGGTGGCCCGCTGGGGCCAGGCATCGGCCCCCGCCAGCGTGGGCCAGGCCATGTACGAGCTGTACACCACCGACCTGCGCGCCGAGCTGGGCGCCGTGCGGCAGCCCGCGCTGGTGCTCGGCAGCTGGGCCGCCTACCAGCCCTACGGCGCCACCATGGCGTCGACGCGGGCCATTTTCGCGGCGCAATATGCTAAGCTGCCGCAGCACCGCATCGAGATGTCGGAGGCTGGCCGGCATTTCCTGATGTACGACGACGCGGCCTGGGTTTTTGCGCAGACCGATGCTTTTTTGCAGGCCAATTATGCGGCCCGCAAATAGTGTAACCACGCGTGCTTTTCTCTCCTTTTTTTCTGCTATTGTGATGCCTGCCACCTCCGTTTCTCCGCCTCCTGCCGAATTTCTGGACCAGCTTCGGCTTGAGCTGTCCGTGAAAGCCAAGAATGGTTTGGACTTCATCGTGGCCGCCACGCTGGTGTGGACGGCCATTGCCGGGGTGTGGCTGCTGCCCAACTCGGCCAGCCGCAACGGCTTCATCACCTTCTTCGTGGGGGCCCTCACCTTGCCGCTGGCCCGCCTGCTCTCGAAGCCGCTGCGCACCACCTGGACGCTGCCGCACAACCCGCTGCAGCCGCTGGGACTGTGGCTGAACGTTGCCCAGCTGTTCTACTTTCCGCTGCTGCTGTTTATGTTCGGGCGTTATCCGCAGCATTTTCTCATGGCCTACGGCATCATCACGGGCGCCCACTTCTTCCCCTACGCCTGGTTCTACCGGGCCCCGGCCTTCGCCGTCATGGCCGGGGTGATAAGCGCGGGCTGCCTGGGACTCGGCCTGCGCCTGCCCGCAGGCCAGCTGTACCTGATTCCGGTGTTCATAGCGGTGTGCCTGGCGGTGCTGGCCGTGCTGCTGGCGCGCTCGTATCGCCAAAACCAACGCCTTTATCAGGGCCAAGCCTATGCTGAAAACTAGCTTGCCTTCGTCGCGGCCGTTGCCGCCGGGCCGCCGCTACTGGCGCACGCAGGTGCTGGCCTGGGGGGCATACGCCGTGTTCAACCTGGTGCTGTTCAAAGCCTTCGCGGGCAAGTCGGCCGGGACGTGGGCCTGGGTGCTGAGCCTGGTGATTGCGGCCGCGCTGCTGGCCGCCTCGCACCTGCTGCGCCAGCTGATGCAGCGCCGGGGCTGGCTGGGCCGGCCACCGCTGGCGCTGCTGGGCCGGCTGCTGCTGGCCAATGCGGCCCTGGCGGTGGGCTGCGAGGTGGTAATTGGCCTGCTGGCCTGGCTGCTGCTGCCGCGGCAGTCGGCCGCTCAGGGGCCGCAGGGCTGGCTGCCCTACCTGGGTTACATTTTGAACATGAACGTCATGCTCTGGCTGTGGTCGGCGGCGTACGTGGGCTGGCACTATTTGCAGCGCTCGCAGCGGGCCGAGGTGGAGAAGTGGCGCCTGACGGCCGCCGTGCGCGAGGCCGAGCTGAACACGCTGCGGGCCCAGCTCAACCCGCATTTTCTGTTCAACGGCCTCAACAACATCCGCGGGCTGGTGAGCGAAGACCCTGCCCGCGCCCGGGAGGCCCTGGCCCACCTGGCCGAGCTGCTGCGCTACGTGATGCAGCACAGCGCCACGCCGCTGCTGCCGCTGAGCCAGGAAATGGAAATCGTGACCGACTACCTGGCCCTGGAAGCCCTGCAGCTGGAAGACCGGTTGCAGTACTCGCTCGACGTGGACCCCGCCGCCCGGGCCCTGCCGCTGCCGCCCCTCACGGTGCAGCTGCTGGTCGAAAACGCCATCAAGCACGGCGTGGCGGTGCGGCCGGCGGGCGGGTTTGTGGCCGTCACGGCCCAGCTCGACGCCGAAGGCTGGCTCTGCCTCACGGTGCGCAGCCCCGGGCGCTTCAGCCCCGACGCCGCCACCGGGCGCAGCGGCCTGGGCCTGCGCGGCCTGCGCGAGCGGCTGGCCCAGGCCGTGGGCCCGGCCGCGGAGTTTGAGCTGAGCAACGACCCCGCCGCGCCCGACGCCGTGCGCGCCACGCTGCGCCTGCCCGACCTGCGGACTCAGGCGCCCGGCCCCGCAACAGTTCTTTCTACCTCCCTTTCCCCCGTTGCCTCCTGATGAAAGTGCTCATCGTTGACGACTCCCGCCTGGCCCGCGCCGAGCTGCGCCGCCTGCTGGAAGCGCATCCCGACGTGGAAGTGGCCGGCGAAGCCCGCAACGCCGAAGAAGCCCGCGCCCAGCTCGCCGCCCAGCCCGTCGATTTGCTATTGCTCGACATTCACATGCCCGGCGAGACCGGTTTTGAACTGCTGGCCTCGCTGGAAGCGGCCCCGCCGGTGATGTTCACCACCGCCTACGACGCCCACGCCCTGCGCGCTTTTGAAGTGAACGCGCTCGACTACCTGCTCAAGCCGGTGCAGGAGGCCCGGCTGGGCGCCGCCCTCGACAAGGTGCGCGCCCAGCAGCCCGCCGACGCGCCCGGCCCCGCCGTGGAGGCCGCCCCGGCTCCCGCGCCCGTGACCCCGCTCACGGCCCAGGACCAGGTGTTTGTGAAGGACGGGGAGCGGTGCTGGTTTGTGCGCCTGGGCGACGTGCGGCTTTTTGAAATCAACGGCAGCTACACCCAGATTTACTTTGAGCAGCACCGGCCGCTCATTCCGCGCACGCTCGCACAGCTCGAAGCCCGCCTCGACCCCAAGCTGTTTTTCCGGGCCAACCGCCAGCAGATTATCAACCTCAACTTTGTGGAAGGAGTGGAGCCCTGGTTCAGCCACAGCCTGCGCCTGACACTGCGCGGCGGCGAGGTGGTGGAAGTGTCGCGCCAGCAGTCGGTGAGGTTCCGTGAACTGCTGAGCTTGTAGCTAAAAAACGAACCAAACGGGGCGTCTGCCGGGAATCAGGAATTAAAAGGGGGTTAAATCTCAACGAAGCGGCCGGAATGCCGTTTTAGGCCTTATTTATCTCCTGTTGGGCCGGCTCGGTGCCGGCTTTTTGCCCATGTCTTGTTTTACCCTGGTGCGCGGCCTGAGCCGCGTGGCGCCCGTGCTGGCCCTGCTGAGCCTGACGGGCTGCGACCTCATCGAATTCAGCCCCAACGACCACCGCGTCCCCGAAGAGTTTACCAACCTCACCGAGAAGAACCTGGCCAAGCTGGCGGCCCGGCCCCTGGCGGCAGGCGACACCTTGCGCTTTGTGTTTACCGGCGACTCGCAGCAGTTCTACGACGAGGCCGAAGCCCTGGTGGCCAGCGTGAACCAGCAGCCCGGTATTTCCTTCTTGGTGGTGGCCGGCGACATTTCCGATTTCGGCCTGGCCCGCGAGATGCGGTGGGTCGACGAGAAGCTGCGCCGCCTCACGGTGCCCTACGTCACGGTCATCGGCAACCACGACCTGGTGGGCAACGGCCGGCCCACCTACCAGCACATTTTCGGGGCGTTCAACTATTCGTTCGTGTACGGCAACACCAAGTTCATCATGGTGGACACCAACGGCCGCGAATACAACTTCGACGGCACTGCGCCCGACATGGCCTGGCTCCGGCCCCAGCTCGCCAGCTTCGACGGAGCGCGGCGTAAGGTGGTCGTTTCGCACGTGCCGCCCACCAACGACGACTTCGACCCCGCCCTGCGCACGCCCTACGTGCAGGCCCTGCGCGAGACCCCGGGCCTGGTGTTCGAGATGAACGGTCACAACCACTCCTACAGCATCACGCAGCCCTACAACGACGGCGTGACCTACGTCAACTCCGACGCTTTTTCGGAGCGCCACTACATGGTCGTTACCGTGTGGGGCGACAAGCAGTTTCGCATCAAACGCGTGAAGTTTTAAGGGTATGAAAACGCTATTTTTTGCCTTACTGCTCACCAGCCTCCGCGCTGCCGCCGTCACCCCACCCGATACCACCACCGGCAAGCCCGCGCAGGCCGCGCCCCGCACCGAGCGCCCCTGGTACCGCCCCTCCCACCTGGCCCTGCAAACCGGCGGCGGCCTGGGCATGGTGGCCGCCGGCGCCGGCTATGAGTTCTCGAAAAGCCGCCTCGAAACCGATATCCTCATCGGCTACGTGCCCAAGTACTACGCGGGTTCCACGCTCAGTCTGGCTTCGCTCAAGTTCATGTACTCGCCGTTCCGGCTGCCGGTGGGCGAGAAGTTTCAGGTGGTGCCGCTCACGGTGGGTGCCTATTTCAGCTACACCCACGGCACCATCAACGACGAGCTGAAGGGCCAGTATTCGAGCGACTACTACTGGTTTTCGACCGATACGCGCTACGGACCACTGCTGGGCAGCCGCCTCACGTTTCTGGCGCCGCCCATTTCGGCCACCGGCCAGCCGCGCAAAATATCGGCTTACTATGAGCTCGGCAGCAACGATTTGTACCTGGCCAGTTACCTCAACAACCGCAACGGCGGGCTTGGCGTCGGCCAGCTGCTGACGCTGGCGCTGGGCCTGAAGGTCGACTTCTAGCGCCCGAAAACAGGTCCTGCATAAAAGCCCCTGCGGCCGGTAATGAAAAGCCGGCTGGCAGGGACTTTTGCAATCTGCGCGGGCACCATTGGCGTAGGTGCGGCGGTTGTGGCCTGAAATCGTACGCATGAATCGGTTGTTTTCTCTTGTGCTGGCCGTGCTGCTGGCCGGCAGCATGGGCTGCGCCACGCCGGAAGTGGCGCCGGCGGCGGCCTCCGGCGGGGGCACCGCCAGCCCCACGGCGCTCACCTACCTCGCGCTGGGCGACTCCTATACCATTGGCGAAGGCGCAGCCGCCGCCGACCGTTGGCCCACGCAGCTGGCGGGCCTGCTCACGGCCCAGGGCCCGGCCGTCGCCGCTCCCGACTACATTGCCCGCACCGGCTGGACCACGGCCGAACTGCAAGACGCCATTGCCGCGGCTAAGCCGGCTTCTTCGTACGGGCTGGTGTCGCTGCTGATTGGGGTGAATAATCAATATCGAGGTCAGTCGGTGCCTCAGTACCGCGTCGAGTTCCGGGCGCTGCTGCAACAGGCCGTTGGTTTTGCCGGCGGGCGGCCGGGCCGCGTGGTGGTGCTCTCCATCCCCGATTGGGGGCAGTCGCCTTTTGGCCAGCGCCAGGGGCGCGCCCCGGCCACTATTGGGCTTGAAATCGACCAGTTCAACGCCGTGGCGCAGGACGAATGCCGCCAGGCCAACGTGGCATTCGTCGACATCACGCCCCTGACGCGGGCGGCGGCCGGTACCAGCAGCCAGTTCACCAGCGACGGCCTTCACTACTCGGGCCCGCAGATGCGGCTATGGGCCGAGCGCGCCCTACCCGTAGCGCAGGCGCTGCTTTCCGTAAAATAGCCGGCTGCTGCTGAAGAGGTTGTAGGCTGGAGGCAAAGCCGTGCAACGGCCCGGGGTAGTTGCCGGTCATCGGGGAGCGGGCTGCCGGTCCGGCAACGTCGCACCACCCTTTCCCCGACATGAAAAGCACCCTTCTTCTGTTGCCGCTCCTGGCAGTGGCCCTGCCGGCAGCGGCTCAGCATACCGAAATCAGTGGCCGGGCCGGCGTTGGGCTGTTCTGGTTTGGGGGCCCGAGTGCCGAAGGCACGTCATTCGTCAACTTCGCCAACAATTTTGGGCAGCCCAACGGCTATACCAATAATCCATACAGCAGCCGGCTGGGTGCGGGCCTGGCGCTGGGAGCCCGGGTGCAGCGCGTGGGGCAACGCAATGGTTTGGTGGCCTTCGATTTGGGGTATGAATGGCTGCGCAGCCACACCACGATTACCCAAATCTACTATTCGCAGGCAGCGACCAGTTCATTCTCGGGGGCTTACCGCGCCGATGGCCGCACCGAGCTCATGGCCCAGCACGCGACGGCCTTTGTGGGGGTGGGCCACCGTTTCGACGCGGGGGCGCTGGCCATAGATGCGCTGGCCGGGCCGGAGGCCGCCTACGTGTTCGGCTTTCGGGAAAAAGGCAGCGGCACCTACAACGGCAACCTGAACTGGGCCATCGACCAGCCCAACCGCGCCGCCAGTCGCTTCGACGCCCGCCTGCGGGCCGATGCCACCGTGTGGTACCAGCGCCTGGGCTTCAATGCCAGCTACTCGCACGGCCTGCTGAACTACCAGCGCGGCCTGCTGGGCGCCAGCCCCGAAGTGTTCGCGCGCACGCTGCGCCTGGGTCTGGCCTACAAGCTGCGCTAAGCCGCCGCAAAATATGTGGGCCGGCCGTGCGTCTGCAGCGGCCATGAGCCTCCAAACTGACTCCGCGCCCCGCCTGCAAGCCGCCTACAACGGCAAAACCTACGAAAACACCCTGCCCACCACCGTCAGCCCACCCTCGGGCTACGGCGCGCTGCTGAAGCGCTGGCTGTTTGATAAAGCCGAGCGCGCGCCCCGCGCCCCGTTGGGACCTTTCCGGGCCGATGCCCCTGCGCTGGCCGCGCCCGTGCCGGCCACGGCGCTGCGGGCCACCTGGCTGGGCCACAGCACCCTGCTGCTCGAAGTCGACGGTCGCCGCATCCTTACCGACCCGGTGTGGGCCGAGCGGGCCTCGCCCTCGCAGCTGATGGGGCCCAAGCGCTTTTTTGCCCCGCCGCTGCCCCTGGATAAGCTGCCCCGGCTGGATGCCGTGGTGCTCTCGCACGACCATTACGACCATCTCGACCCGGCTGCCATTCGCTTTCTGGCCAAAACCAACGTGCCGTTTTTCTGCCCGCTGGGCGTGGGCGCGCACCTGCGCCGCTGGGGCGTGCCGGCCGCTCGCATCACCGAGCTAACCTGGTGGGAAACCGCTGCGTTGGCGCCCGACTTCACGCTGGTGGCCACGCCGGCGCGCCACTTTTCGGGCCGCGGCCTCACCCGCAACGACACGCTGTGGGCCTCGTGGTGCCTGCTGGGGCCCACGCACAAGGTCTTTTTCGGCGGCGACTCGGGCCCCTTCGACGAAGCCTTCCGGCAGATAGGGGAGGCCTATGGGCCGTTCGATTTGGTGACGCTGGAAATTGGGGCCTCCGACCCCGAGTGGGCCGACATTCACCTGGGCCCCGACAACGCCCTGGCCGCCCACCGCCTGCTGGGCGGCGGCCCGCTGCTGCCGCTGCACTGGGGCACGTTCAACCTGGCGTTTCACGCCTGGCGCCAGCCCGTGCAGCGCCTGCTCGAAGCCGCCGATGCCGGAGTGCCCTTGCTGCTGCCCGCCCCCGGCCAGCGGGTAGACGTGGCCGCCGGGCCGCTCAACTCGCGCTGGTGGGAATAAAAAAATAAGCCCGGCCGGAAACATTCGGCCCGCGGCCCGCTTATACACGCTCGATTCCGGCCCGCTGCCGCGGTGCCGAAATTCGGTTTTAGCTTTGCCCCGTGATACAGTTTCTCGCAGCCGCCCCCTCCTTGCAGGGAAGCCGGTTGGTCCCAACCCGCTTCTCCTTGACCCCTGCCAACCTGTCGGCGCCCGTGTGCGCCGCCGGCATGGGGTGCTGTTGCTGTTGTTGGTAGAAGGGCGCTAGCCGCCGGCCGGGCCTTGTGGCCCTACAAGCTCGGGGCGTAGCGCAAGCGTTTGGCGCAAATGGTTTTTTGGGGGTGATGCAGCGGAAGCAGGCGGCAAGACCGCCTGCCCTGTTGTGGCTCATGGCGAACCGTCGCGCGGCATTCATTTGTTCATTTATGGGAGTGTAGCTGCTTGATTAATAAAGCGCTACCGTAAAGCGTGTTGGTTCCAACGCCGCCCGGTCCTCTTTTCTTTTTTGGCGTTTCACATGCAAGCGGCCGTTGCGGCGGCTTCGCAAACGCCTTTTTTTTCTCTCCTTATTTTTTTGACGATGACACACCCTACTACTACCCGAACCGGGCTGCTGGCGCTGCTGCTGTGGCTGACCATGGCCGCCGCCTGGGCCCAGAATATCACCGTGACCGGCCGCGTGCTCGACGCCACCAGCCAACCCCAGCCCGGCGTGACGGTGCTGGAGCAAGGCACCAGCAACGGCACCAGCACCGACGGCGACGGCCGCTTCACGCTCAGCAACGTGCCGCCCACGGCCACGCTGGTGTTTTCCGCCGTGGGCTCGCTCACCCAAACCGTGCCGCTGAACGGCCGCACCAGCCTCGACATTCGCCTCGCCGCCAACCAGACCGAGCTGAACGAAGTGGTGGTGACCGGCTCGCGCGCCACCGAAGGCCGCTCCAACATCCTCACCACCGCACCGGTGGACGTGATTTCGGCCCGCGAAATCAAAGCCTACGCCCAAACCGACGTGACGCAAATTCTGACGTACATCGCGCCCTCGTTCCAGAGCACGCGCCAGACCGTGACCGACGGCACCGACTTCGTGGACCCCGCCACCCTGCGCGGCCTTGGCCCCGACCAGGTGTTGGTGCTCGTGAACGGCAAGCGCCGCCACACCTCGGCGCTGGTCAACATCAACGGCACGCCCGGCCGCGGCTCGGTGGGCACCGATATGAACGTGATTCCGCCCGCCGCCATCAAGCGGATTGAGGTGTTGCGTGACGGCGCGGCGGCCCAATACGGCTCCGACGCCATTGCCGGCGTCATCAACATTCAGCTGAAAGACGACACCACCGGCGTGAGCGTGAGCAGCACCGCCGGCCAAACCAGCAAGAGCGACGGCCAACTGTTCCAGGCCGATGCCAACCTGGGCTTCGGCCTCGGCCACCGTGGCTTCGTGAACGTGAGCGGGCAGTTCTCGAACCGCAGCTACGTGGACCGTAGCGGCCTCGACACGGCTCCGCTCATCTATCTGGGCACCAGCGGCGGCGCCTACCCCGGCGGCCTCACCGACGCGCAAAAGCTCGACCTGAAAGCCCGCGACAACGCCCTGGTGGCCCAAAACGGCTTCAATCGCCGCGACATACGGGTGGGCAGCGCCGATACCCGCACCTACGGCAGCTTCGTGAACGCGGCCTACACGCTGGCCCCCAGCATTGGCCTGGAGGCCTACTTTGCCGGCGGGCTCACGCGCCGCACGGGCCGCTCGGGCGCGCTCTACCGGCTGCCCACGGCCGTGACGCAAACCGATGCCAGCATCTACCCGAATGGCTTTTTGCCCTTCATCAACAGCACCGTGAACGACGGCTCGGCCATTGTGGGCCTGCGCGGCCGGGTGCTGGGCTTTGCGGCCGACCTGAGCAATACCTACGGCCGCAACGCGCTGGATTACGACATCACCAACACCATCAATGCCTCGCTGCCGGTGGGCACCAGCCCCACCCGTTTTTACGCCGGTCAGCTGGCGTTCCAGCAGAACACTACTAACCTGGGCTTCTCGCGCAAATTCACCGAAGTGGGGCCGTTGGCGACGCTGAACGTGGCCTTTGGCGGCGAGTTTCGGGTCGATAATTTCCAGATTGTGGCTGGCGAGGAAGCTTCCTACCGCAACTACCAGCGCGTGGTAGCGCCCGCACCCACGCCCAACGGCTCGCCCACTTACGCCGCCGGCGCGGCCCAAGGCTTCCCCGGCTACCAGCCGCAGGACGCTACCAACAAGTCGCGCACCAACGTGGCCGGCTACCTCGATTTGGAAAGCGACATCACCGACAAGCTGCTGGTGGACGTGGCCGGCCGCGCCGAGCGTTACTCCGATTTTGGCTCGAACGTGAGCGGGAAAGTGGCGGCCCGTTACAGCATTCTCGATGGGCTAGCCTTGCGCGGGGCCATCAGCAACGGCTTCCGCGCGCCGTCGTTGCAGCAGCGCTACTTCACCAACTCCAGCACGCAGTTCAGCGGTAGTGTGCTGCGCGATGTGCTCACCACCAACAACGACAGCCCGCTCACCAAGGCTTTCGGAATTGAGTCGCTGAAACAAGAAAAATCGAACAACTACAGCGTGGGCCTCACGGCGCGCCTGTTGCGCACCATCACCCTGACCGTGGATGCCTACCAGATTGACATCCGCGACCGGATTGTGCTCAGCAGCCAGTTCAACCGCGACAACTCCCTCGTGAACACGCTGCTGGGCACGCTGCCGGTGCAGGGCATTCAGTTCTTTGCCAATGCCGTGAACACCCGCACGCAGGGCCTCGACATCGTGGCCAACGAGCGCCTGACCTTCGGCCCCGACAGCCGCCTGACCCTGACGGCCGCAGCCAACTTCAACGAAACCGTGGTGCGCAGCTTCAACAGCTCCAGCTTCATCGACAACAACCCCAGCCTGCAAAACACGCTCTTCGACCGCGCCCAGCGCGCCCGCCTCGAAAACGGCCAGCCCCGCAGCAAAATCAACCTGAGCGCCGACTACGGCTACAAAATTTTCGGCGTGAACCTGCGCACCGTGCGCTTCGGCGAGGTGCAAACCAAAGACCCCAACCCCGCCCGCTCGTACATCGACCAAACCTTCTCGGCCAAGTGGGTGACGGACCTGACCATCAGCGCCCAAATCATCAAGAACATCGGCCTGAGCGTGGGCGTGAACAACCTGTTCAACGTGTACCCCGACCGCCTCTACCAGGACCCCAACAACAACGAGCAAAGCCTGACCTACTCGACGCTGGACGCCACCAACCGCGGCCGTTTCCTCTACAACTCTAATCAGTTTGGCTTCAACGGTGCGTTCTACTTCGGCCGCGTGAATTTTACGCTGTAATCAGTTCGCTTTCGTGAAGTAAAAAGGCCGTTCAGCATCCTGAATGGCCTTTTTTGTTGGCGCATGAGCCAATGCGTGCCCGTCGTTTGGAAAGACGCTACTTACCGCTGTACTGCAGCCGTGCTGCTTGCGTACCCGCCAAATTGCGGGCGAAATAAAGGCCGGCGGGCAGCGCTGTGGCGGGCCGCCATTCCACCCGGCCATCGGGCGCGGTTTCAAGCCGGGCCACCTGGCGGCCCAGCGCATCGGTGATGGCTACGGGCTGCACGCCCTGTTCCGCAAACTGGAACCGCACCGCCTCATTGAACGGAACCGGGGAAGGTAGCTCCGCCAGGGCCCGTCGTGTGCGTGTTGGCAGCGCCGGGCTCGTCACTAGAAACGATAAAGTGAGCACATTGTGGCCCAGTAAAGGGCAGGCATTGTCAATAGCCGTTACCGTCAGGCCATAACGGCCCGGCGGCAGTGTCGCGGGCACCTGCCAGGCCAGCTGGCCCTGGCCGTTGGCCAGTGGCTGAAACGTGGCCCCGGGCACCAGCCCGGCCACTTCGCTGCCCAGCGTCACCGATTGGCCCGCGTCGGCATCGGTGGCGGTGAGAACGAGTGTGGCGGTTTGGCCCGCCGCTACGCGAATGTCCTGCCCCAGCAGCTGGCCCATGGGGTTGCTTGCCAATGCCACGCGGCTGAAAACTGGCGTTTGGTTGGCGCCGCTCGACGCGTAGTAGTCCAGTTCCCGCGTCACACTGCCGACTTTCCGCCAGTTTCCGTTCACGCGCCGGTATTCGTTTACCCGGGCCGCCAGCGCGTAGATGCCCAATTGCCCGGCGGCGCCGGGCACGGTCAGCAGCTCACCCGTGGTGGCGTTCAGCTGGAAGTGCGGAGCCGCCACTCCTCCGGTTGCCGTCCCGCAAGGCATCGCTGGGTTGCTGCCGGGCATCAGGGGTTGCTCCGCCTCATACACCAGCGAATCGCCTTCGCTGTCAAATGCACTGACGCTGTAGCGTTGCGGCTGGGCGCTGACGAGGTGCACCGGCCGCGAAGCCGTGAACCGCGGCGAAGAGTTAATCAAGCCCGTGGAATTGTCAAGCTCCGCGCTCACATACAGCCCGACCGTGCTCGACTGCGGCACGTTGGCCATCGCGGCCATGCGGGCCGTGATGTTGATGCTTAACTGCCATTGCGCCGGGGGCAGCGCCACCAGCCCTTGCATGGTTGTAATGATGGTTGACTCGCCGGTGCTGGTGCACGACGTCAGGACGGTTTGGCTCGCCACCCGGGGCAGCGTCGTCGTGCTGATGAGTTGAGCGCACCCGTTCTGGGTGCAAGTGAGGGCAATGCCGGTGGGCGGCCCCGCCGTGCCGCCAGCCATGCTCCCGTCGCTAAAGATTCGCGCCGTCACGCGGTACAGGTGTGGCGAAGCGCTGGTGCCCGCGTACTCGTAGGTGAGGTCGGCCCCCAGCACGTGAGTGGCGTGGGCCACCAAGACGTTTCCCCAGCAGCAACAGAGGAGAATGGCAGCGCGAAAAACTGAAAAGCGGAGCATTATTGAGAACGAGGTAACAAAACGCCTTACCGTCAGCGGGCACGACTGCCGTCTAAATAAAGATGTAATTAGTTAAAAGCCAATAGAAAACCAGGCGTCCGGCGGTATTTATTTTCCGGCCGGTGCCGCCGAATTGCTGCCCAAAATCTGGAACAATTCGTCGAGCTTGGGCGTGAGGATGATTTCGGTGCGGCGGTTCAGGGCCTTGTTCTGGGGCGAGTCATTGGCGGCCACGGGCACGTACTGGCCGCGGCCCGAGGCCGTGACGCGCTCCGGCGACACGCCGCTGCTGGTGAGCAAGCGGGCGATTTCAGTGGCGCGCAGGGCGCTCAGGTCCCAGTTGTCGGTCATGCCGGCGGTGCCGCGCAGGATGGGCACGTTGTCGGTGTGGCCTTCCACCACCACGTTCACGTCTTTTTGCTCCTGGAGCACGGTGGCCAGCTTTTTCAGCGCTTCCTGGCCCTTGGGGTCCACTTTGGTCGAGCCCGATTTGAACAGCAACTGCTCGGAGAGCGACACGTACACCTTGCCGTCTTTCAGCTTCACCTGCAGGTCGCTGCTGTTGAAGCTGAGCAGGGCCTTGCTCACGCGGGCTTTCAGGTCGTCTACGGCCTTGTCTTTGTCGGCCAGGGCTTTGGTGAGTTCCGTAAGGCGGGTTTCGCGGGCCTGCAGGTCGGCGGCGAGGCGGTCGTTGTTGGCCTTGGCTTTTTGCAGGGTGGTTTCCAGCTCGCCCAGCTCGGCTTCGCGGCGGGCCAGGTCCTTGGCTACTTTGTTGTAGTCGGAAGACTTGTTGGCCAGCTCCCGGTCGCTGTTTTTCAGCAGCTTGTCGTAGCTGTTGTTCAGCTCATTGTACAGGGTGCGGGTTTTGCGGTAGGCGGCGCCGGTTTCGGCCGAGTCGTTCACGAGGCGCTTTTGAGTGAGGCGGAGCTGGGCCAGCTCATCGCTGGCTTTTTGCAGCTCGGCGGTGGTGGTGCGCAGCTGGCGTTCGGCGGCGTCTTTGCCCTGGGCATCGGCCCGCTGGCGGGCGCTGAGGTCGTCGTATTTTTTGGCCGTCACGCAGCCGTTGAGGACTGGGGCGGCGAGCAGCAGCAGGCCCAGGAGGGCAGGAGAGAAGGTTTTCACGAAAAGAGGGAATGCAGATACCACGCCAATACCGGCCAGACTGCCCGGCCGCGTTGGTGTGGCAAGGTAGCGCTTAGCGGCCGGCCCGGCCGTAGAAACTTGCCGCAGAGCCGTTGTCCGCTTGGCTTTTTCCGCGCCGCCGGGGCGGGCCGGGCCCGGGCGGGCGGTGCACCAAACCGTAGCGCTTGCGTAAACTACCGCCGTCCGGCGCAGCCACGGCCGGGCACTGTGGCCGAACGCAGCCGGTTTGGCTTATCTTTGACGCCCTGTTTCATCCGTTGCCGCCGGCCCGAAGCCTGCGGTTCTTCCCAAGAAATATCAGCTACTAGCCACCCGCTAACAGCTAAAAGCTAACAATATGGCCTGGTTTAAGCGCGTAGAGAAGGGCATCGTTACCCCCACCGAGCAGAAAAAAGAAACCCCCGACGGCCTCTGGCACAAGTGCCAGGAATGCAAAACCGTGGTGACCATGGCCGAGCACAAGCGCCTGCTGTACGTGTGCGGCAACTGCAACTACCACGACCGCATTGACGCCGCCGACTACTTCGAATTCCTCTTCGACCACGGCCAGTTCACGGAGCTCGACGCCAACCTGACGTCTGGCGACCCCTTGCACTTCGTCGACACCAAGGAATACCCCAAGCGGGTGGCGGCCACCGAGCGCAACACCGGCCTGAAAGACGCCGTGCGCTCGGCCCACGGCCTGAGCGCCGGCCAGCCGCTGGTGGTAGCCGCCATGGATTTTAAGTTCATTGGCGGTTCGATGGGCTCGGTGGTGGGCGAAAAAATTGCCCGCGCCATCGACTTTGCTCGTCAGAACCGGATTCCGTTTCTGATGATTTCGCGCTCCGGCGGCGCCCGCATGATGGAAGCCGGCTACTCGCTCATGCAAATGGCCAAAACCTCGGCCAAGCTGGCCCTGCTTTCGGAAGCCGGCGTGCCCTACGTGTCGCTGCTGACGGACCCCACCACGGGCGGCGTCACGGCCTCGTTTGCCATGCTGGGCGATTTTAACATTGCCGAGCCGGGCGCCCTCATCGGCTTTGCCGGCCCGCGGGTCATCAAAGAAACCATCGGCAAGGACCTGCCCAAGGGCTTCCAAAGCGCCGAATTTGTGCTGGAGCACGGTTTCCTCGATTTCATTGTGGACCGCCGCGAGCTAAAGCAGCGCCTCGCCGACCTGCTGGGCATGCTGCGGCCGGCCCCGGCCGCGGTCGTGCCGGAGCAGCGCGAAGCCCGGCGCACCGCACCAAAAGCCCACTAGCAAGCTCCAAAGCACGCTTTTTGCTTTCGGCACACTTCTTGAAAAGCCTGTTCCTGTCACCGGAACGGGCTTTTCCCGTATACGGCCAAACACTCACCAACTTTTTCCCTAATGAACACCTCCAAATCCCTCCTTTCGGTTCTGATGGCCTTCGTGCTGCTGTTTAGCTCTTGCGCCACTTCGCAGCAAGCCAGCACTACCCAGCCCGACCTGTCGACCAACAACGGCACCGGCGCTCGTAAAACGGGCATGAGCAAAACCACCAAAGGCGGCCTCATCGGCGCGGGTGGTGGGGCTGCCGCTGGCGCCATTCTGGGCCGCGTAATTGGCGGCGGGGCCAAAGGCACGGCCATTGGCGCCATCATTGGCGCTGCCGCCGGTGGCACAGCCGGCGCCCTGATTGGCCGCAAAATGGACAAGCAAGCCGCCGACCTGCAGAAAGACATGCAAAACGCCAAAGTGGAGCGCGTGGGCGAAGGCATCAAAATCACCTTCGACTCGGGCATCCTCTTCGACACCAACTCGTCGTACCTGCGTCCGGCTTCGGAAGCCGACATCACCAAGATGGCCGCAGTGCTGCAGAAATACCCCGACACCAACGTGCTGATTGAAGGCCACACCGACAACACCGGCACCGACGCCATCAACCAGCCGCTGAGCGAGCGCCGCGCCCAGGCCGTGGCTACCTCGACCATCGCCAAAGGCGTGTCGTCGAGCCGCATCACGGCCACCGGCTACGGCTCGACCCAGCCCGTGGCCGACAACAGCACTGCCGAAGGCCGCCAGGCCAACCGTCGCGTGGAAATCGCCATTTACGCCAACGAGAAGATGAAGAAGGCTGCCGAAGCCGGCACGCTCTAAACTCGTCTTTTCAGCGGCTCAATGTGCCGCGCATCAAGCAAAAAGGCCGCCCCGTTGGGCGGCCTTTTTTGTGTCATTATCCTAAAAAAAGCAGGCTTCCGGCACAACCTCCGCCAAAGCGGGTGCGTTAAAAGCGTGTTGTTATTTCAACCTTCAATTCACTTTTGCCATGAAGACCTTCAAAATATATTTCCTGATGGTGTTTGCCTTTCTGCTGCTGGCCGGCTCGGCCGCGCAGGCCCAAACGCCCAAAAAAGGCTGGAGCAATAAGGCCAAGGGTGCCGCCATTGGCGGTGGCGCTGGTGCCGTAACCGGGGCTGTGCTCGGCGGCGGCAAAGGCGCCATCATTGGCGGTGCGGCCGGCGTGGTGGGCGGCGGCCTCATTGGCCGCAACAAGGACAAGAAAAAAGACCCGGCCCGCTACGAAGCCTATCGCAAAAAGTAAGGAGGCAATGGCCCACGGCCGCACGCTTACCCCAGAAAAGGACCCAGCCCCTACGGCCGGGTCCTTTTTTTGTGGCTCAACGAAAGCACAAAGCCATTCATCTGCCCATTTATTCGGTTCGGCCGGGGAGTTTGGCAAGGTGGTTGCAAATGGCGTACTTGCCGGCTCAATACCCTGTATTCGGCCTTTTGCCGGCATCTTTTATCCAAACCCTTTTTTAAACATGAAATTTCTTCGTTCGTCACTCACGTTTCTGCTGGCCCTGCTGCTGTTGGTAAACAACTTTGCGCAGGCCCAAACTTCCACCGTCTCGACGGATAAGCCGAAAGGCATGAGCAAAACCCTCAAAGGCGGCCTCATTGGCGGCCTGGGTGGCGCTGTGGCCGGTGGCGTGGCCGGCCGCCTCATTGGCGGCAAGTCGGGCACGGCCAAGGGTGCCATCATTGGCGCCGTGGTGGGCGGCACCGCCGGTGCCCTCATTGGCCGCAAAATGGACAAAGCCGCTGCTGAGCTGCGTCGCGACCTCGAAGGCGCCAAAGTAGAGCGCGTGGGCGAAGGCATCAAAATCACCTTCGCTTCGGGCATCCTGTTCGCCACCAACTCGTCGAGCCTGACCCCGGAAGCTGCCGGCAACATCGACCAGCTGGCCGCCACCTTGAAGAAGTACGCCGACACCAACGTGGTGATTGAAGGCCACACCGACAGCTCGGGTTCGGACGCCATCAACCAGCCCCTCTCGGAGCGTCGCGCCCAGGCTGTGTCGAATGAGATTCAGGCCCAGGGCGTGGATGCAGCTCGCATCACGGCCACCGGCTACGGCTCGACCCAGCCCGTGGGCGACAACACGACCGCCGCTGGCAAAGCTGCCAACCGCCGCGTGGAAGTAGCCATCTTCGCCAACGAAAAAATGCAGAAGGCTGCCAAAAAAGGCCAGCTGTAAGACAAAGCCGGCTGTGTAAGAGCAGCCGGTATTCAACTAAAAAAGGCGACCACACAGGTCGCCTTTTTTTATGCTTTTTGGGCTGGGCTGCCTCGGAGGGCAACCTTGTGGCTCGGCCGTAGGTACACCCCCAATGCCTTCTCCCGACGCTACCTACGCCTCTGCAGCCGCCGAAAAAGCCTGGGCCGACCACCAGATTCTCGACCATTTCTACGGCCACCTGCCGCCCGAGCCGCGCCGCACGCCCATGCGCGAGCTGATTTCGACGGTTCTCTCGCACCGCACCACCCACGCCGACGAAGAACTGGCCTACGACCGCATGTTGGAGGCATTCGGCGACTGGGCCGGGGTGGAGGCGGCGCCCACCACCGAACTGGCCCACGCCATTCGGACCACGCGCTGGCCCGACACGCAGGCGCCGCGCATTCAGGAGATTCTGCGCCGCATTCGGGCCGAGACGGGCGGGCCGTTCGACCTGGATTTTCTGGCCGCGTGGCCGTTGGAAAAGGGCATGGCCTGGCTCACGGATATGCCCGGCATCGGCTTGAAAACGGCTTCGCTGCTGCTGCTCTTCAATTACCACAAGCCCGTGCTGCCCGTCGATACGCACGTGCATCGGGTGGCGCAGCGGGTGGGCTTCTTGGGGCCAAAAGTATCGGTAGAGAAGGCCCACGCCGTGCTGCTGGCCCTGCTGCCAGCCGATGGCGAAACGCTATTTAACTTCCACAAGCACAACTACTGGCACGGGCAGCAAATTTGTTTTTTTCTGAAGCCGAACTGCGCGCGGTGCCCGCTGAAAGGGTTCTGCAACTACTACGAGGAGCATTTCGGGCCAGCCACGGCCGAAGCGCTGGCCGCCACGCCCGATAAGTGGGACGCGGCCGCCTGGGGCAAGCTGCCGCATTAGCTTTGTAGCGCGGACTTGTGGTCCGCGAGTCGAAAACTATACGGGCGCGCCGTGTTATTGCGCCTGGAAGTCACTCACGCGCAGACCACAAGTCTGCGCCACCGCCATGCGCCTCGTCAAGCACCCCGTCCTCTGCAATTATTACGTGACGTATCGCTGCAATGCGAAGTGTGCGTTTTGCGACATCTGGGAAAAACCCTCGCCTTACATCACGCTGGAAGACGTGACGCAAAACCTGCGCGACCTGAAGCGGCTGGGCGTGTCGGTGATTGATTTTACTGGCGGTGAGCCGCTGCTGCATCGGCAACTGCCCGAGTTTCTGGGGCTGGCGCGCGAGATGGGCTTCATCACCACCGTGACGACCAACGGCCTGCTCTACCCCAAAAATGCGGAAAAGCTGCGCGGCAAGGTCGACATGTTGCACTTCTCGCTTGACTCGGCCGACCGCGACACCCACGACCTGGGCCGGGGCGTGGCCTGCTACGATTTCGTGCTCGAAAGCATTCGCGTGGCCAAAGAGCTGGGCGAGCGGCCGGACATTCTCTTCACCGTGTTCCGCAAAAACCTGGCGGACCTGGAGGCCGTGTACCGCGACATTACCCAGCCCAACGGCTTGGTGCTCATTCTGAACCCGGCCTTTGAGTACGGCGACGTGGAAACCGGCGAGCAGCTCACGCCCGCCGAGCTGGACTATCTCTCCGCCTTTGGCAAGCGCAAGGGCGTGTATCTGAACGAGGCCTTCATCCAGCTGCGGCGCGATGGCGGCAACCACGTGGCCGCGCCCGTGTGCCGGGCCGCCAGCACCACGCTGGTCATCTCGCCCAGCAATGAACTGGTGCTGCCCTGCTACCACCTCGGCGAGCAGAAATTCCCCATCGGCGGCCAGCTGTTCGACCTCTACCACGCCCCCGAAACCCAGCGCCTGGCCGCGTTGGAAGGCCGCCTGCCCGCCTGCGAAGGCTGCACCATCAACTGCTACATGCAGCCCAGCTTTGCGGTCGAAACCAGCAAATACTTCTGGCAGGCCCTACCCAGCACGCTCAAGTACAACTGGGAAAAAGGCACCTGGAAGCGGTTGGTGGGCGTTTAGCTAACTGGTGCAGTGCTTTGGTCCGGCACGCCCAGCTGGGTCAGGACCTGTGTGATTTCGGCCGGGCGTTGGGTGCCCAGCAGCAGGCGGTTGCCATTGCGCAGCACCAATTGCAGGCCTTGGTCACCGGAGATGTTGTAGGCGCGGTTGCTACGCGAGCCCTTTAGTCCCCACCCCCGGTATTCGCCCAGCGGGTCGTAGGCGCGCACGTAAGCCTGGGCCACGTCGGACCAGGGCCGGAACCGCCAGCTTGGTTGCAGCGGAAACAAACGGTAATGCGCCCCCGCGGCATCGAGCCGCGTTTCCAGGCGCAGCGTGAGTAGCAGGCCGATGCTAAGCGCCACCACCACGCCTGCAATAGCCGCAGTCCAGTCGGCGTGAAATGGTTTGGCCGGCACTAACCACACCAGCGCGACAATCACTACGGCCGGCGCCAGCAACAGCGGCCACCAGCGGCGGATGAATACCTGGCTTTCTTGAAAAAGCATGGGACAAGAAAAAAGATAGGGAACAACAACCGGCCGCATATTTACGGCCGAACAACTACTATATCGCCATGGCCGCCCTCGTATTACCCGTTCACGGCATTTTTCCGCGAATTCCTGCCGACTGCTTCGTGGCCGATAACGCCACCATCATCGGCGACGTGGTGCTGGGCTCGAACTGCACCGTCTGGTTCACGGCCGTCATTCGCGGCGACGTGCATAGCATTCGCATCGGCAGCGAAACCAACATTCAGGACGGCGCCGTGCTGCACTGCACCTACCAAAAAGCACCTCTTACCATTGGCAGCCGCGTCAGCATCGGGCACCGGGCGCTGGTGCACGGCTGCACCGTGGAGGACGACGTGCTCATCGGCATGGGCGCCATCGTGATGGACCACGCCGTGGTGGGCACGGGCTGCATCGTGGCGGCGGGGGCCGTGGTGCTCGAAAATTTCGTGTGCGAGCCCGGCTTCCTTTACGCCGGGGTGCCGGCCAAAAAAATCAAGCCCGTGACGGAAGAACAGCGCGAAGGCCTGCGCCGCACGGCCGCTAATTACCAGACCTACGCCAGCTGGCTGCAGTAGTTTGCTGCGGTAGAAAGTCCCTGATTATGGCGCGCGTATTGTGATTGATGGTCTGGTAATGAATTAAATAGTGCGGTTCTTTATAAGCTTCAATCGTATGATTAAAGTCTGATTAGGCAAAACTTCGGTTTGGCCACTCCTTGCGTTGCCGGGGTACTTCGTGGCGCATTTCATTGAGCACGTCCCCCAATGACCCCCTTTTACTTGGTGCGGCTGGCTTGTGTCAGCACGTTGATGATGGGCGCCGCCCTTACAGGCTGCCAACGGGCCGCTTTCTCGTTTCAGCCCGGCCAGGTTGTTTCTATGCGCGTTAGTGAGGAGTCAGCAGCAGCTTTCGCGCCCTCGAAGCCGATGCCTCCAGTGCCCGCGGCCCTAGCTGCCGGGCGGGGGAGGGCACGCACTCCGCGGCACGGCCTGGCTGCCGTGCCGCCGCAGCAGCAGCTTCAGCCTAAGCCAAGCCAGCGCCTGGGGACGCCGCGGATGCGCTCACAAGCTGCAGCAGTTACCAATGTGCCGCAACAGGCCCGGCCCGAACACCGGCCCTGGGCCGAACGCAAGGCGCCGCCGCGCGCCACCAATTCAGCGCCCCGGCGCAGCAAGGGCATCGCGCTGGTGCTGGCGCTGCTTCTAGGGGTATTGGGGGCTCACCAATTTTACCTGGGCTACATAGGGCGGGGGTTGCTCTACCTCGGTATCAGTGCAGCAGTTGCCTTATTTGCGGCGCTTGCGTTGTTGAGCCTCGCGTTCGGTGGCGCCGCAGCGGTTTTCTTTACCGTGGCGGTGCTACTGGCGACTTTGTTGCAGTACTGGATAATTACCGACATCCTGCGCGTCCTGATGGGAAATCTGATGCCCAAAAACGGCCAGTACTCCGACAAATTTTTCTAGTGATTCTGGCCGAAAACTGACGGCCTATAACTCGTCGTCGAGCTCCCCGCGCGGTGCTTCGCGCTCCAGGGGCGTGGTCACGCGGAGCTGCACCAGCTCCACGGCACGGCGCGAGCGTTGCAGCACGCGGAATTCGTAGGGGTCGAGCACGGCCACGTCGCCCACTTCCGGAATGCTGCCGTAAATGACGTTGAGCAGGCCGCCCACGGTTTCGTAGTCTTCGCCTTCGGGCAGCGGGAAGGGGAGGTACTCGTTGGCGTCGGAGATGGGCGTGGCGGGGTTCACGCGGTACTCGTCATCGGCCACTTTCTCCACCACGGGCACCTCGTTGTCGTACTCGTCCTGGATTTCGCCCACCAATTCCTCCATGATGTCCTCGATGGTGACAATGCCCGACACGCCGCCGAACTCGTCGCTCACGATGGCCATCACGATGTGCTTGCGCTGAAACTGGCGCAGCAAGCGGTTAATCTTCTTCGTTTCGGGCACGAAGTAGGGCGCGCGCATGATGCGGGCCAGGTCCACGGGCTCGCCGCGCCGGATGATGGGCAGCAGGTCCTTCACGTTGAGCACGCCCACGATGTTGTCGATGTTGCCTTCGTAGACGGGCAGGCGCGAGTAGCCTTCGTTGAAAATGGTGTCGAGAATCTGGTCGGCGGGGGCGTTCACGTCGAGGGCCGAGAGCTTGGTGCGGGGCACCATAATCTGCTTCACCATCCGGTCGTTGAACTGAAAGACGTTCTCAATCAGCTCGTGTTCCGAGTCCTGAATCTCGCCGCTTTCCTTGCTTTGGTCGATGAGCAGGCGCAACTCGTCGGAGGTGTGGGCCTCGGTGCCGTGGGCGTTGTGCACGCCAAAAGCGCCCAGCAACAGGTTCGACGCCTTCGACAGGAACCACGTGAGCGGCCGCGTGATGTAGTAAAAGCCGCGCAGCGGCAGCACCAGGGCCAGGCTCACGGCCTCGGGCCGCTGAATGGCCAGCGCCTTGGGGAACAACTCGCCAAACAGCACGTGCAAAAACGTGAGGATGATGAGGCCCAGGCCCACGCCAATGGTGTGCAGGGTGACCGCCGATACGGGCATGCCCAGGCGCGGCAGCAGCCCAGCAAATATTTCCGTGAACAGTTCTTCGCCCACGGCGCCGAGCAGCAGCGAGGCAATGGTAACGCCCAGTTGGGTGGCCGAGAGGTAGTCGTATAGCTTGCGCAATACCCCCAGGGCCTGGCCGGCCAGGCGGCTGCCTTCCTTGGCTTTAACCTCCAGCTGTGAGAGGCGGACCCGAATCAGCGAGAATTCGGCGGCCACGAAAAAGCCGTTTACTAAGACAAGTAAAACGGTGAAAAGTAATTGTAAACCCATGTTGGCGGCCCCCGCGACGCGGTCGGTCTGGGGGCCTTTGTTGCTCAAAAGTACGCAGTTTGACGCAGGTGGTTGGCCGGCTGAACTTTTGGCGCAGCAGTTTGTGGTAAGGACGCCCTTATTTTGTGGCAGCAAGCGCGTGTAAGCAACCGCAACTTTTTACGACTAATTACGGACATCAACGGGCCAGCCGCGTGCAACGGCCCGGCCAACTGGCCTGTTGTTGGCGCATACGCGGCCAACCCGTCCGCGCGAATATTTGTAAGCAATGAAGAATCTTTGGATAGTAAAATGCGTGGCCTTGTGGCTGGTTTTGGCCGGCTCGGCCGCCGCCCAGGTGCTCACGCCCACCCATTTGAGCACGGCGCTGAGCAAGCCCGCCGCCAAAGTGGGCGAGGAGGTGGAACTGGTCATCAACGCCCGCATCGACGACAAATGGCACCTGTACGCTTCCGATTTTAGCGACGAAGTAGGCCCGGTGGTGTTCACGGTGGCCTTCAAGCCCAGCCCGGCCTACGCGCTGGTGGGCAAGCTGCAATCGGTGAAGTCGCACCACGAGCAGGACGAAATTTTTAAAGGCGAGGTGGCTTTCTGGGAAAAAACCGGCCAGCTGCGCCAGCGCATTAAGGTGCTGCAGCCCGGCCCGCTCACCATCTCGGCCACCGCCGACTACCAGAGCTGCACTACCGTGGACGGCCGCTGCGTGCCCGGCAACGACCCGCTCACCTTCGGCCCGCTCACGGTGACGGGTCCGGCCGCCCCGGCCAAAGCCACCGGCGCCGTGACACCCCCGGCCGGCCCCGCCCAACCCGTAACCGCCGCGGCCACCACGGCTTCGAAAGATTCTTCCAGCGCGGTGGCCGCCACGCCGGCCGTGACGCCGCCAGCTGATGCAGCGCCGGCTGCCGCTACAGCGCCCACCACCGGCCCAGAAGCAGCGCCTGCAGCGGCCCCGGCGGCGGCGGCAGCCGGCACCAATGCCAGCACCGGCGTGGGCCTGAGCTTGTGGCAGTACCTGCTGCTGGCATTCGGCGGCGGCCTGCTGGCCGTGATTATGCCCTGCGTGTACCCCATGCTCCCCATGACGGTGTCGTACTTCACCAGCATGGGCGGCACGCGGCGGCGCAGCGTGCTCATGGCCTGCGGCTACGGCCTGTCCATCATGGCCATCTACACGGGGGCGGGCGTGCTGCTCAGCTTGCTGTTCGGCGCCGATGCGGCCAACTTCATCAGCTCGCACTGGCTGCCCAACGTGGTGTCGTTTCTGATTTTCATTGTGTTCGGCCTGTCATTTCTGGGCTTGTTTGAAATCAACGCCCCCTCGGCGCTGGTGAACAAGGCCGACGCCCAGGCCGACAAAGGCGGTTGGACGGGCCTGTTCTTTATGGCCGCCACGCTGGTGCTGGTGTCGTTTTCGTGCACCGTGCCCATTGTGGGCTCGGTAGCCATTGCGGCGGCCAATGGTGAACTGTTGCGACCCACGCTGGGCATGCTGGCGTTTTCGCTCGCCTTCGCCCTGCCGTTCATCCTGTTTGCCCTGTTTCCCACCTGGCTGAAGTCTCTGCCCCGTTCGGGTGGCTGGCTGAATGTGCTGAAGGTGGTGCTGGGCTTTGTGGAACTGGGCATGGCATTTAAGTTTTTGAGCTCAGCCGATTTGTCCTACCACTGGGGCCTGGTGCCGCGCCCGGTGTTCCTCACCATCTGGATAGTGCTGGCCGCGGTGCTGGGCTTCTATCTGCTGGGCAAAATCCGCCTGCCGCACGACAGCGAAACCCCGCACGTGAGCGTGCCGCGGCTGGTGCTGTCAATGGTGGCCTTCATGTTTGCGGTGTATTTGGTGCCGGGCCTGTTTGGCGCGCCGCTGCCCACGCTGTCGGCCCTGGTGCCGCCGCCCACCCGCCACGACTTTAGCCTAGCCGCTCCAAGTGGCGCTGCCGCTCCGGCCGTGGCCACGGCCGGCAGCGTGGCCACTTGCACCACCGCCCGCTACGCCGACATCTTGGAATTGCCGCTGGGCCTGAACGGCTTTTTTACCCTGCAGGAAGCTATTAAGTGCGCCAAGGAGCAGGGCAAACCCATCTTCGTCGACTTCACGGGGCACAACTGTGGCAACTGCCGCCGCATGGAAGCCGATGTGTGGTCGCACGAGGAAGTGCTGCGCCAGCTCAGCAACGACTACGTGGTGGTGGCCCTTTACGCCGACGACAAAACCACGCTGCCCAACACCGAATGGTACACTTCGCCGCGCGACGGCCGGGTGAAAGCCACCATGGGTGAGCAAAATCTGGACTTCCAAATCAGCAGGTTCAACGCCAACGCTCAGCCCTATTACGTATTGCTCGACCCCAACGACACGGGCAACAAGCCCCTGCTGGCGCCTATTGCCTATGAGCCTAGCGTGGAGAAGTTTAGCAAGTACCTGCAAGCGGGGGTGAAGCAATACCACGCTCAACGCCGCCCGGTAGCAACGCGTTAGGCAACTGCCTGATTAGCCAGCGCATAGTTGGGCAGTAGCGGCTGCCCGTTACCACAATCGTTTTAAAGCACGAAGAGGCGACCCCCACCCAGAGGTCGCCTCTTACTTGTGTGAGACATGCACCCACCCAGATGCAGTGCCTCGTTTTCCCCTCTTCTCCTCCGTATCCAACCACGGCCGTAGAGATTGGAAAGGTCCAATCAGTAAGTAATAAGTGACAAACCGCAAAAAAATCTGCGTTTATTTGCTCACTTTTCACTGCTACGCTGTTGCCGTGGCCTTCTGCCTTGGATTGTAACAAATGTAAGAGGACAAGTTAGATGGTGCAAATAATTTCACTGTTTAACTAAAAATTTACAATACCTTCAATTTATAGGCCTTAATTTCGCTTTCCTTTTAATCCTCCTCTGCAAAACATGGCTAGAAATTACGAACTTGATGATACCGACCGCAACATCCTGAATCTGCTCATTCAGGATGCCAAGATGCCGTACACGGAAATTGCCCGCAAGGTCAATGTCTCGGGCGGCACCGTGCACGTGCGCATGGCCCGCCTCGAGGAAATCGGCATCGTGCAGGGCGCAACCCTGCGCATCGACTATCAAAAGCTTGGCTACGGCGTGAGTGCATTTCTGGGCATCTACTTGCTAAAGAGCTCCGTGTACACCAGCGTGGTGAACCAGCTGCGCGACATTCCGGAAGTGGTGAGCATTCATTTCACCACCGGCGCTTATGGTGTATTTGCCCGTCTGGTGTGCCGCGACACCCAGCACCTGCGCGACGTGCTGCACGACCGCATTCAGCCCATCGACGGCATTGAGCGCACCGAAACACTCATTTCGCTCGAAGAAGTGGTGAACCGGCCTACGCAGCTGACGTAGCGTAGCCTCACACGCTTTATATAAAGCAACGGCCAGTCGTGCGGTTCGGGATTCCTCCGGGCCGTACGGCTGGCCGTTTTTTCAGGGTGATGGCCGTTAGGGGCTTGCAGCCCCGGCACAACACGGGCTGCCTGCCGTAATTTTGTGTTCTGCCCATGCCCGAGTCTTCGCCCGCGACCCTGCTCATCCAAACTGCTTTCATCGGCGACGTCATCTTGATGACGGCGCTGCTGGAGTACCTGCACCACGCCGAGCCCGGCACGCCGGTGGATGTGCTGGTGCGCCGCGGCAACGAGGGCTTACTGGCCGGCCACCCGCACGTGCGGCGCGTGCTGATTTGGGACAAGAAGCACCGCAAGTATGCGGCGCTGTGGCAGCTGCTGCGCCAGATTCGGGCGGCTCGCTACCGCCGCGTGGTCACGTTGCAGCGTTTTGCCAGCACGGGGTTCCTCACGGCTTTTTCCCGGGCGCCGGAGCGGGTGGGCTTCGCCAAAAACCCGCTGAGCCGGTTTTTCACCCGGCGCGTGCCGCACGCCATCGGCGACGGCACCCACGAAGTGACCCGCAACCTGCGCCTGCTCACCGATGCGGTGCCCACGCCGCTGTTGGCCCCCCGGCTGTATCCTTCGGCGGCCGATGAGGCGGCTGTGGCCCCCTACGCCGCGGTGGGGCCCTACATCTGCATTGCGCCCACTTCGGTGTGGTTTACCAAGCAGTACCCCGAAAACAAATGGCTGGAGCTGCTGGCCGAGCTGCCCGCCGGCCTGCGCGTGTACCTGCTGGGCGGCCCGCCCGACGTGGGCGCCTGCGAGCGCCTGGCGGCCGCCAGCGGCCGCGAAAACCTGGTGAACCTGGCCGGAAAAATCGGGCTGCTGGCCTCGGCTGCGCTGATGCGCGGCGCGGTGATGAACTACGTGAACGACTCGGCGCCCATGCATTTGTGCTCGGCGGTGGGGGCACCGGTTACGGCGGTGTTTTGTTCTACGGTGCCGGCCTTTGGGTTTGGGCCGCTGGCGCCGGTTTCGTTCGTGGTGGAAACCCGGGAGCCGCTGCCGTGCAAGCCCTGCGGGCTGCACGGGCACGGAGCCTGCCCGCTGGGGCATTTTCGGTGCGCGCACACCGTTGAGGTGGGGCAACTACTGGCGACATTGCCGGTTGATGCAGCAGGGCCGGAGTAGTTCGTCCCTCCCTGACCGTATAGCAATTTTTGGGCAAGCCGCTGCCGACTTTTCAAGTACGTGCCACGGCCCCGGCCCTACCTTTGTATTCCTTATGCTTGATTATCACATTCACGAATATCCCAACGGCATCCGCCTCTTACACAAGCAGGTACCGCATACCAAAATAGCGCATTGCGGCTTTTTGCTCGACATCGGCTCGCGCGATGAGGCGCCGCACCAGCAGGGGCTGGCCCACTTCTGGGAGCACATGGCTTTTAAAGGTACCGAGAAGCGCAAGTCGTTTCACATCCTCAACCGCCTCGAAACCGTGGGCGGCGAGCTGAACGCCTACACTACCAAGGAAAAAATCTGTTTCTATGCCGCGCTGCTCAGCACGCATTTCGAGCGCGCGTTTGAGCTGCTCACCGATTTGACGTTCAACTCCGTGTTTCCGGGCCGCGAGGTGGAAAAGGAGCGGGGCGTGATTCTGGAAGAAATGAGCATGTACCAGGACGCGCCAGAAGACGCCATTGTCGACGATTTCGACACGGTCATCTTCGGCGACCACCCGCTGGGCGTCAACATCCTGGGCACCCGCGAAAGCGTGAGCCGGTTTCAGACCGCCGATTTCCATGCCTTTTTGCACGAGCAGATGCGCACCGACCGGCTGGTGTTCAGCTCGGTGAGCAACCTGTCGTTTGAAGCGGTGAAGCGGCTGGCTGACAAGTTTCTGGCGCCGCTGCCGGCCCGGCGGGGCCCGCGGGTGCGCCGCCCGGTGGGCCCGTACGAGCGCAAAACGCAGGTGGAGGCGCGCCCCATTTCGCAGGCGCACTGTTTGGTGGGCGGCCCGGCCTATTCGCTGAACGACTCGCGGCGCATCCCGTTTTTCATGCTGAACAACATCCTGGGCGGGCCGGGCATGAACTCGCGCCTCAACCTGGCCGTGCGGGAGAAGTACGGCTTGGTGTACACCATCGACAGCACCTACTCGCCCTACACCGACACGGGCTTGTTCGGTATCTACTTCGGCACCGAGGGCAAGCAGCTTGCGCGCACGCTGGGCCTGGTGCAGAAGGAGCTGAAGCTGCTGCGCACGACGCCCCTCACCACCAACCAGCTGCACACGGCCAAGCACCAGCTGATGGGCCAGCTGGCCATGAGCGAGGAAAGCAACAGCGGCCTGATGCAGCTGCTCGGCAAAAGCACCCTCGACCTGGGCCGCGTGGAGCCGCTGAGCGAAATATTCCAGAAAATTGAGGGCGTGACGGCCGCCGAGCTGCGCGACATGGCCAATGAAGTGCTGACCGACGAGCACCTGAGCGTGCTGCAGTACGTGCCCGAGGGGAAATGAGCCAGCCGGTGTTTGGGCACGTGGGCACCTACCGGCCCGGCGATACCTTTCGCAACCGCATCGACCTGTCGCTGAGCCGGGTGCACCGCCCGCGCCGCACCGGCGTGTGCGGCACGCAGCAGCTGGGGGCCGAAAGCATTGTGCTGGCCGGCCAGTACGAAGAAGACGACTTCGGCGAAGACGAAATCCTGTACTCCGGCAACGGCGGCCGCGACCCCAAAACCGGCCGCCAAATCATGGACCAAGTGGCCACTACCGGCATCCTGGCCTTGCTGAAGAGCATCGAAACCGGCCTGCCGGTGCGGGTGCTGCGCAAAGTGCCGGGCGAGGATGGTGAGCTGGAAGTGTACCGCTACGAAGGGCTGTACCGGGTGGTGGGCTCGACGTATGGGCCGGGCAAGTCGGGCTTTCAGGTGTATGTTTTTCGGCTGCGGCCGTTGATAGGGGTGTAGAGACGCACTATGTTGCGTCTCGTCGTTGAACACACCAAGCCGCGCCGTTCGAATCGTGTAAGCGTCATCGTGCAACGACGAGACGCAAAATATTGCGTCTCTACCTCGTTCAACGTCCATGACTGACGCTTCCATCGACATTTACGCCGCGCTCCATACGGCCCCCGAGCCGCCGCTGCTGGCCCAGCTCACCCGCGAAACCCACCTGCAAACCCTGCTGCCGCGCATGAGCAGCGGGCACCTGCAGGGGCGCTTGCTGAGCATGCTCAGCCACCTGGTGCGCCCGCGGCGCATCCTCGAAATTGGCACGTTTTGCGGGTATGCCACGCTGTGCCTGGCCGAGGGCCTGGCCGATAACGGCTTGCTGCACACCATCGAAGTAGACCCGGAGCGGGAGGCGCGCATTCGGCGCTACGTGGCCGCGGCGGGCCTCGCGGAGCGGGTGCGGCTGCACATCGGGGCAGCGTCCGATGTTTTGCCGGGTTTGGTCGATGAAGTGTGGGACTTGGTCTTTATTGACGCCGACAAGCGCAACAACGACGCGTATTTTGAAGCCGTCATTGACCACGTGCGGCCCGGCGGCTTGCTCATCGTCGACAACGTGCTGTGGAGCGGCAAGGTGCTGCCCACGCACGAGGTGCGAACGGGCGACAAGGACACGCCCCTGGTCCGGGCATTCAACGACAAAATGGCCCACGATGCGCGGGTAGAACCGGTGTTTCTGCCCCTGCGCGACGGGCTGCTGCTGCTGCGCAAAAGGTAGCAGTTTACGCAATCGATTGTCTGCCTGTTTCTAACCTTAGCCGGTCGAACTGCGTCTGACCCTTTTACAGCGCTTTACCTAACGTTTTACATGCGGCACTTTACCCTGTTTTTCTTCCTGCTTCTTGGCTTGGGCGTGGCTCATGCGCAAGCGCCCACCACGGTGAGCGGCCGCGTTACGGATGGCAAAGACCAGTCGCCACTCATTGGGGCCAACGTGCTGCTCATTCGGCTGCCCGATTCGGTGAAAACCGGTACCGCGGCCGATGCTGAAGGCCGGTTTCAGTTCGACAACGTGGTGCCCGGTCGGTACATCCTGGATGCCTCGTTTGTGGGCTTTGCCAAGCTGAGCCAGCCCGTGACGGTGGCCAGCCAGCCCATAGCGCTGGGTACGCTGGCCCTGCAAACCGGCGGCGTGCAGCTCAAGGGCGTGGTGGTGACGGGCCAGGCTGCCCAAAGCGTGCAGAAAGGCGACACCACGCAGTATAACGCCCGCGCTTTCAAAACCAATCCCGACGCCACCACCGGAGACTTGTTGGAAAAAATGCCCGGCGTGGCCCGCGGGGCCGACGGCAAGATTCAGGCGCAGGGCGAAAACGTGCAGCAGGTGCTGGTGGACGGCAAGCCCTTCTTCGGCAACGACCCCGACGCCGTGCTGAAAAACCTGCCCGCCGAAATGGTGGACAAGGTGGAAGTGTTTGACCAGCGCAGCGAGCAGAGCCGGTTCTCGGGCTTCGACGACGGCAACACCACCAAGACCATCAACATCGTGACCAAGGTGGAATTTCGCAACGGCACCTTTGGGCGGGTGCTGGCCGGCGCGGGGCCCGACCACTACAAAGCCAGCGGCAACGTCAACAACTTCAAAGGCGACCGCCGCGTGGCCGTGCTGGCCCAGAGCAACAACGTGAACGAGCAGAACTTCGGCACCGAAGACCTGCTGGGCGTGGTGGGCAACTCCAACACCGGCGGCGGGGGCCGCGGGGGCGGGCGCGGCGGCCAGGGCGGGGGCGGCAACGGCGGCAACGCCGGCGACTTTCTGGTGAACCAGAACGGCGGCATCACCACCACCAACGCGGCCGGCCTGAACTATTCGAACGCTTGGGACAAAAAAACGGAGCTGTCGGCCAGCTACTTCTTCAACCACGCCAACAACCGCAACCAGAGCCTGACCCAGCGCCAGTACGTGCTGCCCGAACAGGCCAATACCACCTTCACGCAGAACGCCAACACCAACAGCGTGAACACCAACCAGCGCTTCAATCTGCGGCTGGAGCACAAAATTGACTCGGCCAACTCGGTGCTGTTTCGGCCCCGCTTCAGCTACCAGATGAACGACGCCACCAGCGTGGTAGACGGCGTGACGCGCGTGGCCGGGGAGGAGCAAAGCCGCATCAACAGCTTGTATAATTCCAACAATAAAGGCCTGAACACGGGCGGCGACGTGCTGTTCCGGCACCGCTTTCCCAAGGCCGGGCGCACGGCCAGCCTCAGCATTGGGGGCACCTACAACCAGCGCAACGGCGGCGCCACGCTGAAAACCGACGACACGGGCTCGCCCCTCAACGACCTCAACCAGACTAACACGCTGCAGCAGCACGGCGGCAACATCAACGCCAACCTCGCCCTCACCGAGGCCCTGAGCCGGCAAGACCAGCTGCAGGGCAACTACGCCATCAGCTACGCGCCCAACAACTCGAACAAGTACACCTACAACCTGGTGAACGGCGACACGCCCGAGCTGAACGAGTCGCTGAGCAACGTGTTCGAGAACTACTACTTCACGCAGTCGGGTGGCCTGAGCTTTCGCCACAACACCCAGAAGTTTCAGGGCAGCGTGGGCGTGTCGGGGCAGTATTCGGAGCTCTACAGCGACGCGCAGTACCCGCGTCCCAGCATCGGGCGCTATTACTTCGTGAACGTGCTGCCCAACGCCAACCTCAACTACCGCTTCACTCGCCAGAAAAACCTGCGCCTGAACTACCGCACCAACACCAGCGCGCCGAGCGTGAGCCAGCTGCAGGCCGTGGTGAACAATTCTAATCCGCTGCAGCTCACCATCGGCAACCCCACGCTGCGCCAGGAATACCAGCATTCGGCCAACATTCGCTACTCGGCTTCCAACCCCGAGGTGTCGAGCAACTTTTTTGCCCTGCTGAACGGCTCTTACACCCAGAATCCCATTGCCAACCGCACCATCGTGGCCGCGCGCGAAACCACTGTGACGCCCGAAGGCGCCGACGCCGTGCGGCTGCCGGCCGGCGGCCAGCTCACCCAGCCCGTGAACTTGAGCCAGCAGTATTCGGTGCGCTCCCTGGTCAGCTACGGCCGGCCCATCAAGGCCATCAAAACCAACGTGAACCTGAGCGCCAACGCCAACTTCACGCAAACGCCGGGCCTCGTGAACGGCGCCTTGAACTACGCCCGCGTGCCTTCCTTCGGCGCCGGCCTCACGCTGAGCTCTAACATCAGCCCCAACCTGGACTTCACGGCCTCGACGACGTCGAACAAGAATTTTGTGCGCAACACGCTGCAGTCGCGGCTCAACACGAACTATTTTACCCAAGTCACCCGCCTGCGGCTGGGCTGGATTGTGGGGCCCGGCATCAACTTTCAGACCGACCTCGTGCACCAGTACTACGCGGGCCTGTCGTCGGGCTACAACCAGCCGTATGCGCTGTGGAACGCCAGCCTGGGCAAGAAAATATTCCCCGGCCAGCGCGGCGAAATCAAAATTTACGCTTTCGACTTGCTGGGCCAGAACCGCGCCATTCAGCGCAACGTGACCGAGGCGTACTACGAAGACGTGCAAACCACCATCCTGCAGCGCTATTTCATGCTCATGTTTACCTACAACATCCGCAGCGGCAACGTGGTGGCCCCCACCGAGCCGGCCGACGGTCCGCGCGAAGGAGGCCGCGGCTTTGGTCGCCCCGACGGTGGCGGGCGGCCCGATGGCGGCGGCTTTCCGGGCGGTGGCCGTCCGTAGGGTTTCGGCGGCAGCAGGAGTCACCGTGGCCGTCTTTTTGGCCAAAATTCAGGTTCTTTGCAACTTCCGGGCAGGAAGGGGCCGCGGTGGCCCCTTCCCGCCCGCGTAGCTTATGCGAAATCCAGTTGCCTTAATGCTCGTGCTGAGCATGTTATTCGTGAGCCGCCTGGCGGCCCAGTCTGCCGTTTCGGCCCCGCGCCCCACCGTGCCTGCGGCCTTCGACGTGGCCGGCCTGCACCTGGTGCTAAACCCCGAGGCGCAGCGCCTGGTGCAGCAAAAGGCCGACGGCCTGAGCCGGCACCAGCCCTCGTTTCAGGCCCGCGTGGACCAGGCCGATGCCGCGTTTCCGATTATCGACCGGGTGCTGAAGGAAGAGGGCGTACCGCTCGATTTCCGCTACCTCGTGCTGCAGGAAAGCGCCCTCATCGGCGACGCGCAAAGCGTACACGAGGCCGTGGGCTACTGGCAGCTCAAGCGCGAAACCGCCACCGGCCTGGGCTTGGTGGTGAATGACGAAGTGGACCAGCGCAAGCACCTAGTGGCCAGTACCCGCGCCGCCGCCCGCTACCTCAGCCAGAACAATAAGCCGCTGCACAACTGGCTCAACGCCCTGCTCAGCTACTACACCGGGCCCAGCGGCGTGCAACCCTACACCCTGCCATCGGACTTCGACGCCACCGAAATGGCCATCACCGAAGCCACTTCGCCCTACGTGCTGATGTTTCTGGCGCACAAGCTGGCCTTTGAGCCGTTCTGTGGCTTAAACCCCGCGCCGCCCCTGCGCCTGCAGGAGTTCCCCGCCGTGGCCGGCCAAACGCTGGAAGCCCAGGCCCTGGCCCTGCACGCCGACCCCGCCGCCCTGGCCACCCACAACCGCTGGCTGCTGGCCGCCGCCGTGCCCGCCGACCGCGCCTACACCCTGGTGGTGCCCGTGGGCGACGTGACCCAGGCCGCTGGCATCGCGGCCAACCAGCGCCTGCAAGCCAACGGCGAGTTGCTGAATATGCCCGCCGTGAGCAACAACACCGCCGAAGTGCGCCTCAACAACCTGCGCGCCCTCGTGGCCCTGCCTGGCGAAACCACCGCCGACCTGGCCCGCCGCGGCCACCGCCGCCTGGGCGAGTTCCTGCGCGACAACGAGCTGAAAGCCTTCGATGTGGCCGTGACCGGCCGCCCGTATTTCCTGGAGCGCAAGCGCGACGTGGGCCCCGTGGAATACCACGTGCTGCAGCCCGGCGAAAGCATTTTCGACGTATCCCAGAAATACGGCATGCGCCAGAAAGCCGTGCTGAACAAGAACCGCATGGCCCGCAACGAGGAGCTGCGCCCCGGCCGCCTGCTGTGGCTGCAGCACACCCGCCCCCGTGAAACCGCCGTGGAGTACCGCAGCCTGGCCGAGTCGGTGGCCCTGGAGCGGCCCAGCGTCGACGCGGCCACGACCAACACGGACGTACTGCTCGACCAGGCCAACGCCCCCGTGGCCGAGCGCCGCAGCACGGCCACTGAGAGTGGCCAGGTCAAGATTAAAACCAAAGTCAAAACCGAAGACGGGAAAATCAAAACCAAGCGCGTGGTGACCGATGAGGCCGACGGGTGGGGCGAAACGCTGTCGACGGCGTCAGCCGCAGCCACGCCGGCGGCGTCGGCGTCCGTTTCGGCACCTGCCCCCGCGCCCGTAGCACCACCCGCCCCCGTGCGGCAGCCAGCTCCAATTGCGGCGCTGCCCCCGCCCGCCCCGGCACCCGCTTCGGAGCCGCTGGTTGACGAGCCGACTCCGGTGGCTCCGGCGCCGGTTCCGGCAGCGCCCGCGCCAGTGGCATCGCGCCCGGCTGTGGAATACCGGCCGATGCCCACGCCGGCAGAAGCGCCTGTGTTGCCGGCTCCCACGCCGTCGGCCCCCGCGCCGGTAGCATCTGCCCCCAAGCCTGCGGCCTTACCTGCGGCGCCCGTTGCCCCTGCCACGCCCGCGGCCTTGCCTGCCACGCACCGCGTCGAGGCGCATGAGTCGGTGTATTCCGTGGCCCGCCGCTACGGCCTGCCCCCGGCAACGCTCATGGCCCTGAATAACCTGACGCCGGCTTCCGGGCTGGTCATCGGGCAAGTGCTGGTGCTGAAGGCCGAGGCCGCGCCAACGGCTGCGCCAGCCGCTACGGCTCCCGCGCCACGGCCGGCTCCTGTGGCCCGTCCGGCGGCTGCGGGCGCCAATCCGGCGCTGTATGTGCCCAAAGCGGCAGCCACGGCACCCCCAGCCACTGCCTCCGCCACCCTGCACACCGTGGCCAAAGGCGAAACCTTGTACAGCATTGCCCGCCTCTACAAAGTCACAGTGGCCGACCTCAAAGCCTGGAATACCAAAACCGACGACACCGCCAAAGTGGGCGAGGTGCTGCAGGTGCAAGCTGGCGCTAAGTAGCACAACCGCTGGCCCGAACGGGTAAAAATCACCATCTGAAGCCATCGGTGCGTTGCGCATCGGTGGCTTTGGCTTTATAGGGCTGCCTAAGGATTTGCCGGCAAGCCAAGCCAGGATGCGCTGCAAAAACGCAGCGCTCAGGGAATCAGACGGCAGCAAAATGGGGTTTGGGAATGCCTGCTCGCCGGGGGTATCTTTACGATTAGCCCGTTCTTCACGCCCTGTCCTATGCCCGTTTTCTCGCACCTCCACTCGCACACGCAATATTCCCTGCTCGACGGCCAGGCCAGCATTTCGGCCCTGATGAAGAAGGCGCAGAAGGACGAGATGCCCGCCGTGGCCCTCACCGACCACGGCAACATGTTTGGGGCGTTCAACTTTGTGGCCGAAGCCAACAAGTACAACGTGAAGCCCATCGTGGGCTGCGAGTTTTACCTGGTAGAGGACCGGTTCAAAAAGACGTTCAGCCGCGAGAAAGGAGAGAAGGACAACCGCTACCACCAACTGCTGCTGGCCAAGGACCAGGCCGGCTACCACAACCTGAGCAAGCTCTGCTCGCTGAGCTTCATCGAAGGCCAGTATTCCAAGTTTCCGCGCATCGACAAGGAGCTGCTGGTGCGCTACCACGAAGGCCTGATTGCCACGTCGTGCTGCATTGGCGCCGAGATTCCGCAGACCATCCTCTTCGGCACTGAGGCCCAGGCCGAGGAAAAGCTGAAGTGGTGGCTCGACCTGTTTGGCGAGGACTACTACATCGAAATTCAGCGCCACGGCCTGATGGATTTCGACGGCACCGGCAAAAGCCAGGAAGACGTGAACCAGGTATTGCTGGGCTTTGCGAAGAAGTACAACGTCAAGGTCATCTGCACCAACGACTCGCACTACGTCGACCAGACCGACTACGCCGCCCACGACCTGCTGCTGTGCGTGAACACCGGCGAGGAGCACAGCATCCCGGTCGGCGACATCCGCACCAATTACTACACCCTGATGACGGGCAAGGGCGAGGTGAAATACGACCTGCTCGACAACCTGCGCCGCGACCACAGCCGCGACGAAAAAGCCCAGCGCCAGCTGCGCCGCATCGACGAGGAGCTGCAGAAACCCAAGCCCCATACCCGCTTCGGCTTCGCCAACGACCAGTTCTTCTTCAAGACCCAGGCGCAGATGAACGACTTGTTCTTGGACGTGCCCGAGAGTGTGGACAACACCAACGAAATCGTTGACAAAATCACGCCCCCGAAGCTGGCGCGCGACATTCTGTTGCCCAACTTTCCCATTCCCGCGCCCTTCGCCAACGCCGACGAATTCCTGCGCGAGTTGACCTACGTGGGCGCCTTCGGGCCGAGCGCCGGCACCGGCACCGTGACGATGACCAAGCCGCCGCGCTACTCCGAGCGCACGCCCGAAATCGAGGAGCGGCTTGATTATGAGTTGCGCATCATCCAGACGATGGGCTTCGCGGGCTACTTCCTCATCACCCAGGACTTCATCAACCACGGCCGCAACATCGGCGTGGCCGTGGGCCCGGGCCGGGGCTCGGCGGCCGGCTCGGCCGTGGCTTACTGCGTGGGCATCACCAACATCGACCCCATCAAGTACTCGCTGCTGTTCGAGCGTTTCCTGAACCCCGAGCGCGTGTCGATGCCCGATATCGATATTGACTTTGACGACGTGAACCGCCAGAAAGTCATCGACTACGTGGTGGATAAGTACGGCAAAACCCAGGTGGCCCAGATTATTACCTTCGGCACCATGGCCGCCAAGTCCTCTATCAAAGACGTGGCCCGCGCCATGGAGCTGCCCCTGCCGCAGACCAACGACCTCACCAAGATGGTGCCCGACAAGCCCGGCACCACCCTAGCCGGCGCCTTCGCCGAAAATCAGGAGCTGGACATGATTCGGCGCGACGAGTCGGCCGACAACCTCAAGGGCCAGATTCTGCGCTTGGCCACCCAGCTGGAGGGTTCGGTGCGCAACACGGGCATTCACGCGGCCGGCGTCATCATCGCGCCCGACGACATCACGAAGTACATCCCGGTTTCGACCTCGAAGGACTCCGACTTGCTCGTGACGCAGTTCGACGGCAAGGTGATTGAAAGCGCCGGCATGCTGAAGATGGACTTTCTGGGTCTTAAGACCCTGACCATCATCGTGGATGCTCTGAACCTCATTGAGCGCAACCACGGCGTGAAAATCGACATCGACGAGATTCCGCTGGATGATGAGAAGACCTACGCGCTGTACCAGCGCGGCGATACCATCGGCACGTTCCAGTTCGAATCGGAAGGCATGCGCCAGTACCTCAAGGACTTGAAGCCGACCAACATCGAGGACTTGATTGCCATGAACGCCCTCTACCGGCCGGGCCCGATGCAGTTTATTCCGAACTTCATCAACCGCAAGCACGGCCGCGAAGAGGTGGAGTACCCGCACGAGCTGCTGAAACCCATCCTGGAATACAGCCAGGGCATCATGGTGTACCAGGAGCAGATTATGCAGACGGCCCAGATTCTGGCCGGCTACTCGCTCGGCGGCGCCGACTTGCTGCGCCGCGCCATGGGCAAGAAGGACATGAAAAAAATGGCCTTGGAGCGCGAGAAGTTCATTGAAGGCGCCAAGAACCTGCACAACATTCCCGCCAAGAAGGCCAACGAAGTCTTCGACGTAATGGAGAAGTTTGCCGAGTACGGCTTTAACCGCTCGCACTCGGCGGCCTACTCGGTGGTGGCCTACCAGACGGGCTACCTGAAGGCCAACTACCCGGCCGAGTACATGGCCGCCGTGCTCACCAACAACATGGGAGACATCAAGAAGGTGACCTTCTTCATTGAAGAAGCCCGCAAGCAGGGCGTGCCCGTGCTCGGGCCCGACGTGAACGAAAGCTTGCTCAAGTTCAACGTGAACCAGGAGGGCGCCATCCGTTTCGGCATGGGCGCGGTGAAGGGTGCGGGCGAACTCGCGGTGGAAAGCATGGTGCAGGAGCGCGAGAAAAGCGGCGAATACTCCGATATTTTCGACTTTGCCAAGCGCGTGAACCTGCGCACCGTGAACAAAAAAACGTTTGAAAGCCTGGCCCAGGCCGGCGCCTTCGACGGCTTTGGCAAGCACCGCCGCCTCTACCTCGACGCACCGCAAGGCGACCGCAACCTAATTGAGAAGGCCATGCAGCTGGGCCAGCAGCACGCCGCCGCCAAGGAGTCGGCACAGCACAGCCTGTTTGGCGCAGGGGCTTTCGGAGCGGTGGCCGCGCCCATGCCCAAAATCCACGAGATGGAGCCCTGGAGCAAAACCGAGCAGCTGCGTCGCGAGAAGGAAGTGGTGGGCTTCTACCTCTCGGGCCACCCGCTCGACAGCTACAAGCTGGAACTGGACGCTTATTGTACCTGCGGGCTGGAAAAGGTCGACGAAATCAAGAACAAGGAGATGGCCGTGGCGGGCCTCATCACCAACGTGTTGTTCAAGACCACCAAAACCGGCCAGCCGTTTTGCACCTTCACCCTCGAAGACTACGAGACGAGCATCAACCCGGCCTTGTTCCGCGACGACTATACCAAGTTCGCGCCCCTCATCAACCCGCGCAACTACCCCAACGAGCAGGTGCCGCCCATGTACGTGCGCCTCAAGCAGGAGCTGCGCCGCCACACCCAGGACCAGTGGGACCTGCGCATCCTGACCATGGAGCCGCTGGCCGACGTGGCCGAAAAACGCAGCAAAGGCGTGCGCGTGAAGCTGGACCTGCGCACCGTGACCGGCCCCATGCTCGACCGCCTGCAGGACGCCATCGACCACGCGCCGGGCTCGAAGCGTCTCGAAATTCAGTTCGTAGAGCCGCACGAGCACTTGGCTGTCGACATGTTCTCGCGCAAGTTTCAGATTGAACCCAAAACCTTCATCGAGAAGATGCACGAGATGGAAATGGAGGTGTGCACGCTGATTTAACAGGCAGCTCTAAAAAAGCAAAGGGCCGCTCTCAGTAAGAGCGGCACTTTGCTTTTTTAGGCAGTGATTCAGTCTTGTTTCTCAAGCCGGCCCTGGTAAGTGGCTTTGGGGGTGACGACGCGGTAAAAGTACTGGCCTGCCGGCAGCGCAGAAAGGTCGGTTTGCAGCGGGGTCAATTCGCCACGTTGGTAAACCTGGTGCTTCTCGGTGCGCACCACTTTTCCCGCGGCCGTGAGAATGGTGATTTCGGCCGTGGCCGGCAGGGGAGCAGGCAGCGCAAAAGTGAGGACGTTTTGCGCCGGCTGCGGGTAGGTAAGTAGGGAAGCATTGTCAGAGGCCATGAGAAACGGCGCAGCCGAGCTGCTGGTGGTCATGCCATTCTGCGTAAGGGCCCAGTTCATGCCGGCCGATTTCACCACCGAGAAGGGTTGTTCACGCAATGCTTCTTGCACTTCGTAATCGTCGCTGCCCGCCGGCAGGCACAGCAGAAACCAGTTCCACCACGGGTCGGGTAGCAGTGGCTGGCCGCTGGCGTCCACCAATAGTGAGTCGGCGGGGGTAGACCGGGCTATCATTTTAATGGCGTAAACGCTGCTTAAATCGAAGCCCAAACGGGCTTGCAGCGCATTGGCAACGGCCGGTTTGAGGAATGTGTGCAGTGGGCCTTGGTTGCCATTGGGGTTGCTCACGGCTCCCAGGTTGATGACGGAAGTGCCAAATTGCACCAGCAACTCGTGATTTTTGCGAATGGGCCGTCCCAACGAATCATACACCCATGACTGGGGTGGCCGCTGGGCCCATGCTACACCCGTGTTTCCGAGCAAAACCAGGGTTACCAGCAAACGAAAGAAGGAGTAGGTGTGCGGCATAATGGTGGGGTGGTGGAAAATAAATGTATGAATGTTTACATTACAAAAATCTTGCCTCGATTATCCTGTTTCTTCATTGCAGGTGAAGCAGGCAAAGCGTTTGCCTGCCAAACAAGTCCTTTCGCCGAGGAACTCAGGCCATTCGCGTCGGCGAGCAGACACGAAATCCTTCGGGCTGAACTTTCCCCGGCCCATCATGTTAAGCATCCAATATCTGCTACCTTGCGGCCCCTTTGGCCGTACCGCCAGAGCATCATTAACCCCAACCCAAATTGAAATGGGACACAAAGCAATTGAAATTACCGACGCCAACTTCGACGAAATCATTGGCGGCGACAAGCCGGTTCTGGTAGACTTCTGGGCCGAGTGGTGCGGCCCCTGCCGCATGGTAGGCCCCGTGGTAGAGGAGCTGGCCGGCGAATACGAAGGCAAAGTGGTAGTTGGCAAAGTCGACGTCGACGCCAACCCCCAGACGTCGATGAAGTTCGGCATCCGCAGCATTCCCACGCTGCTGGTGTTCAAGAACGGCCAGATTGTCGACAAGCAAGTAGGCGCTGTGCCCAAGCACGTGCTCGCTCAGAAACTCGAAGCCCAGGTAACGGCCTAACGCCCGTTGCACATTCATAGAAAAAGCCCCTTGCCGCGTTGGCAAGGGGCTTTTTTGTTGGGGTGTTGTGGTGTAGATGGCTAATCGTGGGTGTGGCTGCGGCGGGCGCGGGCGCTCAGCTTGGCGCGCGTTTTCAGTTGCTTTTGGTGCGAGTGCAGCTGGCGCTTCAGCTGGCGGGGCGAGGTCACGGTTTTGCTTTCTTCCATGCCCAGCACCACCAGCATCAGGTGCTCGAGCTTGTTGCCCAGGCGGTGCGATTTCACCGAAAGCTTCTTCATTTTGGAAACCTGCTTGGCCGCCGCGGCTTGCTCGCGGGCGGCCGCTTTGGCGGCTTTGCGCTCGGCTTTGGCTTCGGCTGGGTTTTCGATGAGCAGCGAATGGGGCAAAGAGGCCGATGCAGCAGCGGGGTTGAGGAACAAAAGCCCGCTGGCGGCCAAGACGGCGTAGAAGTATTTTTTCATCGAGCAGGGAGGGGAAACGTGTGAGAGAATTGACCTTGAAGTGCACTAAAGTAGGTATCAATACCATATTCGCAAAATATAGTGATAATAAATCCGGATATGTTAAAAAAATACAAAATGTGGCCTTTTTTAGCCTGAATATGTCCAAAGCGTGAGCAGTCTACGGTAGCGCTTGCCAGACCAAGCAAGTCGCAGAGATAACCTGCACTGGCAGCCTGTAAAAAAGCCTACATTGCCAGCCAACTACGCGGCACTTGCTTTCGTACTGGGCTCATCTTCTCACCCTTTCATTCACTCTTTTTTATGAAGCGCATTTTCGGATTACTCGTTTCGCTGGGCCTGCTGGGCGGCTCGGCTGCTCTGGCCCAAACCCCGGCCACGGCTCCGGCCACCGCGCCGGCCGCTTCCACGATGAGCACCAGCACGTCGCAAACGACCACCCGCGCCACCCAGACGCCCGCCACGCGCACGACTACCAAGTCGAGCACGATGACCAACCCGGTGGGCATGTCGAAGTCGAGCACCACGACCAAGAGCGCGGGCACGATGAGCAAGTCGAGCACCATGACCACGCCCTCGGGCACGACCAAAACCTCGTCCACGTCGAGCAGCACCCGCATGAAGGCCGACGGCACCGCCGACATGCGCTACAAGGAAAACAAGATGACCAAAACCACCGGCCCCATGAAGGCCGACGGCACGCCCGACATGCGCTACAAAGCCAACAAAACGACCGTGAAAACGACCAAGACCAAAATGTAGGCCGTGTCTTCACAACGCCGAAAAGCCCTTGCCATTCCTGGCGAGGGCTTTTTTGTGCGCTGGGCCCGGCACCGAACCGGCTCACTACAGCCGCCGGGCTAACTTGCGCTTCCCAATCCCAACCAACCCTTCCCATGCGCTACGCTCCCCTTGCTCCCGAGCTTTTTGTGGAAAACCGCCGCCGCTTCCGCGAACTGCTGCCGCCGGCCTCGCTGGCCATTTTCCAGTCCAACGACATCATGCCGACCAACGCCGACGGCACCATGGCCTTCCGGCAAAACAACGACCTGTTCTACCTCAGCGGCGTCGACCAAGAAGAAAGCATCCTCGTCATTTTTCCCGACGCGCGCCTGCCGCAGCACCGTGAAATCCTGTTCCTGAAGGAAACTTCCGAGCACATCCTCATTTGGGAAGGCTACAAGCTGACCAAGGACGAGGCGCGCCAGAACTCGGGCATCCGCACCATCATGTGGCTCGACAGCTTCAAGTCGGTGCTGCCGGCCCTGATGAACGAGGCCGAAAACGTGTACCTCAACTCCAACGAGCACATTCGGGCCGTGGTGGAGGTGGAAACACGCGACGCCCGCTTCGTGAAAATGCTGCAAAGCCAGTACCCGCTGCACACCTACCGCCGGGCCTCGCGCCTGCTGCACCAACTGCGCGCCATCAAGAGCCCCGAGGAAATCCGGGTGATGCGCCAGGCCTGCGACATCACGGGCAAGGCCTTCCGGCGGCTGCTGGGCTTCGTGAAACCGGGCGTGTGGGAGTTCGAGATTGAAGCCGAAATCGTGCACGAGTTCATGCGCAACCGCAGCCGCGGGCCGGCCTACGGTAGCATTGTGGCCAGCGGCAAAAACGCCACCGTGCTGCACTACACCACCAACGACAACCAGTGCCAGGACGGCGACGTGATTCTGCTCGACTTCGGCGCCGAATACGCCAACTACGCGGCCGACCTCTCGCGCAGCATCCCAGTCAACGGCAAGTTTACCACGCGCCAGCGGCAGGTCTATGAGTCGGTGCTGGCCGTGATGGCCTTCGCCAAAACGCGCCTCGTGGCCGGCAACGAGATTGAAGAATACCACCGCCAGGTGGGCGAATGCATGGAGCAGGAGCTCATGAAGCTCGACCTGCTGAACGCCTCCGACGTGAAGAACCAGGACCCCGCCGCGCCACTCTACAAGAAATACTTCATGCACGGCACCAGCCACTACCTGGGCCTCGACGTGCACGACGTGGGCTACAAGTACCGCACCTTCGAGCCCGGCATGGTCTACACCGTCGAGCCCGGCATCTACATCCCCGAAGAGGGCCTAGGCATCCGCCTGGAAAACGACATCCTCATCACCGCCTCCGGCAACGAGGACCTGATGGCCGACATTCCGCTGCAAGCCGATACCATTGAAGATTTGATGGCTGCCGGCCGATAGAGCAGGGCTGCCAAACACAAAAAAGACCGTCGTGCTCAGCACGACGGTCTTTTTTGTGGCATTGAGGGGCAAATGTTATTTGCCGGTGGCCTGCACAATCTGCGGCAAGTATTTGCCTAGGGCCTCTACCTGCGATTTGGTAAAATTGCCCTGCACCGACACCAGCACGAACGAGTCGGCCACGTCGGGCAGGGTGCCCAAGGCCGCAAACTCCGAGACGCTGTTGCCGGAGCCGCGCGTGGAAATGGCGTAGTTGCTGCCCCCAAAACCGGCCGTCGAAAGCGGGTCATACTTGTTGTTTTGGAGGATGCCAGCGGCCTCGCCGCGCAAGCCCTCGGCGGCCAGCTCCTTGGCGGAGGTGGTGGTGGGGGCGAAGCTGATGACTTTGGCCGAGCGAATGCCGGTGATGGCGTTGGTGAGGTCGGAGCCGCCGAGCAGCTTGGCGGCCTTCACCAGGGCCAAGCGTTGCAGCAGGTCGGCCGACCATTCGGTGGTTTTAAAGCCTTCACGGCCTTCGTATTTGGAAAAGAAGGAGGCCACGGTGCGCGCCGGGGTGCCCGGCCCGCCGGCCCGGCAGCCCGCCAGGAGCAAAATGAGAAAAAGAGCGGAGAAACGGAGCTTGGTAATCATGCGGCAAAATGGGTGAGAAGAAACAACCTGGGCGGCTGGTGTGGGGAAGTACGACGAAGCCCGCCCTGCTGTTCGCTGCGGCCAGGCGGGTGCGGAGGGTGCCGGCACCAAAAAGCCCCGGTACCGTGCGGCACCGGGGCTTTTTGCCGGGTGGCACTTTTCAAAACGCTACCGAATTCAAAAAGAATACTTCCCGGTCGCGGCCGTGCTCCACGCGCACTTTCTGGTAGCCTACGGCCACAAACCGGCTGCCAAACCACGGCAGCAGGTCGGCCTGCGAGGTGTCGGCGGTGCGTTCCTGGGCGGGGGTGGTACCATCGTTGCCGGTCTGAATTTCGACCTGACTGTCGTTAGGCGCGTCGTCGGCGCGGTTTATCACTTTGTAGCGCAGCTTTTCCTCGTCGAGGTATGCCAGCACGAGGCGGCCATCGGGCAGGGTCTGGAGGCGCACGGCTTCTTCGAGCTCGGCCCGGCGCAGGTTTTCCACCACAAAGGTGTTGTCCCAGAGCAGGGCGCCGGAGCGGTCGAAGCCGCACACCACGGCGTGCGTGGTCTGGTAGCCGTCGAAGATGCGCGAGCCGGCAAAGGGCGACGTGCCGAACTGGTTGCCCAGGTTGTTGAAGGGCCCGGAGTAGCTGCCGTAGCTGTTGTAGCGGTAGTGGGGGTAATACACCTCGGCCACCAGCACGTAGCCGCCGTCGGGCTGGGGCATGAGCTCGTGCAGGAGCAAGCGGTAGTGCCAGCGCGTGGGCGCGCTGGAGCGGGCCAGGCGGCGCGCGGTGCGGGCCCGCAGGCGGGCTTGGCGCGAAGGCTTGAGGTAATCGAAAAAGTGCTTCAGGTGGAGGAAATCGTAGAAGCGCAGCGGGGCCTTGGCGCCGGGCGTGGCGGGGGCCAGGTCGGTGGCGAAGAGGCCCTGGGCGTAGTCGAGGCCGCGCAGTGAGTAGGTGCCCATGAGCAGGCGCGCGGCGGTATCCTGCGGGGGCGTCACCTGGGCGGTGAGGAGGCTGCGCTCGCTCTCGGCCTGCACAAACTCGGACTTCACCAGTTGGCCGCGGTCGGTAAGCTGCTTGAGCAGGAGGCGACTTTTGCGGCCGTTGGTCTGGCTCAGCACGTACTCGGCGCGGCGGGTGGCGGCATCGGCCACGAAGGTGAGCTGGGTGGGCAGCTGCTCGTACACCGAAGGCAGGTACTGCATCTGGCCGGTGGCCACGTCGAGCAGCAGCGCCGTCACGTGCTGCTGGTCGTTGAGCAGCACCGTGGCAAACAGGCGGCCGTCGAGGGCCTTCAGCTCCACCACTTCGCGGCTCAGCTTGGTGTCGAACTGCTGGGTGTGCACCTGGCCCAGGCGCCCGCTGTAGGCCGCGGCCCACAGCCGGCCGGTGTTGCTGTGCGAAGTAAACAGCGCGTACACCGTGGTGCCCTCGGCGCACATGCGCGTAAAATCAAACTCGGTGGGCACGTCCAGCGGCGTTTCCTGGCGCAGGCGCAGGTGGCTGTCGTACTGCTGAAAGGAAAACTTCGTCTTGTTGGACAGCAGCTTTTCGCGGCCCACCAGCAGCACCACCGTGCTGTCGGCGGGCACGGCCTGCACGTGCACCTCGCTGTCGCTGGGTTCGAGCGGCAACTCGGTGCGGGCCGTTTGGCGCGGGGCATTGGGCGGCGGGGGCGGCGGGGCCTGCCCGCGCTTTTGGGCCAGCGCGGGGGGCGCGGCCGCCAGCGCCCAGCCCCAAATCAGCAGAAAAATATAGCGGAGTTTCATGCCCGTGCGCTCGGAAAAAGCAGCTGGAAATACCACTCCAACGAGCAGTTGCTTGGCTAAAGTTACGCCCAAAATGGCCGGTTTCGTGCCCACGCGGGGCGTTTTATTTCGCGCTCAGCGACAGCACCGCGTCGAATTCCTCGGGGCGCACGGGCAGCACCGACAGGCGCGACTGCCGCAGCAGGGCCAGCTCGCTCAGGCGGGCATCGGCCTTGAGCTGGGCCAGGGTCACGGGCTGGGGGAGGGGGCGCACGGGCCGCAGGTGCACGGCCACCCACGGCGACCCCGCCTCGGCGGTGGCATCGGGGGCGGCGGGGGCGGCTACTTCGGCCACGCCCACCACGGCTTTTTCGCTCACGCTGTGGTAAAACAGCACCAGGTCGCCGGGCTGCATCAGGTTGAGGTTGTTGCGGGCCTGGTAGTTGCGCACGCCGGTCCAGGCGGTGCCGTCTTCGGCCAGAAAGGTGTTCCAGGAATACGCTTCGGGTTCGGATTTAACCAGCCAGTGTTTCAAGTGGTGAGTTGGTGGGTGAGGGAGGTGGTGAATTGATGCTACGGCCGCGCAATTTGCACAAGCCAAACAGCAAACTCACCAACTCACCCCTCCATTACCCCGCTACGCCACTAGCTTACAGCGCAAAGCCCAGGTCAAAGCTCACGATGTTGGCTTTGAGGTCGGGCCGGTCGGCGGGGCTGTAGAGGCTGGCGCCGGTTTGCTGGTAGTTGGCGTAGCGCAGGTCAAACGACTTGAGGCGCATGACGTGGGGCCGGCCCTGGGCGTCTTGGCCCGGCACGCGGAACCGCGTGATGCCGTACACCGGCGAGTAGCGCAGGCCCAGGCCAATTTTATTGGCCGAAAACGCCGCCAGGTCGTAGTCCGACGTGTAAAATTCGTTGCTGACGGAGTGCTGCGCGAAGGGCGCAAAGTAGGTGGACGCCGTCTGTGTATGGTAACGGTAGAAGGGGTACAAAGCAAAAAACTGCGTCACCTTCACCGGCAATTCTACTTCAAACGTGTGGGCCCGGATGCCGAAGTTGTCGTTATAAAAGCGGTAGAAGCCGCGCACCTGCACCAGGTCGGTGGCGTAATAGTTCAGCCGCAGGCTCACGGGGTACTTGAAGCGCGAGCGGGGCAGGTTTTCCACCCGCGCCGCCGTAGGAAAGTGCGTAGAGAAGTCGCCGCCCAGCGTGGGCGCCGTATTGGCCACGGGGTTGTCGCGGAAATACACCCGGTGGAAGGGCGTGCTCAGCAGGCCGTTTTGCGACACCAGCTCGGTGCTCACGGCCGCTTGCAGGCGCTTGGTGAGCACCTGCGAGTAGGTGGCGGTGAGGTTGTAGGTCTGGCGCTGGTCGGAGCCGTTGTCGCCCTTGCCCGTGGTAGAGCCTGTCGAATAGCCTGACCGCAGCTCCAACGGTAAAATCAGCGTCACCCGGTCGAAAAACACCTGGCCGGCCAGGCTCAGCTGGCGGTTGCCATCGCGCGAGGTTTTGGCGAAGGAGGCGGCCACATTGGTAGAGAAATAGTCGTACTCTTTCGACACGCCCGCGCCCGCGCCCCAGATGGTGCCGGTGTACTTGTGCTCGCGGGAGTAGCCGAAATCGCCGTGGTAGCGCACGTCGTGGGCCGAAGGCGTGCTCAGCGCAAAGTCAATTCGGTCGGTCGAGGCCGAGGCGTAGAAGTCGGCGCCCACGTTGGCGGTGAGGCGGCTCACGGTATCGAGCGGCACGTTCACGATGATGGCGGGGGGCACGTCGGTGAGCTGCTGGGTGCCGCGGCCGCCTTCCACGGCGCCGTGGCTGCCGTCCTGCTGGTAATAGCCGCCGATGATGTCGATGGTCGTTTCGTCGGCGGCCCGGTTGGTGGGCACCGACGGGCTCACCGGCGCGCCGTAGCCGTCGATGCGGTTCGGGTTTTGGGTGGTGCCGGGGTTGGTCTGGGCCAGGGCTGGGGTGGCCAGCGCCGCCAGGGCCAGAAGGGTAAGGATGTTTTTCACAGGAGAAGTAATATCGGCCGCTAGTTGCAGCCACAGCCGCCGCCCACTTTGCCGCCGTTGGCGCCGCCGGCGCCTTCGCGGTAGCTCTCGAAGTTGGTTTCAGGGGTTTCCACGGTTTTGCTGGCCAGCTTCATGTCCTCGTCGTTGAGGTACACTTTCTGGTAAGCCGCCACCGATACGCAGCTGGGCAGCGCCGCGCCCAGCGGAAACAGCACCAGCGCCAGGGCCAAGCGCGGGCGGGAGAGGAGCAAAGGCTTTTTCACAATCGGTAATACGCTAAATCAGGGACGGGTGGCGGTGCTGCCGTGATAATAATTGAGCTGCATGCCCTTGGAAACCAGCGTGCGGTTGTCGTCGGTTATCAACGTGCAATCAACGTGTTGAAGTCCGTTGATAAAGGCCAAACCGGCGGTTGGGCCTTTCACGAAGACGACTTCGTCCAATCCATCGGCCAGCTCCACGTCGGGGCAGATGATGGTGACCGAGCGCAGGCCGACCGACGGGTAGCCGGTGTGCGGGTTGATGATGTGCCCGTACACCTGCCCGCCCACCGTGAAGTACTGCTCGTAGTTGCCGGCCGTCACCACGGCCACGTCAGTCACGTCAATCCAGGCGGCCACGCTGCGCGGGTGGTCGGGGTCGCCGATGGCCACGCGCCACAGCGAGCCGTCGGCCTGCCGGCCCCAGCAGTAGATGTCGCCCGAACCGTTCATCAGCCCGCCCTTGATGCCCATTTTATCGAGCACCTGTTTGGCGCGGCGCAGGCCATAGCCCTGCAGAATGCCCGCCAGGTTGACGCGCATGCCCTTCTCGGGCAGGAAAACGGTGTGCTGGGCCGCATCGAGCTTGATTTTTTGCCAGCCGATGCGCCGCACCGAGGCCCGCACCGCGGCCGAGTCGGGCAGGCTGGCGTGCGCCTGCCGGTCAAACTTGTATAGCTTGTCGGCGCTGGCAAAGGTGATGTCGAAGGCGCCGTCGCTAAGCTGCGACAGGCGCAGGGTGCGATTTATTAGGTCAAATGTTTCCTGAGAAACCGCCACGGGCCGCACGCCCGCCAGGCGGTTGATGCGCACCACCTCCGAAGTAGAGTCCCAAAACGACATGAGCCGGTCGATGCGCCGCACTTCAAGCAAGCCGGCCCGTAGGGCCCGCTGCCCGGCCGAGTCGTTTTCGGCCACCACCGTGAAGGTGAAATGCGACCCCATGAGGTGGGCGCTGCGCGTGAAGGTGTGGCGCGGCGCCCCCGTCTGGGCACGGCCGGGCACGGCGCTCAGCAGCCCCAGCAGCAATAAAATCAGCAGCGGTTTGGCAGGCACTGGCGGAGGAACGGAACTGTAGAGACGCGACACTTCGCGTCTCGGCGTTAAACGGAGAAAAGCCAAACGGATACGGACGGCGCGGACGCCGAGATGCGACGTGTCGCGTCTCTACAGCGTGGGCACCACCTTCTTCAGGTAGGCTTCGAAGGCCGTGGGGCCGCCGGCGATGTAGCCGGTTTTGGCCAGCACCTTGCCCTCGGGCGAAATCACCACGGCTAACGGAAACTCGCCCTCGCGGTTGAGCTGGGCCGCGGCCGCTTCGTTGAGCTTGAGCTGAGCGGCGCTGGGCTGGTTGCGCTTCTGGCGCGGGAAGTCGAAATGGGCCAGCACCAGCTTGTCTTTGGCGTAGGCCGAAAACTCGGGCTTGGCAAACACTTCCTGCTCGTACATGATGCAGGGCTTGCACCAGTCAGAACCCGAAAAAACGGCCAGGATGGGACGGTTGGTGGCTTTGGCCTGGGCTTGGGCGGCGCCCAGGTCGGCGAGCCAGCCGGCGGCTTCCAGGTTCGGGGCCGCCTGCACGGCCTGCGGCGCCGAGGCCACCGGCGAGGTGGGCTGTGGGGCGGCCACAAGGCCCGTGGCTTTGGTTTTGCTCACGGTGCCGTCGGCGGCCGTGGTTTTGGCCTTGAGCTTGTCGTCTTTGGCCTTCAGGGTGGTTCTTTGGGCAAAGGCCGGGCTGATGCTTAGGGCCAGGCCCAGCGTGAAGGCCGGCAGCGTGCGAAGGGAGGTGCGGAATGACATGCGGGAAGGAATTAGGAGAAGAGGCTTGAAGAACAGCCGACTGCCGCCGTAAGGTTCTTACGTGCGGCCCCGGCCCCGGCTGGCCCCTTGGCAACGACTGTGCCGTGCTCCAGCAAAGGAGTTCGGCCCACATGAAAGCGCCGTGAATTTTCGGCCCAAACGCCGCTCACTTTCAAAAAGGAATCGGCGAACAAAGGCCTGCGCACCGCCGGGCAGCGCCCGCGGCTCCGTGGCTCAGGGCTTCGAATTGGCCACTCGCCGCACTTTTAGCACTTTGTTTTCGACGGATACTACTTCCAGGGTGTAATCGGGCTCCTGGCCCTCGGTGAGGTGAATGCGGACCCTGTTTTCGCCTTCGAGGACCCAGGTGCCGGGGCGGCCGGCCAGGCCGTCGGTGGGCGCAATGTCGAATTGCTCAAAACGGCCGTACGACTTGAACGCGAAGCCCGTGCGGCCCCGCGAAGGCGGAAAGGCATAGGTGTTGGGACGGTACACCAGCGTGTCGCCCCGGTCTTCCTCGCGCGAGCTGAGCCAGGTGCCTTCGAGCTGTTTCATGGAGGCGGGGGAGGAAACGATGACGGGCTTGCGCTGCTGGCAGGTGGCCGCCAGCAACAGCAGCGACAGCGGCAGCAGCCGCAGGTACGAAGGAAAAAGCATAAGCCGGGCAAAAAGAGTGAGCACGCCAAGGTAAGGCGTCTCAGGCGCCTACGCAGAAACGGCCCGGCTGGCCGCGGCCTCACCTTTCCGCGTAAGCAGCCCGGTACGCTACTTTCGTTTTCCCAACAACTACTTCCCCGTGGATAACCGCGCCCTGACCCGCGCTTTTCAGCTGGCTGCCCAGCTGATGGAGCTGCACGACGAAAACCCCTTTAAAATCCGCGCCATCGAAGGCACCGCCAATGCCCTCGACGCGCTGAGCTTCCCGGTGTCGGAAGTGGAGCGCTCGGGCCTGCCCGACCGCACCGGCCTGAGCAAAACCGCTGCCGCCAAAGTGGCCGAGCTGCTCGACACCGGCACGTTTTCGGACCTGCAGCGCCTGCTCGACATCACGCCGCCCGGCGTGGTCGAGATGCTCAAAATCAAAGGCATCGGCCCGAAGAAAATTCGCAGCCTGTGGCGGGAGCTGGGCATCGAAACCATCGACCAGCTGCGCGAAGCCGCCGAAACCGACCAGGTAAGCAAGCTCAAAGGCTTTGGCAAGAAAACCCAGGAGTCCATTCTGGAAGCCCTGGATTTTGCCGGCCAAAGCCAGGGCAAGGTGCTCTACCCCCAGGCCGAGCAGCTGGCCGCCGACCTCGCTCAACGCCTGCGCGAGGCCCTGCAAACCGAACAAGTGGCCGAAGCCGGTGAGCTGCGCCGCCGCCTCGAAATCGTGGAAACCGTGCGCCTCGTGGCCGCCACCGAGCAGCCATTGAAAGCGCACGAGCTGCTGAACTCGCTCGACGGCCTCACCGCCGACCCGCGCCGCTCCGGCCCCTTCGCCTGGCGCGGCCGGGCCACCGAATCGGGGGTGCAGGTGGAAGTGTTGGTGGTGGCGCCCGAAGCCTTCGCCACTGAGGTTTTCCTGAACTCGGCCGCCAATGAGCACCTCGACGAAACCCTGCCCGGCGTGCAAGGCGGGGCGCCCGCCACCCTGCGCCAGTGGGCCCGGCGCGAGAAATTCCAACAGGAAGAAGCGCTCTACGAGAAGGCCGGCCTGCAATTCGTGGCGCCCGAGCTGCGCGAGGGCCTGGGCGAAATCGCCCTGGCCGCCGAGAAAAAGCTGCCTCGCCTGCTCGAAGACGGCGACCTGCGCGGCTCCCTGCACAACCACAGCACCTACTCCGACGGCAACCACAGCATCCGGGAAATGTCCACTTGGCTGCGCGACCACGGCTACGAGTACCTGGGCCTGTGCGACCACAGCCAGGCCGCCCACTACGCCAACGGCCTCGGCCCGGAGCGGGTGCGCCAGCAGCACCAGGAAATCGACAAGCTGAACGCCGAACTGGCGCCGTTCCGCATTTTCAAGGGCATTGAGAGCGACATTCTCGGCGACGGCTCGCTCGATTATTCCAACGACGTGCTGGCCTCGTTCGACTTCATCGTGGCCTCGGTGCACTCCAACCTGAAAATGGACGAGCGCAAGGCCACCGACCGCCTGCTGCGCGCCATCGAAAACCCTTACACCACCATGCTGGGACACCCCACGGGCCGCCTGCTGCTGCGCCGCCAGGGCTACCCGATTGATTACAAGGCCGTCATCGACGCCTGCGCCAAGCACCAGGTCATCATTGAAATCAACGCCAACCCCTGGCGCCTCGACCTGGACTGGCGCTGGGTGCGCTACGCCCTGGACCAGGGCGTGCAGCTCAGCATCAACCCCGACGCCCACCACACCAACGGCTACGAAGACATGCGCTACGGCGTGCTCATGGGCCGCAAGGGACTGTTGACCAAAGAAATGACCTTCAATGCCAAGTCCGTGGACGAGGTGGCAACGTATTTCGCCGAGCGCAAAGCCAACATCAAGCCGCCGCTGGAATACAAAAAGTCCTTGTTTGAATAGCGTGAAAATTCTCGTTCTCCGCTTCTCTTCCATTGGCGACATCGTGCTGACCACGCCGGTGGTGCGGGCGCTGGCCCAGCAGGTGCCCCAGGCGGAGGTGCATTTTGCCACCAAGCCCGCCTACCGCGGCCTGCTGTTGCCCAACCCCTACATCAGCAAAGTGCATTGCCTCACCGGCAGCCTGGGCGAGCTGGTGCGCGAGCTGAAAGCCGAGCAGTTCGATTACATCGTCGACCTGCACAACAACCTGCGCACCCGCCTCATCAAGCTGCGCCTGGGCGTGCCCAACCACAGCTTCGACAAGCTCAACTTTCAGAAATGGCTGCTGGTCAACTTCAAAATAGACCGGCTGCCGCGCGTGCACATCGTGCAGCGCTACCTCGAAGCCGCCGCCCCGCTGGGCGTGCAGGACGACCGCAAGGGCCTCGATTATTTTATTCCGGCCGGGCAGGAAGTGGACGTGACCATGCTACCCGCGCCCTTCCGGCGGGGCTACGTGGCCGTGGCCATCGGCGCGCAGCACGCCACCAAGCGCCTGCCCGTCGACAAGCTGATTGAGCTGTGCGCCAAGCTGGCCCGGCCCGTGGTGCTGCTGGGTGGCCCCGAGGACGAAAGCATCGGCCACGTCATCGAGCAGGCCTTTGAAACGCAGGCTGTGGCGACCGAACCCGCTGCTACCGTGCCCGACAGCCCTTATTATTTTCCGGCCAAGCTTGTAGACGCCGACGCGCCCAAAACCTTTATTCACAACGGGTGCGGGCAGTATTCGCTGCACCAGTCGGCCTCGTTGCTGCGGCAGGCGCAGTTTGTGGTAAGCCACGACACCGGCCTGATGCACATCGCGGCGGCTTTTGGCAAGGAGATTTTCAGCGTGTGGGGCAACACCGTGCCCGCCTTCGGCATGTACCCCTACAAAACCGAATTTAAGGTGCTAGAAGTACTGAACCTGCCGTGCCGGCCCTGTTCCAAAATTGGCTTCGAGAAATGCCCGCAAGGCCATTTCAAGTGCATGCGCGACCAAACCCTGGACTTGGGGCTGCCGCCCACCCACGACGGCCGCTAAGCCCCGGCCAGTGCCGGCAACTCCAGCACCAGCATCAGGGCGTCGTTGCTTAGGGCTTCCAACTCAACGTCGGCCACGTGCCACAGGGCCAGCCCGTCTTTCGCGTGCAGCAGCCGGCCCTCCACTTCAAAGGCGCCGGCCAATACAAAGGCAAAAAAGCCAGAACCCGGTATGTTGAGGCGGTAAATGGCCTCGCACCGGCCATCGAAACGGCCCAGGCTCACCCTGGCAGGAACGGTACCCACCGGGGTTGGCGCCAGCGGCAGCAGGCAGTTGTGCAATTCCTCGAAGCGAAATGCGACCCGGTGCGCTGCCGGCGTGGCCACGGGCTCATCCGCCAGCAGCCAGATGTGCAGAAAGCTCACCAGCGCATCACTGAATGGGTTTTGCACGTGCAGTACGCTGCCAGCGGGCACCGCCAGCACCACCAGCTCTTCCACGCTCACTGTCGTTTCGGGGGCAGCGGCGCACCGTAGCGTCACGGCCCCGGTGATGGGAACGACGAGGACGTGCGAGGCCTCCGCCACCGTGAAATCCAGCACGTGCTGCCCGGCCAGGGTCTCTTCGTTGAACCCGTACAGCCGCCCGAACGGCCCTTTGTGCGGGTGGGCAAACGGCCCAAAATTGAACGTGCTAAACCGCCGGAATCGGTCGGATTCGGCCACACCTCGCTCGTCGGCCAGAAATATTTTACCTGGCGTTTGCGGCAGCATCGGTTTCGGGCGTGAGAATGGAATAAATGCTGAGGAAGGGCTGCAGCGGCACCAGATGAATCAGCACCTCGCCGCCGGAAGCGGACGCCGCCACCGGCGACACCAGCAGAAATTGGCCCACGGTGTCGTGCCACCGCAGCGGCTCCGAGACGAAATTGACCGCGACCTGATGCTTGCTTTGGTCCTGCAAGTCGGAATTAATCAGCTCGAACTGAAACCGATGGAAGCGCAGGAACTGGCGGCCCAGGTTGTCGGAAATGTCGGGCATCCGCTCGTTGAGCTGTTGGAGGTAGCCCGTCACCGCGCCGCTCACCAAGAAGTGCAGCCGGTCGGCGCCCGGCACGTAGTGCAGCATTTCGCCAACGGTGCGGTAGCGGTTTTCGGGGTTGAAATTCTGTGCCTGCAGCCGGAATTCTGCGTAACTGTCGTTCCACACCAGCTTATCCCAGGGCTTGGCAGCGCCGGCATCCATGATTTTGCGGTAGCACAGGGTGATGGTGCGGTTGGGCATACGCTTTGGTTAAGCAATGGACTACGCCGGTACGCTCAGCGCCCAAGTCAGCTCGAAGCCGGCCGTGGTGCTGCCGGTCACGGTGGCCAGCTCCAGGGCCACGCCGTCGCTGAACACGTTGTCCTGGGCGTTGGCGGTGTAGCCGCTCAGTCCTTTGGCGTAGCCGTTCACGGCGGCCACGGCCGTGCCGATGCCTTCGGGGAAGGCAATCTGCGTCACTTTCAGCGAGGTGCCTGTGGCCGAGTACACGTGCACGTGGATGTGCGTGGCGCGGCCCGAGTACCAGCCGGGGAAAATGCTCTTGAACGTGACCTTGCCGCTGGCATCGGTCACTTGCCGGCCGCGCAGGAAGTGCACCGACTGGTAGTTGGTGGCCTGCATGCCCGTGCCGCCGTATTCCGAGTAGTTGCCCTCGGCGTCGCAGTGCCAGATGTCGACCAGGGCCCCGGCCAGCGCCGCGCAGCTGGCGTTGCTGTTGCTCACGGTGATGTTGATGGTGAGCCCGTAGCCGGTTTTGCCGTCCGTGATGTCGCTGCGCAGGTACGAGGCCGGCGTCTTGGTGGGGAAGGGGCCCTCGGTTTCGGTGGGGGCCACCGTGCAGCTGCCCGAGCCGCTGCTGGTGCCGCCCGTGGTGGTGCCCGAGCCGGTGGTGGCGCCGCTGGCGGGCGAAACCGTCTCCTTGCTACAAGCCGAAAGCAGCACGGGCGTGGAGGCAGCCCCCAGCAGCAGGCTTTTCAAAAAATATTTTCTTTCCATGACGTTGAGGGAATGGGTAAGCTGATGCCGCGGAATGCCGCCGCAAACGGACAATCCAAAATTGCCTTTCAGCATTCCCATTCCTTTCCCTCAATCGCCGGTTGTCGGTTTCAAGTCGACGGTTTCGCGGTCCAGCTCGCGGAATGCGGAGTTGTAAATTTTCAATCCGGAGTGTTTCGTACTATTACCCATTCGAGTCCGCCGCCTATCTTCATGCCATGCCCGAGCCCTGCCAACACCTCACCGCCCTCACCAGCCTCAAAAAGGCTCCCTCGCACCTCTGCCCCGAATGTGTGGCCCTCGGCGACACCTGGGTACACCTGCGCACCTGCCAGGAGTGCGGCCACGTGGGCTGCTGCGACAACTCCAAAAACAAGCACGCCACCAAGCACTTCCATGCCACGCAGCACCCCGTCATTGCTTCCGCCGAGCCCGGCGAGCGGTGGCTCTGGTGCTACGTGGACGAGGAGATGGCCGAGTATTAGGCCATGAAAATGCTCTGGTGCTGGCGCTGCCAACAGGAAATGCCTATGCTGGAAACGGACGAGGCCGCATTGGTGCATAAGGCCCACTGGCATGGCATGCAGGTGGTTGAGGCAGAATACCGTCGCCGAGGCCGCGTATTCAATCCCATGCAGCTTGAGGGCGTGGTCGCACGCCGATTACTGCCGATGCTGGAAATGTACCGGCTGCTGACCGGCTTTGCCGAAACAAACCCCAACGCCGTGTGGCATCACAAAGTTGACGAATATGGGCCACCCTGTCCGCAATGCCACAAGCCGCTTCGGACCGTCGAAGCCCGCTTTTGTGCCGCTTGTGGTTTGGGTCAAGAAGATGCGAAAGCCGATGGGCTTTCACTGGTAAAGCGTCGGACAGAGCTATTCACTAGTTGAAAAAACGCAAAGAGCCTGCTCAATTAAAATTGAGCAGGCTCTTTGCAATTCATGAAGCAAGAGTTACCCGATAATCTTGCCGAACCCGCAGTAGCTGTGCAGCACCTGCGGCAGCTCGATGCCGTCGCTCGTCTGGTTGTTTTCCAGCAGCGCGGCCACAATGCGCGGCAGGGCCAGCGCCGAACCGTTCAGGGTGTGCAGCAGCTGGGTCTTGCCGTCCACTTTGTAGCGGCACTTCAGGCGATTGGCCTGGTAGGTTTCGAAGTTCGACACCGAGCTCACTTCCAGCCAGCGGCCTTGGGCGGCGCTCCACACCTCCAGGTCGTAAGTCAGGGCCGAGGTGAAGCCCATGTCGCCGCCACAGAGGCGCAGCACGCGGTAGGGGAGGCCCAGCTGCTGCAGCAGGCTTTCCACGTGGCCCAGCATGGCTTCGAGGGCCGCGTAGCTGTGCTCGGGCTCCGTGATTTGCACGATTTCCACCTTATCGAACTGGTGCAGGCGGTTGAGGCCGCGCACATCGGCGCCCCAGGAGCCGGCTTCGCGGCGGAAGCAGGGCGTGTAGCCGGCCATGCGCACGGGCAGCTTTTCCACCGGCACTATCTCGTCGCGGTAAATATTAGTCAGCGGCACCTCGGCCGTCGGAATGAGGTAGAGGTCGTCCTTGGCGTCGTGGTACATCTGGCCTTCCTTGTCGGGCAGTTGGCCGGTGCCGTAGCCGCTGGCCTCGTTCACCAGAATGGGCGGCTGCATTTCGGTGTAGCCGGCGTCGCGCGCCTGGTCCAGAAAGAAATTGACGAGGGCCCGCTGCAGCCGCGCGCCCTGGTTTTTGTACACCGGGAAGCCCGCGCCCGTGATTTTCACGCCCAGCTCGAAGTCGATGATGTCGTACTTCTTAATCAGGTCCCAGTGCGGCAGCGCGTCGGGCCCGAGGGCAGGTTTGGTGCCGTGCTCGCGCACCACTTCATTATCAGCAGCACCGCGGCCTTCGGGCACGCTGGCGTGCGGAATGTTGGGCAGCTTGTAGAGCAGCTGTTGCTGGTCTTTCTCTACCTGTGCCAGCTCGGCGGCGGCGGTCTGGGTGTGCTGCTTGAGCTCGGCGGTGCGCGCTTTCAGGGTTTCGGCGCCGGCTTTGTCGCCGGCTTTCATCAGGCCGCCGATTTGGCGAGCCAACTCGTTGGCCTCGGCCTGGGCCGAGTCGTGGCTGGTTTGGAGCTGGCGGCGGCGCTGGTCGAGGTCGAGAATGGCGGCCACGTCGGCGGGGCCGGTGGGGTAGTGGCGTTTGGCGAGGCCGGCCAGCACAAGCTCGGTCTGGTCGCGGAGAACGGAAAGTTGCAGCATAAAACAGGATGTAATGCGGGCAAAGGTCGGAAGAAAATGCAGCCGTGCCGCGCCCCGCGCCCGTCGGCTGGCAAGTGCAGCGCAACTTATTTTGCTGCGCGCCGTGTTTAAGCCCAACCGGACCATATTCAATTTGGCGGTTTGCCCATAATGCCCTAACATTGCGGGAGCAACCGGCCGCCGTGGTCCGGATTAGTGGGCCGCAGTGCCTGCCTCCGGCCCGTCTTTTGCTGAATTTCCAGCGGCCATCTTTGCCCCTCACTTCTTGCTTATTCGATTGCGCCCCGGGCGCGTATTCGGTGCATTTTGTGCACCCTGCGAGTATTAACTCCGGCCCGGCCGCGCCGTTGGCGGGCCGGCCCACGCCTTCGGGCTTTGGGGCCTTGCCGGCCTCCTCGCTTCCCGTCGATGTTCCCCCCTTATTCCCTTTATGTACACCATTAACGAGTTGAAGGACCGGCTGCTGTCCGACCTCAAAGAGATTGCCGAAAAAATGAACGTGGGCAATTTCAAACGGCTGAGCAAACAGGATTTGATATACAAAATCCTCGACCAGCAGGCCCTCGTGCCCTCGGCCGCCGAGCAACCCGCTGCGGCCGCCGCTCCCGTCGCCGAAGCGCCCGCCGCCCCGCGCCCCGGCAAGCCCGCCGCCCGCCGCCCGGCCCCCAGCACCGTAGAGCAGCCGTTTTCCGACGTGGCCCCGCCCGCCCGCAAGCCCCAGCCCGCCCGCCCGGCCCGCGAGCCGCGCCGCGAAGCACCGGCTGCCGCCGCGCCCGCGCCGGTTACGCCTGCAGCCGAGCCTTCTGTCGAAATTCTGGACCCCATCGAAGGCCTGGCCCTGGTGCCCGCCAGCGAAGCCACCGGAGCCGTGCTGGCCAATGAGCCGGCCCCTGCCCCCACCGAAACCACGGACGAAACTGCTCCTCGGCCCGATGCCCAACTGAACGGCGCCGACCAGCAGCAGGCCAACGCCACCCAGCAGCCCCGCCGCCGCGAGCGGGTAGACCGCGCCGGCCGCCCCATCACGGAGCAGCGTGCCGCCGAAATGGCTGCCGAACGCGCCGCTGAAGCCGCCGCTGCCGCTGCCAAGCCCGCCGAAAACGGCACCGACACCCGCGAAGGCAACCGCGAAAACCGCCGCGACTTTGGCGGCAACGGCTTTGCCGACCGCCGCGAAAACCGCGCCGACCGGTTTGAGCGCGACAACCGCGAGCTGCCGCTGCGCGACGGCCGCGACCAGCGCCCCGCCCGCCAAGACCAGCCCCGCGAGCAACGCAACGACCAGCCGCGTGAAAACCGCGACGGCCAGCCCCGCGAGCCGCGCCAGGACCAGCCCCGCAACGACCAACCCCGCGAGCCGCGCGACGGCCGCGACAACCGCAACCTCACCCGCGAAGAGCGCTACGCCCTGCGCGACCAGCAGCGCCAGCAGCGCCAGCAAAACCCCGACGGCACCCCGCGCACCGACCAGCCGCAGGGCCAGAACCAAAACCCGCAACAGCAGCGCCCCCAGCGCCAGGACCTGGATTTGGTGGTGCCGGGCGGCGGCACGTTTGAACTGATGCCCGACGGCGGCTACGGCTTCCTGCGCTCGCCCTACTACAACTACCTCAGCTCGCCCGACGACATTTACGTGTCGCCGCAGCAGGTGAAACAGTTTGCCATGAAGGCCGGCGACACGGTGGTGTGTACCATTCGGCCGCCGCGCGAGGGCGAGAAATATTTTGCCCTGGTGGGCGTGGAAAGCATGAACGGCCGCACCGTGGAGGAAGTCCGCGACCGGGTGCCGTTCAGCCACCTCACGCCGCTGTTTGCCGACTCAAAACTGAAGCTGACCACCAAGTCGTCGCAAATCAGCACCCGCGTGCTGGACTTGTTTGCGCCCATCGGCAAGGGCCAGCGCGGCCTCATCGTGGCCCAGCCCAAAACCGGCAAAACCGTGCTGCTGCAGGAGGTGGCCAACGCCATTGCCGAAAATCACCCCGAAGTATACCTCATGGTGCTGCTCATCGACGAGCGCCCCGAGGAAGTGACCGACATGGCCCGCACCGTGAAGGCCGAAGTGCTCAGCTCGACCTTCGACGAAACGGCCGACCGCCACGTAAAAATTGCCGAAATGGCCCTTGATAAGGCCCGGCGCCTGGTGGAGTGCGGCCACGACGTGGTGATTCTGCTCGACTCCATCACCCGCCTGGCGCGGGCCTACAACACGGTGCAGCCCAGCTCGTCGCGCATCCTCTCGGGTGGTATCGACGCGGGCGCGCTGCAAAAGCCCAAGCGCTTCTTCGGCGCAGCCCGCAACGTGGAAGGCGGGGGCTCCCTCACCATCATCGCCACGGCGCTCATTGAGACCGGCTCGAAGATGGACGAGGTGATTTTTGAGGAATTCAAAGGCACCGGCAACATGGAACTGCAGCTGGACCGCAAGCTGGCCAACAAGCGCGTGTTCCCGGCCATCGACATCCCGGCTTCGGGCACGCGCCGCGAAGACCTGCTGCTGGGCAAAGACGAGCTGAACCGCGTGTGGGTGCTCCGCAAGTTCATGTCGGACATGACGGCCACCGAGGCCATGGAATTCCTCAAGGACCGCATCAAAGGCACCAAGGACAACGAAGAATTCCTGTTGGCCATGAACGGCTAAGGGCTTGCGCTGTAAGTCCAAAAAAGCCCCGTTGCACTTCTGCAACGGGGCTTTTTGCTATAAGTCAACTCTAATCAAGCCTAGCACTACCGAGGTAGCATATTGGAGCCGCAACGGTGGGGCCGGCGAAAGGATTCAACTTCGGGCAACTATTCTTTTTGGCGCTACGAAGCGGCCCAGTAGCATACCAGAAACAGCACGAAACGGTAGGGGATTAGCAGCGCCAGGGCGAAGCAAAACGTAAGGGCCAGGGCTTTGCCCCAGCGCAGCGGCCACGACTGCCCCGGGAAGGCCCCCTTGAAAAAAAGAGCGATGTAGGTAGCGGTCAGCGTCACCATCAGCAAGGTATAAAAGCCATCCTGGTTAAAGGAGGGGGGCAGCAAGTGCAACAGAAAGAGCCCCAGCATGGCCAGCGCCATGGCGGCGTACACCAGCAGCATGCCGGCAAACAGGAAGGTGCTCAGCATTATCCACTCAACGAAGTAGCGCCGCTGCCGAAAGAAAAACAGCCACAGCGGCGCCGCCAGCAGCGGAATGAACAGGAAAACCAGGCTTTTGGAATACACGTGGGCCAGCCCGTTGAAGTGCTCGGCAAAAGCCGCAAGCGTGGTGCCGGCTTTCTGGACGTGCTGCTGCACGAGGCGATTGGCAAAGGCGCCGTAGAGGTTGTTGCCGACGAAATGGTATTTGAGCTTGGTTTCGAAGGCACTGAAATGAGACGCACTGGCCGCAAGGTAGAACAGCAGGTTGGTGACCAGGAACAACTGCACGGGCGGGGCGTGCGCCACGCGCCGGCCCTGCAGCCACTCGGCCGCCAGGAAGCCGGGCCGCCGCAGTTGCAGCCACAAGTCGCGCAGCACGCGCAGGTCGAAGTGTGTGACGGTGTCGACGGTGTGCTCCAGGAAATGCTTGAGGGCGTAGTCGTGGCGATGCAGGCGCTTTTCGCCGCAGGCGTGGCAGTAGGCGCCGGCCAGGGGCGTGCGGCAACTGGCACAAAGCGGCGTGTCGGGCGTGGCCGGCACGGGCACCGCCACCGCGGTGGCCAGGGCTGAGGGCAGGGTTTCCATCAGGTAGCGAATGAGTTGCCCGGTAAATTGGGGGAAAATTTCGACTTGCGTGCGGTCGCGGGCTCTGCTGCCAGCCCTTTGTGCGGTTATTTTGCTGCATGACCCCCGAAACCACGCCCCCGGCCCACCTGCCCGAACTGCTCTACATTCAGGACCCGCTCTGCGGCTGGTGCTACGGCACGAGCCCGGTTATTCAGCGGCTGCAGGCGGACTTTGCGGGGCGCGTCGACGTGTCGGTGCTGTGCGGCGGCATGGTGAAGGGGGAGGACGTGGGCCCGATTGGCGAGGTGTGGCCCGACCTGCGCCGCAGCCTCCACGACGTGGAAGAAGTGACCGGCGTGCAGTTCGGGGCCGCCTTCAAAGCGCTGGGCGAGGCCGGCGACTACGTCTACGATTCGGAGCCGCCCTGCCGGGCCATTGCCGCCTTCCGCCAGCTCACGCAGGACCCCGCCCGCACCGTGGCTTTCGCCCACGCCGTGCAGGTGGCGCTGTTCCGCGACGGCCAAGACCTGAATAACCCGTCCGTCTACAACGACCTGCTCGCGCCGTTCGGGGTCGACGTGGTGGCGTTTCAGCAGCGCTGGGCTTCGCCCGAAACGGCCCGCGCCGCGCAGCAGGAATTTGCCGCCGTGGCCCGCAGCGGCGTCGAGGGCTTTCCCACGGCCGTGGTGCGGGTGGCCGAGCAGGGCTACGTGCTGGCCCGCGGCTACCAGCCCTACGAGCAGCTGCGGGCCGGCCTGGAGCAGCTACTGGCGCAGGAAGGAGCGTAGACGCAACATATTGCGTCTCTACTGCACGCGCACCACTTGTTTTTTTAGCGCTGACCAAGCAATGCGCTGGCGGTCTTCCTTGCCCTTCAGGTACTCGAAGCCGATGGCGTCGGGCCGCTTGCGCAGGTCGTTCCAGGTGGCCTGGTCCAGGGTTGTGATGCCGGTGGGGAAGGTGGTGTTGGCGCCAATGGCGGGCGTGTGAAATTGGGCCGGCAGGAAAAATCGGTCGATGCGCCGCAGCACGAAGGTTTCGCGCTCGGCGCGGGTGGCCGTGGGCGCCTTCATCTCATATACCAGCGCGGCTTCCAGGTCGGGCTCGGTCAGCATTTCGCGAAAAATGACCTGCCCTTCGGGGTTGGTGATGGTGAATTCGGCGGTGCCTTCCAGGATGGACGGGCCGCGGAAGACCAGCTGAAACACATCGGGTGGGCCTTCGGCATGGCTGAAATTGTGCCGCTGGCGAGCCACACGCAGCGTGTCGCTCGCGGCCGAAACGGCTTTGGCGGCGGCCGTGTCCGGGGGAGGCAGGGCCGTGGTGTCGCGGGCTTGCCGGTCGGCCATGCGAGAAACCGTGCCCTCGTTCACCGCCGAAGGAGTGGAATTGCACGCGGCCAGCAGGGGCAACAGCAGTAGCCAGGAATAACGCATCGCAAAAGTCAAGTTGTTTGATGAAACGCCTTTCATACGTGCCACGGGGCGCGCAAAGTTGCCCGGGCCCGAGCCAGTTGTTAGCGCCACAGTAGCATGGCAATGAAGGCCGCGCTCAGGCACAACGACGATACTTGGTTCATGCGCATGGTGTGCTCGAAGTCGGCGGCGCGCTCGTCGTGCCACACGGCCCAGGCCCAGCGGCTGAACAGCGCCACCACCGGCCCCGTAGCCACCAGAAAGATGAGGAGCGGCCGCACCTCACGGCGCAGCCAATAGGCCAGGCCCAGCGCCGCCGCGCCCGCCAGCAGGCCCACCGCCGCAAACACAAACGTGCCCCGAATGCCCAACCGCAGGCTTAGGGTGCGGTCGCCGCGCCGGGCGTCTTCCTCGTGCTGGTACACCTGCGTGAGCGGGTAGGAGCCGCACAAAAACAGCGTGCTCACCAAAGCCAGCAGCAGATTGGTTTTCTCAAACAGTTGAGCCGGCGCGGCCCCCACGCCCACCTGCGTCATCAGCAGCGTGAAGGCGCCCTGAAAAACCACCACCACCAGCGTGCTCAGCAGCGGGTACTTTTTCAGGCGAATGCCCTCGTAGCTGTAGGCCTTCGACACCAGCAGATACACCACCACCATGGCGGCAAACGGCCATGACAACAGCGCCGCGCCCCCGACGGCCAGCGCATCGAACAGCCACACCAGGTGCAGCAACTCGGGCGTCACTTTCGGGGGCGCTTTCAGGCCGCCGATGCTGCCCTCGTCGCGGTCGTAGTAGGAATTGTAGCCGTTGGAGGCCGGGTAGGCCAGCAGGTGCAGCACCACAAACACGCCCACGGCCCGCCACCCGCTCCAGGGCCCGCGCAAGGCGCTCAGCCCAAACCAGAACACCGGCATGAGGTAAACCGAAAAGGGGATGCGCAGCAGCGGCAGCGCTTTTTTATAAGCAGTGAGCAAGGAAAGGGAGGCTATGAGCGGCGAGTGAACGACGGGCAAAGGTGCGCATAAGCAACATATGGCTGCCACCGCGCCTCACTTTTCGGGGGTTGCTGGCCAGCCAATCAAATAGGTTACTTCGGGCCCCCACCAGTGCCGCTTTTTGCCGCTTTGCCACACGAAACGGCCCTCCGGGTCGGCAGCGCGGGCCAGGCCCAGTAGCTCCGCCGTCGAATACATGCGCAGCAGCGACACCGAACCGTCCCAGATGGTGCACAGCGGAATGAGCGGAATCAGATAGGTAAACACCAGCCGGCTGAGCCGAAACGGCCGGTAGAACGGCGTGAGCAGCAACTGGGCCACGGGTAGCACCGTCCAGGCCAGCAGCAGCTCCACCCAGTGCTTGCCCGCGCCCTCAAATACGCCAATGCCGGTGCCCGCCCGCACGGCGTCGCGCAGCAAGGCCTCGGCCGCCGCTGGCGGGAAATGGTGGAAGGCCGAAAAGATGGCGCGGAAGCCCGTGAGCTCCGGCGGTACGGCCAGCGCATTCACGGCAGCCGGCGCAAAACCAATGGCGCCGCGGGTGCGCTCGGCAATGTCGGTCCAGGCGGCGGGCTGGGGGTAGAGGTCGGTGAGCAGGATGGTGGCGGCGGGCTGGCCGTGGGTGCGCAGGGCCGTAAGCACGGTTTCGGTGCCACCGCCGGCGCCGGCACCCAGCTCCAGCACGCGGGTGTGGCCGGTGCGGGCCAGGCCCTCGGCCAGCAGCGGCGCGATGGGCCGGTAGGTGCCCAGCGCCGAAATCATGAAGCGCAAATAGTCCATCATCCCGGCCCGAATGACGGCCGGAAACCACGGCAGGTCTTCAAACTCGAACAGGCGAAGGCGGAGGCGCATGGCCCAACAGTACGCACAAATGGCGGAAGTGGCCGATGCGGCGCTGGCACTTCGGGCCGCGCCGCCCTTGCGGGGCTAGTGCGCCAGGTGGGCGTAGGGGAACCGGCCGGGGCGCTGCCGCCACGCATTGAGCAGCGGCGCCGGTTGCGTGCGCGGCATGTGCCCGGCTGCGGGCACATGCCAATACCGCCAGCCCGCGCTGAGAAGCGCCGTTGCCAGGTAAGGCCAGGTCACGGCCAACAGGTTTTCGGGGGGACCCACAGGCAGCCCGCGCAGCAGCAAATAATTGGCTACCCCAAAGGCCAGCAGCACTCCCACCGCCGCCCTAAAACGGCGTGGCCAAGCTGCGCTGGCCCGTTGGGCCAGTGCGAAAAAGGGCAGCGCTATCGGTACTGCGGCGAGCGAAATCAGGCTGGCCAGCAGGCCGATGGCAAGTGGTACCTGAACATCTTGGGGCTCCTCTAGGCCAAAACTGGCAATCAGGTGTGCGGTGCCCCCCAGATTGCTGCACAGCCAAACGCACAGCGTGCTGCTGAGGGGAGAAGACGGCACCACGGAGCTAGTGGCAGGGTAAGTCAGTTTCATTGCAGTAAAAAAGAGTGGCGGCTGGTGGCTTCGCGGCAAGCAAGCGGTGCCACAACCGTTTTGGTGATGAGATGGCCGACTTACGACTCGCTGTAAATGAGCGGTTTGGGAGTAAAAAATTATATTTTTGGGAATGGATATTCCATTTTTGAATCTGCCGCTGCCTGCTCTGCCGTGCCTGGCAGTTTATTGATAATCAACATTTAGCATAAACGTGATTTGCCTCCAAAAGGTGATTTGCCTCCAAAAGCGCAAGCGGGTGCCGGCTTAGCCGAAAGCATTGCCAGGCTTCCTGATTTGGGAGGCGGCGTGGTGCCTTACCCCTTGCTAACGTCCGGCAATGCGCGCACATTGCCCGTGTTGCTCGTTTTTGGCGTGTGCTGGTGAGGGCCCTAGAATTAAAAAAAAATACAGACCGGTGTAGCAGACATACCAATTCTTTTCTGCAGCTTTGCATCACAAAGTACTTCTATGGTTATGAAGCCTGCCAACCCGGACCCGCTAGCCCAACTCACCGAAATCCGCGCCATCATGGAGCGCAGCTCGCGCTTTTTGTCGCTATCCGGCCTGAGCGGGGTAGGGGCGGGCGTGGTGGCGCTGCTGGGCACCGCATTTAGCATGCGGCTGTTGGAAAGCGCTTTCCAGGACTCGTCGGTGGTGGGGGGCTACGCGCGGCTGCTGCACTCCTCACCCGAAATGCGGCGGGCCGAGCTGCCCAGCCTGCTATTTCTGACCGGCGGCATGATTGGGCTGGCCCTGCTGGTGGCGTTTTTCTTCACCCAGCGCCGCACCCACAACGACGGCCAGAAGCTGTGGAGCGCCCCCGGCCGGCGCCTGGCCGTGGCCCTGGCCATTCCGCTGGTGGCGGGCGGCCTGTTTTGCCTGCGCTTGTACCTGGGCTCCGACGTGGCCATGGTGATGCCGGGCCTGCTGGTGTTCTACGGCCTGGCGCTGCTCAACGCCAGCAAGTACACCCTGGACGAAATCCGCTGGCTGGGCGTCACGCAAATTGGCCTCGGGCTGGTGTGCCTGCTGTTTCCCGAGTGGGGCTTGCTTTTCTTTGCGCTGGGTTTCGGCCTGGGCCACATCGGCTACGGCCTGGTGATGTACAACCGCTACGAGCGGCCCGGCAAGGCCGGTAAACCCGTTATTTCTTCGTGAAGCACCTCATCCACACCCTCAACAAGGCCTTCGACCACCGCGTGCGGCTGGGCGTGATGGCCGTGCTGATGGCCAACGAATCGGTGAGCTTCAACGACCTCAAAGAAGCCCTCGACCTCACCGACGGCAACCTCGCCAGCCACGTGGCCGCCCTCGAAAAGGCCGAATACGTGCTGGTGAGCAAGCAATTCGTGGGCAAAAAACCCAACACCACTTACACCGCCACCGCCGCCGGCAAAGTGGCCTTCCAGCAGCACCTGGAAACGCTGGAGAAGCTGCTGCGGGGGTAGGCCGTTTGTCATCCTGAGCGGCGCGAAGGACCTTATCACGCCTGAATCACCAAGCGTAGTTCTTACTAAGTAAGGTCCTTCGCGCCGCTCAGAATGACAGACGGGTTCAGAACACAATTCTCTTTTTTTGTCTGTAAGCTTTGAAACACAAAGTTCTTTAAGATGAAAGTAAAACTCGTCCTTCCGGCCCTCACCGAAGCCACTAATCCCTACTGGCGGCCCATCAAGTACTCGTTGTTTCCGCCGCTGGGGCTGGCCACGCTGGCCGCCTATCTGCCGGCGCACTGGGAAGTGGACATGCAAGATGAACACGTGGAAACCTTGAATCTGGACGATGAGCCCGACCTCGTTATCATCCAGGTCTACATCACCAACGCCTATAAAGCCTACGCGCTGGCCGACCACTACCGCGCCCGCGGCGCCTACGTGTGCCTGGGCGGCCTGCACGTGACCAGCCTGCCCGAGGAGGCCGCCCCGCACGCCGACAGCATCTTTCTGGGGCCGGGCGAGGAGATATTTCCGGAGTTTCTGCGGGACTGGCAGGCCGGGCGGGCCCGGCCGCGCTACGTGTCTGCGGCCGGGCGCACGCTGGTGGGCGTGCCGCCCATCCGGCGCGATTTGATAAAGCGGGAGCGCTACCTCGTGCCCAATTCCATTGTGGTGACGCGCGGCTGCCCGCACCACTGCGACTTCTGCTACAAAGACGCGTTTTTTCAGGGCGGCAAGGGCTTTTACACCCAGACGGTGGACGACGCCTTGGCCGAAATCGACCGCCTGCCCGGCCGCCACCTCTACTTCCTTGATGACCATTTGCTGGGGCACACACGCTTCGCGGCGGGGCTGTTTGAGGGCATGCGCGGCATGGGGCGGCTGTTTCAGGGCGCCGCCACGGTCGACAGCATTCTGCGCGACAACGGGCTGCTGGAGAAAGCGGCGCAGGCCGGTTTGCGCAGCCTGTTCGTGGGCTTTGAAACGCTGAGCCCCATCAACCTGAAGGCCAGCAACAAGCCTCAGAACCTGGGCCGCGACTACGCGGCGGCCATCCAGCGGCTGCACGATTTGGGCATCATGGTGAACGGCAGCTTTGTGTTCGGGCTTGACGACGACCGGCCCGACGTGTTTCGGCGCACCGTGGACTGGGGCGTGAGCCAGGGCATCACCACGGCCACGTTTCACATTGCCACGCCTTACCCGGGCACGGCCCTGTTCCAGCGCATGGAGGCCGAGGGCCGCCTGCTGCACCGCCGCTGGAACGAATACGACACCCGCACGGTGGTGTGCCAGCCCGGCCCTCACCTGACGGCCCGCCAGCTCAAAGACGGCTACGACCAGGCCTACCGCGACTTCTACTCCTGGACCAACATCACCAAAGCCAGCCTGGTGCACGACACCCTGCGCCACCAGCTCAAGCACTTCGCCTACGCCGGCGGCTGGAAAAAATTCGAGCCCCTCTGGAATTTTATGATAAAGTCGCGCCACCTCGACACGATGCGCCCGCTGCTGGAAGCCATTCTGAGCAAGGTGCGCGGCAAGGACGGAAAACCCGGCGCGGAGGCTTTGGCGCCGCCAATGGGAGAACCTGGGATGCTGATGCCGCTGCCGGTGCTGCAGCGGTGAAACGGCGTAATCTCAACTCGATTTTACCAAGCCACAGCCAAGGCGACTCAATGCACAATCCATTCGCAAGACCTCTCACATTAGGACAATGGCTAGCCGGCAGCTTATGCTGGACACTAAGCTGTGCAGGCATGTGGATATTGATTACAATGTTGTTTGAGCGGCATCTGCGTAGCGAGAATGCTGATTTTTTTATCCTGTCGAGTTTTTGGTTGGCACACTTAATTATTTGGCGGCGGGCATTGGCAGGAGGGGAGGAATGGTTGCAGTCTACAATAAAAGTGACTTCTGTATCCAAAGTGGCAGGCTGTATTTGGTACGCCACATTGACGGTTTTTCAACTAGCAGCACTGCTGATTGGTGGCGTTTGGACGCTCGTTTCCTTGGTCTTTCTCTGAGCCTGTTGCGCCGCTTTTCTCGCCATTAACCAATAAGCAGATGACTTTCACCGACGTCAAAACCTACTTCCAAACCAACCGCGCCAGTGCCGCCGAACTGCCCTGGCACGACACCGCGCCGCTCACGCCCGCCGAGTTGCGCGCCGTGCGCGCCTCCCTTCAAACCTTCCAGCGCGGCGAGGGCACGGGCGGCGCCCACCTGCTAGACCTGGCCCGCGCCTACGACGTGCCCGATTACGCGGCCGCCATGCAGCTGTTCATTGCCGAGGAGGAAGGCCACGCCGAAATGCTGGGCCGCTTCATGTACCAGCAGGGCATTCCGCGGCTGCACACGCACTGGCTGCACGAGGTATTCCGGACGCTGGGGCGGCCGCTGGGCCTGGAGCACATGGTGCGCGTGATTCTGACGGCCGAGGTGGTGGCCGCCGTCTACTACCGGGCGCTGGCGGCGGCCACGCCGTCGGGGCTGCTGCGGCAGATTTGCCGGCGCATTCTACACGACGAGGAAATGCACCTCGCGTTTCATTGCCTGGCCATTCGGCAGTGGTCGTTTGGGCGGAGCCGGCTGAGCGGGTGGCTGTGGCGCCAATTCTACCGCGGGCTGATGGCCGGCACGGCGCTGGTGGTGTATGTGGCCAGCCGGCGCACGTTTGCGGCGGGCGGCTACGCCGTGGGCCGCTTCTGCGCGGCTATCGCGGCCGAGTATGGCCGGCTGGAATCCATGCAGCGGCTCGGGGGCCTGCTGGCTTTGCGCAATGCGGACGAATTGATGCCCTCACCGGCCTCTGGCCATGCGGGCGCTTGCCCAGTGGCCAGCCCGCTGATTTCGGTGCCGCAATAGGGGAGAAGCCCGTTGGCTGCTGCCCAGACATAGCCGCACGGCTAATTTTTTTTGAAAATCTACTTTGAAATACAAAGCGTTTTAACTCATGGAAACTTCTCTGCAACCGGGCGCGCAATGGCCCGCGGTGCCGCCGGCCGCCTTTGCTGCCAGCGTGGCTCATCCCCCGCTCACGAGGGCCCAAAAGCTGCTGCTGCCGCTGGGCGTGCTGTTGTTCGACGGGCTTTTCTGGCAGGAAAAGCGCGGCGTCAATCTGCTCTTGTTTGGCCTGTTTGTGGTGGCGACGCAGCTGGTGCTGCTGCCCCGCGTAGCGGCCGTGCGGCGTTCGGGCTACTTCTGGCTGGCGGTGGCGGGCAGCCTGTTTGGCGGGGCCATGGTGGCCGTGTACGGCTCGCGCGTGGCCATGCTGGCCTGGGCCGCCTCGCTGCTGATGCTGCTGGGCTACGTGAACCAGCCGCACCTGAAGCTGGTGCTCTACGCCGTGCTCACGGCCCTGAACAGCGCGGCGCAGGCCTGGCTGCGGGTGCTGCGCGGCGTGCGGGCGCCGCGCCAGGGCGGCGCGGGCGTGCGCCGGGGCTGGTTCTACGGGCGTCTGCTGGTGGTGCCGGTCGTGATTCTGGGCGCCTTCCACCTGCTGTTTGCGGTGGCCAATCCGGTGTATGCCCGGCTGAGCGGGCGGGCGCTGGCGCTGCTGGGCAACTGGCTGGCGCGGCTCATTCCCGACATTTCGCTGGGGCACCTGCTGTTCGTGGCGCTGGGCTTCGTGGTGGTGGCCGGCGCCGTGGTGGTGGTGCCGGTGTTTGCCTTTGCCGACCACGAATCGCGCTTCGGCGAGTTCATTCGGCGGCAGCGCGACAGAGTGGCCTCCTTCGGCGTGCGCCGGCCCGATTTCCGGCTGAAAACCCGGCGGGCGCTCGATTTGCGCAAGGAGTTTTACGCCGCCGCCGCCGTGTTCGGGCTCGTGAACGTGCTGCTGCTGGCCGTGAATGCCATCGACATCAACTGGCTGTGGTTTGGCTTCGAGCCCGCGCCGGGGTTCGATTTGGCGCAGTTCGTGCACGAGGGCACGTATGTGCTCATCTTCAGCATTTTGCTGGCCATGGGCATCGTGCTGTGGTTTTTCCGCCGCAACCTCAACTTCTACCAGCCGGGCCTGCGCTGGCTGCGCGGCGGCGCCACGGTGTGGGTGCTGCAAAACGCGGTGCTGGCCGTGTCGGTGGGCTTGCGCAATTATTACTACATCCTGCACAGCGGTGTGGCCTACAAGCGCATCGGGGTGTGTTTCTTCCTGCTGCTGGTGTTTTTTGGGCTGGGCACGGTGCTGCTCAAAATCTGGCAGCGCCGCTCGGCCTACAGCCTGGTGCGCCTCAATGCGCTGGCCGTGTACGCCGTACTGCTGCTGCTGGCCGCCGGCAACTGGGAAGTCTGGATTGCGGAGTACAACCTGCAGCCGCGCTTCCGCAACGTCGACATCGGCTTCCTGCTCAACATGCCCGACCGGGTGCTGCCCACGCTGCAGGCCCGCCGCGCCGTGCTCAACCACGCCACCCAACTCACCATGGATTCGGAATACGGCACCGGTCAGGTCATCACGGCAGAAGAGGCCCAGCGCCGCCTCGATTTCGCCATCCACAACGCCAAAGCGGAATACGCCGCCTACACCCACTGGCAGGGCCTCAACTACGCCGACTGGCAAGCCCGCCAAGCCCTGCGCTAAACCCAGCCAATCAACATCAGCACATCAAATAATCAGCAATTCAGCAAATCCTCCCATGGCTTCCATTCCTCCTTTTCTGCTGACGTTTCTGGGCATCATTTTCTGCCTCGGCGACGTGGCCGTGCTGGGCGCACTGCTGTCGTGGCAGCAACGCGCGCCCACGCCCGATGCCCGCTTCCGGCGCTGGCTGCGCGGCGTGCTGCCGGCCACGGTGGTGTTGCTCGGCTTGCTGCTGCTGGCTTTCACGCAACTCATGCTGCTATGGTCGTCGAAATAAACCGTGCCGTGCGCATCGGGCGGCTGTTGCTGGTGGGGTTGGGCGGGTGGCTTTGGGCAGTGGGCGGCACCGGCTTTGCGCTGGCCCTCGAAAGCGCCTACCGCACCCGCGTGCCGTACTCCACGGCGCCCTTCTGGGCCGCATTGCTGGTCACGGCCGTGGGCATTCCGGGCTGGCTGGTGGCCGGCATTCGGGTGGCCTATACCGAGTACGACGGTGGCCAGGCGCGGCGCCGCGCCTGGGATGCTGCTGCGCGGGTTTTCTTTATGCTGGGGCTGTTGGTGCTGGAGGCGCTGCCGCTGCTGGCTTTGCGGGGCCAGCCGCCGCGCTTGTACTAACGCGTTTTTTCGTTCGTATGCTTCAACATCATCTGCGGCACCTGTTGCCGCATTGGCCTGAGGTGCCGGCCCGGTTGTGGGTCACGGCGGCGGGCATCGCCGTGGCGGGCCTTAGCCTGTGGTTTGAGCAGGAGATATGGCAAGAGCCCGAACCCGCCCGATTCTGGACCTGGGTAGTCCTCACGCTGCTATTGCTGGCCGGTGGCCTGCAAACCATCGGCGTGCTGCTGCGCTGGCCTGCCACCTACCGCGGACCACGCTGGATAGGGTTTGCGCTGGGTTGCGTGTCGCTGGCCCTGGGGCTCGGCGTGGCCCTTATCACCGTGGCGCTGTGCCTGCTCAGTGGCCTTCGGGCGGCGTTTCTGAGCGCAGGCTAGGCGCGTGCCAGCATGGGAAAACAGGGGAGGAGACCTGTTACGCGTTGGCAGTGAAGCTGTAGATTAATGTTGAAAAAATTGCGTCTTATCAAGATTGTGCTTTTGTTGAGCCTCAAGTTTGTGGCGGACAATGTTCGCATTAACAGCCGCTCATAGGTAATGCGGACCTGCTTCAGCAAAAAAGCAAATAGTAATTTATCCAAGTTATTTGGTTAGCTTGGCGGCCCGTTGGGCTTTCCAAGTCTGAGAAAGGCCCGTGACGGCTTCACGCTTGCCTTTGCTTCATGGCCCGTACGTTGCTTTTGGTTGTGCTCTTTATTGCCCTGCTCCTGGAGGTGGCGCTCACGGGAGGCGCCTTCTTTGCGCCCGGGTTCACACTGGCGCAGTTTGGGGTGAAATATGGCCCTGAAACCACCTTCCTCACGTACGTGCTGGGCTGGCTGCTGGGCTTTGTGTCGCTGGCCTCGCTGGTAGCGTTTATCCAGGTGCAGCGGCGGCGGCCGGGCTTTGCCACGTGGTGCTACCTGCTGGGTTTCTGGTGGATTGGCATTGGCGTGGGCATCTACTACGCCTTCGGCAAGCCCGATAACCTGCTGCTCGATTCGGTGAAAGGCCTGCTGATTGTGATACTGACCTGGCGCTGCCAGGCCAGCCGCATCATGGCGCGGCGCTACTAGCAGCGGCTGCCTATATTGGTGGTCCATTCGCCCCGTATCTGCCGCGCTATGCCCACGTCGTCGCACCTGCATCCGCTACCCGTTTTCCCCAAACTCTCGAAGCTGGGCCGGGGCCTGGCGGCCGCGCAGGTGCTGAAGGAAACGCTCAGCATCGTGTTTCTGGGACTGCCGCTGGTGCAGGAAGAGCCGCTGGTGCTGCTGTCGGCGCTGCCGGGGCTGGTGCTCTACTTGCTGCACTGGCAACTGGCCCTGGGCCGGGTAGGGCGCGTGTTTGCGGCCGTGGTCTGGGCGCTCACGCTGCTCGATGAGCTGTGGGGCCTGCTGCTCTTTCAAGAGTTGGATGCCCCCACGCGCGGGCAGGTCCGGATGCTGCACTGGAGCTATTTCCTGGGCCTGGGCATCATCCTGGTGGCCTTGGCCGAGCTGGGCTGGCGCTGGCAGCGCAACCGCGCCCGTGCCCGCCGCAACGTGCACCACCAGGCCGTATTGGCCGCCCGGCAGCGCCGGTAGGGCACCCGTTTTCGTGGGCCGCCGCGCGGCGCCGTGCAGACTTTTGGGGGCCCGGGCTGGTATATTTGTCGTTCTTCGCGACGGAGCTGTGGCTTCGCATTCCCCTTGTTGCCTCGCATGGCCGATTCCCAACCGACAAGTTCTTCCCCTTCTTCGGTCCCCAAACCGAAAGCACCGCGCCGCCGTCGCTGGCCCGTGCGGCTGGCCAGCTGGGCCTGGGTAGGGTTTGGCCTGCTGGTCATCCTGTTTTTGGTGTATCCGTTTCTGGTGAGCACCAATTTCATGTTCCTCTTCGGCAAGTCGCCCAGCTTGTCTGATTTGGAGAATCCCAAGGTGGAGCAGGCGTCCGAGCTTTATACTTCCGATGGCGTGCTCATTGGCAAGTACTTCCGCGAAAACCGTTCGCCGGTGGCCCTCAGCCAGATGTCGCCGCTGCTCATCAAGGCCCTGATTGCGACGGAGGACGTGCGCTTCTACGAGCATTCGGGCATTGACCTGCAAGCTGTTATCGGGGGGGCGTTTTCGTCGTTGCGCGGGGAGAAGCGCGGCGGCTCCACCATCACCCAGCAGCTGGCCAAAAACCTCTACAAAATCCGTCGGCAGCAGAGCCGGGGGGCCCTGGGCTATATTCCGGTGGTGAGCACCATCGTGGCCAAAACCAAGGAGTGGCTCACGGCCGTGGACTTGGAGCAGCGCTACACCAAGGAGGAAATTCTGCGGATGTATCTGAATACGGTGGAGTACGGCTCCAGCGCCTTCGGCATCAAGGTGGCGGCCAAAACCTTCTTTCACACCTCGCCCGACAGCCTCAAGCCCGAAGAAGCGGCCATGCTGGTGGGCGTACTCAACAACCCCACGGCCTACAACCCCAAGTTCCACCCGGCCGCCGCCCTGCGCCGCCGCAACGTGGTGCTCGACCGCATGGGCCAGGCCGGGGTGCTGCCCAAAGCTGAAATTGACCGCCTCAAGGCCACGCCCATCGTGCTCAACTACCACGTCGAGCCCCATATCGACGGCCCCGATACCTACTTCCGCAGCGCCATCAGCCAGTTCGTGGACGCCTGGTGCGACAGCACCGGCCACGACATGTACCGCGACGGCCTCAAAATCTACCTCACCATCGACTCGCGCATGCAGGCCCACGCCGAAGAGGCCCTGCACGAGCGCATGAAATCCTTGCAGCGCCAGTTCGACAACTTCTGGCGCAACCGCGGCTCGAACCCCTGGGTGGACGAGAAAGGCCAGGAAATCCCCGACTTCATCCTCACCCAAATGAAGCGCACCGAGAGCTACAAGAGCCTCGCCAACCGCTACCGAAACCAGCCCCAACGCCTCGATTCGGCCCTCAACGCCAAACGGCCGATGAAAGTCTTCACCTGGAAGCACGACGACAACGACACCACGCTGGTGATGTCGCCGCTCGATTCGCTGGCGTATTACAAGCACTTCCTGCAGTCGGGCATGATGTGCATGGACCCCTTCACCGGCCAAATTAAGGCCTGGGTGGGCGGGCTCGATTTCCGCTTTTTTCAGTACGACCACGTGAAGCAGGGCAAGCGCCAGGCCGGCTCTACGTTCAAGCCCTTCGTGTACCTCACGGCCCTCGACAACGGTTACTCGCCCTGCGACCGCATCCGCGACCAGCGCGTGACCATCAAGTACGTCGAAAACGGCCAGCCCATGGAGTGGCAGCCCGACAACGTGACCCGCGAATACACCGGCATCAACATGACGCTGCGCCACGCCATGGCCCGCTCCGTAAACTCCGTGACGGCCCAGTTGACCGAGAAAGTGGGCTGGGAAAACGTGGCCAAATACGCCCATAAAGTGGGCATCACCTCGCCGCTGCTGCCGGTGCCCAGCATCGGCCTGGGCTCGGCCGGCGATGTGAGCGTGTACGAAATGGTGGACGCCTACAGCACCTTCCTCAACAACGGCTTCCGCTCCGACCCGCGCCTCGTCACCCGCATTGAGGACCGCAACGGCAACGTCATCCAGCAGTTCGACCCCGTGCAACACCGCGCCATCCCGGCCGAAACCGCCTGGCTGATGACCTACATGCTGCGCGGCGGCATGGAAGAACCCGGCGGCACCTCCCAGGCCCTCTGGGACTACGACCTCTGGCACAACGACAACCAGATTGGCGGCAAAACCGGCACCACCTCCAACTACTCCGACGGCTGGTACATGGGCATGACCAAGGACCTGATGACCGGCGTGTGGGTGGGCGGCGAAGACCGCAGCATCCACTTCGTGGGCTCGCAGCAGGGCGAGGGTGGCCGCACGGCCCTGCCCATCTTCGGCAAATTCATGGAGAAAGTGTATAAAGACAAGGACCTGGGCTACACCTATGGCCACTTCCCCAAGCCCACCGTCAAAATCACCAAGAAGTACACCTGCGTGTCCGAGTCGGAGCCGCGCCGCCGCGCCGTGGCCGTCGATACCATCGCCGCCGACAACCTGCTGGAGCAGATGAACAACGGGGGAGGGGTGCCGGACAGTTTGCGGCGTTAGCGTTTGGTTACTCTTGAGTAGGCTACACCATCCATTGTGAAGCCTTTTGGTGATGCAACAACCCTCCACTGCTCTTTGAGAAAAGTAGAGTCCCAAACATAAATTCCGCGCTTAATTTTTTCGTCAAAGCTGATATTCAGCTTGGCCTGAGATTCCATGCTCTTCGGCGTCTTGTATGGAATCATCACGTAATCGTGATTCGTCACCAAAAGTTTGGCAATAATTTGGTTGCCCCGGCCATATACTTTGCCTTTGTAAGAGTAAAAGCCACCGTCAGAAGAAGAATAGGCTTTCGGCTGATTCTTGTAAAACACGACGGGGACACTCTCCAAAAACAGGGAATCTGCTTTGACCGTCACGGTGTTTTCGTGATACCATCGGTCAGTCGAATCATCCGGCGTAACATCCTGTTTGCCCATATAATCCATTCCTACATACCGGCCCGATTTCAGGATGGGTTCTGCTGGGGTCTCCTGCTGCGCACAAGAAACCGCGAGAAACAAGAGCGGCAAGAGAAACAACTGTTTAAACATGAATGCTAAGTTAAACAGTTTGCAGGTGCGCAGACACAGCCCCACGCCAGCCACGCCACCTCAGCTACCCAACGCTTCAATGGCCGCATACACCGTCCGCACGGTCATGCGGTCCAGCTCCTTGGCTGGCTCACTGAGTTGGGCGTAGGGCACCATCATTTTTTTATGGGTATCGCTCAGCAGCCCCAACTCACTCCCCGCCATACAGCGCCTCCAGCGCCCCGCGCAACTCCGGATACTCGAACCGAAAGCCCTGCGCCAGGACCTTTTGCGCGCTTACTTTCTGCGAAGCCAGCACGATTTCGCTCATTTCGCCCATGGCCAGTTTCAGGCCGAAGGCGGGCACTTTGGGCAGCACCAGCGGCCGGTGCAGCACCTGGGCCAGCGTTTCGGTGAACTGCTGGTTGGTGACGGGGTTCGGCGCCACTGCATTATAGGTGCCCTGCCAGGAAGCATCTTCCAGCATGGCGATGAACAGGCGGCAGATGTCGTCCAGGTGAATCCAGGACATGTATTGCTTGCCGCTGCCCAGCGCCGCGCCGGCGCCCAGCTTCACCGGCCGGGCAATCTGGGGCAGGGCGCCACCGTCTTTGCTCAGCACAATGCCAATGCGCGGCACCACCGTCCGGATGCCCAGCGCCGCGATGGGCTCAGCGGCCAGCTCCCACTGGTGCGCCACGTCGGCCAGAAAGTCCTGCGTGGGGAGGCCGGGCGGCGTTTCCTCGATGAGCAGCTTGTCGCCGGTGTCGCCATACACCCCTATGGCCGAAGCCGATATAAAGGCCTGCACGTGGTGCCGCGGGTTGGCCAGCTCGCGGTGCAGCAAAGCCAGCCCACCCAGGCGGCTGGTCATGATGTCGCGCTTGCGCTCATCGGTCCATTTGCCGTCGCTCACGCTTGCGCCGGCCAGGTTCACAATGTAGTCGGCGTAGAGAATGGCCGCATCATCGATGGTGCCCGCGCGCGGGTCCCAGCGGAAGCTGCGGTAATGGCTGCTCTTGGCAGGCTCGCGGCTGAGCAAGGCCACCTCGTAGCCGCTGTCAATCAGCATCTCCGCCAGGCGGGTGCCAATGAGGCCGGTGCCCCCGGTAATGAGAACTTTGCGCGGAGAAGTTTCGGTCATAGTGGTCATTTCCAACAAAAGTAAACCGCCGTTTCTCACTGCTGTTTGCTCCGCTCACCTGAGTTAAGCAGCCAGCTAGGCCGTCGGCCCGGCTTATTTCCCGATTTGCCGCAGAAACTCCCGCCGCAGGGCTTCGTCGGTGGCGAAACGGCCGCCGTACTCGCTGGTCAAGGTCGAGCTGCTGGTGTCGTTCACGCCGCGGCTCATCACGCAGAGGTGGTCGGCTTCGATGAGCACGGCCACGTCGTCGGTGCCCAGGCTTTGCTTGAGCTCTTCCGAAATCTGGCGGGTGAGGCGCTCCTGCACCTGCGGGCGGCGGGCGTAGTACTGCACCACGCGGTTGAGCTTGCTCAGGCCCACCACGTGCTCGCCGGGCAGGTAAGCCACGTGGGCCTTCCCAATGATGGGCACGAAGTGGTGTTCGCAGCACGAAAACAGCGTGATGTCGCGCTCCACCAGCAGCTGGTGGTAGTCGTAGCGGTTCTCGAACATGCGCACTTCGGGCCGGTTCGCGGGGTCGAGGCCCTTGAACCACTCCTTCACGAACATCTTGGCCACGCGGCGCGGGGTGCCGGCCAGGCTGTCATCGGTCAGGTCGAGGCCCAACTCGCGCATGATGGCCTCAAAGTGGCCGCTGATGGCCGAAATTTTCTCGTCGTCGCTGCGCGCGAAGGCATCGTCGCGGAGCGGAGTGCGCAGGCCCATAGGCAGGTGCGAATCGGTTGCCGGGGCCGGCCCGGAAGGGTTATCCATGGTATTCTACAAAGTTACGGTCCGTCTCGTAGAGCGTGACCGACAAGGCCAGGCCGGCGGCAAGGTGCGGCCGCAGGCGCTGCCAAATAACAACGGCAATGTTTTCCGCCGTGGGGTTGAGGGTTCGGAATTCTTCCGTGTCCAGGTTGAGGTTGCGGTGGTCGTAGCGGTCCAGCACCTCGTGCTTGATGAGGTCGCTCAACCGCTTAAGGTCGTACACATAACCCGTTTCGGCGTCCACCTCGCCGGTCAGGCGCACGGTCAGGTTGTAGTTGTGGCCGTGATAGTTAGGGTTGTTGCACTTGCCGAAAACCCGTTGGTTTTGGTCGTCGCTCCAGGCAGGGTGATACAGGCGATGAGCAGCGTTGAAATGCTCGGTGCGGCAAACGGTGACTTGCATAGGGGCTTACAACCCGCGCACGGCGGCGTTTGTTGCGTCCGGGCGTCCGGAGCAGAGCATTCACAAAATCAGCCTATCTGAATTTACTAGACTTAAAACATTATGAATTGAACAAAAGAAATAAAAACTGCATTATTCCTAAAAAAATTCTCGCGAAGAGAATTTGCATGAAAGAAAGGACTTAAATTTGAAAAGCCGGAAAACGATACCGGGGACAACAGTTCTTCCTTCGACCTCTTTTTTAGTTCTCATTAAGTTTATTGTTACCATGAAACGAAGCCTACTAATCCTACTTGTTGTATGCTTGGCAACGCTGGGTGGTTATGCTCAGAAATCCCCTGTGGATGAGGCCGATATGTCCATTGGCAACGTTCCGCGCACCGGCCAGCGCGTGAGCGTGCAGCTCGATAACAAGCGCGTGGAAGCCGCTTGGCTGAAGCAGCTGAACGACAAGTTTGGCAGCAAGGTGAAGAACAACAAAGGCGTCGTGACCATGGACGGCGTCATCATCGAAGAAATTGCACCCACGCCCATTCGCGTGATTTCTAAGGTGGACGCTACCCCCACCGGCACCACCGTGTGGTGGAGTATCGACCTGGGCAACGCCTACTTGGCAAAAGACAAAACCCCCGTGCAGTGGAAGTCGGCCGAGAAGTACCTGAAAGACTTCGCCCGCATGATGTACCGCGAAGACCTGGTGTCGCAGATTGCCGAAGCCGAGCGTGCCCTGGTGGCCTCGCAAAACAACCACATGGCCGTGATTGAAAAGGCCAACACCATCAAAAAGGACATCGAGAAGAACAAGGCCCGCAAGATTGAAATCCAGCAGATGCTGGCCGCCAACGCCGCCGAACTCCAGCAGTTCAACAACCTCATCGACCTGAACCTGAAAGAGCAGGAAGCCGCCCGCGGCGACATTGTGAACATGCGCGTGGCCCTGGAGGCCGTGAAGGACCGCATGAACAAGATTGAGTAGGCTGGCCAACCCAACCGGTACCCAAACAAAAAGCCCCGCCAGTCATGGCGGGGTTTTTTGTTTGGGCCGAGAAGCCAACCCCGTGGGGCGTTGCTACGTTGGCAAAGGTGACGGCGCGCCTCGCGCCGTGAGTGCTTACCGATTACCTAACACCCCACCCATGGAAAAGAAAGATTCGCAGCACCAAGTGCACCTCGACAGCGCCATTCACCTGCTCACCGGCGACCTTGCCACCACCACGGAGCGCGCCGGGCGCGACAACCAGCTGCAGCGCTGGATAGAGGACCTCAAAGAGGCCAACAACCCAGCCCTGCACCAGCTGGTGGTCGACCTGCAAGCGCTGAAGGCGCATTTTGGCAGCGGTACCCTCGACGTGAACGTGATTGCGCCCCTGCTGGCCCGCCTAGGTTCGCAAACCACCCAGGCAGCCAACTTTGCCGAGAACGTGAACACGGCCACCCGCATCACCAAACTGGGCGAAGTGCTGACCGCGGTATCGCAGCAGCTGCAAGGCGGCACTGTAGAAGTTGATGGCAGCTTGCCGCAGGACTTCTCTTCGCACAAGCCCCAGGGCCAGATTTAAGCGCCTCGTAACCTGAAACCTAAAAAAGCCGGCCCCACGCGTGGGGCCGGCTTTTTTATTGTGAGCAGCTGCTGGAGCTGCGGCTAAGCTTAGGCGGTAGCCTTGCTGGCCACGTTCAAGCGACGCTCTTTGATACGAGCTTGCTTGCCCGAGAGGCCACGCAGGTAGAACAGACGGGCGCGACGCACTTTACCGCGACGCACCACCTCGATTTTCTCGATGTTGGGCGACAGCAGGGGGAAGATACGCTCGGTGCCGATTTGGTTCGAAATCTTGCGCACGGTGAAGGTTTCGCCGTTCGAGCTGGGGTTGCGGCGCTGCAGCACCACGCCCTGGAACTGCTGGATGCGCTCCTTGTTGCCCTCGCGGATTTTTACGTGCACGTTCACGGTGTCGCCGGCGGCGAAGTCCGGAAAGCTGGCGCGGCGCTCTTGCGATTCGGCCTGGATAAAGTCAAGTAGTACGCTCATGGCTGAGAAATTGCGAAAGACGGCGCCGCCGTCGGGAATTAGTATTTTATCGAAACGGAGCGCAAAGATAGGGCTTTCCGTTGAGGATAGCAAGTCATTTGTAGAACATGCGTTAGCTTGTTCACTGATTTGCTGTTGATTCAGAAAACGAAGCGTCCGAATCTGGTTTTAGCCCAATAAATCGGGCCGCCGCTGCTGGGTGCGGGCCAGCGCCTGCTCGTGCCGCCACTCCTCAATCTTGGGCGTATTGCCCGATAACAGGATTTCCGGCACCACCTGGCCGCGCCACTCGGCAGGCCGGGTGTACACCGGCGGCGCCAGCAAATCATCCTGAAAAGAATCGGACAAGGCCGACTCCTCGTTGCCGAGCACGCCGGGCAGCAGCCGCACCACGGCATCGACCAGGATGGCCGCGCCGAGCTCGCCGCCGCTGAGCACGTAGTCGCCCACGCTGATTTCGTGGGTAATGTAGGTTTGGCGGATGCGCTCGTCGATGCCCTTGTAGTGGCCGCAGAGCATGATAATGTTCTGGAACAGCGACAGGCGGTTGGCCAGGGGCTGGCGCAGCGTTTCGCCGTCGGGCGTGAGGTAGATGACAGCGTCGTAGGGCCGCTGGGCCTGCAGCTCGTCTATCCAAGCGGCAATGGGCTCCACGCGCAGCACCATGCCCGCGCCGCCGCCAAACACGGCGTCGTCAATCTGGCCGTGCTTGTTGATGGCCTTGTCGCGCAGCTGGTGCAGGTGGATTTCCACGAGGCCTTTGTCCTGTGCCCGCTTCACGATAGAATGGGCAAAAGGGCTAACCAGCAATTCGGGCAAGCAGGTGAGGATGTCGATTCTCATAGGATGGCTGCAGGCCACATGCCGCAGGCTGCAAGCCAATGAGCCCCGGTGGGCTTACGGCTACTGGCTTGTGGCTTGTGGCTACTTTACGCTTCGTCAAATTCGTCGGGCTCGTCTTTGTCGCGCGAAGACGGCTTGAGGTACACGTCGAGCAACCCTTCGGGCAAGTTCACGTGGACCTGCTTCTTCTCGTGGTCGGCGTGGCTCACCAGCTCGTCCACCACCGGAATCAGCACTTCCTGGCCCTGGTAGCGCATGGCCAGCATGTCCTGCTGTGGCAGCTCGTAGAAATTTTCGACCGTGCCCAATTCGCCCAGGGTTTCATCAACCACGGTGAAGCCAATGACGTCGTGGAAGTAAAACTGGTCGTCTTCCAGCTCCGGCAGTTCGGCCAGGGGCAAGTAGAGCTGGGAGCCGCGCAAGGGTTCGGCTTCCTCGATGCGGTCGATGCCGCGCAGCTTCAGCAGCACGCGGTTGCCGGACTGGGGCTGCACTTTCTCCACCTTGTGCTCTACCAGCTTGGCGGGGGCGGCGGGCAGGGCGAGGTACACTGTTTTGAGCTTCAGGTATTCTTCCACGTCGTCCACGTCGAAGTGGGCGGCCACGTGGCCGCGCAGGCCGTGGGTTTTGAGGATGTAGCCGAGCTGATAGGTTTCGTCGAGGGTCATAGCGAGCGGAGGAGGGGAAACGAAAAAGAGTTTGGGGGTTGCCAGCCGGTCCGGCTCACAACTCCCAAACTCTTACGGTTTTCAGTTGCCTAAAAACTACTCGGCAGCTTCGGCGGCAGCCTCTTCGGCCGGAGCCTCGGTGGCTTCCTCGGTGGCCGGAGCGGGGGCGTTAGCAGCCAGCAGGGCAGCCTGCTTCTGACGCAGCGCCTCGGCACGAGCCTCTTTTACTTTGGTTTCGGCGGCGAAAGCAGCTTTGCGGGCTTCTTCCTTCGCGTCAACCAAGCCAGTGCGCTTGCCTTCGATTTTGGCGTCCTTCTCCTGCTTCCAAGCGTTGAAACGCTCGTCGGCCACCTCTTGGGTGATGGCGCCTTTGTCGACACCCAGCTGCAGGTGACGACGGTAGAGCACGCCGCGGTAGCTCAGCATGGCCCGCACGGTGTCGGTGGGCTGGGCACCGGTCATCATCCAGTAGAACGCGCGGTCGGCGTCGTAGTTGATGGTGGCGGGGTTGGTGTTGGGGTTGTAGGTGCCGAGTTTCTCGATGAAACGGCCGTCGCGGGGCGAACGGGAGTCAGCAACTACGATGTCGTAAGTGGCGGCCTTTTTGCGGCCACGGCGGGCGAGGCGGATTTTAACTGCCATAAACCGGTGGGGTTGTGCGACGCAGCTCGTGCGTCTGATGAAGATTTCCCGAAATTGGGAGTGCAAAGGTAGCGCTTGGTCAGTGTATTAGCTAGCAGAAGAATGAAAAAAGCCCTGGCGGTAAGGCCAGGGCTTTCTCTTTGCTCGTGTTGAATCTACGCCGCCATGGCTTCGCGCTTAGGCTTGGCCAACTTCGACATGGTGTTCAGGTTCATGTTTTTGCGCTTCACTTTGATGATGCCCACTTTGTTCAGGCCCCAAATGGCCACGTAGGTGGGGTCAAACTCCCACCACTTCACGCCGAAGTTGACGCGCATGGGCAGCTTGTGGTGGTTGTTCTGGAACAGCTCGCCAAAAGCCAGGAAGTCCAGCGCCAGCGTGTTCATCGACTTGTCGTTGTTGTCGAAATTCTGGTAGCCGTACTTGTGACCACCCCAGTTCACGATGGCGCCGTGAATGGGCCCCATCAGGAAGTGAATGGGCAGCAGCAGGTACTGCCACCACGCCGTGGCGAAATTGATGTAGAACAGCACGTAGGCCGTGCCCCAGCCCACCCGCGAATACACGGTGCCGCCGAATTTGTCGAGCCAGTTCCACTCCGGAATGTCGCCCTCGAAGCGCTTGGCGCCTTCGTGGTTGTTGTTCACCACGTCGTTGTAAATCACCTTGGTCTTCCACATCATGTCGAAGGCGTTGTTAGAAAAGTGGGGTGAGTGCGGGTCCAACTCGGTATCGGAGTAGGCGTGGTGCATGCGGTGCAACAGCGCGTAGGCCCGGGGCGAGAGGAAACTGCTGCCCTGGCAGAGGTAGGTGAAGAGGAAGAAAAACTTCTCCCAGAAGCGGTTCATGGTGAACATCTTGTGCGCCGCATACCGGTGCAGGTAAAATGTCTGCGTGAACAGCGACAAGTAGTAGTGGGCAACGAAAAAAATGAGGATAGCCATAAGGGGTTCGAAAGCTGAACTGCAGCCAGAAGCAAAATGCCCGCGCTTAGGTTCAGTGGAAACAATGCAAAATTACGGCCACCGCCAGGGTAGGGGAATTTTCGGTACCAGAAGGCCAAAATCTTGCACCTTTGGTGAAACAAGCAAACGCCTGTCACCTTGAGCACCGAAGGTCCTTGCCACGTGGGCACGACAAGCGCTGACGTGATACATTCCTTCGCGGCGCTCAGGATGACAGGCGCTTAGCTGGCAGCTGCTTACTTGTAGTACTCCCGGGCGGCGTCCCAGTGCGGAGCATCGGGGAGGGGCGCGATGAACGTGAGGGCTTCTTTCGTGACGGGGTGCTGCAACTGCAACTGGCGGGCGTGCAGGGCAATGCTCACGTCGGGCAGCGGGGCGATAAAGCCGTACTTCACGTCGCCCACGATGGGCGTGCCCAGGCCAGTGGCCAGTTGGGTCCGAATCTGGTGCGGGCGGCCCGTCACGGGGTTCACCTGCAGCAGAAAACGGTTGCCGGCCGGGCCCAGCAGCTCGTATTTCAGCTCCGAGCGCAAGCCCTGACCGTGGGCCGTGGGGTAGGCTTTGGTCACGTTGCGCACAGTGTCTTTCACCAGCCAGTGCACCAGCGTGCCGCTTTCGGGCACCGGCGGCTTGCCGGTGAGGGCCCAGTAGGTTTTGTGAATCTTGTCGTCGCGGAACATCTCGTTCAGCCGGCTCAGGGCCTTGCTGGTTTTGGCCAGGATGACGATGCCCGACACGGGCCGGTCGATACGGTGGCACACCCCCACAAAGGCTTCGCCGGGCTTCTTGTACTTGAAGCGCAGATATTCGGCGGCTTTTTTCGAGAGGGGCTCGTCGCCGGTGGCGTCGCCCTGCACGAGCAGGCCGGCGGGCTTGTTGATGACGAGGAGGTGGTTGTCTTCGAACAGAATTTCTCTGCCTTCGGACCAGAGGTTGGGACGATTCACTTAAGGGAAGCGGGGAGTGGGAAGTGGGAAGCGGGTCTATTGCTCACGTATGCGCCGGATGTACGACGTCAGCATCCGCGCAATTCGGTCGGCTTGCTGGCGTAGCTCTTGCGTGTCTGCATAGGCTAAATCGTGCGCAAGGCGCAAATGGTAAGCAGCCTCGTCGAGCGAAGCTTGAGCGATATTGTAATACCGTACCTTATCAGCAGCGCCAAGCTTGCGGTAACCTTCGGTGATATTGGCCGGCACGGATACAGACGCGCGACGAAGCTGGGAAGTTAAACCGAATACCTCCTCGCGTGGAAACTCCCGGGAAACGCGATAAACACCTAAGACAAACGCATGCGCAAACTGCCACACCTCCAAATGCTCTACCGAAGCATTTTCACTCATTGCACAAATATAATGGGAAGCATGGAGTGGGAAGCGGGAAGAAGAAATATGTTAATTCGGTTTTTCCTCGCTTCCCGCTCCTAGCTCCCGATTCTAGTACCCCTCTTCTTTGCTCGGAAACTCGCGGTTTTTTACGTCGGCCACGTAGTGCTGCACCGCCTCGGTCATCACGTCGTGCAGCTCGGCGTAGCGGCGCAGGAAGCGCGGCTTAAACTCCTTGGTGAGGCCCAGCATGTCGTGCACCACCAGCACCTGGCCGTCCACGTCGGGGCCGGCGCCAATACCGATGACGGGAATGGTCAGTTCTTCGGCCACCTGCTTGGCCAGCGCGGCCGGGATTTTCTCCAGCACCAGGCCAAAGCAGCCGATTTCCTGCAGCAGGCGGGCGTCTTCGAGTAGCTTTTGCGCCTCGGCTTCTTCCTTGGCGCGCACCGTGTAGGTGCCGAATTTGTAGATGCTCTGGGGCGTGAGGCCGAGGTGGCCCATCACCGGAATGCCGGCCGTGAGAATGCGGATGATGCTGTCCTTCACTTCGGCGCCGCCTTCCAGCTTCACGCCGTGGCCGCCGCTTTCCTTCATGATGCGGATGGCCGAGCGCAGGGCTTCCGAAGAGTTGCCCTGATAGGAGCCAAAGGGCATGTCCACCACCACGAAGGCCCGTTTCACGGCGCGCACCACGCCCTGGGCGTGGTAAATAATCTGGTCGAGGGTGATGGGCAGGGTGGTTTCGTGGCCGGCCATCACGTTCGAGGCCGAGTCGCCGACGAGCAGCACGTCGATGCCGGCGCCGTCGAGGATTTGGGCCATCGAATAATCGTAGGCCGTGAGCATGGAGATTTTTTCCCCCCGCTGCTTCATGGCGAGCATCTGGTGGGTGGTGACGAGCTTGACTTCCTTGTGCTGGGACATGGGGGTGGCCGGCCGGGGCCGGGTTGACGGGGATGGACAGCCGTTTGGCGGGGCAAAGCTGGCAACAATTTCGTTATCCGGCGGCGGCAGCCCAGCAAAAAGCCCCTGGCCGAAGCGCAGGGGCTGAAAAGATGGAGCGGAAATGAAAACGGGCGGCAGCTATTCGGCCGCGTCGCGAGGGGGTTCGGGCGACAGGTCAGGCTGGGGCAGCGACGAGGCTTCCGAGTGTTGGGGCCAGGCCGGGGCCTGCAACGCGAGCAGGCCCGGCAACTCGTCCGGGTCGTTCACCACGACGATGGGCGTGGGGGCCAGCACCTGCTGCTCCAGGGCCGTGGCCAGGCCCACGCCGTCCATGGCCCCCTGCAGGGCGCCGCCGAGCACGATTAGGTCGGGGTGCACGAGACGGGCGGCCTTGAGGGCGGCGTCGCCGCGGGCTTCGATGCGCACCACTTCGTGGCCGGCGTCGTGCAGGTGGTGCTCAAGCGCGGCAGCTTGTTCGGGCGAGTCGGCGGCGAGGAGCACGCGCAGAAAGAAGGGGTTCATGGCAGCGGCAGAATCGGGTAGGATGCCAAAGCACGTCCTGCCATTTTTTCCACGCCGCCAATAACGTTCAATCTGAGCCGGCGCCCCCCCAACGACGGCAATCCCTATGCGAACGAAAACGGCCCTACTGGAACTGTACCGTGCGGTTGCGATTAATCTTCAAATCCTGCAATAAACTGCTTTTGGCCGCAATGGTGAAATTATAGCCTTTGTATTGTCCGAACGGAATCCAAGTGCCATTTATTTGCCAGCAGTGCAAATCCCGGAAGAAGCTCACCGTAGGAAACGTGACGGCTTGGCTGGTGAAGTCGTAGCCGAAGCTGGTGGTGAGGCGCAGGTTTTCGGTGAGCTTCACCGAGCCATCGGCCCGAATGGTGTTGACGGCCAAGATGGGCGGCCGGCCATTAGCCCGGATGTATGCCTCGGTGAGCGGGGTGACGGCCGTGGTGTAGCCGGCGTTGTAGCTCATGTTGAGCTCCCACGGAATGTCGAAGTCGACGTAGTCGGCGTAGTAGTTGGGCGGCCCCACCGTGCCCAGCGAAGGCGTGTTGGAGGGGGCCACGGCGCGCGGCACGGCGCTTTTCTTCTTGCCCGAGGCCGGGTTGAAGGCGTAGTTGGTGGAAAACACGGCCGACTCTAGGCGCAGCAACCGGCGCGGGTTCGATTCGAAGAGGTACTTGTTGATGGTGCGGCCGGAGGCGTCGCGCTGGTAGGGGTCGAAGGTGAAGCTGCTGTTGAAGGCCAGCTTTTTGGCCAGTTGGGTGCGGAAGCTCACGCCCAGCTTGGACAGGCGCTGCGAGTCGGCCGCGAAGTTGTAGTTGAGGTTTAAATCAAGCCCTTCGATGAGGCTCACCTTGCGGAAGGGGTTGAGGCCAGTGGTGTCGTTTTCGTCCCGAATTTTCAGCTCCACCGCGTTTTGGAGCTGAAACGACAGCAGGCTTTGCCGGTTGCTGGTGGGCGCCCCAAACAGGAAGCCGTCGTAAGAATTGAACGTGTAGGCATTTAGTATTCTAGGGTCCGTCACCACGCGGCCAAACTGGTCCACGAAGCCGGTGAGTACGTCTTGCCCCTGCCGGTACACCGGCACGCCCTGCGGGAAGTTGTTGTCGAGGCCCAGGGCCGGGGCATAGGTGTAGCTGAGACTGGGCGTCACCTTGTGGCGCAGGGCCTGAATGCGGTGCGTGCCTTTGCGCACAATGGTGCCGTAGAACGTGGTGTTGAGGCTGGCCCCGCCCGAGTAGGTGCTCACGCGGTTGAAGCCGTACACCGTGTCGATGCGCACGGCCTGGGCCACGGGGCTGTAGCGGTAGCGCAGGCTCTGGGCATACCATACCTCGCTGTAATTCACGGTGGGGCTCAGCTTGAAATAGGGCCCCAGGTTGTAGGAGCCCAGGCCGATGCCGAACTGGTGCTGCACGCCGTTGCGGGAGTTGCGCAGCAGCTTGCCCAGGTTGTTGAAGCTGAACGGAATGCGGCTCACGTCGGTGGTGCCGCCCAGCAGGGGCAGGCCGTTGCTCAGCGAGCGGGCGCTCACTTGGTTGCTCACTTCGTTGCGGGCCACCAGGTTGTAGCTCAGCGTGAATTGCTCGTAGGAGCTGGCGCCAAACTTGCCGCCCGCGCCGGGCTTGATGCCGAACCACTGGTAGGGGTACTGCCGGGCCACGCCCACGCTGATGTCGGGCAGGGTGAACGTCATCGTGCCGTCGGTGCCCTGGCTCTGGCTTAGGCGGATGTCGTAGTTGATGGGCGAGTTCCGGATTTGCTTCGAGTAGCTGATGCTGGAGCTGAACTGCGTGGACACGTTGCGCCGCACGTCGAGGCTGTTGATGCGGTTGTAGCTGCTGGTACCGGCGTTCACGCTGGCCGAGAAGCGCCCGCCGCCGGGCTTGGGCACCGGCGTGTGGTTCCAGGTAATCCAGAACGAGTTTTCGGCCGGTGGCTTGATAAATTCCGGGCTGGTGGTCAGCGAGTTGGGGTCCAGTATCTGGGCCGTGGGGCGGGTGGTGAAGCGGAAGTTGAAGTTGCCTTGATAAGTGTAGCGCTTCAGATAAGATACGTCGGCGGTGGCACCCCAGCCGCCGGGAGTTACCTGGGCATTGCCGGCGTAAATGTCGCCGGTGAGGCGAACGCCTATATAGTCGTTGGGCGCAAAGTAATAGCCGCCGTTGGTGAGGTAGTAGCCTCGGTCGGCCGACTGCCCAAAGGTGGGAATGAGCACGCCCGAGCCCCGGCTCTTGCTGGGCGTGGGGAAGAAGCCAAACAAAAAGCCCAGCGGCGTGGGCACGTCGCCAATCACCAGGTTGAAGGGGCCGGTCACCACCTTGTCGCCCGGAATCACCTTCATTTTCTTGGCCTGAATGTAGAAGTGCGGGTGCTCCAGGTTGCAGGTGGTGTAGCGCCCCATCAGGCCGTTGATGTCGCCGTTGGGCAGGCGCTTGATGACCTGGGCGCCCACGTAGCCTTCGCCCTGCGTGGTCACGGCCTCGGTCACCTTGGCTTTGCGGCTTTTGAAGTTGTAGGCAATGCTGCGGGCCTCGTACTTCTGGCCGTTGTCGGTGAGCAAGGGCCGGCCCACCAGCTTGTTCTTCACCGTGTCCTGCTTGCCTTCGGCCTGCATGGTGTTGTTGCCGTAGTTCACCGTGATGAGGGCCGCCTTCAGGTCGGTTTTGCCATACACCACGCTGGCGTTGTCGTAGAGGCGCGCCACCTTCTTGGTCACGTCGAACTGAATGGAGTCCTTGGCCGTGTAGTTGATGGTGGTTTCAATCTGGCCCTTGCGCTTGGCCGCCAGCTGCAGCGAGTCGCCGGAGCGGCTCACGCCGTTCACCAGGCCGGTGGTGTCGGTGGGCGTGAGGCCGGGCAGGCGGGTGGTGCCGCCGGGGGCCAGCGTGTCGGGCACGGGCTTGTGCGAGGCGCCGGGAATGCGCGACTGGCCGGCGTTGACGGCGCCGGGCGGCGGCGGGCCCACGGGGTCGCGCGGGTCGGGCGAAATGTTGCGCACCGGCGGGGTGGGGGCGCTGCCGGGGCGCTGGCCGGGCTTGGCTTTGGGAATGGGGCGGGCCGGCACCACGGGGGCGCGGTCGGGGGTGGCGGGCGTGGCCAGTATGGCCTTGCGCCGGTCTTTGCGGGCTTGAATCTTGGCCTTGCGGGGCGTTTGCGCTTTGGGCGCCGAGGGCGTCACGGTTTGGCCTGCCGTCGGGCCGGCCACGCCGCAGAGCAGCAACAAAAACAGGGCCTGGTGCAACACCGCGCGCAGCCGGGCCCGGCGGAAACGGGACGGCCGTGCCCGAAAATCGGTGGCAGCAGGTAGGCCAAACCAGAGAGGCAAAGTATAGTAGCGGTTAATTCGTTTACTTTTGGGGCTTCTACAAAGGTAGCAGGTCGCTACCGCCCCTTCAACGAACGACGTGCGGATTATTGTCATCCTGGCCAGTGCCGCCCTTTTGCTGCTGGGCGCCGCAAGTGGGGAGTGGAAAGCAGAGGCCCAGACCACGGCCGACTCCACCCGCGTGGCGCCCGACTCGGCGGCGCTGCCCGACGCCAACGCGCCCTACCGCTACCGCCTGCGCACCGTGGTGCTCGACGCCGGCCACGGCGGCAAGGACCGGGGCTGCGCCGGCGCCAGCGCCCGCGAGGCCGACGTGGCCCTGGGCCTCATCCTGGCCCTGGGCAAGCAAATAGAGCAGAACATGCCCGACGTGAAGGTGATTTACACCCGCAAAACCAACGTGTTTGTGGAGCTCGACGAGCGGGCCGCCATTGCCAATCGCAACCACGCCGACCTGTTCATCTCCATTCACTGCAACGCCGGCCCCAGCCAGAGCCACGGCACCGAAGTGTGGACCATGGGCCTGCACAAAACCACCGCCAACCTCGGCGTGGCCCAGCGCGAAAACTCGGTTATTCTGCAGGAGAAGAACTACCAGACCCGCTACAACGGTTTCGACCCCAGCTCGCCGCAGTCACACATCATGTTTTCGCTGTTTCAGTCGGCCTACATCACCAACAGCCTGCGCTTCGCTCAGCGGGTGGACCGGCAATTGCGCACCACCGTCAGCCGCCCCAGCCGCGGCGTGAAGCAGGCCGGTTTTCTGGTGCTCTGGAAGTCGACCATGCCCTCGGTGCTCATCGAGTCGGGCTTCCTGACCAACCCCGCCGAGGAACGGTACCTGAACGACAAAGCCAATCAGTCGTATATGGCCGCGGGCATCTACCGCGCATTCCGCGAGTACAAGCGCGAACTGGAAGGCGGATAGCGCCCAGGCTACGGTTGAGGTTGGTTTTTGCCCGCCTGCCCGTCCTTGGAGCATCCGGTTCTCGTACGTGACCAAAGCATAGGCCAGTTCCTCAATTCATCACTCAATATCTCTACACGTGTCTAAAGAAATCAAAGTGGCGCTGCTCACCATCGTCGCTGTTGTCGCTCTGGTGTTTGGCTATAATTTCCTGCGGGGCAGCAATTTGCTGTCGAACGACCGCACCTATTATGCCTCCTACCCCAACGCCGAAGGCCTCAACGTCGGCGCCGTGGTGCTGCTCAACGGCATCAAGGTGGGCCAGGTGAAAAACCTGGAGCTCATGCCCGAGCGCGGCAACATTGTGCGCGCCACCCTGGAGCTGGTGAAGGGCGTAACCGTGGGCGACTCTACCACCGCCGGCCTCAGCGGCTCGCTGCTGGGCTCCAAAACCATCACCCTGTTTCTGGGAAAAAACAGCAAGGAGTTCAACGGGGGCGAAGAGCTGCGCACCAAATCGGCCGTGAGCAGCATCGACGCCTTCCAGGCCAAGGCCCTGCCCGTGCTCGACACCGTGGGCGCCACGCTCTCGCACATCAACGGCTTCCTGAACAAAGACGCCCAAACCAACATCCAGAGCACGTTGCGCGGCGCCCGCGCCAGCACCGAAGCCCTGCAGGCGCTCATCGTGGCCAACCAGGCCAACATCAACCTCATCACCCGCAACCTGGCCCAGATGAGCACCGCTCTGAACAAAACCACCGGCAAGCTCGACAAGATTGCCGTGAACTTCTCGCAGCTGTCCGACTCGCTCAAAACCGCGCCCGTGGGCCCGGCCCTGCGCCGCCTCAACGCCACCCTGGCCGACGCCCAAACCACCGTGCAAAGCCTCAACACGGCCCTCAACGACCAAAGCGGCTCCATGGGCAAGCTCCTGCACGATTCTACGCTCTACAACAACCTGGCCGCCACCACGGCCAGCTCCAACGAGCTGCTCACCGACCTCAAGGCTAACCCCAAGCGCTACGTGCATTTCTCGGTGTTCGGCGGCGGGGGCAGCAAGAAGAAAACCGAAGTGGAAACCACCACGACCAAGCCCAACGGCAACGTGGTGGAAACCGAGAAGAAAACGACGACGAAGCAAAACTAGACCGTCGTGGGGGGGGGGGGGGGGGGGGGGGGGGGGGGGGGGGGGGGGGGGGGGGGGGGGGGGGGGGGGGGGGGGGGGGGGGGGGGGGGGGGGGGGGGGGGGGGGGGGGGGGGGGGGGGGGGGGGGGGGGGGGGGGGGGTGGTCGGTCTCCCGCTTCTTCGCCTTTTCTTTTTTTTTTTTTGTT
>NZ_JAELXR010000001.1:0-736531 GCF_016427455.1 Hymenobacter miniatus
CCGCGGCCCGGCGCGCCTCGCGGGCGGCGGCCAGCGCGGCTTCGCGGCGGGCGGCTAAGCGGGCGGCGCGGGCGGCGCGGGCTATTTCCTCACGCACCCGCTCGGCAATGAGGTTGTCGAGGCGGTTCACGGCCTGGCGGCGCTCTTCCAGCTCCTGGCGCAGGCCCTGCTCCTGCTGGCTGAGCTGCTGCACCATCTCGTCTTCCTTCGACTTCAGGCTGAGCAGGTTGCGGTTTTCGTTCAGCTGGCTGTTCAGCAGGCTGCTCTTGCGTTTCTGCTGCTGCGTGAGGCCCGAGAGCTGCTGGTGCAACCGGTACTGCGTGCCCATGATGCGGGCCGCCTGGCGCTGGCGCTCCTCGGTGTATTGGCGGATGTAGCGCAGCCGCAACGTGAACTGGTTGAACGACTCCGACGCAAACAAAAACATAAGCCGGTTGAAGCCGTTGGCCGTTTTCGAGGCCGTATAGAGCAGGCGAGCGTATTCGGCCTTGAGCTCACGCAGGGTTTGCTGGGTTTTGAGCACCTCCGTAGCCGTTTGGTGCACGTTGGTTTCGATGCCGTGCAGCTGGGTCGAAATGCCCTGGATAACCTGCTTCTTCACCGTCAGCTTCTCCTTGATGACGTTGAGTTGGCCGAGGCTTACTTTCTTCTTTTCCTGGGTTTGGTTCAGGGCCTGGCTGGTGGCCTGAATCTGGCGCAGATTGGCCTGGCGCTCGCGCTCCAGCTGGGCCTTGGTCTTGAGGCGGGCCGGGCGGGCGGCCGCAGCTTTGCGTGGCGCCGGGCGCGCGGTGGCCGCCCGGGAGGATTTTGCCGTTCTGGTGGTTTTGGGCGCCTGCTTCTTTTTGCGCTGTTGGGCCGCGGCGGGCGCCGCCAGCCACAAGCTCAGCAGGCACAGCCACAGCCACCGCCCGCCCCCAAGACGGGCGCCGGCGCAAGCAATTCGCTTAAGGGGATGTAACAAGACGTTATTCACCAGATTCCAGTCCAAAGCCACTGCCTACTTCTGCCGCTTGTAGCCTTTGGGCACGGCGAACGGAAAGGCCAGCCGTTCGCGCCCCACGTTCACCTTGCTGTAGTTGATGGCCGCCGTCACCGCTCCCGCCGAAGGTTGCTGGGCCTGAATGAACGTGGCGTGCGCAAAGGGCAGGTTGCCCTGGTCTTCCAGCGGTTTAAAGTCGGTGTAGTCCACGGTCAGGTTGCGCTGGGTGGCGTCGTCCTTCACTTTCAACTGCTGCACGCGGCCGGTTTCGGCCTGCAGCAGCCGCTCGATGAGCACGCCGGCCAAGGGGTAGCTCACGCGCTGGCGGCCGGCTTCTTCGACGGCAATGGTGGGCGTGGTGCCGGCCGGCGCGGGCAGGTAGTCGCCCAGCAGCAGGGCCTGCATCTGAGCAAAGCTGATGGGCACGTTCAGCAGCTTGCTGAGGTAGTCGTAGCCGCCCGAGAAGTACGTTTTTTCCAAGCGGTTCAGCACATGCACCGAGTCGCGCGTGAGCACCGCCCGCACGCCCTCAATGCCGACCAGCGAAGCCGATACCCAGATGATGCTGTCGCGGCGCATGCGCAGGGCAATGTTGGCGCCCTGTTTCTCGCCCTTCAAGTTGATTTGGGCCTTGCCCTTGGCGTTCAGAAACACAAACGTGGTGTTGGTGGCGCGCACCGATGGCTCGGCGGCCGATACCGACGTGCCGGGGCCCGTGGTGGAGGCCGTGGGCACGGCCTTGCGGGCGCAGCCGCCCGCCAACAAGCCCAGCGCCAACAGCAAAGAAATTTTATTCATACAGTTTTCGGTCTTTCAATTTGCGTTCCAGCAGGTTGGAAGCCACACCGGCTTTGCGGGCGCGCTGCCATTCGGCCACGGCTTTGTCTTTGTCGCCGAGTTGGAACAGGACGTCGCCGTAGTGTTCAATCACGGAAGCGTCTTTGGTGGTTTGCATGGCTTTTTCCAGCGCCGCTTTCGCGCCGGCGTAGTCCTTCATCTTGTAGAGCACCCAGGCGTAGGTGTCGAGGTAGGTGTCGTTGTCGGGAAACTGCTTCACCACTTTGCCCGACATCTGCTTGGCCTTGTCCAGCTTTTCGCCCCTGAGCGACAGGAAATAGCTGTAATTGTTGAGCACCTGTACGTTGTTGGGGTCGCTGGCCAGGGCGGCCTCGTAGGCCTCGTCCGACTTTTCGTAGAGGTGCATCTCGTGATAGGCGTCGCCCAGTTGGGCATCAAACTGCCCCAGCAGTTCGGGGTTGTTCACCACCAGTTTGCGGCCGTGCTCCAAGGCTTTCACGCCCTTTTGCGGCTGCTTTTTCAGCAAATGCGCCACGCCGTTGTAGAACCACAGCGACGACTGGTTCGGAAACAGCTCCAATGCCCGGTCGGTGTGCGCCAGCAGCGAATCGGTCTGGTTCAGCTCGGCATCGATGAGCACCACCTGCTGCCAGATTTGAAACTTGGAGTTGTCGTAGCGCAGCGCCTTCAGGTAGGTGTCGCGGGCGTCCTTTTTGTGGTCGGTCAGGGTCTGGATGTCGCCGGCCACGGCGTACGATTTCGCGTCCTTCGGGTAAGCTTTAATAGTGGCCGTGGCCAGGTCGCGCGCCAGCTGGTTCACCGATTCGGTGGGGCTGGGCAACTGCTTGATGTAGCCCACCAGCACCCGCACCCGGTCGTCGATGTCCAGGGCCGGGCTGGCAAAAGCCAGCTTCAGCTGCTGGGCCGACTCTTCGGGCTGTTTTTGCTGGCGGTACACCTCGGCCAGAACCATGTGGGCCTGCGGGTTGTCGGGGTCGAGGCGCAGGGCCTGCTGGGCCACGCGCAGGGCGTCGGGCAGGCGGTTGTTGCTGGCGTACATCTCGGCCTGGGCCAGCACGTAGCGGCTTTCGGTGGGGTTGGCCTTGATGAGCTTTTCGCCTTCGGCCAGGGCTAGGTCCAGCTTGTTCTGCTTGAGGTAAATCTGCTGCTTCTTGAACGAAATCTCGTCTACCTGCCCAAACTCCTTCTCGGCCTGGTCCAAGGTCGTCAGCGCCTCGGGCAGCTTGTTTTGGGCGAGGTACAGGTCGGCCAGATTGAAGAGGTAGTTGCCCGAGTTCGGCACCTGCTTGATGAGCGCCGCGTAGGTTTTGGTCGCGTTGTCGTACTGCTTCTGGCTGGCCTGAATTTGGGCCAGCAGCAAGTAGTAATAGGCGTTTTTCGGGTCGAGGCGAATGGACGCTTCGGCGTAGTTGTTGGCGTCGCGCAGGTTGCCGCTCAGCAGGTTGGCCTCCGCTATTTTGTAGTTGAGGGCGGCGTTGTCGGGGCTCAGGGTGTAGGCTTTCAGCAGCTGTTCGAGGCCTTTGGTGTAGTCCTCCAGCATCACGTACTTCACCCCGTCCACAAACAGCGCCTCGCTCATCTCGCGCTCGCGCTCCGACAGCGGCGGCGCGGCGGCGCGCTTGGTTTTGGCTTCGGCCAGCTTCTTGTCGATTTCGCGCTGCTCTTTTTCAAGGGCGCGCTGCTCCTTACGGCTCAGTTTGGCCGGCGGCTTGGGGGCGCCCTCCGTGGGCTGGGCGGAGCCAACGGCCACCATCCCCAACCAAAGCAACAGACTTAGAGCAACTTGACGCATATACAACAAAACCGGACCTCGGGCCCGGCTCACGAATTTACGGGGATTACGAACGAACGACGCGGCCCTCCGCAGAAGGCCGCGTCGCTACTAACGCAAATCCGAGTTAAAATGTCACACGCGCAGCTGGTTATAATCGCCCAGGCTCAAGTCGTCGGGCGTGCCGGTCACGCCGGCGTGGTTGCCAATCATCGAATTAGTGATAACCGCGTTCAGCACCGAAGCCGACTGCTGCACAATGGAGTTTGACAGGCGCGAGTCGCGCACGTTGGCGTGGTCGCCCAGGCTCACGTGCGGGCCCACCACCGAGTCGGTCACGATGGCGTTTTCGCCGATGTACACCGGCTCAATCAGCACCGAATTGGTGATTTTGGCCGACTGCGCCACCAGCGACTCGCCGCGCTCCTTGAGGTATTCCAGGTAACGCTGGTTCGTGTATACCGTGGCGTCCTTGTTGCCGCAGTCGAGCCACTCGGTCACGCGGCCGGGCACGAAGACGGTGCCCTTGTTTTTCATGTTTTCGAGGGCGTTGGTGAGCTGGTACTCGCCCTTGTCCTTGATGTCGTTGTCGAGCAGGTACTGCAGCTCATCGCGCAGGTACTCGCCGTCCTGGAAATAGTAAATGCCGATGATGGCCAAATCCGACACGAACTCCTGCGGCTTCTCCACAAACTCCGTAATCTGGCCCTGCTCGTTCAGCTTCACCACGCCGAAGGGGCGCGGGTCGTCCACTTTCTGCACCCAGATGGTGCCGGGCACGCTGGAATCAAGCGTGAAGTCGGCCTTAAACAGGGTGTCGGCAAAAGCCACTACCACGGGGCCGGTCAGGGCCTCTTTGGCGCAGAGAATGGCGTGGGCCGTGCCCAGCGGCTCGTCCTGGTACACGATGGTGCCCTTGGCGCCCACCGACTCGGCAATTTTCACGAGGTTTTTCTCCACCTCGGCGCCGAAGCGGCCGATGATGAAGGCGACTTCGTCCACCGGCTCGCCGCACACTTTGGCAATGTCCTCCACGAGGCGCTGCACAATGGGCTTGCCCGCAATCGGAATCAGGGGTTTGGGAACGGTGAGGGTGTGGGGGCGCATGCGCTTGCCCATGCCGGCCATCGGGACGATGATTTTCACAGGGTAAAGGTTGATTGTGGGGAATGAAAAAGAGAAGTTGCGGGAGCCGCTGCGAAGATGCTACCCAACGCCCGTACTCCCATACCCGCCCGCGCCGCGTTGGGTTGCGCTCAGCTCCTGCACGGGCTGCCAGCTGATGGTTTCGTGCTTGGCAACCACCAGCTGGGCAATGCGTTCGCCGTCGTTCACCACAAACGGCTCGTTAGACAAATTCACCAGCAGCACCCGGATTTCGCCCCGGTAGTCGGCGTCAATCGTGCCCGGGCTGTTCACGATGCCGATGCCGTGCTTCACGGCCAGCCCGCTGCGGGGCCGCACCTGGGCCTCGTAGCCCACCGGTATTTCCAGGCTCAGGCCCGTCGGAATCAGCTGCCGCTCCAACGGGCCCAGCGTGACGGGGCCTTCGGGCAGGTGGGCCCGCAAATCGAGGCCGGCGGCGTGGGGGGTCTGGTATTCGGGCAGCGGATGGCCGGAGTGGTTGATGACGGGGATACGCATGAAGAAATAACCGTTGAGAAGAAGCAGGCGGCGCTGCAAAGATAGCCGCAAGGCTATATTGACCGTCTAAGTCGCTTTGGTGGCAAACGCCGCCTGCGGCCGTTCCACCACCCACAGCGCCACCAAGAACAATACCGTGAGCCCCGCGTGCCAGGCGTGGCGCACCCACCAATCGGCCGGCTGCACCCACCAGCCCAGCGCCACCAGCGCCGAGGCAAACAGCAGCCACAGCCCCAGCCGCAGCGCGGGGTAGGGCACCGGGAAATGCCGCTCGCCCAGCCGCCAGCACAGCACCGCCATCATAAAATAGCAGGCCAGCGTGGCCAGGGCCGAGCCCAGGTAGCCCAGCAGCGGAATCAGCAGAAAGTTAAGCGCAATGGTGAGCACGGCCCCGCCCGCGCCGATGTAGGTGCCGAAATACGTCTTGTCGGTCAGCTTAAACCACACCGACAGGTTGTAGTACACGCCCAGGAACAGGTTGGCCAGCAGCAGAATGGGCACCACCACCAGCCCCTGCAGGTACTCCGGCCGCTTAAGGAAAAGCCGCCCGAAATCCTCCACGTTCAGGCTGACGCCCACGAATATCACGGCGCAGCACAGCGTAAACCACTTCATCACCAGGGCAAACGTGGCGGGCGAGTTCTTCTCCGTAGCCTGCGAGAAAAAGAAGGGGTCGGCGGCGTAGCGAAACGCCTGGTTCACGAGCTGCATGAAGATGCTCAGCTTGTAGCAGGCCCCGTAGATGCCCACCGCCGTCAGGCTGCTTTGGCCGGGGTAGAAGTTCTTGGGCAGCCACATGGGCAGCATGATGCGGTCCAAAGTCTCGTTCACCATGCCGGCCAGGCCCATCAGCATCAGCGGATACGTGTAGCCCAGCAGCGGCCGCAGAAAAGCCAGGTTCAGGCGGAAGCGGAAATCCAGCACCTCGCGCCACAGCAGCAGCAGCGTGAGCCCGCTGGCAAACAGGTTCGACAGAAACACATAGCTCACCCCAATGGTGGGGTCGAACACCCGCGCCACCAGCGGCTGCAGGCCCGGCAGCCACTTGCCGCTGGCCACGGCCGGGCAAAACACCAGAAAAAACAGGTTCAGGCCCACGTTCACCACAATGTTGACCAGCCGGATGGTGGCAAATTTGCGGGCCTTGTTCTCCAGCCGCAGCCGGGCAAAGGGAATGGCAGCCAGCGCGTCCAGGCCCAGAATCAGGGCCATCCACACGCCGTACTGCTCGTGGCCCGGCGGAATGCCCAGCATGCCCAGCAGCGGCTTGGCCAGCAGTATCAGCACCGTAGTCAGCACCACGGTGCTCACCAGCAGCAGGCTCAGCACCCGGTCGTACAGGTCGCGGCGGTCGGTGCCCGGCCGGTTGGCAAAGCGGAAGTAAGTCGTTTCCATGCCGTAGGTAAACAGCACGTTCAGAAACGACACGTAGGCGTACACCCCCGTCACCACCCCAAACTCGGCCGCCGCAAACGCGGCCGTGTACACCGGCGTGAGCAGATACGAGAGCACCCGGCCCACGATGCTGCTCACGCCATACACGGCCGTCTGCGAGGCCAGTCTTTTCGCTACATTCATTCGTCGTTGGTGAAATCCAGCTGTCATCCTGAGCGCAGCGAAGGACCTTCTCACGTCAGCAACTGTTGCAAGCGTGAGAAGGTCCTTCGCTGCGCTCAGGATGACAGATTATAGTTCTATTTACCGGTGAATACCGCCGGACGCTTTTCCACGAATGCCGTGGTGCCCTCCTTGAAGTCCTCACTATCGAAGGCCCGACCAAAGGCTTCCACCTCGGCCTTATAGCCGTCGGTGCCCTTGGCGTAATGCGCGTTCACGCATTCCAGCACCATGCCCACGGCCAGCGGCGCCTTGCCCAGAATCTTGCCCAGCAGCTGCTGGCAAAAGGGCAGCAGCTCGGCCTGCGGCACCACGTGGTTCACCAGGCCCAGGCGCAGGGCCTCGTCGGCCTTCACCATGTCGGCCGTTAGCAGTAATTCAATGGCCTTGCCCTTGCCGATGAGTTGGGGCAGGCGCTGCGTGCCGCCGTAGCCGGGCAGCAGGCCCAAGTTCACCTCGGGCTGGCCGAAGCGGGCGTTGTCGGAAGCCACGCGCATGTGGCAGGCCATGGCCAGTTCGCAGCCGCCGCCCAGCGCAAAGCCGTTCACGGCCGCCACCACGGGCTTGGTGCTTTCCTCGATGCGGCAGAAGGCTTCCTGGCCGCGCTCGGCGGCGCGGGCGGCCTGCGCGGGCGTGAGGGCGGCCAGTTCGGCAATGTCGGCCCCGGCCACAAAGGCCTTTTCGCCGCTGCCCGTGACGATGATGCCGCGCACGGCCGGCTCGTTGAGCGCCTGCTGCACGGCCGCGTCGATGTCGGCAATGGTGGCCGCGTTCAGGGCGTTGAGCTTGCTGGGGCGGTTGATGGTGAGGGTGAGGATGCCGCTGGCGGCGTCCAGGTCGTAGAGCAGGTTTTCGAACGAAGCAGACATAACGAAAAGAAGGCGGAAATGACTTAGCCCCGCCAAAGATAGCGCCCCAAGCTACTGGGCTTGGTCGGGCCCACACCTGAGTTGGACGCCATATCACTCCGCTCCACCGAAAGCACCACTCCGCACGCCTCCACAACCCCCACCTTTACTACTATATAAGACGCTTTGCATTTGTTTTTAAATAAGTAGCTTTAGCGCAAATTCTTTTTTCACCCTTCAATACTGTTTGCTTATGGGCTTCGTCTCCGAATTCAAAGAATTTATTGCCAAAGGCAATGTGCTCGACCTTGCCGTGGGTGTCATCATCGGTGCGGCCTTTGGCAAAATCGTCACCTCGCTCACCGACGACATCATCATGCCCATCGTGGGCCTCGCCCTTGGCAAAGTCGATTTTGCCAACCTGTTCGTGGCCATGAACGGCCAGCACTACGCCACTATTGAAGAAGCTAAAAAGGCCGGCGTGGGCACGCTCAACTACGGCCTGTTCATCAACGCCATCATCGATTTTCTCATCATTGCCTTCATCGTCTTCCTGATTGTGAAAGGCGCCAACAGCATCCGGAAGAAGCCGGTGGAGGTAGTGGCCGTGCCCGCTACCCCGCCGCCGCCCACCACCGACCAGCAGCTGCTCATGGAAATCCGCGACGCGCTGCGCACCGGCCGGGCCTAGCCAGTCGGTTTCCGTTCAGCCAGCAAAAACCGCTGTCCGCCGAGGCGTGGGCAGCGGTTTTGTGGTTTTTGGCTCAAGTGTCGGTTGTAGATGAACGCACTAATTGGCCGAATCAAAATAAGTTGCGAACTTAGGGGCGACCTAATGCCCGGCGGCCCCGAATTGGGACCTCCGGTGAACCACCCGCTTCGCACATCCGTTAGGTTGCATCCTCCCCTTTCCACCCTTTTTGCCAGACATGAAATTTCTTTGCGCTGCCGTTCTGCTGAGCGGCCTGAGTTTCGGCCTTGCTTCGGCCGCCCACGCCCAAACCGGGCCTGCTTTCCCCACCCCTGGCCAAGGCAGCAGCGAGGCCAACGCCCGCAGTACGTCCGGCAACAACGCCATGGAACTGGCCCGCAACCAGCGCCGCGCTGCCATGACGCCCGAGGAAGTGAAGCGCGACCAGCAGCTCGAGCTCCTCGAGGCCCGCACCGGCAACACCAGCTTTGGTGGCCGCAACGGCAGCCCCGAGCGGCAGTTCGACCGCAGCGGTGGCGGCTTTATGGTAAGGAAGTTCAAATCGAAGTCCGGCACCATGGAGCAGAAGCGCGGCCAAAGCCACCCCATCGGCGGCGCCAACCCCGCCGGCAAGCCGCTGGTGCACAAGCACAAGAACGCCAGGAAGCGCTTCTTGCTGTTTTAATCCCGTTCACTTAATAATGAAAAAGCCCCCGCTGCATCGGCAGCGGGGGCTTTTTGGTTGAACCAGCTTCGGCCTTACAGCGTCCGCTTGATTTCCTTTTCTTCGAAGCCTTCGATGTTATCGCCTTCCTGCAGCTCGTTGAAGCCTTTGATGGAAATACCGCACTCGTAGCCTTGGCGCACCTCGCTCACGTCGTCTTTGAAACGCTTGAGGTCCTGAATGTCGCCGGTGTGCAGCACAATGCCGTCGCGCACCACGCGCACCTTGGTTTTGCGGGTCATGGTGCCTTCCGTCATCATACAGCCGGCAATAGTGCCCACTTTGGTGATGTTGAACACTTGGCGTACTTCGGCGTTGGCCACCACCACTTCCTGCACCGTCGGGGCCAGCATGCCTTCCATGGCATCCTTCACCTCGTTGATGGCGTTGTAAATGATGGAGTACAGGCGGATGTCAATCTGCTCGTTCTCGGCCAGCTTGCGGGCACTCTGCGAGGGCCGCACCTGGAAGCCGATGATGATGGCGTCGGAAGCCGATGCCAGCAGCACGTCGCTTTCCGAGATGGCACCCACCCCTTTCGAGAGGATGTTCACCTTCACTTCCGGCGTGCTCAGTTTAAGCAACGAGTCGGAGAGGGCTTCCACCGAGCCGTCCACGTCGCCCTTCACCAAGATGTTGAGCTCCTTAAACGAACCAATAGCCAGGCGGCGACCAATTTCGTCGAGCGTGATGTGCTTCTTGGTCCGGATGGTTTGCTCGCGGGCCAATTGCAGGCGTTGGGTGGCGATTTCGCGGGCTTCGCGCTCCGTCTCCATCACCTGGAGGCGGTCGCCGGCCTGCGGGGCACCCGTGAGGCCGAGCACCTGCACCGGGGTAGCAGGAGGCGCAGTCTTCATCTTCTTGCCGCGGTGGTCGGTCATGGCCTTCACGCGACCGAAGTGCGGGCCGGCCAGAATCACGTCGCCCACGTTCAGCGTGCCGGTTTGCACCAGCACAGTGGTTACGTAGCCACGGCCTTTGTCCAGCGAGGCTTCAATAACGGTACCGATGGCGTTGCGGTCGGGGTTGGCTTTCAGGTCGAGTAGCTCGGCCTCCAGCAGCACCTTTTCCAGCAGGTCGTCAATACCGATGCCCGACTTGGCCGAAACCTCCTGGCTTTGGTACTTGCCGCCCCATTCTTCCACCAGAATGTTAATCTGGGAAAGCTCTTCGCGGATTTTCTCGGGGTTGGCCGCCGGCTTATCAATTTTGTTGAGGGCGATGATAATCGGCACGCCCGCCGCTTGCGCGTGGTTGATGGCTTCCTTCGTTTGCGGCATCACCGAGTCGTCGGCAGCTACCACGATGATGGCGATGTCCGTCACCTTGGCACCACGGGCACGCATGGCTGTGAAGGCTTCGTGACCAGGCGTATCAAGGAAGGTAATGGGCTGACCCGATTTGGTGCGCACCTCGTAGGCACCGATGTGCTGCGTGATGCCGCCGGCTTCGCCCTTGGCCACACTCGCGTCGCGGATGTAGTCAAGCAGCGAGGTTTTGCCGTGGTCGACGTGGCCCATGATGGTCACGATGGGGGCGCGAGGACGCAAATCCTCTTCGGCATCACCGGCATCCACATCGATTTCCTCCTCTTCGGCCGACAGGAATTCCACGTCAAAGCCGAACTCATCGGCAATCACGGTAATGGCTTCGGCGTCGAGGCGCTGGTTGATGGACACGAACATACCCATGCCCAAGCACACCTTGATAACCTCGTTCACGTTCACGTCCATCAGCGAAGCCAGGTCATTGGCCGAGATGAATTCGGTGAGCTTGAGGGTCTTGGCGTCGAGCTCGTTCTGCGCGCGCAGGGCCTCGCGGTCTTCCGCCAGCATGCTGCGCTTGTCGCGGCGATACTTGGCGCGGTTGGCCTGGCCGGTGGCTTTGTTGCCGCCGAGCTTGGCCAGCGTGGCCTTAATCTGCTCCTGAATCTGCTTTTCAGCCTGCTCAGGAGTAAGTGCGGGAGCATTCGGCTTCGGGCCGGGCTGGCCGGGCCGTTGGCCGGGGCCGCCGGGACGGTTGCCACCCTGGCCACCGCCGGGGCGGTTGCCCTGGTAGCCGCCACCCTGGCCGGGGCCGCCCGCCGGGCGGTTGCCCTGGTAGCCGGGGCTGGGCGGCGAGGTAGTGCTGCCGGGAGGGCCGGGCAGGCGCGTACGCTTCTTCTGGCCGGGGCCAGCAGGCAAGCCGCGCTTGCTCACATCCGACGAGGCAATGGGACGGGGGCCACGGCCACCCGGCCCACGCCGGTCGTTGTTGATAGAGGACAGGTCGATTTTGCCGAGCACCGTGAGGCCCTTCAGCGTGTCCGACTTGGCCACAATGGTGCTGGTATCTTCGGGGGCTGCGCCTTCAGCAGGTGCAGCCGGAGCCACAGCGGCCGGAGCCGGAGCAGCGGGCGCCGCGGCTACAGGAGCAGGAGCGGGTGCTGCCGGGGGCGTAGCGGCCGGGGCCGGCGTAGGCTCGGCTTTTGCCACGGGCTGCGGCGCGGCGGGCGCAACTGGAGCAGGAGCCGGTGCCTCCGCCTTGGGCGGGGCGGGGGCTTCTACTTTCGGGGCGGCCGGGGTCGGCGCGGGAGCCGCGGCGGGAGCCGGAGCAGCGGGCTTGGGAGCCACCACGCGGCCTTTGCTGTCCAGTTCGATTTTGCCCAACACCTTAAGCCCAGGCGCGGCTGGCGCTTGGGGAGCGGGCGTAGGAGCAGGGGCCGCAGCGGCCGGAGCCGCAGGCGCGGGCGCCGGGGCTGCCGCTACCGGAGCCACGGGCGCTGCCGGCTTGGGAGTCGGCGCGGGAGCAGCCACGGGAGCCGGACGCGGGGGAGCCGGAGCGGGCTTGGGGGCCGCTTCAAGGTCGCTCTGACGCTTCGCCTGGATGACCTTTTGGGCTTCCTGACGGTCGTGAGCGGAGGCTGCAAATTCCTTTTCAAGCGAGGCCACTTGCTCGGCTGTGAGCTTCGTGGTCGGCTTGTTTTCTACTTGTATGCCTTTTTTGGCCAGGGCCTCGACCACCCTGTCCATTCCAATGTTCAGGTCTTTGGCCGCCTGTTGTAGCCGTTTCGGGGTTGCTTCCGCCATTCTATCTGTTACTCGCGTACGATACGCTTCTAAGTGCAAAGGTATTACATTAAATCTTGCCAGCAGGGCGTAAACCGCGCCTGCTGGCCCGATTTATTACCTCTGCCGTACCGGCCGCGCGGCCGTCATTGGGCTGGCTCGGCGGGAGAGCTGGCGCCCGCTTCCTCAGTCGTGGCCTCGTTTTCCGTGTCCAGCACGGCGTGTTCGGCGGCTACGGCGGTGGCCGAAGCGTGCGTTACGGCGGCTTCTTCGGCGGCGCCATCGTCGGTTTTAGCGGCGGCTACGCGGTTTTTAGCGGCTTCTAGGGTGCTGTCGTCCAGGTCCTCGTCGTCGGCAAATTCCTGGCGGATAATGCGGTACACATCGTCCACCATTTCTTCTTCGAGCTCCGTGCGGCGCACGATGTCGTCTTTCTTCACCGCCAATACGGCGCGGCCGGTGTCGAGGCCAATTTTCTTGAGCTCGGCCAGTACCCAGGGCTCGATTTCGTCCTGGAACTCGTCCAGCGAGATGTCTTCCTCGTAGTCGGTGGCTTCGCGGAATACGTCGATTTCCATGCCCACCAAGCGGCTGGCCAGCTTGATGTTGGCGCCGCCGCGGCCGATGGCTAGGCTCACCTGGTCGGGCTTCATGAACACGGAAACCCGGCCGTTTTCCTGGTTTATCTTCATAGAACCCACCTTGGCCGGCGATAGTGCCCGCGCAATATAGAGTTCGAGGTTGTCGGTGTAGTTGATGATGTCGATGTTCTCGTTTTCGAGCTCGCGCACCACCGGATGAATGCGGCTGCCCTTCATGCCCACGCAAGCGCCCACGGGGTCAATTCGCTCGTCGTAGCTCTCTACGGCCACTTTGGCGCGCTCGCCGGGCTCACGCACCACATTCTTGATGGTGATGAGGCCGTCGTAAATCTCGGGCACTTCCAGCTCAAACAAACGCTCCAAAAAAGCCGGCGCGGCACGGGAAAGGATGATTTTTGGCGTGCCGTTGATGACTTCCACGCGGTGCACCACGGCGCGCACGGTGTCGCCCTTGCGGAAACGGTCCTTGGGGATTTGCTCGCCCTTGGGCATCACCAGCTCGTTGTCGTCTTTGTCCATGATGAGGGCTTCGCGGCTCCACACCTGGTAGACTTCGCCGGTCACGATTTCGCCGACCTGGTCTTTGTATTTCTGGTACAGGTTGTCGCGCTCCAGGTCTTTTACGCGCTGAATCAGCGTTTGGCGGGCCATGAGCACGGCGCGGCGGCCGAAGTCCTCGAGCTTCACGGCTTCGGCCACGGACTCGCCGATTTCGAAGTCGGGCTCAATTTTCTGGGCCTCGGCCAACGGAATTTTATCGAAGTCCCAGATATCCTCGGAGTTGTCGTCCACAATTTCGCGGTTGCGCCAAATTTCCAAGTCGCCGTTGTCGGGGTTGATGATAACGTCGAAATTTTCGTCCTGGTCGTACTTCTTGCGAATCATCGTGCGAAACACGTCGTCCAGGATGCTCATCATCGTGGGACGGTCGATGTTTTTGCTCCGGGCAAATTCGCTGAAGGACTCAATTAGTTCGTGGCTGTTCATAGAGGCAGAACTGTATTTATTTGAATGAGATAACAACCTTGGCCTCCTTTATGTCCCCGAAGGAATAAAAAGCGGCGGGCAGGGTGGTTTTCTTGGTTTTTTGCTTGATGACTTCTTCGATTTCCACGCCCTCGGGGGTGGCCGCGGTGAGGACGCCGGTTTTCTCGGTGCCGTCGGCGAGCTTCAGGGCCAGCGAGCGGCCGATGTGGCGCGTGTACTGGCGCGGGTCGGTGAGGGGCTGGTCGGCGCCGGGGCTGGTGACTTCAAGCGAGTACACCGAGTCCTCGCCGTAGCGCTCTTCGATGCGGCGGTTGAGGCGGCGGCTAATCATGGCGCACTCGTTGATGCCCAGACCGGTGGGACCGTCAAGGATGACGGTAATCTTGGGCATCACCGAATCGGACACGGTGAGGCCCACGATGAACAGCTCCAGGTCGCCGATGGCGTCGCGGAGCATTTCCAGCAGCAGGGTACGGTCGTAAGACATGGGAGGAATCTGGGCAAAAAAAGAGGGGACTCTGCGTCCCCTCTTTGCGAAAGCGAATACCAACTTCGGGGGCAAAGGTACGACAATGGGAGGCGGAAAGCAAGACGGGGCCCAAGCGGAGGCGCCAGGGCCTGATTCGTGGTGTCGACGTGCCGGGAGCGCATTCGTGGGCAACCACGGCGGCGTTCTGTTGCCTTTTGCAAACATGCTGCGGCACGCGGAGGTTTCGCCCGCAGCATGCACATTTGTGCGCACAGTCTCACCTTTTTACTTTACACTCATGCAAACCAGTCAACTGCTTCGCCACGTTGTTTTTGGTGTTGTGACGGTCTTTGCCGCCAGCGCCGCCTCGGCCCAAACCACGCCCGCAACGCCCGCTGCCCCCGCTCAAGCGGCGAAGCCAAGCCCGGCCGCCACGGCCACCGGCAAAATCGGCGCGACGGACGTGACCGTGAACTACAGCAGCCCGGGCGTGAAGGGCCGCAAGATTTTCGGCGGCCTGGAGCCCTACGGCAAGGTGTGGCGCGCCGGTGCCAACGAGGCCACCACCGTAGAGTTCAGCAAAGATGTGACGGTGGAAGGCAAGCCCCTGCCCGCCGGCAAGTATGGCTTCTTCGTGATTCCGGCCGAAAAAGACAAGTGGACGGTGATTTTTAACAAAGTGCCCAACCAATGGGGCGCCTTCAAATACGACGACAAGCAGGATGCCCTGCGCGTGATGGTAACGCCCCGCAAAAGCGCCAGCGTGACCGAGCGACTGGTGTATGAGGTGAAAGCTCCGGGCCTGGTGCTGCGCTGGGAAAACGTGGAAGTGCCGGTGGCTATTAAGTAACGTTGTGAAACACCGTCATGCAGAGCGCAGCGAAGCATCTCGCTTGTGATACTAATTAATTGAAGCACGCGAGATGCTTCGCTGCGCTCTGCATGACGTTCTGTTTTGCCTTTGCAATGGCGGGCGGCCTAAGGTGGGCCGCCCGCTTACTTTTGTGGCCCTCCGACTGTTGAACCCTCATGGAATATAAACTCACCCAATACAGCCACGGCGCGGGCTGCGGCTGCAAAATCGCGCCGGCCGTGCTCGACCAGATGCTACACACCAGCATTGCCCAGCCGCACCACGATAAGCTGCTGGTGGGCAATGCCAGCCGCGACGACGCGGCCGTGTACGACATCGGCGGGGGCCAGGCCGTGATTTCGACCACCGACTTCTTTATGCCCATCGTCGACGACGCCTATGATTTCGGGCGCATCGCCTCGGCCAATGCCATTTCGGACGTGTACGCCATGGGCGGGCGGCCGCTGCTGGCCATTGCCGTGCTGGGCTGGCCCGTGGATAAGCTGCCGCCCGAAGTAGCCCGCCGCGTGCTGGAAGGCGCCCGCAGCATCTGCGCCGAGGCGGGCATTCCGCTGGCCGGCGGCCACAGCATCGACTCGCCGGAGCCGATTTTCGGCCTGGCCGTGACGGGCATGGTCGACATCGTGGACCTGAAGCAGAACGACACGGCCACGGCCGGCTCGGAGCTTTTCCTGACCAAGCCGCTGGGCGTGGGCATCCTGACCACGGCGCAGAAAAAAGGCATATTGCGGGATGAGGACGCCGCCCTGGCGCCGGCCCAGATGATGCAGCTGAATAAGATTGGCGCGGAGTTGAGCAAGCTGCCGGCGGTGACGGCCCTGACCGACGTCACCGGCTTCGGCCTGCTGGGCCACTTGGCCGAAGTGTGCGAAGGCAGCGGACTGACGGCCGAAATCGACTTCAACAAAGTGCCCCGCATTGCGGCGGCCGAGTCGTACCTCAAGCAGGGCAGCGTGCCCGGCGGCACCAACCGCAACTGGGCCAGCTACGGCCACAAAGTCGGCACCATCTCCGATGAGCAGCGCGCCTGGCTCTGCGACCCGCAGACTTCCGGCGGCCTGCTGGTGTGCGTGGAGCCGGCGGGCCGCGCGGCCGTGGAGACGGTGTTTGAAAAGCACGGGCTGGCGCTGGAAAGCTTCGGGCACTTGCGCCAGCACGCCGAGGGCGAGGCCTGGGTGCAGGTGAGCGCCTAGGGTGGCCGCACGGCTTTTATGAAATCATCTTTTATTCGTCCGCTGCTGGAAGTGGCGGTGGTGCTGCTGGTGGTGCTGGGCGCGGCGCGTTGGGTGACCGGGCTATTCTCAAAACGCACGCAGGTGTACCAGGCCACGGCCGCCCGCCAGATGCGCCTGCTGTTTTGGCCGCTGCTGGCCCTGGGGGCCGGCCTGAGCGTGCTGCCCGCGGTGGCCATGGGCGAAACGCCAGCCAGTACGTTTGAGTGGGCGTTGACGGGCGGCTTTCTGCTGTTTACGCTGCTGCTGAGTGGCCCGGCGCTGCTGCTGCACCTGCGCTACTGGATGCTCAACCACGAAACCACGCTGGTTTTTCAGCCGAACGATAACCGGTTTGAGTTGTATGAGGCCGGGCTGCGGCTGCCGTTTGCGCGGCGCGATTTGGCGCAGGTCGAGCGGGTGACTTGCCGGGCTCGTCGCACCTTTTGGGCGCGCTACGACTACTTGCGCCTGCACCTGGCCGATGGCCGCGTCATCGTGCTCACGTCGTTGCTCACTGAGCTGGAGCCCGTGACGGCATTCCTGCGGAGTGTGCCCACCGAGCGCCGCAGCACGTACTGGTGCTGGGCATAAGGGTGCTTACGGGCGGGCCTTGCGCTGGTACAGGCCGGGCGTGCCGGCCGGCTCGTAAGGACCGAAAATATTGGGGAGCAGCTTTTTCAGCCGTGGCACGTGGTTGCCCTGGTCGAGCAGGTAAGCGGGCGGGTTGCTGCCCATTTTCTCGGCTACGCGCACCACTGCGGCGTACTCGTTGAGGTGGCCGAAATCGGCCTGCGAGAGGGCCCAGTCCAGGTAAGGCGTGGCGGGGTGGTTGTGGAAGTAGGCGCGGTCGTCGGGGCCAAGGATAAGCAAGCTTTGGCCGCGCAGGGCGGCGAAGCGCGGGTCGGGCTCGAGGCCGAAACGGCTTTCGGCGGGCATGTGCAGCAGCCCTTCGAGGCGGGGCACGTGGGCCCGGTAGCGCAGCACCACCGCCGCGTTGATGATGAGCAGCAACAGCAGCTCCAGCAGCAACGGCTGCCGGTAGCGCTGCCACAAAAACAGGCTGAAATACGCCAGCGGCGCCAGCAGCAGCACCAGCACGCCCGGCGCTGCGCCGCGCTCCACGGCTGCCGTGGCAATGGCCACCACCAGCCACACCAGCATCAGCTGCCGAAACTTGGCCTGGAACACCAAGCCCAGCGAGGTTCCCAACGAGCGTAGTAGCGCCAACGCCAGCACCACGCCCGGCACGATGAGCAGCCGCAATTGCAGGCCCGCCGGCAGGCCGCTGGCAATCAGGTCCGTTAAGCCGGGCTGCAGGTGGAACTGCACGAACCCCGGCAGCGCCCCGGTGTAGAAGAAAAACGTGGCCACCAACGCATACGGGAAGAAAAACCCGCACAGCAGCAGCAGCGAGCTACGGAAGGAATTGGCCGCAAAAATGACCACCGCAAACAGGCCCACGATGAGAAACAGCGCCAGCGGCAAGTAGCACAGCGCCCCCAGGCCAATGAGGAAACCGGCCCGGAACAGGCGGCGGTTGTCGTAGCCTTCGCGGGAGGTAGGCAGCAGCGCGCTCAGCGAAAAGACAATGAACGTGTTGCCCAGCAGCAGCGGCGACAGCGCGTCCAAATCGGTGCTGATGCTGCCCACCAGCAGGTAGGTCAGGGCCGCCACATAGCCGCGCTCGGGGTGCACGTCGTAGCGGTTGAACACCACGTTGAGCCGCAGCGCCTGCACAAACAGCAGGAATAGCGCCACGATGCGGTAGAGCCACACCGGCCGCGCCAGCACGGCATCGAGCGCGCCAAAAAAGGCCGCGGCCAGCGGGGCGGTGCCGTCGTAGAGGTCGCGGTAGGGCAAGGCGCCGCCGTGCAGCCGCTCGCCCACCAGCAAGGCGCGCAGCTCGGCGGCCGTCACGGGCAGGCCTGCCCACAGCAGCGGCAGGCGCAGGGCCAGCACCAGCACCAACAGGGCCAGCAGCTGCGCCGGCAATGAGCTTTTGAAAAAGCGAAGCACCTCTTAGGGAATAAGGAAGCAGCAAAGGTATTGGCTGCGGGAACTCCCTTTTTGCCGGCGGTATTCCCTTGCCGAGGGAATTGTACCTTTGCCCTTTAGTATGGAAAGCAAACGACAACAAAAAATGGCCAGCCTGCTGCAGCAGGAATTGGCCGCCGTGCTGCAGCGCGACCTGCCGCACCTCTTCGGGGGCGGCCTGGCACCGGCCATCAGCGCCGTGAAGGTGACGCCCGACCTGGGCCAGGCCCGCGTGTACCTGAGCCTGCTGCTGGGCAATAACGCCGCCGACCGCCTCGACATCATCAAGGACAACGCCAAGGAAATCCGGCACGCCCTGGCCAAGCGCATCCGCCAGACGGCCCGCGTGGTGCCGGAGCTGATTTTCTTTCACGACGACAGCGCCGCCTACGCCGCCCACATGGACCAGGTGCTCGGCACCCTCGACATTCCGCCCGCGCCGAAAGACGACGAAGGCGACGCCGACGACAAACCCAGCCGGCCGCGCCTCTTTAAAGGTGAGTAATTTTTTAGGGTATGAGGGTAAGAGTTAATAGAACTCTGCTCTTGCCCTAGCCCTTCTCACCCTCCTACCCTCATACCCTCCTGCCCTCCCTTGTACTACGACCCGATTAAGAAGACGCTCGGCCAGGTGTTCAACCGTACGCCGTGGCTGCGCCGGCTGTTTTACCACCTGCTCGACCTGTTGCTGCTGCGCACCTGGCACGTGCACCGCGAGCTGCGCCGCTGGGCCAAAGGCCGCACCCAGGAGCCGCTGAATATCCTCGACGCTGGTTCGGGCTACGGCCAGTACACGTACTGGATGAGCGGGCTGAGCGACAAATGGCACATTCTGGCCGTGGACGTGAAGGAGGAGCAAGTGGCCGATTCCAACGCCTTTTTCCGCCAGATTGGGCGCCGCAACGTGCAATTTGCGGTGCAGGATTTAGTGCTCTACCAAGAGCCCAACTCGTTTGATTTGGCCCTGTCGGTGGACGTGATGGAGCACATTCTGGAGGACGTGGAGGTGTTTCGCAACATCCACGCTTCGCTGAAAGACGGCGGCATGCTGCTGATTTCCACACCCAGCGACCAAGGCGGCTCCGACGTGCACGACGACGGCGAAACCAGTTTCATCGAGGAGCACGTGCGCGACGGCTACAACATCCGCGAAATCCAGCAGAAGCTCACCACGGCCGGTTTCGAGCGCGTGGAAGCCCGCTACGCCTACGGGGAGCCCGGCCAGATTTCCTGGCGCCTGAGCATGAAATACCCCATATTGATGCTCGGCAAGTCGCGCCTGTTTTTCATCCTGCTGCCCTTCTACTATCTCATCACGTTCCCTTTTTGCCTGTTGCTCAACTGGCTCGATGCCCGCACGGTGCACGACTCGGGCACTGGCCTCATTGTGAAAGCCTGGAAGTAGGGCACAACGCACAGCCGCGGGCACGCGTTGATGCGCATTCGGTAGCTTTACCCGAAATTGCTTCCTTCTAACCTGCCCGCACTTCTGCCCGCTAACTCGTATTTGTGAGAGTCCCCCTCCTCATTGCCCGGCGCTACTTCCGCTCGAAGAACAAGCGCAACATCATCACCATCATTTCCAACATTTCGATGATTGGGGTGGCGGTGGGCACCATGGCGCTGATTATTGTGCTGTCGGTGTTCAACGGGCTGGAGGATTTGGTGCGCACGCTCTACGGCAAGTCGGACCCCAACCTGGTGATTTCGGCCACCAAAGGCAAGGCCTTCGACGTGGACCGCACCTTTTTGATGAAGCTGGAAAACACGCCGGGCGTGGCCCTGCTCACCGAAGTCATTGAGGACAACGCCCTGTTGCAATACCACGACCGCCAGATGGTGGTGAAAATGCGCGGCCTTTCGGACAACTATTTCGGCCAGAGCCAGATTGACGCCAACATCCGCGAGGGCGACCACCGCCTGCGCCGCGACAGCCTGGAGCTGGCCCTGGTGGGCGCCGGCGTGCAGCACGAGCTTAGCATTACCCTGAACAACCGCTTGGCGCCCATGCGCCTGCTCTACCCGCGCAACACGCCCGGCAAAAAAACCTTGCAGATTGACCCCGACAAGGCCTTCAACGAGCAGGACCTGATAGCCGGCGGCGTGTTCCTCATCGAGCAGCACATCGACGACAGCTACATTTTCGTGCCCCTCGAATTTGCCCAGCGCTTGCTCAACTACGGCACGCGCCGCACCGCGCTCTACGTGAAGGTGGGCCAGAGCTTCGAGATTGAACAGGTGAAGGAGCAGCTGCGCAAGCAGCTCGGGCCCGATTTCAAAGTGCAGGATTCCGACGAGCAGCACGTGAGCTTGTTCAAGGCCATTAAGGTGGAGAAGCTGTTCGTGTTCATCACCTTCACGCTCATTCTGCTCATTGCCTCGCTCAACATCTTTTTCTCGCTCTCGATGCTGGTCATCGACAAGAAAAAAGACATTGCGGTGCTGCTGGCCATGGGCGCCAACCAGAAAACGGTGCGCCGCACGTTCCTCTATGTGGGCGCCATTGTGGCGCTGGTGGGCGCGGCCACGGGCCTCGTGCTGGGCGTGACGCTGTGCTGGCTGCAGCAGCGCTTCGGCTTCGTGAGTATGGGCATGGCCACGAGCGTGGTGGATGCTTACCCGGTAAAAATGCAGGCCTCCGACATCATTTTTACCTGCATGTCCATCATTCTCATCACGCTGGCCGTGAGCATCCGGCCCGCGCTGAATGCCAGCCGCCTGGACGTGCGCGAGAATTTGTAAGCCCGGCGGCATCCTGCCGCGCTGCCAGCCGTAAGGGCTAAGCCCGCTCCTGGGCCGCCAAGCTCCGCCGTGCATATTTCCGCTTTCGGCCCTACCTTGCGCCTTCCGCGTGCCCGGCTATGAAAGTATCTACCGCAGAACCGTTTCAAATCGTTTACTCGCTCTTCGAGCACGAGTTCCTCGGCCACTTGTTTGCGGCTTATGTGGTACAGCTCGGCCCGCGGGGCCAGCTCACGCTGCAGCACCAGACCGTATCGGGCAAAAATGCCCACGAGTTTGCCGCCGGCCTCGACGCCACCGATTTCGAGTTGGTGGAGCTGTGTGACCAGATTCAGCAGGAGGCGGTGGTGAAAGAATTCTGGCCCCGCAAAATCGCGACGGCCGAGTTTTTCCTCAAAACCTACAACGCCGAAAAGGGCGACAAGCCGCTACAGGAAGCCATTTCCAAGCACGTGCAGGCGCGCATGGCGGGCATTCTGGCCCGGCTGGCGGGCAAGCAGGTGTTCATCATGGGCCGCGACGGCGAGCCGACTTGGAAGGAAATCGGCATGGCGCCCGCCAAGGCGTCCATCCTCTTCCACTTCCGTCGCAATGAGGAAGGCACGCACTATTTCCCCACCATCCAGTACCAGGGCCAGAAGCTCGATTTCCAGTACAAGGACGCCGTGCTGGTGTGCCTACAGCCTGCCTGGTTGCTGCTGAACGACCTGCTCTACACCTTCCGCACCGAAGTGGACGGCAAGAAGCTGCTGCCGTTTCTGAAAAAGAAATTCATTGTGGTGCCCCGCAACGTGGAGGAAAGCTACTTCCAGAAGTTTGTGGCGCCGCTCATGGAGTCGTTTGAGGTGCACGCCCGTGGCTTCGACATTCGCTCGGAGCGCTACGTGGCGCGGCCGCGGCTCACGTTCAGCGACACCATTCCGGCACCGCCCGCGCCCGAAGCGCCCGTGCGCCCGCCGGGCCCGCCGCGCCGGGGCCGCATTCCACTGCCCAAGCCGGTGGCGCCCCTGCTCACCGGCGCCGAAACCGAGCAGATTCATTTCGAGCTCAGCTTCCGCTACGGCCCGCACCTGATGCCCTTGGGCACCAACAAGCCCGTGAGCGTGCACCTGGAAAAAACAGCCGACAGCTACGTGTTCCACCGTCTGCTGCGCAACCCCGAGCAGGAACAGGCCACCGTGGAAGAACTGCGCGCCCGCCAGCTCACCGTGGAAAATGGCCACGCCACCCTGCCCAAGGCCGATGCCTTCAAGTGGCTGCACGACAATACTCCAGCCCTGGCCGAGCTGGGCTACACCGTAGAAGCCGCCGACTCGGCCACCAAAAGCTACTTCATCGGGCCCACCAGCGTGCACGTGGGCATTCAGGAGGCCGGCGACTGGTTTGACGTGCGCGGCACGGTGCGTTTTGGCGACATTGAGGTGCCGTTTATTCGGCTACGCGGGCACATTCTGCAGCGCCGCCGCGAGTTCAAGCTGCCCAACGGCCAGATTGCCATCATTCCCGAGGAATGGTTTACCGATTACCTGGAGCTGTTTGCCTTCGGCGAAGAAACCGAAGACGGCCTGAACCTGCGCCGCCACCACTTGGCGCTGGTAGCCGACCTGCAGAGCAACGAGCTGGCCACCGTGCGCATGGGCCGCAAGCTGGAAAAGCTGCGCGACTTTGCCGAGGTGGAAGACCACCCGCTGCCGCTGGGCTTCCAGGGCGAACTGCGCCCTTATCAGAAGGCCGGCTACAACTGGCTGCGCTTCGTGCAGGACTTCCATTTCGGCGGCTGCCTGGCCGACGACATGGGCCTAGGCAAGACCATTCAGACGCTGGCCATGCTGCAGCACCGCCACGAAAGCGGTGAAAACCAAGGCGCGGCCTCGCTGCTGGTGCTGCCCACGTCACTGGTGTTTAACTGGCTGACCGAGGCGGAGAAGTTTACGCCCGACCTGCGCATTCTGGCCTACACCGGCACCTACCGCGACAAAAACCCCGACCGGTTTGCTGACTACGACGTGGTGCTCACCAGCTACGGCATCGTGCGCCTCGATACAGAGCTGCTGGCCAGCTACAAGTTTGATTACGTGATTCTGGACGAGTCGCAGGCCATCAAGAATCCATCGAGCACCACCTCGCAGGCGGTGCGGCAGCTGCGCTCCAAGCACCGGCTCATTCTTACCGGCACGCCGGTAGAAAACAGCACCATGGATTTGTGGTCGCAGATGTCGTTCATCAACCCGGGCTTGCTGGGCACGCAGGCGTTTTTCCGCAAGGAATTCCTCAAGCCCATCGAGAAGCACCAGGACGAAGGGCGCACCCGGCGCCTGCACGCGCTTATCAAGCCATTCATTCTCCGTCGGCACAAGGCCCAGGTAGCCAAAGAATTGCCTGAGAAAACCGAGCAGCTCAGCTACTGCCCCATGACGGAGGAGCAGGCCCACGCCTACGAGGAAACCAAGAGCTTCTACCGCAACAAGATTCTGCAGAACCTAGACGAGCACGGCCCGGCCAGCACGCAGTTTCTGCTGCTGCAGGGCCTCACGCGCCTGCGCCAGATTGCCAACCACCCGCGACTCGCTGACGAAAACTACACCGGTGAATCGGGCAAGCTGCGCGAAGTGCTGCGCATGATTCGCAACGTAGTGGCAGAGGGACACAAAGTACTGGTGTTTAGCCAGTTTGTGCAGCACTTGGCGCTGGTGCGCGCGGCGCTCGATGAGCGGCAGCTGGAGTACGCTTACCTCGACGGCGCCACCCGCGACCGGCCGGCCGAGGTAGCCCGTTTCCAGGAAACCGAAGACCTGCGCATCTTCCTCATCAGCCTCAAAGCCGGCGGCGTGGGCCTCAACCTCACCGCCGCCGACTACGTCTTCATCCTCGACCCCTGGTGGAACCCCGCCGTGGAAGCCCAGGCCGTGGACCGCGCCCACCGCATTGGCCAGCAGCGGCCGGTGTTCACCTATAAGTTCATCTCGCAGGGCACGGTGGAAGAAAAAATCTTGGCCTTGCAGCGGCGCAAGCTGGCGCTGGTGAGTGAGCTCATTGCCACCGACGAGGCTGTCATCAAGCACCTCACGCGCGCCGATATCGAGGAATTGCTGGGATAAAACCAACCTGCTAGCGTATCGACCATGCTGTGCGATTTCGTGTCGCCACTGCTCGCTTATGGGCTTAGCCAATGCGCTACCCTATGCCAGCAGGGTAAAGTCTGTTGACCTAGCCCTGTGGTGAAGCATGACCTTTTCTTATTGACCCATTGAAGCAGCTATAGATAGCGGTAAACTATTCGGGCAACATCGTGCCATCGTGTTTGCTTTTGCCATAATTTACCTTACGTTTGTACACCTTTTTCTTCTTATAAGCCGATTTTTCTCTCACATCATTAGCCTTTGGTCATGCGCTACCCCAGCTGTCAAGTTTTCCAGTCCTTCTGGGGATGGGCAGTGGCTGGAGTGCTGATGGCAACGCCATGGGAGGTGGCTAAAGCGCAAACGGTGGGCCGGCCGGTGCGGGAGAAATCGCAGGCACCGCTGCCCAGTCAGGCCGCGCCGCTGGCGCCACAAAAAATGGAAGAAGCCTTGCGCCTACTGCTCAGGGCCGACTCCATTCAATCGTTGCGGCAACGAGCAACCGCGGGGCCAGAGTCCAGCGGGCTTGTGGTAGACCAAACCATTAGCAAAATTGGCCACGATTTTTATGACCAGTTTTTTGCGCGTTGGGAAGCCCCACCGGGCAACGATGACTTCACCATCATCATCAGCGAACGGCTTGGCCGCGGCAATAACGTCTTGGTTGCGTTGTCGGTAAACGAAAACGAACTGCTCGAATTTCCGCTGCAAGCGAAGTACGACCTCATCGAAGAAGCCGCTCAACAAGCTATTGAAATTGCTTCGGGCTTTTTGCAGCAATCCTACAACATTAGTCGGCAGCTTGAGAAAGGCAACAAGCAGCCGTTGGATACCTACTAACACCTGTTTTCCACGCTCACCTGTTTTCTCATATGAAGCTAACTTTTACGCTGGCCCTGCTATTCCTGTTGTTTGCGTCGGGCCAATCGGCGCGGGCGCAAGACTTTGTATATGAGCCCAAAAATCCCTCGTTTGGCGGGGGCAACACGTTCAACTACGCGTGGCTGCTTAGTTCGGCTCAGGCACAAAACACCATTCCTGACCCGGCCGCGAACAGCGCCGCGGCGCAAGACCCCTTAGCCAGCTTTGCCAGCAACCTCAACCAGCAGGTGCTGGCCCAGCTCAGCAACCGACTTATTGCCTCGCAGTTTGGGCAAGGCGCCATTCGGCCGGGCAGCTACACGGTGGGCAATTATCAGATTCAGGTCACGCCCGGCGCCAACGGCATTTCGGTGCAGGTAACCGATAATTCCACCGGCAACCAGACCACCATCACCATTCCCAACACGCCCTGACGCCCCCCGCCACCGGCTGCGTCTTCTGTTGGTTTATTGGAAATCCCTCATTCTCTTTCTCATGCTTCTGCGTCGCACGTTGGCTGCCGTGGTGCTCTTGCTCATGGCAGGGCTCGCTGGCTGCGCCCCCTATCTCCACCAAACGTTCATGAATACCGAGCCCGCGCGGCTCGGAGCCGAGGTTAGCGGCAACGACATGTGGCGCACCCTTCCCGCAGCGCGGCAGCGCGTGGTGGTAGCGGTGTATAAGTTCCGGGACCAAACGGGCCAGTATAAGCCTCAGCAAAACGGCTCCAGCTTTTCGACGGCCGTTACACAGGGCGCCACCAGCGTCCTGTTGCGTGCGTTGGAAGAGTCGAAATGGTTCGACCCCATTGAGCGCGAGAACTTGGGCAACCTACTGAACGAGCGCAAGATTATACGTTCTACCCGTTCGGAATATTCCGAGCAAACGGGACAGCCACAGCCCGTGCTGCCGCCCCTTCTCTTTGCGGGCATTATTCTAGAAGGCGGCATCATTTCCTATGATTCCAACATCATCACCGGGGGGGCGGGCGTGCGCTACTTCGGCGCCGGCTCGTCGGGCCAATACCGCCAGGACCGGGTTACGGTTTATTTGCGCGCCATTAGCACCAACTCGGGTAAAATCTTAAAAACGGTTTACACCTCCAAAACCATTCTTTCGCAGCAGGTCGACGCGAGCCTGTTTCAGTTTGTGTCCTTCAAGCGGCTGTTGGAGACCGAAACTGGCTTCACTTACAACGAGCCCAGCGAAATGGCAGTGAAAGAAGCCATCGAGAAATCGGTCCAGGCGCTCATTTACGAGGGCATGATGCAGCGCATTTGGGTGCCGGCCGACACGGCCGCCAATCACGGCCTGAGCATGCAGCAGTACCTGCGCGAAAAACAGGAAAACCTTGCCATCGACGTTTTGGGTCGCAAAACTGGCTACCAGCGCCGCCCGGTAGGCTTGGGAGCATCAGGGGGCGTGCAACTGTACCAAGGCGATTACGCGCTGCCTCAATACAGCCCCGTGGGCGAACTCAATGTGCGCTACCGCTTTGGCGACGGCTACTTTATGGGCTTGCTTAACGCGGGCCAAGGCGCCCTTGCTGCCGGGCCCCGGGGTCAGTTTTTTAACCGCCGGTTTACGTACGCCGAAGCCGGCATACAAGCCAATTTGTTCCCGTATGACCGATTTACGCCCTACTTGCTGGCTGGCGTGGGCGCTACACGAGCAACCACATCTGATGCCCAAGGCCGCAACACGGTGCTGCCGCACCTTGTGTTTGGAGTAGGGGGCGAGTACTTGGTCAAACCCAAAATCGGCATTACCCTGGGGGTAGACAACCACTTCTTCCTGAGTGACAGGCTTGACCAAGTGACCCAGGGCCGCTACAACGACTTCTATTGGGGCGGAAGAGCCGGGGTCATTTTCTACTTAGGCAGAAACAAAAATCCCCAGTAATCTAAATTTTTTTAGATTTAATATAATTTTTTAACTGCCTGATTTTCATTAACTGAAGTTTTGGCTACTTCAGGATGAATATAGGATATATCCTACATTTATGCAAATAGTATAATTTTGCTTACATTTATTTAAATTATTTTTATTAACAGATTTTGAAATCTGTTTTTTCTAATAATATATTTGTCACGTTCTCCAGAGAACACAAACAAATCATCAATTATTAACCTTTTTTCAAAAAACCCACACCACCATGAAAGCACTTTTGCTACTTGCCGCCGCCATGGGTGTTGCCGCCGTCGCCAACGCCCAAGCTCCCACCAACACCTTCAGCCGTTCTACCCGCTCGCTCTTTACTCCGCTGACGCCCGCTGGCCCCAATACGCTGGGTCCCGGCGCTGCCCAAGGAAGCTTCAATACTTCTTACGGCGCTTACAGCCAAGATTCGTACATCGAGCAAACGGGCTCTAATAACTACAGCAATGTAGACCAGACCGATAATCGCTCAGGGTCGCTCGCCGCTAACAGCGGTAGCACGGCGAATTTGGTGCAGTCGGGCAACAGCAACAATGCTTCCCAAACCCAGTCGCTGAACGCCAGCAGCAACGTGGCCGGCGGCCGTAATTATATGGGTGCCACCCAGGCCGGCTCTTTTAGCACTTCTACCCAGACGCAAAACAACGGCTACAACAACGCCGCCTTGGTTGAACAAGGTGCTGCCACCAGCGGCAACGTTGCCTCGCAAACCCAATCGGGCGACAACAACGGCCTGCGCATCACGCAAACTCGCTTCACGGGCTACCCCACGAGCAGCACTGGCAACCGCGCTACCCAGACCCAAACCGGTAGCATGAACTTGGGCATCATTGAACAGCAAGGCCGCGACAGCCACGCCGCGCAGTCGCAAGCCGGCTACTTCAACGACGCTTACATTGGCCAGGGTTCGGACGGCGTTGGCAACACTGCCCTGCAAACCCAAACTGCTGGCTCGCAGCAGAACAATGCCCGCATCCGCCAGTCGGTAGCCACGGCTTCGGGTGCTTCTAACAACAACTTCGCTCGCCAGACTCAGTCGGGCTACGGCGACCAGGCTGACATCGAGCAGCGCAGCTCCAACAACTACGCCGAGCAAATGCAGTCGGGCCCCGGCTCGTTCTACCAGAACAACAACTCGGACATCCTGCAAGAGCGCGTGTCGTCGGCTGCCTACACCACGCAGAGCGGCAACCGCAACACGGCCATCGTGCACCAGCACTAAGCCGGCCCGGAGGCTTGGCACGCCAAGCTCGCCCATATGCGCCAAGTTCTGAGTTTCTTTTCGAAGAAATTCGGGGCTTGGCCCATTTGGCTCCTGCCCTTTTCTATATTTGAACGTACGCTCTTGACTATGAAACCGCTTCCTTTCCTTTTGCTTACCAGCGCTCTGGCACTGGCCGCCGCCAAGGGGCACGCCCAACGCACGCCCAGCGAAGCCGCCACGGCCGAGCAACGACTGGTGGAAGACCTCGGGACGGACCAAGTACCCGCTACAGCGGTGCCAGCTGCGGGCGATTTTCGCAACGTGTCGACGCTGACCCAGAATGGCAATGGCAACAATGCCACCATTGACCAACGAAGCCTGTCGACGCTGGGCAACCAAGCGTACATTACGCAAGCCGGTGCCCTAAACGTGCTGGGCTTGGCCCAGAACGGGGGCGGCAATCAGGTTTATATGACGCAGCAGGGCAACGGGAACCGGGCCGACTTTTCGCAGGAAGGTCAGAACAACTCGTCGACGCTGAACCAACGCGGCGCTAATAATCAGCTTCAGGGCGTGGTAAGTGGCAACGAAAACGAATTGAACATTCGCCAAGACGGCTCTTACAACCGAGTGCAGAGCGAAATCCGACAAAACGACCGCACCTACAACATCAGCCAAATTGGCTACGGGAATACCCTCACGCAGCGCGAAACCACGGCACAATCGCCGCAGGGCTACAGCGTTGAGATGCGGGGTGCTGGCATCAACATCACCATCGAGCAAGGCCGAGTTGTCCGTTGAGGCGCCGGGCCGCCCGCGGGCACGCTGTATCATGTGCATAGAGGCCGGTTGTGCTTACGCCTTCCGGCCTCTTTCTGCGCCTGCCCCCACCCGACACTTGTGGTTTCACTTACTTCATGTTTAAACACCATGCTGTTCTTCCTCCTTTTGCAGGCCTTCTGGCAAGGCCCTAACGGCACAGTTCCTTGTCAGGCCCGCCTCGAACTGCACCAAGCAGACGGCTTGCTCACGGTGACCGGTCATTGCCGCAACCTCCAGCCCACGGCCGCACGCTACCGCTACGAGATGGCCCTGCGCCGGGAGGGGGCCGGCGGCCGCTCGCAAAACACGCAACGCGGCGAGGTCAGCGTGGCGCCGCAGCAGGAGGTTTCCCTGTCGCAAACCCGAGTAAACGTCGGCGGCCAAGACACTTACCGCATTCTCTTGCGGGTATTTGACGCCGACGGCCATACCTTAGCACAAGATTCCGTCGTTCAACATCCCACCCGTTAGCTAACGGTTTTCACTTACTGCATGCTCCTTTCACTACCCAGTTTTTGGCTCCGGCAAGCGGGTCTTTTTGTTATTATCTGTTGCTTGGGGCTACTCGGTGCCTGCCAGGAAGAGCTAGTGGAGCCGGTCTACTTTGGTTCGGTAACGGGCACTGTGCTTGATGCTCGCACGAACTTGCCCATCGCCAACGCCTCGGTTACGACCAACCCGGCCACGAGTTCGTTTGTGACTTCGGCCACGGGCAAATTTCAGATAGACAACGTACCCACGGGGCGGCTGGCCATCACGGTGACTAAAACCGACTACCAACAGGTGGTGGCAAACGTGACGGTCTCGGAGGGCCAAACCGCCGACGTGACGGTCGTGCTCAGCAAGTCGACCGCCGCCGCGCCGTCGCCACCCAATCGGCCTACGCCGGCGAACCAAGCCACGGGCCAGCCCACAGACGTCACGCTTAAATGGCGGCCGGTGAACGCCACCGCGAGCGACTCGTTGCGCTACGACGTGGTGCTCTACGAGAGTAATTCCACTTCTCAACGCGCGCTACTGACAAACTCCCGCGATACCACGGTGGTCGCAACTGGGCTGAAATTCAACACCACTTACTTTTGGCAAGTGACCGTGCGCAACCCGGCCGGGGCCTCTGCCAAAACCGATATCTGGAGCTTTCAGACCCGGGCCCTGCCTAATAACCGCTTCTTGTATGCGCGCACCGTGGCGGGCAACACGGACATTTACTCGTCCGACAACCTTGGCGGCGATTTAATTCGGCTCACCACGGCAACGACCGTTGAAACGGCGCCCCAGCTAAGCCCCAATCGGGACGTAATAGCATACGCTTCCAACGCCAGCGGCCAGTACCAACTCTATACCATGAACCGCGACGGCTCGAACCAGCGTCAGATTACCACGCTGGCAGCGGAGGGCTACAACAATGCCGGCATCGGGTATCGGTGGTCGCCGGATGGCGCCCAACTCATTTACGCTCATTACGACCAGCTATACCGCATCAACCGCGACGGCACGGGCCTGACCTTGCTGGCCACTGCGCCGGCGGGCCGGCATTTTCGCGAATGCGACTGGACGGCAGAAAACGGTGGCCGATTGGTGGTGCAAACCGTGGGCGCGAATGTATACGACGCCGAATTGTACCTCTACAACGTTGACGGCACCAACCCCGTGTTGTTCGTCAGTAATTTACCCGGCCGGCTCGACTCGCCAAGTTTCAGCGTGAATGGGCTCTCGGTGCTGTACTCGCGCGACGTGGCCGGATTCAACTCTCCCACTGGTCGGCAACTCGACGGCCACCTGTTTCTGCAAAGAATTGACGGGTCTGCCACCGTGGACGTGACCGCCGGCACCACCGGAACTTCGGGCAAACCAATTGGAACCAACGACATACAAGGCCGAATTTCGCCTGATGGTTTTCGAGTGATTTTTGTAAATCGACTGAATGATGACCTGAGTGCCCCCGAAGTGTGGACGATGGACCTCGATGGTCGCAACCGCGGCAAGCTCTTTTCCAACGCCTTCCTACCCGACTGGAAATAGCCCCGACCCCGTTTTCGCCCCACGCCGGGGCGCCGTGACAACCGGACAACGGCGGGCCACCCGCCACCAGATACTCCACGCACGGCTCCTACCCCAGCAGGCCGGGAGCCTAGGCGAGCGCACAAAACCAGAAGCCAGAAACGCAGCGTGTTTCGTGCAAAAGGCCTTACTTTACAGGAAATGGGATTTTTGCTTCCTTTTTTCCTGAGGTGTTGACGACCGAGCTGCTGCGTATGAAGGCCTTTTGGGCACTGGTGCTGGTCATCTTTCCACTTGTGCTGCGCGCGCAGCCTTCAGCAGCCGTGCCCACGGCCACTTACACCGACGCGGACGGCCGCTTCACGCTCACGTATCCGCGCAGCTGGCAACTGCGGCCCAATGCTTCGGGGGCGGAAGCGGCGTTTTACGCCCCCGCCGCGGGCCAGCCCGTGCCGGCCGTGGTGACGGTGACGGCCCGCCCCCTGCCCGATGACCTGAAAGACCGGCCCCTGACCGGTCCCGGCAGCCAGGATTCGCTCTGGCGCACGCTGCTGCGCCTGCCCAACGTATATGTGGTGCGCCTAGAGCAGAAAAACTACGGCCGCTACGAAGAGGTGCGCTACGACTATACCTACGCGCCCGTGGCGGGGCTGCCCGGACGCCTGCACGTGGCCGGCCGGCGCTTCTGGCGCGTGGGCTACGAGTTTCAGGTAGAATACCGGGCGGCCACCACCGAGGACGGCCGCTGCCTGGCCGAAGGCCTGCAGCTACTTGATTCCTTTGGCTTTACCAGCAAGTCCATCACCAGCCGGCGCTACGTGGACCAGGTGTGCGACGGCAAAATGTACGGCATCGCGGCCATGACCCACCGCACGGGCCAGTGGGAAGACGATTGCCGCTCCATCCACGAATTCTCGACCGAAGATGTGTCCGACCCCGCTGTGGTGCACCGCAATGTGCTGCCTTTCCAGTCGTATGCGCTGGCCAAGGGCTTCGACAATTGCCTGTATTCGGTCACGAAATCGCCCACCGACCGGCCCGAGCTGGTGTACCGCTACGACCCCACCACCCGGCGCGGCGCCTTCACTACCTGGCAGCTGCCCGCGCAGGGCGCCACCAACGTTTGGATTTCGGCCGCCACCGACGAACGCGGCGACCTGTACTTTCTCACCTCCGACGCCAACCAACTGGTGAAGGTGAGCCCCGCCGAGGGCGGCACCGTGACCGTGCTCTGGAAAAAAGACCCCACCCAGCAAGCCGACTACTACCCCAGCATTGCCTTCGACGGCGCGGGCACGCACGGCAACTTCTGCCTCGACGACGCCAACACCGTGTACATGGTGTATAGCACCGACGGCTCATTGGTGCGCGTGGACGTGAACACCCAGCGCCCCGCGCCCGAGCTGCTGGCCCTCACGGGCTTGCCCAAGCGCGGCGGCTACAGCGATGTGCTGCTGCAAAACGACGAGTCGGGCCGGCGGCGCATGTACCTGGCCGGCCCGCACGCCCTCTACAAGGTGGACCTGGCGCGACGCAAGGCCAGCCCGGCGCGGCGCGGCACCTATACCGACCTAGCGGGCTGCAACCTGTTTCGGGTAGCCTACCGGGCGGCCCCGCCGCTGCCCAGCGCCACCGTGCCCTGGCGCGGGCGCGTGCTGAACGCCGCCACCTACCAGCCCCTGACCGCGGCCGAGCTGCACATTGGCCGCGAAAGCGCGTCGGCGGTGGTGTCGCTTTCCACCGATGGCCGCTTTTCGTACGGCGCGGCCCCGGGCAAGCCGTATTTCTACAAAGCGCAGCTGGCCGGTTTCGTCGACGCCGACAGCAGCTGGACGGTGGGCGCCGGCCCCACCGTGCACGACATTCTGCTGCAGCCCCTGGCCGTGGGCACCACCCTGCCGCTGGCCAACGTGCAGTTTGAGCAGGGCCAGGCCGTGCTGCTGCCGGGCTCGGCCCGCGCCCTCGACCAGCTGGTGGCGATGATGACCGACAACCCGCGCCTGACCATTGAGCTGCGCGGCCACACCGACAACGTGGGCGAGCCTGCCAAAAACGTGGTGCTCAGCGAAGAGCGGGTGGCGGCGGTGAAGGCCTACCTGGTGGCCCACGGCGTGGCCGAAGGCCGCATCGCCGGCATTGGCTTCGGCGGGGCCAAACCCGCCGCCAGCAACGCCCAGGAAGCCACCCGCAAGCTGAACCGGCGGGTCGAATTTCGGGTGACGGGGATATAAGCCAGCAGTCGACTACATACTGTCATGCAGAGCGCCGCGAAGCATCTCGCGGGTTCGCACAAATCAATACCGCGGCAAATTGGGTTACCACCGAGCGAGATGCTTCGCGGCGCTCTGCATGACGTTATTTCTTCTCGTTGCTCTATGCTGATAACTCTTCGAACTGCCGTGCCCCAATCGCCGGCCCGGGTGATGGCGGGCTTCACGCGGGCGCTGTTTGAGGCGCTGGCGCCGCCGTTTCCCAAGCTGCGGGTGCTGCGCTTCGACGGCTGCCGCACCGGCGCCCAGGTTGAAATCGAGCTGAATACCGGCGTAAAAAAGCTGCGCTGGACGTCGCTGATTGTGGACGACGGCGTGCAGCCCGACGGCACGCATTTCTTCGTCGACGAAGGCCAGATACTGCCGCCGCCGCTGCGCTACTGGCGCCACCGCCACCTCATCCAGCCCGGCCCCCACGGCGGCAGCGTGATTGTGGATGCGCTGGAATACCGCACGGCTTCGCCTTGGCTCGACCGCCTGCTCTACCCCGCCATGTGGGCGCAGTTTGCGTGGCGGCGGCCCATCTACCGGCGTTGGTTTACATAGCGCCCGCGCTACAGGTCCAGCACCATGCGTACGTCGCCGGGATGGCCCGGGATGAGGGAAGCTGGCCGGAAGCCCAGCTTGTCGTACAGCTTCAGGGCCGGCAGCAGCGTCGAGATGGAAAGAACTTCCACGCGGCGCGCACCCAGCTGCCGGGCTTTGCCCAACATGCCCTGCCCCAGCGCCCAGCCAATGCCGCGGCGCTGCGCGGCCGGGGCCACGGCCAGCCGGGCCAGCTCGTACACGCCGTCGTGCTCTTTCACCAGGGCGCAGGTGCCCACGATTTCGCCTTCGCACACGGCCATGAGGATGTGGCCGCCGCGTTCCACAATGTACTGCTGGGGGTTTTCTACCGGCTGGCGGTCGGGCCCTTCAATGTAGAAATAGCGCGTAATCCACTCATAATCGAGCTCGTGGTTGAGGGCTTCGAAAGCCGGGCGGTGCGCGGGCTCAAAATCGATGATGGAAACGCCGGTGGGCATGGGTGGGAGCGGGAAGGGAAGGACGAAGGAACCGAAGCTGCAAAGTTCGCACACAGCGGGCCGTACCTTTGCAGGCCTATGCTGAATCCTGCCACCATCGTCCTCAAAAACGGAAAAGACCACTCCTTGCGCCGCCGCCACCCGTGGGTGTTTTCCGGCGCCATTGCCCGCGTGAAGGGCGACACCGAAGAAGGCGCGCCCGTGCGCGTCGAGGCCGCCGACGGCGAGCTACTGGGCGTGGGCCATTTTTCGGGCGGGGGCTCCATTGCCGTGCGCATGCTGGACTTTGGCCAAAATGCCCAGTTGCCGACGGCCGCGTTCTGGGAAGAGCGGCTGGGCAACGCCTACCGCCTGCGCCAGCGCCTGGGCCTGACCGGCACCGCCGACACCAACGTCTTCCGGCTGGTGCACGCCGAGGGCGACGGCCTGCCCGGCCTCATCATCGACGTGTACGGCGACGTGGCCGTGGTGCAGGCCCACAGCATTGGCATGTACCGCGCCCGGCCCGCAATAGCCGCCGCCCTGCGCGCGGTGTTTGGCGACAAGCTGCGCGCCATCTACGACAAGAGCGCCGAAACCATTCCCGGCAACGCCGTGCCCGACGCCAAAAACGGCTACCTCTTCGGCCAGAGCAGCGGCACCGAGCACGTGGTGCAGGAAAACGGCCACCGCTTTGCCGTGGATTGGGAAACCGGTCAGAAAACCGGCTTCTTCATCGACCAGCGCGACAACCGCGACCTGCTGGCCCGCTACTCGCCCGGCCGCCGCGTGCTCAACACGTTTTGCTACACCGGCGGCTTCTCGGTGTATGCCCTGGAGGCCGGCGCCGAGCTGGTGCACTCCGTGGATAGCAGCAAAAAAGCCATTGCCCTCACCGAGCGCAACGCCGAGCTATCGAACCACGCCGACCGCCACGCCGCCTACCCCGACGACGTGCTGGGCTTCCTCAAAAACCACTCGGCCGAGTACGACCTGCTGGTGCTCGACCCGCCCGCGTTTGCCAAACACATGGGCGCCCGCCACGCCGCCCTCATGGGCTACAAGCGCCTGAACGCGGCCGGCATTGCCCACCTGGCGCCGGGCGGGCTGCTGTTCACGTTCTCTTGCAGCCAAGTGGTTAGCCCCGAGCTGTTCGAGGGCGCGGTGCTGGCCGCCGCCATCGAGGCCGGCCGGCCGGCGCGCATTCTGCACCGCCTTACCCAGCCCGCCGACCACCCGGTGAGCCTGTTCCACCCCGAGGGCGCCTACCTGAAAGGGCTGGTGCTGGCGGTGGAGTAAGGGGCCGTTGCGCCTCACCCCCAGCCCCTCTCCGCAAAGGAGAGGGAAGCCTGACATCTTCACGAGCCGGTGCCCCCTCTCCCTTCGGAGAGGGGTTCAGGGGGTGAGGCGCCCCGTTCAGAACTACTTATTCCCCGCTGCGCCCGGCGCGGGCATCTGCATCAGAAACTGGCCACCGGCCCCGCCGCTGTAAGTGGGCACGTTGCTGCCGCCTTTTTCCCAAGCCTCAATCCAGCGCATCTGCACCAGAAGCGGCGTGAGCGACTGCTGCTGCTTTTCGTTGGCGTAGGCCTGGGCGTCGGCGGCGATGCGGATGGCCTTGGCGCGGCCCTCGGCTTCGGCGATGTTGATGCGGGCCTGGGCTTCGGCCTGGCGGATGCGGTTTTCGGTTTGCAGGCCGGTTTGCACGGCCGTGTTTTTGGCGTCGATGGCGGCTTTGAGGCTGGCGGGCGGCTCCAGCTTGGTGGTGATTTGCTGCACGATGAAGCCCAGCGTCTGCAGCTGGCTCACGAGGTTGGCCTTCACCTGGGCCTCGTAGGTGCCGCGGTTGCTGATGAGGCTGTCGGCGGTGTAGCGGTTGGTGGCCACGCGGTAGGCCTCGTACACGGCGGTTTTCAGGAAACCGTCTTCGATGGCGGGCAGTGGCCGGCGGTACTGCCGGAAAATGTCGTCCACCTTATCGGACTGGATGTAGTAGTTGAGGCTGGGCGCCACGCCGAAGCTGGAGCCGTCCTTGCTCTGCACCTCAAACTCTTCGTATTCCTTGTGCTGGGTGTAGATGGGAAATTCGTGCACGGCCGTGCTCAGGGGGCTGTAGAACACCCAACCCGTGGTGTAGGTAATGTCGTCGACGCCCCGGCTGGCCCCGGCCAGGTTGACCTTGATGCCCACGTTGCCGGCGTCGATGCGCTCGACTTTAATTAGGCTGCAGCCGCCGACAAGGACGAGCAGGAACAGGCCCAGGAAAAGAAGGGGTTTCAGCCAGCTTCGCCCGGGGTTGAATTGGTATTCGGCCATTTAGGTAGTGCAGGTAAAAAGGTGAAAGCAAGCGAAAAATCAGTAGCGTCCCAGCGTGCGGCCCGCTTGGCACAGCGAAAGAACAACACCGGCGGCTAATAGCAACAGCCCCAGCAAGCCGCAGCCCAGCAGCCAGTCGGAAGGCCGGCTCATCCAGTCCAGGCACCGGGTGCCGGCCCAGGGCAGCAGGCCAAGGTAAAACAGCAGCCAGAACACGGGCCGCAAGGCAGAGGCAGGTTTGGCGGACATGGTGCGGACGGTTGACGTGGCGGAAGCGGTTTCGGAGAGATGTATCGCTCGTTGCCGGCGCTCATTACAGGCCGCGCTATTTTGCGGGGCTTCAAAACATCTGCCCACCCGTTGCGCGTTATGCCCCCAGTGTTTCGTAAAAAAACTTTCTCTGCGCCCCGCCAGCCCGTGGCCGTCATCGGGGCGGGCATTGCCGGCATTGCGGCGGCGGCGCGGCTGGCCGTGGCGGGCCACGCCGTCACGGTGTTTGAGGCGGCGCCCACGTTTGGGGGCAAAATGCACCAGTTTGCCCTGCCCGGCGGCTACCGTTTCGACGCCGGCCCGTCGCTCTTCACGCTGCCTCAGTTGGTAGACGACATCTTCCGGCTGGCCGGCCGCACGCCGGCCGATTATTTCCGTTACGAGCGGCTCGACCCCATCACCCACTACTTCTTCGCCGACGGCACCCGCCTGCGCGCCTGGGCCGATGCCGACCAATTCGCGAAGGAAGTGGAAGCCAAGCTGGGCACGCCCGCGGCGGCCGTGGCCACGTTTCTGAAGCGCGCCGGCCGGACGTACGACGCCACGGCCGGCACCTTTCTGCACAAGTCATTGCACAAGGCCGGCACCTACCTCAGCCCCGAAACCCTGAAAGCCGTGGCGGCGCTGCCGCAGCTGGGCCTGCTGGGCACCATGCACCAGCGCCACGCCAGCGCCTTCGGCGCCGACCCGCGCCTGGTGCAGCTCTTCGACCGCTACGCCACCTACAACGGCTCCGACCCCTACCAGGCGCCGGCCACGCTGAGCATGATTCCGCACCTGGAGCACGGCATCGGCGCTTTTTACCCCGAGGGCGGCATCTACGCCATTGCCGAAAGCCTGATGAAGCTGGCCCTGGAGTTCGGCGTGAAATTCCGCTACAACGAGCCCGTGGAGGAAATCATCGTGGCCGAAAACCGGGTAACCGGGCTGCGCACCTCGCAGGACGTGTACGACTTCGCCCAGGTGGTGAGCAACATGGACGTGGTGCCCACCTACCGGCGCCTGCTGCCGCGCCAGCCCGCGCCCGAGCGCACGCTGGCCCAGCCCCGCTCCTCGTCGGCGCTCATCTTTTATTGGGGCATTGCCCGCGAGTTTCCGGAGCTCGACCTGCACAACATCTTTTTCTCGGCCGACTACCAGCGCGAGTTCCAGGCCATTTTTCAGGAGAAAACCGTGGCCGACGACGTGACCGTCTACGTCAACATCACCTCCAAAAAGACGCCCACCGATGCCCCGGCCGGCCACGAAAACTGGTTTGTGATGGTGAACGTGCCCCACGACCAGGGCCAGGACTGGGACGCCCTCACGCGCCAAACCCGCGCCGTCGTGCTCCGTAAGCTGCACCAGGCGCTGGGCACCGACGTGGAGCCGCTCATCGCCGCCGAAAAAGTGTGGACGCCCCCGGGCATTGCCGCCGACACGTCCTCATTTGGGGGCGCGCTCTACGGCAGCTCCAGCAACAACGCGCTGGCCGCCTTCCTGCGCCACCCCAATTTTTCGGGGCGGCTCGAAGGGCTGTACTTTTGCGGCGGGTCGGTGCACCCGGGGGGCGGCATTCCGCTGTGCCTGCTGTCGGCCAAAATCGTTGCTTCTCTTATTGATAGTTAATAGTTGAGAGTTAAAACCAGTGCGTAAAACGAGAGGGCCCTTGCCCCTCAACTTTTAACTTTTAACTGCTTGACTCCACCGAATGGAGTATTCTGAATCCCTCAATCCGACCACCAACACCCGCCGCTTGCGCATCGCCCAGGGCTTGGTGCTGCTGTTTCACGTCACGGGTTTTGTGGGCCTGGCCTTCTCCAAAGACCCCGATTTTTACCTGCGCTTCACGCCGCTCACGCTGCTGCTCACGGCGGGGCTGCTGCTGGCGTTTCAGCCGCAGCGCGGGTTCGGCTTCTGGGGGTTTTGCGTTTCGGTGATGGTGCTGGGGTTTGCCGTCGAGTTTATTGGCGTGAACACGGGCAAGATATTTGGGCACTACACCTACGGCGACACGCTGGGCTTCAAGCTGTTCAACGCGCCGCCGTTTGTGGGCGTGCCGCCGATGATTGGCCTCAACTGGCTGGTGCTCACGTACGTGTGCGGCGTGCTGGCGCGCTACCTGCCGCTGGGCGAGCTGCCGCGCATTCTGCTGGCGGCCTTGCTCATGGTGGGGCTCGACGTGTGCCTGGAGCCCGTGGCGGGCCGTTACGATTTCTGGCACTGGTCGGCCGAAATCATTCCGCTGCAAAATTTCCGCGACTGGTTCATCGTGGCCTGCGTGCTGCAGATGCTGTTCAACCGCGCCAACTTTCCCAAGGTCAACGCCCTGGCCCCGATGGTGTACCTCACGCAGCTGCTGTTTTTCTTTTTCCTCGGGGCCTTGCAGTAAGAACGGGCGGCTTCCGTAACCTCAACCATAAGGAATTGCGGGCTAACCGGCGCTAGTTTTGAGCCGTAGTTGTCTTTCCTCCCCCGCTTCCTCATGCCCGACTTTACCCTGCCGGCGGCTTCATTGGAAGCTGCCATGCCCGTGTTTCACCGCTACGGCCTGCACACCGCCACCGACGAGGTGCTGGCCGCCGCCCTGCACACCAGCGCGGCCGAGCTCACGGCACAGTTTCCGAGCCGGGAGCTGCTGGTGCACCACGCCATCCTGGCCGACATGGAGCGCCAGAAACGGGAGCACCAAGAGCTATATGCCCAGTTCCCGACGGCCGTGGAGCGGCTCTACGGCCTGCTGCAGCTGGGCTTGCGCGACCTGGCCACCGTGCCGGGCCAATTCTACGTCGACCTGCAAACCGGCTTTCCCCAAACCTGGGAGGCCGTGATGGACCACCTCAACAGCTACTCGGCGCCGCAGCTACAACAGCTGCTCAACGACGGCATTCGCAGCCGCCTGTTTCGCTCCGACATTAACATTCAGCTCGTTACTAAAATCCTGATTGAGCAGCTCAACCTGCTGCTCAACCCGCAGGTGTTTCCGCCCGACCGCTACAACATGCGCGAGGTGTTCCGCAGCATCTTCCTGTACTACATTCGCGGCATCTGCACCGATGAAGGGGCGCGGATTGCGGCCGAGCATTTTGCCCGGCTGTAGGCAGCCCGGCCCGGCCGGGCCTAACTACTTGTACGGATGCGCTTATCATCGTTGCGCGGTTGGCTGCTGCCGGCCGCGGCGGGCCTGCTGTTAGCCGGCTGCCAGTCCAATACCTCTACGTCGGAAACGGCCTCAACCGAAGCAAAAACCGAAGCCGCGCCTACCGACACCGCCAGCGTGCCCGCGCCGAAAGACGGCATCACGGCGGCGCTCATCGGGCAGCACATCAAGGTGCTGGCCTCGGATGAGTTTCAGGGGCGGCGGCCGTTTACGCCGGGCGAGGAAAAGGCCACGAACTACCTGGCGGCGGAGTTCAAGAAGCTGGGGCTGCAGCCCGGGGCCAATGGCAGCTATTTCCAGGCGGTGCCGCTGGTGGAGATTGCGGGCAAGCCCGATTCCATTGCCACCGTAGCGGGCAACGGCAAGAGCCTCCGCCTGAAGTACCGGCAGGACTTCATGTTCCTCACGGAGCGCGAGGTGCCCACGGTCGACATCAAGAATTCGCCGCTGGTGTTTGCCGGCTACGGCGTGACGGCGCCCGAGTACGGCTGGGACGACTACGCCGGCCTCGACGTGAAGGGCAAAACCGTGGTGGTGCTCATCAACGACCCCGGCAACGCGGGCAACGACACCACCCTGTTCAAGGGCAAGGCCATGACGTACTACGGCCGCTGGGGCTACAAGTACGAAGAAGCCGCCCGCCACGGCGCCACCGGCCTGCTCATCATTCACGACACCAAGCCCGCCTCCTACCCCTGGACGGTGGTGCAAAGCAGCAACGGCGGCGCCAAGCTGCACCCCCAAACGCCCGACCACGGCGCCAGCAAAGTGGCCCTGGAGGGCTGGATGACCCTCGATGCGGCCAAGCGCCTCTTCGCCATGGCCGGCCAGAGCTACGACGAGGCTTACGCGGCCGCCAACAAGAAAGGCTTCCGCGGCAAAGCCTTCGGCCTGAACCTGACCACGACGCTGCGCAACACCATCACGCGCAAAACCTCGAAAAACGTGGTGGCCGTGCTGCCTGGCACCACCCGGCCCAAGGAGTACATCATCTATTCGGCGCACTGGGACCACCTTGGCATCGGCCCGGCCATTGCCGGCGATTCGATTTACAACGGCGCGCTGGACAACGCCAGCGGCTGCGCCGGCCTGCTGGCCATTGCCAACGGCTTTGTGCAAGCCAAGGAGAAACCCGCCCGCAGCATCGTGTTTCTGGCCGTGACCGGCGAGGAGCAGGGCCTGCTGGGCTCCGACTACTACGCCCAGCACCCCATTTTCCCGGTGGCCAGCACCGTGGCCGACATCAACATGGACGAGCTGCTGGCCTTTGGCCCGATGCGCGACCTGACCATCACGGGCTACGGCCAATCGGAGCTGGACGACTACGCCCGCGCCGCCGCCAAGGAACAGAACCGCTACGTCATCCCCTACCAGCACCCCGAAACGGGCAGCTTCTACCGCTCCGACCATTTCAGCTTTGCCAAAGTGGGCATTCCGGCGCTCTACGCCAGCGGCTCCTTCGACAGCCGCCTGCACGGCAAGGACTTCGCCGAAAAGCAGCGCAAGGACTTTGAAGAAATTGCCTACCACCAGCCCGCCGACCAATACGACCCCAAATGGGACCTGCGCGGCGCCGAGCAGGATGCCCGCCTGCTGTTCCGCGTGGGCCAGAAGCTGGACAGTGAAACCACCTTCCCGAAGTGGAAAGACGGCTCCGAGTTCAAGGCCACGCGGGAGAAAAGCCGCCCGATGTAGAGACGCATACTTGCGTCTCGTCGTCCATATCGTTTGGGTATTTTGTTCAACGCCGAGACGCAAGTATGCGTCTCTACATCGTTCATTTTAGCAGCACCAGCGGCTTTTTCACGTCGATGTGCCCCTGCTGCTCCAGCAGCTTGGCGGCGGCGGCAAACTGCGCCGGGTCGTGGGCATTCACCAGAATAATGGGGCCGTTGGGACCCATGATGCTTAGGAGAAAGCTCTTTTCGGGACGCAGCCGCTGCCCACGGAGCGCCGGCAGGTTTTTGCGCAGATAGTCAAGCGTGGCCTTGTGGTCCTGCGCGACGAGGATGACCGGAAAGTACTCGCTGCTCTGGGCCTGGGCCAGGGGTTTGGCTTCGTTCAGAATGGGCGTCGACGTGTAGGTAAACGAGCTGCGGAACCGGTCCTGAAACGGCAGAATGGCCGCCCGAAAATCCTCGGCATTGGACCAATACAGGACTTTGCGAAACAGGTTCACGTAGTCGGTGGCGGCCTGTGGGAAAGTGCGGTCGAAAAGGCCAATGGCCTGGCTCACGAAGAGGCTGTCGATGGTCTGGCTGCGCTCCACGTAGCCGGTCATGAGCGGGTAGAGGGCTTTGGCGTAGCGGTTGATGTAGTCGTCGTTGTACCATTCGCCGGGCTCGGGCTGGCCCTTTTGCTGCGCGTAAATCCATTCGCCGGCCACGGTGGCCAGGGCCTCTTCCATGAGGTTGTAGGCCGAGCGGCGATTGGGCGAAGGGTGGCGCAGGTACCAGCCTTCCAGCTGCTGCTGCAGGCGCAGGCGCTGCTGCGCCGAGAGCGAATGGCTCATCTCGTGAAAGACGACGCCCGTGCCGTCCGCAAAACTGCGCGATTTGGGGTGGCAATCCAGCAGCACCACGTTGCCGCTCACCCAGGCGTGGTTGGTGAAGGTCAGGTTGCCGACGCTTTGATTGCCGTCGAGCTGCGGATTGAGCTCGATGCGGTACGGCAGGTCGTCGGGCCACACGCTGCCGTAGAACGTGCGCAGCTGGCCAAACTTCTGCATGAGGCGGCTTTGGGCCAGAAACTCCGCGTAGGCCGGACGCAGGCGGGCCAGCTCATCGGCGTGCGGCAGCCAGGCCAGGGTATCGAAAGCCGGCGTGAAAAAGCGGTACACGCTGTCGAGGCTGGCCAGCACTTCGTTGGTGAGCAGGCCCACGGTGCGGCGCTGCAGGTCGGCCAGGTCGCGGGCGTCGGCGCTGGCAGCCATGTAGGCCGGGTTGGTGTTGCCCTGGCTGCCCAGGCGGCCCACGGGGTAGCCTTCGCGGTCGAAGCCCGGCTCGCGGTCCAGGTTTTGGTAGCGGCGCAGCCAGCGGCGGGCGGCGGGCGTGTTGAAACGGCTTTGCTCGAAGGCCCGGCGGCTGCCGCGGTACCCGCCGCTGCTGCCCGCCAGCGTTTCCACAAACCGCACCAAACAGTGTACCCGGCTGACTTCGACCGTCACGGCCGGGCCCGGGCTGGCGACCGGCGTTTGTGCCCAAACGGGGGAGCTACTCAGCAGAATGAACAGGAACAGTAGTCGCTTCATGCGGCTAAAAATAGCGCGGGCACGTCAGGCCGGGCGTGCCAGCAGCCCGCCCAGTAGCAGGGCCCGCGCCGTCCAGGCTAGGGTGCGCAGCCAGTTGGTGCGGGTGAGGCCGTCGATGGCAATGTAATCGAAGCTGCCTTCGAGCCGATTGTGGAAGGGCACGGAGATAAAGAATGTAACGGCCCAAATCAGCAGCACCAGGGCCAGGCTCCACCAACCGGCGCCGCCGGGTAGGGCCGCGCGTCCGGCCCAGGCCAGCCACACGGCCAGGGCCAGCTCCAGCACCATGGGGGCCAGCACCACGTAGCCCATGCGGCGGGTGTGGGCCGCGTGGAAGGCCACCCAGGCATCTTTGGGCACCAGCCCGAAGCTGGGGTAGTGCACCACCTGAATGGTCCAGATGAGGCCGGTGAGGTAGGCGGCCGCGGCAAAATTGAGCAGAAGCAGAATGCGAAGCGGCATGTGTAGTAAAAATAATTTTGGCCTGAACATACGGCTTTCCGGCTTGCCCGCGGCACGCAAACGTTCCCGTAAATCGGGCCCGGCGGTCCCGCCAGGGCCGAATATTTCCGTGGGCCTGCGCTGGTGCGTAGGTTCGCACCGCAACTTTTCTGCACCCCCAACCATGCCCGTAACCACCGAAAGCCTGACCCATCTGTTCCCGCTCGACGAGCGGGCCATTCCCGAAGCCTGGCGCCGGCCCGAGCCCCTGCACCAGCGCCAGTACCTGCTCGACGGCGAGCTGCGCGAGTGGCACGGCCCCACCCAGGAGGTGCGCACGCCCATCCAAACGCGCCTCACCGACGGCACGCTGGCGCCGCGCGTCATCGGCTCCTACCCGCTGCTCGACGAGGCCGAGAGCCTCAAAGCCCTCGATGCCGCCGTGCGCGCCTACGACCACGGCCGCGGCGAGTGGCCCACCATGAGCGTGGCCGACCGCATTGCGGCCGTCGAGAAATTCACCCGCCTCATCGTGGCCCGCAAGGCCGAAATCGTGCAGCTGCTGCTGTGGGAAATCGGCAAGTCGGCCGCCGACTCGGAAAAGGAGTTCGACCGCACCATCGACTACATCCGCAACACCATCGACGCCCTCAAGGACATGGACCGCGACTCGTCGCGCTTCACCATCGAGGAAGGCATCATCGGCCAGATTCGGCGCTCGCCGCTGGGCGTGGTGCTTTGCATGGGACCCTTCAACTACCCGCTGAACGAGACGTTCTGCATGCTCATTCCGGCCCTCATCATGGGCAACACCGTGCTGTTTAAGCCGCCGAAACACGGCGCGCTGCTGCACTACCCGCTGCTGCAGGCCTTCACCGAAGCTTTCCCCAAAGGCGTGGTGAACACCGTGTACGGCCGCGGCAACGCGGTGGTCCCGGCCCTCATGGCATCGGGTAAAATCGACGTGCTGGCCCTCATCGGCAGCAGCCGGGTGGCCGACTCGCTCAAGAAGCTGCACCCCAAGTCGAACCGCCTGCGGGCCGTGTTCGGGCTCGACGCCAAGAACGTGGCCATCGTGATGCCCGACGCCGACCTGGACGTGGCCATCAAGGAATCGGTGCTGGGCGCGCTGAGCTTCAACGGGCAGCGCTGCACGGCGCTCAAGCTGTTTATGGTGCACGAGAGCATTGCCGAGGACTTCGTGCAGCGCCTGGCCGCCGAAATCAACAAGCTGAAGCCCGGCATGCCCTGGGACGCCGGCGTGAACATCACGCCGCTCCCCGAGCCGCAAAAGCCGGACTACCTGGCCGAAGTCATTGCCGACGCCCAGGCCAAGGGCGCCCGCATCGTGAACGAAGGCGGCGGCACGGCGGCCGGCCCGTTGGTGTTTCCGGCGCTGCTGTTTCCGGTGCAGGAAGGCATGAAGGTGTGGCGCGAAGAGCAGTTTGGGCCGGTGGTGCCGGTGGCGTCTTTCAGCAAAGTCGACGAAGCCATTCAGTACATCATCGACTCCGACCACGGCCAGCAGGTGAGCATCTTCGGCAGTGAATCGAAGGAAGTGGCCGACCTAATCGACCAGCTCGTGAACCAGGTGAGCCGCGTCAACATCAACGCCCAGTGCCAGCGCGGGCCCGATACCTTCCCCTTCACCGGCCGCAAAGACTCGGCCGAGGGCACGCTGTCGGTGTACGACGCGCTGCGCTCGTTCAGCATCCGCACGGTGGTGGCCACCAAAATGACCGACGCCAACAAGCACATCCTGAACGAAATCGTAGACGGCCAGGAAAGCAGCTTCCTGAGCACGCGGTTTATTCTGTAGGCATCTTCGAACGAGGCTGGGAACGTCATGCTGAGCGAAGTCGAAGCATCTCTACCGCGCAACTAATCCATTGTTTGGGTTACTATCGCAGTAGAGATGCTTCGGCTGCGCTCAGCATGACGTTCTTTCGTTTCCAAAAGACTCCCATCCCTTAATCTTTCATGAAAAGACCCTTGTTCTTGCTGCCGCTGCTGGCCGCGGCCGTGACCGGCTGCCCACCGAACTCCCTGAAAACGGCCAGCTCCAGCGACAAGCCCGACCTGCTTTACGCCGCCCTGGACACGACCGTGGCGCCCGGCGACGACTTCTTTAGCTACGCCAACGGCACCTGGATTAAGAACAACCCCATTCCGGCGTCGGAAAGCAACATGGGCATCGGCAAGAAGGTGCAGGACGAGGTGTATGCGCGGCTGCGCGAAACCAGCGTGGAAGCGGCCAAAGCCAACGCCGCCGCGGGCAGCAACCAGCAAAAAATCGGCGACTTCTGGGCCGTGGGCATGGATTCGGTGAAGGCCGATAAGCTGGGCGCGGCCCCGCTCAAGCCGGAGCTCGACCGCATCGCGGCCATGAGAACCGTGGCCGAAGTGCCCGGCGTCATCGCCCACGAGATTCCGCTGGGCGTGCGGGCCCTCATCGGCCCCAACGTGGGCCAGGACGACAAAAACAGCGACAAGATGGCGCTGTACCTGCGCCAGTCGGGCCTGGGCCTGCCCAACCGCGACTACTACTTCAACACCGACTCGCGCACCAAGAACATTCGGGCCGAATACCTGAAGCACCTGGCCAATACCTTCCGGCTGCTGGGCCAGGACCAGGCCACCGCTCAGGCCAACGCCGACCGCGTGATGGCGCTGGAAACGGCCCTGGCCAAGTCCTCGCGCAAGCTCGAAGCCCTGCGCGACCCCTACGCCAATTACCACAAAATGAGCATCGCGCAGCTCAACCAGCTCACGCCCGGCCTCGACTGGAAAACCTGGCTGGCACAGATGGAATTCACGAACGTGGACACGGTGATTGTGGGCCAGCCCGAGTTTTACCAGACGGCGGGCCAGCTGCTGAAAAGCAAACCGCTGGACGACTGGAAAGCCTACCTCTCCTGGCAGCTGGCCCGCACGTATGCGCCCACGCTCAGCAGCCGGTTTGTGAACGAGAACTTCCATTTTTACGGCACGGTGCTGCGCGGCGCCAAGGAAATCCGGCCCCGCTGGAAGCGCGTGCTCGACATGCAGGAAGACGCCCTCGGCGACGCCCTGGGCCAGCTGTTCGTGAAGGAATACTTCAAGCCCGAAGCCAAAGCCCGCTACGACACGCTGGTTCAACACGTGACCACCGCCTTTGCCGAGCACATTCAAAAGCTGGATTGGATGAGCGCGCCCACCAAAGTGGTGGCCCTCGACAAGCTGCACAAAATCACGCCCAAGGTGGGCTACCCCGATAAATGGAAAGACTATTCGAGCCTGAAAATTGACCGCAGCTCGCTGGCCGAAAACGTGATGCGCGCCAACTTTTGGCAGCACCGCTACGAACTTAACAAGCTGGGCAAGCCCGTGGACCGCACCGAATGGGGCATGACGCCTCAGACCTACAATGCTTACTATAACAGCTCGAACAACGAGATTGTGCTGCCGGCTGCGGCCTTCGCCATTCCCGGTCTGCTCGATGCCGACGCCGACGACGCCCTGGTGTACGGCTACGCCGGCGCCAGCACCATCGGCCACGAGCTCACCCACGGCTTCGATGACGAGGGCAGCCAGTACGACGCCCACGGCAACCTGCACGAATGGTGGAGCAAGGAAGACCGCAAGCGCTTCAACCAGCGCGTGGCCGGCATCGTGAAGCAGTTCAACGGCTACACCCTGCTCGACTCGCTGCACATCAACGGCAAGGCCACGGCCGGCGAGAACATCGCCGACCTCGGTGGCATCGTCATCGGCCTCGACGCCTTCAAAAAAACCAAGCAGTACAAGGAAGGCAAGAAAATCAACGGCCTCACGCCCGTGCAGCGCTATTTCCTGGGCTACGCGCTGGGCTGGCAAATGCACGTGCTCGACGAAAGCCTGGCCTCGCAGCTGCTCACCGACGTGCACTCGCCCGCCCAATACCGCGTGAACGGCCCCATGGCCGACGTGCCCGCCTTCTACGACGCCTTCGGCATCAAGCCCGGCCAAAAGCTCTACCGCCCCGATTCGACCCGGGTGGTGATTTGGTAAACCGACGCCTGTCATTGCGAGGCTGTAGGCCGTGGCAATCCTTCCTCTCTAAGCGACTAGCATACTACTGTGAAAAGCCCCGGCTCTACTACAGAGCCGGGGCTTTTTATGAGGTTGTCACGCCCCCGAGTTGGTCGCTGCGAACAGGACGGATTGCCGCGTTGCGCCCGCAATGACAGACGAAGCTACTTCGCCACCGGCAGGCTCACGGTCACATTGGTACCAGCGCCGGGGCGGCTCTGAATCACGAGCGTGCCGCCGTGCCGGTGCACGAAGGCCCGGCACAGCGCTAGGCCCAGCCCCAGGCCGGTGGCGCGCGGCTTGGGCGTGGGCGTGGGCTCGGGCAGAGCGGGGCCGCTCATGAGTGAGGCCACGGTGGCCGCGCTCATGCCCGGCCCGGTGTCGGTGCAGCTGATGAGCACCATCTGCGGGTCGTCGGGGTCGGGGGCGGCTTCGAGGTGCACGTGGCCGCCGGCGGGCATGAACTTGAGGGCGTTGCCCACCAGGTTGCGCAGGATGGTGCGGGCCATGTTGCGGTCAGCCATCAGCTTCAGGCCATCGGGGGCGGCCATGGTGATGTGCTGCCAGCTGGCCGCCGCCGTGGTCTGGTACAGGGCCTGGCACTCGGCAAACAGCTCCGACACGAGCACCGGCGCCGGGCGGCACTCCAGCTCGCCGGTCTGGCTCACGGCCCAGTTCAGCACGTTGTCGAGCAGGTGGTTGAGGCTGTCGGCGGCTTGGCGCACCAGAGCAGGTAGGCGGGCCAGGCCGTCCTGGTCGTTCTGGGCAATGTAGGAGTCAATTAAACTCGTGACGCCGGCAAAGGCCGTGACCGGCCCGCGCAGGTCGTGGGCCACAATGGCGTAGAGCTTGTCCTTGAACGACGCCACGCTGCGCAGCTCTACCGATACTTTTTCCAGCGCCCGGTTGTTGGCGGCCAGCTCGGAGCGGCTGCGGCGCAAGTTGCGGTAGAAATAGACGGCCACCAGCAGGGCCAGCGTGAGCACGGCCACGGCGCCTATCAGCACGCGGCTGTGCCAGGCCTGCTCGTCGCGCTGCTGCGTGAGCAGACGCAGGCGGCGGGCGCGCTCCTGGGCCTCGCTGCTCACCTGGGCGGCGGCCAGGGTTTGTATGGTTTGGCGGTTGTTCAGCGTGTCGTTGAGCTCCACGTAGCGCTGGTTCCACTCGTAGGCCTGGCGGTAGTTTTCGCGCTCGGCGGCTTCGGCCGACAGGATGCTGTAGGCGTCGAGCACGCATTCAAGGTAGTCGCTCTGGCGGGCCAGCTTCAGGGCTTCGCGGGTGGCGGCGTCAGCGCGCGCGGGCTCGTCGGTCTGGATGTAATACATCGCAAACATGATGAGCTGCCGGGCCTGGCTGCGCACGGCGCGCTGCCGTCGGCTAATGGCCAGCGCCTGGGTGAGCAGGCGCTTCACCCGGCCCAGGTTGCCGGCCTGCATCTGGTAGTTGGCCAGGCTGGAGAGGTAGTTGGCTTCGGCCGTGGAGTCGCTCTGGCGGCGGGCCAGCGCCAGGGCCAGCGAGTCGTAGTGCAGGGCCTGGGGCAATTGATGCCGGAAGAAAAACAGCCCGCCCACGTTGCCCAGCAGCTTCATGCGGGCGGTGGGCGTCACGCCAGGCTGGTTCATCAGGCGCAGGGCGCGGCGGTAGTGGCGCCAGGCCGAGGTGGAGTCGCGCCGCTCGTGGTAGATGCTGCCCTGCGAAGTGTAGGCGCGCACCAGCCCGTCCACGTTTTTCAGCTTCAGGGCCAGCGTCTGGGCTTCGTTGAGGAGCTGCAGGGCCTCCGGGCCGTTGGAAAGGTTACCGTAGCAACTGGCCAGGTACAGCAGGCTGCGGAGCAGGCCGGGGCCCTGCTCGTCGGCGGGCAGGGTGCGGGCCAGGGCCAGGGCGGCCTCGCCGTAGGGCAGGGCGCGGGCGGGCTGCTCGTTGTGCAAGGCGTAGCACATGGCGTTCAGCAGCCGCAGGCGGGTGGTATCGGGCAGGGGCGTGGCCAGCTTCTGCCGAATGGCCTCGGTGCTGTTTGGCAATGCCCCGCCGGCCACGGCCCGCCCAGGAGCCAGTAGCGCGCCGAAAGCGAGCAGCCAAATAAGCAAAATTCCGGGCCGGGTCATAAGTGGCTGCGTAATGCTAGCCAAAGATACGCACAGTCCGGGCAAACTTCACGCTTTAATGCTATTTCAAAATATTCAAGGGTGCAATTTTTTCAGCAGGCCAATTTTCAAAAGCGGGGCAGCATTGCCTCAGCCCTTTATTTTCGCCACTCGGAGCTGATGACGACCACCTTCGAAATTTGTTTTTAGAAAAGTTGATACAATTTCTTGGGTTTGCTCCTCGCTCACGTAGCGGGCCGGCACGCACAGCACGTTGGCGTCGTTGTGCTGCCGGGCCAGGGCGGCCAGTTCGGGCAGCCAGGCAATGGCGGCGCGCACGCCGGCGTGCTTGTTGGCCGTAATGCACACCCCGTTGGCCGAGCCACACAGCAGCAGCCCGAGCGCAAACTCGCCGCTTTCCACCGCTGCCGAAAGCGGGTGCGCCACATCGGGGTAGTCCATCGAATCGGCCGAGTACGTGCCAAAATCACGCACGTCGTGGCCTTCGGCCGCCAGCCAAGTGCGCAGCATTTCTTTATGAGTGAAACCGGCGTGGTCGGAGCCGAGAGCAATTTTCATGGGACGTGGAAGAGGTTGCGTTGGTAGTGCGAGCGTTACATGCCGGAGCCGGGCGGCACTAGCTGCCCATGGCTTGCTCCCGGGCCAGCTTGGCGTTGAGGCGGGCGGCATCGCCGCGCCGCACCACGCGGGCAATGTGAATGCTCAGCTCGTAGAGCAGCAAAATGGGGATGGTGACGATGATTTGGGCCGAGATGTCGGGCGGAGTGATGATGGCCGCGATGATGAGGATGACCACAATGGCGTGCTTGCGGTACACCTGCATGATTTCGGGCGACACAATGCCGGCCTTGGCCAGGAAAAACACTATCATGGGCAGCTCAAACACGAAGGCGCACGAGAGGCTCATGGTGCTCAGCGTGCTCAGGTAGCTCTGCATGTCAATCTGGTTTTCGATGGTGGGGTCCACCACGTAGCCGGCCAGGAAGTTGATGCTCAGCGGCGCGGCGATGTAGTAGCCAAACAGCAGCCCCAGCGCAAACAGCACCGACACAAAAAACACGGCTCCCTGCGAGTTGGCCCGCTCGTGCGGGTAGAGGCCGGGCTTCACGAAACGCCAGATTTCCCAGAACAGGTACGGAAACGTGAGGCAGATGCCCGCCATAAACGAAGTGCTGATGTGCATGGTGAGCTGCCCGCTCATCTGCCGGTTCTGAATCACGAACCCGATTTTGTCGATGCACAAGTCCGGCGCGTGCACCCAGTTGCCGAACTTGCAGAACATGCGGTAGGTCCAGAAATCGGGCCGCGACGGGCCCAAAATCACGTCGTGAAACAGGAAATCCTTCGCGAAAAACGCGCCGGTGGTGAACACCACCACCGCAATGGCCGACCGGATGATGTGCCAGCGCAACGCCTCCAGGTGGTCGATGAAGGACATTTCGTGCGTTTCGCCCGAGGGGTTAGGTTGTTGCGGTTGAGGTTGCACGGAGAAAATAGAGAAATAGGAAGAGGAATAAACCGTCTGTCATCCTGAGCGCAGCGAAGGACCTTATCACGTCAGGATGCGCTAACGTGATAAGGTCCTTCGCTGCGCTCAGGATGACAGACGAACGTCACCCCACACGTAAAACGCTACGCAAACAGCGGGTAGTCCTGCAGCCAGGCATTCACGCGCTGGCGGACCTGCCCGATGCGGGTATCGTTGTCGTGGTGGGTCAGGGTTTCGTCTATGAGCTCCACGATGCGGGCCATGTCTGACTCGCCCAAACCGCGGGTAGTTACGGCGGCCGAGCCAATGCGGATGCCGCTGGTCACGAAAGGCGACTTGTCGTCGAAGGGCACCATGTTTTTGTTGATGGTGATGTCGGCGCGCACCAGCGTGTTTTCGGCCAGCTTGCCGCTCAGGCCTTTCGAGCGCAGGTCAATCAGCATGAGGTGGTTGTCGGTGCCGCCCGAGATGAGGTCGTAGCCCAGCGCGGTGAATCCGCTGGCCAACGCCTGGGCGTTGCGGGCCACTTGCTGGGTGTAGGTTTTGAAGTCGTCGGTCAGCGCCTCGCCGAAGGCCACGGCTTTGGCCGCAATGACGTGCTCTAGCGGCCCGCCCTGGGTGCCGGGAAACACGGCGCCGTCGAGCACGGCCGACATGGGCCGGATTTCGCCCTTGGGCGTGGTCAGGCCGAAGGGGTTTTCGAAGTCCTTGCCCAGCATGATGAGGCCGCCGCGGGGGCCGCGCAGGGTTTTGTGCGTGGTGGTGGTCACGATGTGGCAGTGCTCGAAGGGCGAGTTCAGCAGGCCTTTGGCGATGAGGGCCGAAGGGTGCGAGATGTCGGCTAGCAGCAGGGCGCCCACTTCGTCGGCGGCTTCGCGCAGGGCTTTGTAGTCCCAGTCGCGCGAGTAGGCCGAGGCGCCGCAGATAATCATCTTGGGGCGCTCGCGGCGGGCGGTTTCCTTCACCTTGGCCCAGTCGATGAGGCCGGTTTCGCGCTCCACGCCGTAGAAGCTGGGCACGAAGTACTTGCCCGAGAAGTTCACCGGCGAGCCGTGGGTGAGGTGGCCGCCGTGGCTGAGGTCGAACCCTAGGATTTTATCGCCGGGCTTGAGGCAGGCCAGGAACACGGCCGCGTTGGCCTGGGCGCCGGAGTGCGGCTGCACGTTGGCCCACTGCACGCCGAAGAGCTCCTTCACGCGGTCGATGGCCAGCTGCTCCACCTGGTCCACGATTTCGCAACCGCCGTAGTAGCGCTTGCCGGGCAGGCCCTCGGCGTACTTGTTGGTGAGCACGGAGCCCTGGGCGGCCATCACCTGTTCCGAAACGTAGTTTTCGGAGGCAATGAGCTCAATGCCGTGGGTTTGGCGGGCTTTTTCCTGGGCGATGAGGTCGAACACGGCGGTGTCGAGCAGGCGAGCGGGGGCGACGGTTTGCATGGGCGTAAAGGTAAGTATCAGTTATCAGTGAGTAGTTATCAGTGAACAGTTGGGGTGGCCCTTCTCGCGAGCGGGCTTTTTGAAAAAAAGAGCATTCAACCCGTTTTCTTTCAGAAACTCGGCGGCTTCAAGCACTTATCCGGCCAGTTAAGCGCCTCATGCGAGGTCGCTTCGCCGCCCTTCGCCCCTCAACTGCTAACTGCACACTGATAACTGTTCACTGATAAGCGTTTCCGTTGTTACTTGCTACTGCCTTTGCTCCCTGCCATGTCCGCGCCCCTTGCCGAAACCCTTACCCAGCTGCGCGTCGGCAATCAGAAGTTTCTGATTGACTTTTACCAACGCAGCCGGCACCTGTTTTCCCGCTGGGCCCAGCGCCAGCACCGCCTGGCCCCGGCCCAGGCCCACGGCCTGCTGCAAGACACCCTGCTCGACTTCTACGACCAGGTGGCCGACGGCCGCATCACCAAAATGCCCGACGACCTGCGGGCCTTCATCTACGGCATGGCCCAGCAGCGCCTGGCCGCCCAGGTGCCCGCCCACGTGCCCCTGCCCGCCGCCGAAGCCAGCCGCCGGCAGCGCCTGCTGGCCCAGTTCAACCAGCTCGGGGCCGACTGCCAGCAGGTGCTGACCTACTTTTACTTTCGCGGCTATCATTTTGAGAAGATGGGCGGCAAGATGGGCTTCCCCAACGCCACCGTGGCCCGCCTCCAGAAAAGCGCCTGCCTGCGCAAACTTTACGAGCTGCTGAAATGAGTCCTCAGACTCCGCCCCGCCCCGACCTCCGCCCCTACTTCGACGAACTCGAACGCTTTGCCGACGGCCAGATGACTCCGGCCGAGCAGGAAGCCTTCGAGCTGCGCCTGGAGCAGGAGGAAGACTTGGCCGACGCCCACGCCGCCTACGAGCAGCTCACCGCCGACCTGCGCTGGGCCGCCGGCCACGACACCCTGCGCCAGCGCCTGCAAGCCCTCGACGAGCGCATGAACGAGCGCGGCACCGCCCTGGCCCGCGTGGAGCAGCTGAACCAGCGCCGCCAGCGCCGCTGGGCCGTGCTGGGCACCCTGGGCGCCTTCCTGCTGCTGGCCACCGGCGTGGCCGCCTGGTACCTCAGCCGCCCCGACCCCGCCCGCCCGGCCCGCAGCTGGGAAGCCTACTACCAGCCCGACCCCGGCCCCGTGGTGACGCCCGCCCTGCTGCACGCCCGCCCCCTGCTCTCCGAAGCCCTCGACCAGTATCAGTCGGGCCACTACCCGGCGGCGCTGCACTCGCTGGGCCGGGTGAGCCCCACCAGCGTGGGCAATGACACCCTGCTCTACCTGCGCGGCCTCATCCTGCTGCGCCAGGGCCAGGGCAACGCCGCCCAGCTGTACCTGCGCCGCGTGAGCGACGAAAACGCCGCCAGCGAGCTAACCCGCCGCGCCCGCTACCACCTCGGCATGGCCTACTGGCAAGCCAAGGAGCTGGCCCCCGCCCTGACCGAGCTGCGCGCCGTGGCCGCCGACTCGCTCAACCCCTACCGCGCCTCGGCCCGGCGGGCGGTGGCGGCGGGTGTGCTGGAAGGGAAGTAGCCTAAGCTGGCGAGACACATGTTTAACGCGTGCTGAATGGTGTCGCGGCTGCAGTTTGGGCCGGCAACCGGCTGACTGGTACAGTCACAGGCTCGATGACAATCAGCACACGCTGAACACGCGCGTCAGCAGGTGAAGAGAATTAGGAAAGTGGTTTGTCATGCGGAGCACAGCGGCAGCATGTATGCCGCAGGAGTACACATCAATTCGAAATTACGATTGCGGGAGAGAGACTTCGGCAGCGCTCCGCATGGCGGAATGTGTTGGAACCATCGCCTTCCTACGTGGCGCTATCGCCGGCTCGCCTGCCATAACGAAAAGCCCCAGCCACTATCGTAGCTGGGGCTTCGGAAAAGGCGGAACGGCGCTGGAGCGCGGCTCTCAGCCTCAGTCTTTCACCACGCGCTGGCGCAGCACCTGGCCGGCCACCGTGGCGGTGAGTACGTAGGCCCCGGCGGCCCCGGCGGGCTGCACGTGCAGCGGTGCCGAGCCGGGCGTCACGTCCTGGTGCCACACCTCGCGGCCCAGGCCGTCGAATAGGCGCAGGGTGGCGGTGGTGGCGCCGGGGTGGCGCAGCTCAACGGTCAGGTCCTGGCTGAATTGCGTGGGGTAGGCGGCAAACACGGGGGCCTCGGCCTCGAAGGTCAGCTCGCGGGGGCCGTAGTAGGTGGCCTCGCCAGCGGTGCGGTCTTGCTGGCGCAGGCGGTAGTAGCGGCGGCCGGCTTTGCCCTCGCTGGCGTCCACGAAGCGGTAGCTGCGGGCGCTGCTGCTGGTGCCGCTGCCCTCGGCCGCCACGAAACCAATTTCTTTAAACGTCTTGCCATCGAGCGAGACTTCGATGCCGAAGCCGCGGTTGTTCTGCTCGGTGGCCGTGGCCCAGGTCAGGACGGCGTTGCGGCCATGGCGCTCGGCCACGAACTCGGTGAGGCTAACGGGAAGCGGGTTGATGAGGTCGCCGAGGGTCCAGCGCGAGAAGCCGTCCACGTTGTTGAGGGTGGCGTAGCCGCTGCTGGCCACGGGGCCGGTGCCGGCACTGCTCACGCCTTTGTTGGCCCAGGTGGCACCGGCGTTGGTCGACTTAAAGAAGCGCAGGTTGGCGCGGCTGATGCCGTTGAGCTCGTGGTCGAGGTAGCGCAGGGTCAGGCTCAGGTTGAGGCCGGTGAGCACGTCGGCGTCGATGTCGTAATAGCGCAGGATGCCCTGGCGGCCGCCCACGCCCACCGGGGCCGTGCCCGTGATGCGCGTCACGAAAGTGGCGCCGGGCAGCGTCGAGCCGGTGGCGGGCGTCATTTCCAGGCCCACGCCGCCGAAGTCTTCCAGCACGCCCTCGGTGGGGGTGCGGTTCACCTCCACGCGGCCCAGCACGTAGCTGGCGTCGGTTTCCACGAGGTTGGCCAGGCGGTCGAGGGTGAGGGCGTAGCGGCTGCCGGTGGCCAGCACGCCGGTCAGCATCTGCACGCCGTTGTACACGGTGGCGTTGCCGGTGAGGGTTTTGGTGCCGGTGCCGTTCACTTCCAGGTTGAAGTAGAGGCCGCCGCTCACGGTTTGGGGGCCGGTACCGGTCAGCTTCACCTTGCCGGTGGAGCAGGTGAACTGGCCCGTGTTGGTCATGTTGCCCTTGATTTCAATGTCGCCCAGCGTCTGGGCAAAAGTGCCGGAGTTGACGAAATTGCCGGTGACGAGCATGTCGCCGCCGGTGTGGTTCAGGATGCCCGCGTTGGTGAGGTTGCCCTGCACCACGGTCAGGCCGTTTTCCACCACCATCAGCTGGCCGCTGGCCACCGAGAAAGAGCCCAGCACCGTGATGGCGCGGCTCACGAGGCTGTTCACGCCGCTGGTGCCGGTGTTGCTCACGCTGGCCACTGTGTTGCTCGAAAGCTCGTTGCGGCCGCCGTCGATGCCGATGGCCGTGAGCGCGGCCGAGCCCGTGCCCGTGAGGCTCACGTTGCTCACCAGGTTGCCGGTCACTTCGTTGGTGAGGGCGGTGCTGCCGCCGCAGCTCATCACAATGCCGCGGAAGCTCTGCCCGCCGGTGTTTACCCAGGCGCCGCCGGTGGCGCCGGCCGCCTGTCCGCCAATGGAGTTGTTGGCCACGGTGGCGTCGTTGGCCCCGGTGCCGGGGGCAAAATCAATACCCGTCTGGGCCGTGGTGGGCGTCGACGACGCGTTGTAGAAGATGCTGTTGCTGCTGATGTTCCAGGCGTCGCCGTTGCCGCTGCCTACCTGCACACCGGTGCGGGTGAAGTTGTAGAGCTGATTGCCCGTGAGGGCGAAGCCGTCGTTGGTGCCGGTGCCGGAGTTCACGGCGTACACCAGGTTGGCCGGCAGTTGCGAGGGGTTGGCGTTGAAGATGTAGCTTTGGGTCAGGGCATTGTAGTCGTTGCCGGTGGCGCTGCTGTTGCCTATTACCACTACGCCGCTGGTCCAGGAGGTGGCGGCGCCGCGCACCTGCACTTCGCTCACGGTGTTGTGCGAGGCGTCGTTGCTGAACACCAGCGTGGGCGCCAGCTGGTCGGTTTGGCGCAGGGTGAGGGCGCGGGCGCTGCCGTTGTTGCCGCTCAAAATGGTGTAGGCGCTGCCGGCCCCAAACGTGAACGTGCCCGTGATGATGGGCGAAACCCCGGCTGCTGGCTTGATGGTGAGCGTGTTGGTGGCAGTGCCGGTTTTGGTGAGTAGCACGTTTTCGGAGTAGCTGTTGGCGGTCAGCTGCAGCTCATACGGCTCGGTCAGCGTAGAAGGCACCGACGCCAGCGCCTGCGTAATGGTGGGGTAGTTGGCTTGACCGTTGCCCACGGTGATGATGACCGTGGCGTGGACGCGGCTGCCGAGCAGCAGCAACACCGCCAGCAGCACGGCCACTAGCTGCCCACGCCAGCGCTCCCACCACGGGAGTGTGGGCAAGGGGCCAAAAGAATGCGAGGCCGAGGGTAGGGAATGTTTCATATACAGGGTAAAAAAGTTTGAAATGGTAAGCCGCCCCGGTAGAAGCCTTCGGGCCGTTACTACTTTCTAGATGGCGCAAAAATCCATAACCAGGCAAAATTCAATTCGCACGCTCAGGCGCTGGCTTGACTTTTTCCGATTTTCGGACTCAACTCACCATGCAGAAATAGTATTTATCAAACGTATAGCCCCGCACACTCCTTCGCAACAGGCCAGTCAAGACCCCGCCGGTATAATACAATTTGCAACTTATTTTATTGCAAGCATCCTATGCTTTTCAAATAATACTTCAATTATTTTTTCAAATTGGCAGCCAATAACCCAAATTATTATTCCATTATTAAAGCTCCATCCATTCGGAATAATGCACGTTTGTGTGTAAGCCCACGCCACAATCCGCTCAACAGCCGCTGCTCGCAACTGGCCAGCAATCGATGGCGGCACGCGCTACCTTTCCCCAAGAAACCGAACGGATATAATACAAAAGCACCTAGCGCCCACAGCGAAATTATCGCACCAAGAAAGCGGCATTCTGAAAAGCATTTTACCGCTTTCCTATTGGGTAAGGCGGTTCGCAGTTGGGCACCAGCAGCAACTCCCAGCTGTCCAAATTCAGGGCCGCCAAATGAGCCAGCTCAGGGTTGTGGCGATACACGCAGCCCGTGTCGAGGCCCAGGGCACCGGGGTGGCCAGCGGCTTTGGCGCGCACGTGCGCGGTGGGCGTGGGCACGTGGCCGTGTAGCAAGCGCCGCCCGCCCAGCCGCGTGGGGTCGTACACGAACTTTTTGGTGTTGAGCATGGTGTCGTGGTCCTGGCGCATGGCCACGGGCGGCAGGGCAAAGTTGTAGCCCGCGTGCACCAGCACGAAATCGGGCAGTTCTATCTCGTAGGGCAGCGTGGCCAGCCAGTTGAGGTAATGCGCCGGAATGTCGGACAGCCGCCTCACGCCGAAGCTGCGCAGGGTAGGCTGGCGGCCGCGCGGCCCCAGCCAGTCCCAGCGCCAGCGGTGGCGCGCGGCGTCGAGCAGGGCCTGGTCGTGGTTGCCGCGCAGGCAGTGCACGCGGTAGCCGCCAGCCTGCAGCTGCATCAGGTAGTCGAGTACGCCGCGGCTGTCGGGGCCCTTGTTCACGTAGTCGCCCAGCAGGTACAGCTCGTCGCGAGAGGTCAGGCGCAGCTCTTCTTCCACCAAGCGGCGAAACGTGTGCAGGCAGCCGTGCAGGTCGGTGGTGGCAAAGCGGCGCATGGAATATGTTGATGGGTAAAGACACAAAAAAGAACGTCATGCTGAGCGCAGCCGAAGCATCTCTCCCGCGTAACCCATCCAATCAACTGGAATGGTAGTGCGGGAGAAATGCTTCGGCTGCGCTCAGCATGACGTCAGGACCCAAATCTTAGATTAGGTCCGGCCTTTAGTGGCCGCCGCCATACGCGGGCTTGTCCAGCCCGGGCTTGTCGAGATTACGATTGGGGTGGCGCTGGCCAGCGTCGAGGGCTTCTTGCGCGAGGCGGGCTTCGGTGGCCTCGTCGAGGTCGTTTACGGGCAGGTCGCCGGTGCCTTGGGGCAGGCCTTCGCCGGCGGGTGCACCGTGGTTTTCACCGGATTGCTGGTTGGTGTTATTGCTTTTGTACGGCATGATGAAGGAAGTTAGAAAGTGGAAATGGGAAGGTTTCTTACTGTCGCTCCGGGCTGCCGACGGGCGCGGCCTTACTGGTCGATGGCCGTGTCGGTGGCGTTGGGGTCGTTTAGCTCGGCGTTGGTGTCGGTGCCGGTGATGGGCTGGATGGGACGGGGCTCCATCTGGCCCATGCCCACGCGGGAGTTGGGGTTCAGCATTTCGTCTACGCCGGGGCGGCGGTCGTGCACGTCCAGCTCATCGACGGGGCGGCCCGAGGGGGCGATGGAGTCGAGGCCGTCGTCATCGGGCAGGTCCTGGTTTTCGCGGCCGGCGCGGCCCTCGTCGTTCGAGCGCATGTTGTCGGGCGGCGGTGCCATGGCGTCGGCGGTTTCGTTCACGCCCAGGGCGGTTTCGCCGCCGGCCGTGTCGGAGCCGTAGCCTTCTTTGCCTTCGCGGTTGCCAAAGCCGCCGCGGGCCGCTTCGTTCTTGGGCGGGTCGGCGTTGGGGATGTGGTGGCCGGCCTCCATTTCTTCGTTGGTGGTGTCGTCGTTGATGACGCGGATGGGGCGGTTGTTGGGGTCGATGGCCATGTGGTTAAAGGGCTGGGGTACGAGGAAAGAAATAGCTCGGAAAAGGTGTACTTTGGATTTCCCGTTTGGGTTTTGCCTGCGCGCCCTCGGTACACCTGAACCGTGCTGTTAAATATAGCAAAAACTATGTGGACCAAAATCGATAACAGCCTGTGCCGCAGCTTCCGTTTTGCCGACTTCCGCACGGCCTTCGCCTTCCTCACCGAAGTGGCCGCTGAGGCCGAGCGCCTCGACCATCACCCGTGGTTCAGCAACGAGTACAACGCGGTCGAGTTCCGCCTGCGCACCCACGACGCCGGCAACACCGTGACCCGGCGCGACCACCGGCTGGCCGCGGCCATCGATGCCGTAGCGGCGCGGTATGAAGCGGCCTAGCGCTTCGCCGTGTATATTGTTGATTCATTGGCTACAGCAAAACCAAAATGAGTAAATTCTGGAGTTTCTTCCTCGGCTTGCTGGCCGGCTTGCTGACGGGCCTGCTCCTGGCCGTTCTGGTCTTTGTGCTTTCCAACCGCTGGACGGTTACCCAGGAAGCGGCTTTTCATTCTGCTCCCGCCACCGTTTATGAAGCATAAGAAGACTTTCTGGTGGGGCTATGCGGCCGGGCTGGTGCCGGTTCTGGCACTGGGCGGCACGTTCTATGTGATGTTCCTGCACCAGCCCAATATCAGCCTGGCGGAAATGCAGCTGCTTGACTTGAACGGGGCGCCGGTGCCCACCGCGCAACTCGCCAACCGGGCCGTGGTGGTGAACTACTGGGCCACGTGGTGCGCGCCCTGCGTGGCTGAGTTTCCGATGTTTGAGCAGGTGCGGCAGCAAGCCGGGCCGGGCGTGACGTTCCTGATGGTTTCGGACGAGCCGGCCGCCAAAATCCGGGCTTTCATGCGCAAGCACCCCTATGGATTCACATTTCTGCGGGTGCGGCAGCCGCTGCCGGGCGTCAACGTGCGGCCCATGACGTACACCTTCGACAAAGCGGGCGCACTGGTGGCCAAAGAATCGGGCAGTCTGAGCGCGGCGGAATTGAAGGCGCTCATTCCCGCTCCCTAGCGCAGTCGGGCTACCTTTGTACCTATGCCCAACACGGTTCTGTACCTCGTGCCCACGCCCATCGGCAATTTGGAAGACATTACCCTGCGCGCCATCCGCGTGCTGGGCGAGGTGGGCACCGTGCTCTGCGAAGACACCCGCACCAGCGGCCGCCTCATGCAGCACCTGGGCCTGAAAAAGCCGCTCCTCTCCTACCACTTGCACAACGAGCACCAACAGGTGCCGCGCCTGCTGGCACGCCTGGAGCAGGGCGAAACCATGGCCCTGGTTTCGGACGCCGGCACGCCCGGAATTTCCGACCCTGGCTTCTTGTTGGTGCGCGAGTGCCTGGCCAAAGGCCTGGGAGTGGAGTGCCTGCCCGGCCCCACGGCGTTTGTGCCGGCCCTGCTGAAGTCGGGCTTTGGGGCCGAGCGGTTTACGTTCGAAGGCTTTTTGCCGGTGAAGAAAGGCCGGCAGACGCGCCTGCAGCAGCTCGCCGCCGAAACCCGCACCATGATTTTTTACGAGTCGCCGCACCGCATCGTCAAAACCCTGGGCCAACTGGCCGAGGTGCTGGGCCCCGAGCGGCCGGCGTCGGTTAGCCGCGAATTGACCAAATTGTTTGAAGAAACCGTGACCGGCACGCTGGCCAGCCTGGAGGCTGACTTCGCGGCCCGGCCCAGCATTAAAGGAGAAATTGTCGTTGTCGTCGAAGGAAATCTTGCCCCGCCCGCCCGCGAGCCCCGCCCCGGCCGCGAAGACCGAACCCGCCGCCCCGACGACGATGCCGACGACGACATCGACGGCCAGGACTAGCGGCCTGTTCCGCCTGCGCACGCCGGTGCTCGCCGTGTTGGGCGCCCTGCTGCTGAGCGGCGGCTGGGCGCCGTGGCCCACCGCCTGGCTGGTGCCGCTGCTGTTCGTTGGCTGGCTGCCTTACCTCGTCATGGAGCGCAAGCTCACGCTGGAAGGCGCCCGCAAAGGCCGCGTGTTTGCCAGCACCTACCTGATGCTGGTGCTCTGGAACGCCCTTACCACCTGGTGGGTAAGCTACGCGCAACTGGCCGCCGGCATCGCGGCCGTGGTGCTGAATGCGATGCTCATGTGCCTGCCCCTCATGGCCTTCCGCCAAACCAAGAAGCGTTTGGGTAACCGCTGGGGCTACCTTTCGCTGCCCGTTTACTGGATTGCCTTTGAGCAGCTGCACCTGCACTGGGACATCACCTGGCCCTGGCTCACGCTGGGCAACGGCTTTGCCGCCGCGCCCGGCTGGGTGCAGTGGTACGAGTACACGGGCTTCCTGGGCGGCTCGGTGTGGGTGTGGGCGGTGAATCTGCTGTTCTTTACCTGGCTATTATCGGGCAGGTCGAAATCCAACAACGATGCGTTAGCAGCGGGCATAACGACTGCGCATGTTTCCGGCGCCAGAATCTCAACTATTAGCGCTTCGCTTTTCACGCCTCTGCTTGCCATCGTCCTACCCATCGGGTTGTCTTACCTCATCGGTGCTACCTATCAGGAAAAAGGCCCCACGGCCGAAGTTATCGTGGTGCAGCCCAACCTCGACCCCTACGTGGAGAAGTTCGAAGGCGGCCCTGAGTTCGTGCCCTACGACGAGCAGCTGACGCGCCTGCTGAACCTCTCGGAACAGAAGCTGACGTCCGAAACCAAGCTCATTCTCTGGCCCGAAACGGCGCTGGAGGAAGCATACTGGGAAAACACCATAGAAAGCCACCCCAAAATCCGGCGCGTGCGTGCTTGGCTGGCGCGGCACCCCGGCGTAGCATTGCTCACGGGCATCACCACCGTCACCTCCTACCCTAGCCAGGCCGCGGCCAGCGAAACCGCTCGCTACCGCGACGACTTGGGCTACTACGACTACAACAACGCCGCCGCTTACTTCGCCGACGCCGCCGCGCCGGTTGCCCTCTACCATAAGTCGCGGCTGGTACCCGGCGTAGAAAAGATTCCGCCCATCCTCAGCAGCGTGCTCAAGAACATTGATTTGGGCGGTTTTGTGGGTTCTTATGGCAGCCAGACCGAGCGCACCGTGTTTGCGGCGCCGGCCAACGCGCCGGCGCTGCGGGTGGCGCCGGTCATTTGCTACGAGTCCATCTACGGCGACTTTCTGGGTGAATACGCCCGCAACGGCGCCACGCTGCTGGGCCTCGTTACCAACGATGCCTGGTGGCACGACTCGCCCGGCTACCGCCAGCTGCTGAGCTACGGCCAGCTGCGCTGCATCGAAACGCGGCGCGACTTGGCCCGCTCGGCCAACACGGGCTTCACCGGCTTCATCAACCAGAAAGGCGAAATCACGCAGCGCGAGCCGGCCTGGATTCCCACGGCCAGCCGCGCCGCCGTGCACCTGAATACCGAAACCACCTTTTATGTGCGCTTCGGCGAGCTGATTGGGCGCGGGGCGCAAATTGCGGCGGTGCTGCTACTGGTGGTGGCCATTGTGATGGGCTGGCGGCGGAAACGGCTGGCGGTGTAGAGACGCGACACTTCGCGTCTCCGCGTTGAACGGCTGGCAACTTTGCCCTGTCACCAACAAAGGCGCTTTTTAACAACATCAGCAACGACGAGACGCGCAGTGCCGCGTCTCTACATCGTTCTAAACTTTACTCATGACGTCTCCCGAGCTCACCCAGCTTTCCCACGACGTGGCGGCCCTGTGCCGCCGCACCGCCGAGTTCATCCGCCAGGAAGCGGCCACCTTCGACCGCGCCAAAATTGAGCACAAAGGCCTGCACGACCTCGTGAGCTACGTGGACCAGGAAACCGAGCGCCGCCTCGTGGCCGGCCTGCGCGAGCTGCTGCCCACGGCCGGCTTCATCACCGAAGAAGGCACGGCCGGCCCCGACTCGCAGGCCGAAGAGTTTACCTGGATAATCGACCCGCTCGACGGCACCACCAACTTTGTGCACGGCCTGCCGGTGTACTCCATCAGCGTGGGGCTGCTGCACGGCACGGAGCTGGCCGTGGGCGTGGTGCACGAGGTGAGCCGCGACGAAAGCTTCCGGGCCGTGCGCGGCGGCGGGGCTTTTTGCAACGACCAGCCCATTCGCGTCACCGACATTTCCGATTTGCACAGCTCGCTCATTGCCACGGGCTTTCCTTACAAGGACTTTGGCAAGATGGAGCCCTTCCTGCAGATACTCGGCGCCTTCATGAACCGCAGCCACGGCGTGCGCCGCCTGGGCTCGGCCGCCGTCGACCTGGCCTACGTGGCCGCCGGGCGCTGCGAAGCGTTTTTTGAGTTCAACCTGAATTCGTACGACGTGGCGGCGGGCATCCTGCTGGTGCGCGAGGCCGGCGGCCACGTCACGCAGTTTCTCACCGACGGCGACCCGCTGTTTGGGCGCGAGGTGGTGGCCAGCAACGGTCCCCTGCACGCGCAGGTGCAGGCCGTCATTGGCGAATTCTGGCGCTAGCCGCCGGGCTTAGCGCCCGCAAACTTTTTCTTTTCCGTCGCAGTTTATCCGGCATGCTTCTCGCCCTCACCTCCGTCGAAATCCAGTATTTCCTGATTGGCGCGCTCTTCGTGGCGGCGGCGTTCTACGTGGGCCGCATTTTTTGGCGGGCGTTTTTCAGCAAATCGGCCGCCGGCTGCGCCAAGGGCTGCGGCGGCGCCTGCGGGCAGCTCGACGTCGACCGCCTGCAGGCCACCATCGAGGCCCGGGCCAGCGCCCACAACGGCCGCTGACGGCTCAGCCCAGCGCTTTAATTTCTTTCTAACGTTCGAATAACCCGTCCCTGCCCCGGCTCCGTATAGCCGAAGCGGGGACGCCTGTTTTAGCACCCTTCACACATTCTTTCATTACCCAAACACCCCCCAGCCATGCAGGACAAAGAAGAAGAACGGTCGCTTGTAAATGTTGAGAACAAGCTGACCAAGGACGGCTTCACCCAGGATTTCAACGTCGTGGATGGCCGCCTGCAAACCATCGGCAGCGACTCAAACAAGAGCTACGCTCCCGACGAAGTAACCATCGTGGATTTCTACCGCTTCGAAGGCGAAAGCAACCCCGACGACATGTCCATCCTCTACGCCATCGAAGCCAACGACGGCGTGCGCGGCACCATTTCCTCGGCCTATGGCGTGTACGCCGACAGCGACACCGACGAGTTCCTCAAGCAAGTAGAGGACTTGGGCAAAAACCTGATGAAAGGCCACAAATAGGCCGGTTAGCCCTTTGCCATCACCACAACAGCCGTTCTATTGGCCCCATCGCGGGCCGGCAGAACGGCTGTTGCGGTATCGGGCCTTAGCCCCACACCTTGGTGCCTTCCGAGCAGTTGCGGCACATCTCAATCTGGTCGCGGCCCTTGAGCAAGCTGCTGCGGAAGCGCTGGTACTTGGGGCCGCGCCAGAGCTGGGCGAAGGTTTCGGTTTTGAGGTCGCCCTGGCGGTATTCGGCGTCCTTGTCGAAACAGCAGGGAACTACCAGCCCGTCCCAGGTGATGACGCAGCTGTGCCACATTTTCCAGCAATGGTCCACCAGCTTGTTTTTCAGGCTCCAGGTGCCGTTGCCGTTATTCTGGTAGCGCGAGTAGTAGTCGATGGTGGGAATGAGCGGCGAGCCCTGCGCGTGGTCGTAAATCTGGGCGGTTTTGAACCACACATCGTCCACGCCCAAGGCATGCGCGAGCTCCTTGGCATCGTCTATCTGGTGCTCGTTGGGCCGCACCACCAGAAACTGAAAGATGATGCGCGGCGTGCTCGACTTCAGCTCCTTGCGCCACTTCACGATGTTGCGCGTGCCTTCCAATACCTTTTCCAGTTTGCCGCCCACCCGATACTGCTGGTACACGTCCTGCGTGGTGCCGTCGAGGGAGATGATGAGGCGGTCCAGCCCGCTTTCCACCGTTTTGCGGGCGTTCTGGTCGTTGAGGTAGTGGGCGTTGGTGCTGGTGGCGGTATAGATGCCTTTGTCCGCCGCGTACTTCACCAGCTCCAGAAACTGCGGGTGCAGGTAGGGCTCGCCCTGAAAGTAAAAAATCAGGTACCACAGCCGGCTGGCCACCTCGTCGATGGTGCGCTTGAACAGGTCGCCCTGCAGCATGCCCGTGGGCCGCGTGAAGGAGCGCAGGCCGCTGGGGCACTCTGGGCAGCGCAGGTTGCAGCTCGTGGTGGGCTCGAAGCTGAGTGCCATGGGCAGGCCGCGCAGCCGGGCCTTGCCCGTGAATTTGCTCACGATGTAGGAGCCCACCACCTGCGCGGTATTCCACACGCGCAACGGCGTGGCTTTGGAAAGGAGGTTGAGGCTGTCGGTGAGCGTGGACATGGGAAAAGGAAAGGCTAAAAATACGTCATCCTGAGCGCCGCGAAGGACCTTCTCATGTCTGAACAACTGGCGCCAGGAATGTTCTAGCGGCTGTTCTTGCGTGAGAAGGTCCTTCGCGGCGCTCAGGATGACAGAAGCTTTCCGAAGTTCTACTTCTTTGTGGCCGGGAAGTCGATGGCGCTGGTGTAGGTGCTGGCTTTGCCAAACGACTGGTTGATTTCGTCGATGGCGGCGCGGCTGCTCAAGCGCTTGGGCTTGGTATTGAGGAAGGTGCCGTCTTCGCCCACCAGCATGTAGGTGGGCACTTCCTGCAGGGCATATTCCTTGGCAATCTGGGAGCGCAGGCCGCCGCCGGGCACGCGCACCTGCACGCCGGGCAGCTTTTTGGCCATCACGAGGGAGCGCCAGGCCTGCTCGTTCTCGTCGAGGGCAATGTTGATGAACGTGATGTTTTTGCCTTCAAACTTGCGCATTAGCTCTTGGGCGTAGGCCAGGTCGCGCAGGCACAGGCCGTTGGTCGATTTCCAGAAGTTCAGGTACACTAGCTTGCCGGCAAAGTCGTGCAGGTGCACCGTGTCGCCGGCGGCGGTGGCCAGCTTGAAATCCGGGGCCGGCGCGCCGATGGCAAATTCCTTGTGCCGGTCAAAATCGGCCTGCAGCGTGGGGAAGTACTGGTTTTTGGCGTCGTAGGCGCGGAAGTCGGCCAACATGGCGGCCGACTGCTTCACGTGGCCGAAGCGGAAGGACTCCTGCAGGATGCGGCCCAGAATGATGGCGCGCGTGGGCCCGGTGAGCTTCTTGCTGGCCAGGGCGTAGGACGCCGGGTAGAAGTCCGGGTCGGTGCGCTGGTGCTTGTCCTGGGCCACGGCGAAGTGCACGTAGTTGAGCAGGAATTCGTGGTACAGCTCGCTCTGGGCGGCGTTGGGGTCGTTCAGCAGGCCGGGCTCGCGCAGGAAGTTGTAGTAGTCGGGCGCCATTTTCAGGCGGCCTTCGGTATTTACCACCTGCTCGCGCAGGTCTTGGAAGGTGAGGCGGTCGTTGGCATAGGCATACACCACCTCGGCGTGGGCGTAGTTGTAAAAATCCTGCGTGAACGACTGCTTGGCCGCGTGGTCCTCCAGAAACTCGAACTGGTGCTTGCGGCGGTACTCAAGGAAGGACAGAAACGGGGCTTCGTAGAGCTGAATGTTGTCGGGCAGCACTTGGAACCCGTCGTTTTCCACGAATTGGGCGTCGGCTTCCACCAGGTAGTTGTTGGCGTTGGCGCCTTGCTGGCGGTGGCGCTGCTCGTCGGTCAGGTTCGAGCCGTTGCGCAGCTTGGTGGCCAAGCCGGTGGGCACGTCATTGGCCTTGAATTTCAGCGTACCCGACATGTCGCTGCCTTTAAAGCGCACTTCGATGTCGGTGCCGGGGTCCAGAAACAAAGGGGCCACGTCGTCGCCATACACCAGGTCGGCCTTGGTGGGGCCGCTCACGGGCACGGTGAGCCGGAACTCGCCCTTGTCGCCGATTTTGGCCCGAAACAGCTTTTCCTTGGGGTCGAGCGGGTTTTCGCGCAGGGAGATGGCCACCGAGTCGGTGGTGGGGCCGCTGATGCGGCCGGTGAGCGTGGCCTTGCCGCCCAAAGCGGCTTCGGTAGCCGGGGCCTTGCGGGCCGCGGCGCCCACCACGGTGGTCGTGGTGCGCCCCTGCCCGTGACTCAGCAGCGGCGCCAGCACCAGCGCCGCGCCCACCAACCGGCGCGCATACGTAATGAAAGACGACATCATATCACCAAATAACTAGCGGCCAGCAGGCGCCGGCAGCTGCCAAAAATCGACTAAACGGGCAAGCGCTTTCAACGGTCCTACCTATGAATTCGCGGTAAAAGCCTATCAGCACTCCGAAGATACGGCTTTTTGATTTATAAAATCCAAATCGCGCGGCAGAATTTTTAAGGCCTTCCCGCAGGCAGGACTCGACAAAAGCCGCAGGGCTCCGTGGGCACTGGCTGATTATCAGCGCCGTTTTTGGCTAACCGAACAGGCCGTTCAATACTTCGTCGAGCCGGCTCACGGCTTGCACCTTCAGGCCAAACCGGGCTAAGTCCAACCCTTTGCCGTTGAACTGCGACACGTACATCTCCCGGAATCCTAATTTCTCGGCCTCGGCCAGGCGCTGGTCGAGGCGGCTCACGGCGCGGATTTCGCCGCTCAGCCCGACTTCGGCGGCCAGGCACACATTGCCGGGAATGGGCAGGTCGTTGAGCGACGACACCACGGCGGCGCACACGGCCATGTCGAGGGCGGGGTCGTCGAGGCGCAGGCCGCCGGCGATGTTCAGGAACACGTCGTGCTGACCCAGGCGCAGGCCGGCGCGCTTTTCGAGCACGGCCAGCAGCATTTGCAGGCGCTTGGCGTCGAAGCCGGTGCTGCTGCGCTGCGGCGTGCCGTAGGCCGTGGGCGACACCAGGGCCTGCACCTCCACCAGCAGCGGGCGGTTGCCCTCCAGCGTGGCCCCGATGGCCATGCCGCTCAGGCTTTCGCCGCGCTGCGAGAGCAGGATTTCGGAGGGGTTGCTCACCTGGCGCAGGCCGTCGCCCTGCATCTCGTAGATGCCCAGCTCGGAGGTGCTGCCGAAGCGGTTTTTGGTGGTGCGCAGGATGCGGTAGCTCAGGTGCCGGTCGCCCTCGAACTGCAGCACCGTGTCCACCATGTGCTCCAGGATTTTGGGGCCGGCAATGCTGCCGTCTTTGGTGATGTGGCCGATGAGCAGCACGGGCGTGCTGGTTTCCTTGGCAAATTTCAGGAACTCGGCGGTGCACTCGCGCACCTGGCTCACGCTGCCGGCGCCGCTTTCCACCAGCGTGGAGTGCATGGTCTGGATGGAGTCGATGACGAGGATGTTGGGCTGCACCTGGTCAATCTGCCGGAAGATGTTCTGGGTGTTGGTTTCAGTGAGGATGTAGCAGCCCGACTGCTGGCCGGCGGCCATGCGCTCGGCGCGCATCTTTATCTGGGCTTCGCTTTCCTCGCCGCTCACATACAGCACTTTCATCTTTTTTAGGCTGAGGGCAATTTGCAGCATGAGCGTGCTTTTGCCAATGCCCGGCTCGCCGCCGATGAGCACCATGGAGCCCGGCACGATGCCGCCGCCCAGCACGCGGTTCAGCTCGCCGTCGGGGGTGATGATGCGGGGCTCGTCCTCCACCAGGATGTCGCCGAGCTGGACGGATTTGGGCGCTTTGGCCAAGTTGCCGCCGGGCACCGTGCTGGCGGGCTTCCATTGGCCCGTGGTGGTGGCCGCGGTTTCTTTCTGGACCACTTCTTCAACGTAGGTGTTCCACTCGCCGCAGGCCGGGCAGCGGCCTATCCACTTAGCGCTCTGCGCGCCGCAGTTCTGGCAAAAAAATACGGTTCTGGCTTTGGCCATGAAAAAGCTACTTTTCGGGAAATTAGATGATAAATTACAAGGCTGCCCGGGCGGAAAAAGTTGCCTCAAAACTGAAGCATTTTGCCGGTTCATTCGTCGGCAGCAAGGCGCAAGGTACAACGCCCTGTCCCCGGCAACCGGTCAACATTACGCCCTTCGCAGGGCTGCTCCCTTATGGTTGAAACCTCCCTCATCACCGCCGCCGACCTGGCCACCGTCACGGCCTTCGCCGGCCTGCCCGACGCCACGCTGGAGTGGCTGCTGGCCCACGGCGCAAGCCGCACCGCTGCCCACAATGAAGTACTCTTCGAGCCCGGCTCCCCGGCCGAGCTGATGACGGCCATCATTCGCGGCGGCATTCAGTTCTACGCCGTGAAAGGCGCCCAGCGCGAGCCCATTTTTCGCATCGAGGCCGGACAGGTAACGGGCGTGCTGCCCTACTCCCGGCTGCGCGTCATCAACGGCCAGGGCACGGCCGTGGGCGACACGCTGCTGTACACGCTGCACCGCGACCATTTCCCGGCCCTGGAGCAAGTTAGCCCCGAGCTCACCCAGCGCCTGGTGGCGGTGATGAACGACCGCAGCCGCGACCAGGTGCGCAACCAGGAGCGCGACGACAAGCTGCGCGCCCTGGGCAAGCTCTCGGCCGGCCTGGCCCACGAGCTCAACAACCCCGCCGCCGCCATTGCCCGCGCCGCCCAGGCCCTGGCCCAGCGCGCCGCCGCCAAGCCCGCGCTGTTTGTGGAATTGGTGGGCCACTGCCCGTCGCCGGAGGCCATGCGCGCGCTCACGGGGCTGGCCGTGCCGGCTGCGTCGGCCGCGCCGCTGTCGGCCCTGGCCCGGGCCAATGCCGAGGACGAGCTGGCCGACTGGCTCGACAGCCAGGGCGTGGCCGATGGCTACGGCCTGGCTTCAACGTTCATCGAAGCCGGCCTAGCCCCCGAGGCGCTGGCCACCACGGCTGCCCTGCTGCCCCCGGCGGCGCGCCCGGCGGCCTTTGCCTGGCTCGAAGGCCAGCTCACCACCATGCAGCTGGTGCGCGACGTGCAGGAGGCCGGCGGCCGCATCAGCAAGCTGGTGGCCGACGTGAAAACCTACTCGCACATGGACCGCGACGGCGGCTTTGAATCCCTCGACGTGACGGCCGGCCTGGAGAGCACGCTCAACATGCTGGGCTTCCAGCTGCGCCAAAAAAACGTATCCGTGGTGCGGGAGTATGCCCCCGGCTTGCCCCCGATACGGGGCCGGGTGAGCAGCCTGAACCAAGTGTGGACCAACCTGCTCGACAACGCCATTGATGCCCTGCCGGCGCAGGGTGGCGAGCTCACGCTGCGCACCATGCGGGAGGGCGACTTTGTGCGCGTGTTCCTGCGCGACAACGGCTCGGGCATTTCCGCCGACGTGCTGCCGCATATCTTCGAGCCCTTCTTCACCACCAAGCAGGCCGGCGACGGGTCGGGCCTGGGGCTTGACATTGCGCAGCAGATTATCCGGCAGCACGACGGCCGACTGGAAGTAAATTCAGAGCCCGGCCGCACCGAATTTTGCGTTTGGCTACCGGTGGCGGGGGCGCAGGCGTAGCATGGCTGCACAGTCGGAGCGCCTCCCCCCCGGCCCCTCTCCCAAAGGAGAGAGGAGCCTGACGCCCACGCAAGACCGGTGCCCCCGCTCCTTTGGGAGAGAGAGTCAGGGGTGAGGCGCCCCGTCAGAACATTATAAAAACACCACCCCCAACCATGGCCACCCCCAAACCCATTATTCTCGCTGTTGACGACGACCTGCAGGTGCTGGGCGCCATCGCCCGCGACCTGCGCCAGGAATTCAGCAAAGACTACCGCATCCTGCGCGTCAACTCCGGCCCCGAGGCGCTGGCCACCATTCAGGAACTGCACGAAAAAGAAGAACCCCTGGCCCTGATAGTGGCCGACCAGCGCATGCCCGAGCTCGAAGGCGTGGAGCTGCTCACGGCCTCGCGCGAGTATTTCCCCGACGCTAAGCGCGTGCTGCTCACGGCTTACGCCGACACCGAAGCCGCTGTGCGTGCCATCAACTCGGCCCGGCTCGACCACTACCTGATGAAACCCTGGGACCCGCCCGAAAACCTGCTCTACCCTACCCTGCACGACCTACTGGCGGCCTGGCAGGCCGCACACAAGCCGCGCTTCGACGGCGTGCGGCTGATTGGGTTCCAATGGTCGCCGCTCTCGCACGAACTCAAGGACTTCCTCAGCGGCTACATGGTGGGCTACCAGTGGCTCGACTACGAAACGAGCCCCGAGGCCCAAGCCTTGGTGAAAGCCCGCGGCTTCGACGCCACCGACCTGCCCCTCATCATCTGCGCCGACGGCAAGGCAGTGGCCAACCCCAGCAAAACCGACCTCGCCAACTACCTCGGCATTGCCAACCAGCCGCTGCAGGAGATGTACGACGTGGTGGTGGTGGGGGCAGGCCCCAGCGGCCTGGCCGCCGCCGTATACGGCGCCAGCGAAGGCCTCAAAACGCTCATCATCGAGCGGCAAACGCCCGGCGGGCAGGCCGGCACCAGCTCGCGCATCGAAAACTACCTGGGCTTTCCCACGGGCCTGAGCGGGGCCGAGCTGGCCTTTCGCTCCTGGACCCAGGCCGTGCGCCTCGGCGCCGAGTTTCTGGCCCCGCAGGAGGTCACCAAGCTCTGCATTCAGGACGGCTACAAGGTGCTGACCCTGAGCGACGGCCGCGAGGTGAGCACCAAGGCCGTGGTGCTGAGCACGGGCGTGAGCTACCGCACCCTCGACGTGCCGGGCATGGACCGCCTCAGCGGCGCGGGCGTGTACTACGGCGCGGCCCGCACCGAGGCCCGCAGCTGCGACCAGCAGGACGTGTACATCGTGGGCGGCGGCAACTCGGCCGGGCAGGCGGCGATGTACCTGGCCACCTACGCCCGCAAGGTCTACATCGTCATTCGCGGGGCCAGCCTGGCCGCCAGCATGTCGGCCTACCTCATCGAGCAGATTCGCAACACGCCCAACATCGAGCTGCTGCCCTTTTCCCAAATCCGGGAAGTGTGCGGCCAAGACCACCTAGAGGCCGTGATGCTGGACCAGAACGGCACGGTCGAAAAGCGCCCTGCCCGGGCCCTCTTCGTGTTCATCGGCGCCAAGCCCAGCACCGAATGGGTGTGCGACCAGGTGCTGTGCGACGGCAAAGGCTTCGTGCTCACCGGCCGCGACCTGGTGGCCGACCCGCGCTACGCCCAAACGTGGAAAAAGACGCGCGAACCTTACCTGCTCGAAACCTGCGTGCCCGGCATCTTCTCGGCCGGCGACAGCCGCGCCGGCGCCATGGCCCGCGTGGCCTCGGCCGTGGGCGAGGGCAGCATGGCCATCAAGTTCGTGCATCAGTACTTGGACGAGTAGGCGCCTGTCGTTGCGAGCGCAGCGATGCCATCCGTCCAGTTGAAGCCAGAAACCTTGAAATGTAAAAAGCCCCGGCTCTGGGTAGAGCCGGGGCTTTTTTAGTGAGTTTATCACACTTCAGGGCCGGTTGCACAGACCGGAAGGACTGCTTCGCTGCGCTCGCAACGGAGGCGATTATTCTCGCACCACCAGCTGCTCGGGCAGGTTCATGAGGTAGTCGCCGTAGCCGCTTTTGCGTAGCGGCGCGGCGAGAGCCCGCAGTTGGTCGGCATTGATAAACCCTTGGCGGTAAGCAATTTCTTCGATGGCTCCCACCTTCAGGCCCTGGCGCTGCTCAATCACGCGCACAAACTCGCCGGCCTGCATGAGGCTTTCGAAAGTACCCGTATCGAGCCAGGCCGTGCCCCGGCCCAGAATGCCCACTTTGAGGGTGCCGCGCCGCAGGTACTCGCGGTTTACGTCCGTGATTTCGTACTCGCCGCGGGCGCTGGGCTGCAGGTTTCGGGCAATTTCGATGACGTCGTTGTCGTAGAAATACAGGCCCGGCACGGCGTAGTTGCTCTTGGGTTTAGCCGGTTTTTCCTCGATGCTGAGGGCCTTTTTGTTCTCGTCGAACTCCACCACGCCGTAGCGCTCGGGGTCGAGCACGTGGTAGGCGAAGACCACGCCGCCGGTGGGGTTGCTGTTGGCTTTGAGCAGGGTTTCCAGGCCGGCGCCGTAAAAAATGTTATCGCCGAGCACCAGCGCCACCTTGTCGTTGCCGATAAAATCGGCCCCAATCACAAACGCTTGGGCCAAGCCATTGGGCACCTCCTGCACCGCGTACTGAAAGTCGCAGCCCAGGTTTGTGCCGTCGCCCAGCAGTTTCTGGAACTGCGCTTGGTCATGCGGGGTGGTGATAATCAGCACCTCCCGAATGCCGGCCATCAGCAAAATCGACAGCGGATAATAAATCATCGGCTTGTCGTACACGGGCATAAGCTGCTTCGAGACGGCCAGCGTGAGCGGGTGCAAGCGGGTGCCGGAGCCGCCGGCGAGGATAATGCCTTTCATGGGGTTGTGATTGTAGCCTGGACTCTGCGAGTCCGGGCGCTAAGGACGCGGACTACTGCCCGGACTCGCAGAGTCCAGGCTACAATTTAATTCCTTTCCTGAATGAAGTTCTGGTTGGCCTTGAACCACTCCAGCGTCTGGCGCAGGCCTTCGCGGATGCGCACCTGCGGGTTGTAGCCCAGCAGTCGGTTGGCTTTGGAAATGTCAGCCAGCGAATCGCGAATGTCGCCGGGGCGGTCAGGGCCAAACTTGGGCGCCAGGTCGGAGCCCGCTTCCTCGCGCAGGATGTCGTACATCTGCACCAGCGAGGTGCGGTCGCCCACGGCGATGTTGTACACCTGGCCCAAGGCTTCGGGGTTCTGCACCAAAGCGGCGCGGATGTTGGCTTCCACGCAGTTTTCCACGAAAGTGAAGTCGCGGGTCTGGCCGCCGTCGCCGTTCAGCGTGGGCGGCTCGTTGCGCAGAATGGCGTCGATGAACAGCGGAATCACCGCCGCATAAGCTCCGCCCGGGTCCTGGCGCGGGCCGAAGATGTTGAAGTAGCGCAGGCCGATGATTTCCATGCCGTAGGTGCGGGCAAACACGTCGGCGTACAGCTCGTTGGCGTACTTGGTGACGGCGTAGGGCGAGAGCGGCTTACCGATGCGGTCCTCCACTTTGGGCAGGCCGGGGTGGTCGCCGTAGGTCGAGCTCGAAGCGGCGTACACGAAGCGCTTCACGCCGGCGTCTTTGGCGGCGGTCAGCATCTGCACGAAGCCGCCCACGTTCACGTCGTTGGTCAGCACGGGGTCTTTGATGGAGCGCGGCACCGAGCCCAGCGCGGCCTCGTGCAGCACCACGTCGACGCCCTGGCAGGCGTTGGCGCACACGGCCGCGTCGCGAATGTCGCCGTCCAGAATTTCGAGGCGGGCATCGCCGGCAAACAGCGCCAGGTTTTTGCGGAAACCGTTGGAGTAGTTGTCCAGGGTCCGGACTTTTTTCACGCCGTACTTCAGCAGGTACTCCACAATGTTGGAGCCGATGAAGCCGGCGCCACCGGTCACGAGAAACGTCAGGTTGTCGAGCGGCCGCTCGTGGAAGGGATTTTCGTACATAAGGTCAGTTAACAGTTATCAGTAAGCAGTTAACAGTTCATCAAAGGCTGCTGAACGACACTGTTCACCGCTCACTGATAACCGTTAACTGAAGCCTAGCGCTAGCGCCCGGCGTACTGCTTTTGGTTGTAGTCCTGGTAGGCGCCGCTGGTCACGCGGTTTAGCCATTCCTCGTTTTCGAGGTACCAGTCCACGGTTTGGGCCAGGCCCTGCTCGAAGGTGACGGAGGGTTTCCAGCCCAGCTCGTTCATGATTTTCGAGGAATCGATGGCGTAGCGCATGTCGTGGCCGGCGCGGTCGGTCACAAACTTGATGAGCTTACGGGAAGTGCCCACCTCCTGACCAGTTTTCCGGTCCACCACGTCGCAGAGCAGCTCGATGAGCTTGAGGTTCTGCCATTCGTTCACGCCGCCGATGTTGTAGGTATCGCCGTTTTTGCCCTTGTGAAACACCGCGTCAATGGCCGTGGCGTGGTCTTTCACAAACAGCCAGTCGCGCACGTTCTCGCCCTTGCCGTACACCGGCACCGGCTGGCCGGTGCGCAGGCGGTGGATGGCCAGCGGAATGAGCTTCTCGGGGAAGTGGTTGGGGCCGTAGTTGTTCGAGCAGTTGCTGAGCTTGATGGGCAAGCCGTAGGTGTGGTGCCAAGCGCGCACGAAATGGTCGGAGCTGGCCTTGGAGGCCGAGTAGGGCGAGCGAGGGTCGTAGGCCGTTTCTTCGGTAAACATTTCGGGGCCGAAATCCAGCGAGCCGTACACTTCGTCGGTGCTCACGTGGTAGAACACGTGGCCCTCGTAGCCTTTGGGCTGCCACAGGTGGCGCGCCGCGTTCAGCAGGTTCACGGTGCCGATGACGTTGGTTTTCACAAACGCCATGGGGTCGGTGATGCTGCGGTCGACGTGCGACTCGGCCGCGAGGTGAATCACCGCGTCGGGCTCTTCGGTGGCAAACAGCTGGTCGATGAAGCTCTGGTCGGCAATGTCGCCTTTGATGAACCGGTAGTTCGGCGCCTGCTCGATGTCGCGCAGGTTCTCCAGGTTGCCGGCGTACGTCAGCGCGTCAAGGTTGAGAATCTGATAGTCGGGGTACTTCGTAACAAACAGACGCACCACGTGCGACCCAATAAAGCCAGCTCCGCCGGTGATGAGGATTTTCATGATGGAATATTTGTCATCCTGAGCGCAACGAAGGACCTATTCATGTCCCGTGCTGCAGTGAATGATAGACCTGACGCAAGCAGCCCCAATAAGAGGCTTCCTGCGTCAGCATGACCGTTACTTGCCCAGCGTCTGCTGCCATTTCCAGGCACTGGCCAGGGCCTCGGCCAGCGAACCTTCGGTTTTGAAGCCGAGCACACTTTCGGCTTTGGTGGCATCGGCATAAATGGCGGGCACGTCGCCGGCGCGGCGCGGGCCCAGTTCCACGTTCAGTTTCTGGCCGCTCACTTCTTCAAAGGTGCGCACCACTTCGAGCACGGTGTTGCCGCGGCCGGTGCCCACGTTGAAGGTTTCCACTTTGTCGGCGGCTTTTTTCTCGAGCAAGCGGTGCACGGCCACCACGTGGGCCTTGGCCAGGTCGACCACGTAGATGTAGTCGCGCACACAAGAGCCGTCGGGCGTGTCGTAGTCGGTGCCGTACACGGTCAGCTTCTCGCGGATGCCGGCCGCCGTTTGCGTGATGAAAGGCACCAGGTTCTGGGGCACGCCCAGGGGCAGTTCGCCGATTTTGGCCGACGGATGCGCCCCAATGGGATTGAAGTAGCGCAGCAAAATAGTGCGCGGGCCGCCGGCGGCGGCCACGTCGGTGAGGATGTCCTCGGCCATCTGCTTGGTGGCGCCGTAGGGCGAGGTGGCTTTTTTGGTGGGCGTGGCCTCGGTCACGGGCAGCTTGTCGGGCACGCCGTACACGGTGCACGACGAGGAGAACACGATGCTTTCCACCCCGAACTCCGGCATCACCGCCAGCAGGACCAGCAGCGAGTCGAGGTTGTTGCGGTAATACGCCAGCGGCTTCTGCACCGACTCGTTCACCGCCTTAAAGGCGGCAAAGTGAATCACGCCGGCAATGCCGGGCTCGGCTTGGAACACGCCGCGCAGCGCCTCTTCGTTGGCGCAATCGATGGTATACAGCGGCACGCGCGTGTCCAGGATGGCCTCGATGCCCGCCACCGCCGACTCCTGCGAATTGCTGAAGTCATCGACGATAATGGGCTGGTAGCCGGCCTGATGCAGCTCCACCACCGCGTGCGAACCGATGTAGCCCGCGCCACCCGTAACTAGAATTTTGGTACGCATAGTTTTCAATGAGTGAATGGGCAACTGAGCGAAAAAGCAGGAAAATGTATTACCTCACCCATTCACGCATTCGCCCATGGGTTACAGGCTCCAGTACTGCAGGTCCTTCATCTTGCCCCGGTACAGGCCTTTGATGTCGACCAGCACGGCATTTTCGGAGGTGATGGACTGGAAATATGCCTCGTCTTTGGCGGCGTAGGGCTGGTGGCCCACGGCCACAATCACGGCGTCGTAGTCTTTGCGCACGTCATCGGCGGGCGTGAGGCGGAAGCCGTATTCGTGGTGCAACTCATTTGAGTCGGCGTGCGGGTCCACGATGTCGACGTTTACCGAGAAGTTTTTCAGTTCCTGAATCACGTCGGCCACCTTCGAGTTGCGAATATCCTCCACGTTTTCCTTGAAGGTGGCGCCCATCACCAGCACGCGGCTTTTGGCCACGTCCTTGCCCTTCTTAATCATCATCTGCACCGTTTTGCGGGCGATGTAGGCGCCCATGTTGTCGTTGGTGGTGCGGCCGGAGAGGATGACTTTGGCGTCGTAGCCCAGCTCTTTGGCCTTGTAGGTGAGGTAATACGGGTCCACGCCGATGCAGTGGCCGCCCACCAGGCCGGGGCTGAATTTGAGGAAGTTCCACTTCGTGCCGGCGGCTTCCAGCACCTCGTAGGTGTTGATGCTCATGCGGTCGAAAATCATCGACAGCTCGTTCATCAAGGCGATATTGACGTCGCGCTGGGTGTTTTCGATGATTTTGGCGGCCTCGGCCACCCGAATGCTGCTGGCGCGGTGCACGCCGGCATCTACCACCAGCTCGTACACCTTGGCAATGGTGTCGAGGGCTTCCTGGTCGTTGCCGCTCACTACCTTCACGATGCGGCGCAGGGTGTGCTCCTTGTCGCCGGGGTTGATGCGCTCGGGCGAGTAGCCCACCTTGAAATCGTTCGGGAACTTCAGGCCCGACAGGCGCTCAATCACCGGAATGCAGTCTTCTTCGGTGCAGCCGGGGTACACGGTGCTCTCAAACACCACATAATCACCCTTTTTCAGCACCTTGCCCACCGACGACGACGCGCCGAGCAAGGGCTTGAGGTCGGGCATGGCGTGCTCGTCGATGGGCGTGGGCACGGCCACGATGTAGAACTGCGCCTGGCGCAGCACTTCCAGCGAGTCGGTGAAGGTGATGTCGCAGCCATCAAACGCCTCTTTTTCCAGCTCGCCGCTGGGGTCGATGCCCTGCTTCATCTGGGCCACGCGGCCGGCGTTGATGTCGAAGCCGATGACCTTCAGCTGCTTCGCGAATTCGAGGGCAATGGGCAAGCCCACGTAGCCGAGGCCGATGACGGCCAGGGTGGCCTCTTTGCGCAATAATTGGTCGTACACGTGGTTAGTTTTTCGGGGTTCGTTTTTCGTTTTTAGGAAGCGGGCGCACCGATTGTTCGTCGGTACTTAGCTCGTACTGCTCGCCGCTTTCGGGGCAAATAGCCCGGCGGTTGGCGTCGAAGGCAAGGCGATGGCCATAGGCGCTCATCCAGCCCTGCGGCCGGGCAGGCGCGCCGTATACGAGGGCATAGGCCGGAACGTCGTGCGTGACCACGCTGCCCGCGCCCACAAAGGCGTAGCGGCCGAGTCTTACGCCGCACACGATGGTGGCGTTGGCGCCCACCGTCACGCCCTGCTCCAGGTAGGTGCTCTGGTACTGGCCGGCGCCCTTGCGGGGCACGGCGCTGCGCGGGTTTTTCACGTTGGTAAACACCACCGAAGGGCCCAGGAACACGTCGTCTTCGCACACCACGCCGCCGTACAGGCTCACGTTGTTTTGCACCTTCACGTTGCGGCCCAGCACCACGCCGTCGGCCACAAAGACGTTCTGGCCCAGGTTGCACTGCTCGCCGATGTCGGCACCGGCGCTGATGTGACAAAAGTGCCACACGCGGCTGCCCCGGCCTATCTGGCAGCCTTCGTCGAGGACGGCCGTGGGATGGGCATAGTAATCGGAGGCGGGGTGGGGCATGCGGGCAAGCGGGTGGTTCGGCCGGCAAAGGTAAGACGGCGACGGGGGTTAGGGTCCTTCTTTGGGGGAATTCCCGTAAACCATTAGCATCATGCCGCCAACCCGGACCGATGAACGGTGGCCCGCTCCTGCGGCCTATAGCTTCACGCACACGTTCTGGGCTTCCGTGAAAAACCGCAGCGCTTCCAGGCCGCCCTCGCGGCCCACGCCGGAGTTTTTCATGCCGCCAAAGGGCGTGCGCAGGTCGCGGTGCAGCCAGGTGTTCACCCACACAATGCCGCTGTGCAGCTGGTGCGCCACGCGGTGGGCGCGCTGCAAGTCGCGGGTCCAGAGGGTAGCGGATAGGCCGTAATCGGTGCTGTTGGCCATCATCAGGGCCTCCTCGTCGGTATCGAAGGGCGTGAGGGTGACGACGGGGCCAAAGATTTCCTCCTGGTTGGTGCGGCAGTCGAAGGGCAGGTTTTCGAATACTGTGGGCTCTAGGAAGTAGCCGGTTGAGCAGCGGCCGGGCACGGTGGCGCGGTGGCCGCCTGCCAGCAAGGTGCCGCCCTCCTCGTGGGCCAGCTTGATATAGGTCAGCACTTTATGTAAGTGCGCTTCGCTCACCAGCGCGCCCTGCCTGGTGTCGGCTTCGAGCGGGTCGCCGATTTTTTGGTCCTTGAGCTGCTTCAAAAATTCCGCTTTGAAAGCCTCGTAGATGGGTCGCTCCACGAAAATGCGGGAACCGCAGAGGCAAATCTGGCCCTGGTTGGCGAAGCTGCTGCGGATGCTGGTGGCCACGGCCGCGGCCAGGTCGCAGTCGGCGAAAATGATGTTCGGGTTCTTGCCGCCCAGCTCCAGACTGAGCTTTTTGAACATGGGCGCGGCCGTGCGGGCCAAGTGCCGCCCGGTGGCCGTGCCGCCCGTGAAGCTGATTGCCTTGATGCCCGGATGTTCCACAATGGCTTGCCCGCAATTCGGCCCGTTGCCGTGCACAATGTTGAGCACGCCCGCCGGCAAGCCGGCTTCTATGCACAACTCGCTCAACAAAAAGGCCGTGGCCGGGGTGATTTCCGAAGGCTTGGCCACCACGCAGCAGCCCACGGCCAGGGCCGGCGCAATTTTCCAGGTGAAGAGGTAGAGCGGCAGGTTCCAGGGCGAGATGCAGCCCACCACGCCCACCGGATGGCGCACGGTGTAATTCACGGCCACGCCTTCCTGCACGTGGGCCTCGGTGGCAAAGTGCTGCGCGGAGGTGCCAAAGAAGTGGAAATTGGAGGCGGCGCGCGGAATGTCCATCACCCGAGCCAGGCTGAGAGGCTTGCCGTTGTCCTGGCTTTCGGCGCGGGCCAGGCGCTCCAGGTTGGCGTCGATGAGGTCGGCGATGTTGACCAGCAGGCGGCCCCGGTCCTCGGCCGGCAGCGCACGCCAAGCGGGCAGGGCGGCCTCGGCGGCCGCCACGGCGGCGGCCACGTCTTCGGGCCCAGAGTCGGGAATCTGGCCGTAAACCTGACCGGTGGCAGGCTCGATATTGTCGAGGTAGCGGCCGGCCTGGGGCGGTACCAGTTGGCCGTTGATGTAGTTGAGCAGGTTGAGCATACGGGCGGGACTAGGCCGGCAAAGCTAACAAACCTGCCCGCCGCAACGCCGCTGGTTACTTCGCCGGCGCCGAAGCCGGCGGCAGGTTGGTATCCGAAATCAAATACAGTGGGCGCTGCCGCACGTTGGCCAACAAGCGGGTCATGTACTCGCCAATGATGCCCACCGAAATGAGTTGCACTCCACCTAAGAACAGGATGCTCACCATCAGCGAAGGCCAACCCGGCTGGTAGTCATGGCTGAAAAAACGCGCGTACAGCGTATACAGTCCCACCAAGAAAGCCACGCCCGAAACCAAAAACCCGGTGATGGTGACCGCTTTCAGCGGCACATCGGAGAAGGCTGTGATGCCGTCCAGGGCCAGGCGTATCATCTTGCGATAGGTGTAGCTAGTTACGCCCCCGGCGCGCTCAGCACGGTCGTATTCGATGTAGGTTTGGCGGTAGCCAATCCAGGAAATTTGACCGCGAATGAACTTGTTCTGCTCCGGCATCAGACGTAGACCTTCCACCACCTTGCGCGAGATGATGCGAAAATCGCCCGTATCGACCGGAATGGAAATGTGCGTGATGCGGGCCAGAATGCGATAAAACAGGCGGGCCGTGAGTTTCTTGCCCACGCTGTCGCCCTGCCGCGAGCGGCGCTTGGCGTACACCACTTCGTAGCCTTCCAGCATTTTCTGCCGCAGTTGCGGAATGAGTTCGGGGGGGTCCTGCAGGTCGGCGTCGATAATGACAACAGCTTCGCCCGCAGCCCGGTCCAGGCCTGCCGTCACGGCAATTTGGTGGCCGAAGTTGCGGCTCAGGTCGATGTAGCGCACCCGCGGGTCGCGGACGGCCAAGTTCATGAGCAGCGTCAGGGACCGGTCGCGCGAGCCATCGTTAATGAAAATCAGCTCGAAACCGCCGGGCAGCACCATAGGCTCCAGCACGCTTAGCAAGCGCCGGTACAGCTCGTCAATATTGGGTTCCTCGTTGTAGATGGGAATGATGACGGACAGTTCCACGCAGGCAGGGAATTGGCGAAAAGAGGGGCTAAGCAGGTTTTTGGGCCAGCGCAAACACGCTCACGCCCAAAGGCAAATTACAGAACCGTAAAAGACGGTTTTCGGCTTTCACCCACCAGAACAGCATACGGTTAACCGGGGCAGAAAAATGACGCAGGTAGCCGGTCGAGCCTGCTTTTACGGCGGGCGACACCTGGCCCGCAACCAGCCGGTGCCCCAGCCGCAACGCCGCAGTGGGAAAATACAGTGCCGTGTTCCAAAACGAACTGCGCCGGGTGCGCAGGCCGGCGCGCTGCAGAGCACCTACCAAATCCTGGCGCGAGTAGCGGCGGTAGTGATGGTTCACCACGTCGTGCTCGCTCCAAAGATGAGCGTAGGCAGGTACAAATACTAGTAGCTGCCCGCCGGGCTTTAGCACACGGGTCCACTCGTGCAGGGCGCGGGCTTCGTCTTCGATGTGTTCGAGCACGTCGGAAGCCACCACCACGTCGAAGCGAGCATCGGCAAACTCCAATGCGGCGCCGTCCATCAGCGAGGCGTTGGCCACGCCGCGGGCGCGAGCCAGTTCAATGGCGGGTTCGCTCACGTCAATACCCGTCACGTCGGCGTAGCCGGCGGCGCGCAGGCGTTGCATGAGGGGGCCGCCCGAGCAGCCAATTTCCAGAATGGCGGCCGTGCGCGGCAGCCGCAAGGCAGCCAGCAGGTCATACACCGCGTCGCGGCGGCTGGCAAACCACCAGTGGGCTTCTTCTAGTTGGTGATACTTGGCTTCGTATGTGAGGTCCATGCTACACAAAAGTACGGGTTGAACAGTCGCGATGGCAGAGACCAAGGCGGCGGGGCGGGAAGAGGTGCCCGACCCGACCCGCGTGATGCCGGAGCAGCAATCGGCCTTGTCGCGCAGGGCCCTGTGGCCCCAATCGGCAGGACGCCGGCGCGGCTATTCCGTACGAGCGCCGTCGGACCCGGGCCCGCCGCCAGCGCTGGTTTACGGCCGTGACAAACTTGGGGTCGCGGCCATTTTTCCTGTGTTGTTCGGGCTGGCGCGGTTTCCAGAACGGCTGTCCTCCACTTACCTTTGCCGACTCATGTACGCTCATACTTAATTAAATGCGCCTTTTTACTTACGCAGCTCTTGCACTACTAGCGGCTGCCAGCAGTTGTTCTTCAAAAAACGATAGCAAACCCGATAACCTGTTAACGAGTAATGACTTCGAGTCCCTCGAAGGCTGGGGCGTGGAAAGCCCCTCGCTGACCCGGGAGAAAGCGCACTCGGGCCAGTATTCTATCAAGGTTCAGAAAGGCATCGACTTCAGCCTCACCTACAAAAACCTATTGGGCAAGCTGTCGCCCACCAAAATCAACCGGATAAAAGTGAAGGCCTACGTGCTTATGACCAAGCCCGCGGGACCCTCGCTTACGGTGCAGCTCATGAAAACTGCCGACGACGGTGCCGAATTCAACCAAGGCATTAACCTGGCTGAGGTGGTGAAGAAGCCCAATGAATGGGTGGAAGTAGAAAAAACTTTCACCTTGCCCCCTAACGTGGCGCCCAGCAACCAGTTGCGCATTTACATGTGGGGCAACGTAGGTGACAGCGTGGTGTACCTCGACGACCTGGAAGTAACCATCGCGGAGTAAGCGCCCAGCGCCCAGTGGGAAGCCATTGAACACCAACTGGCCGCGCTGGTCCAGCCAATACACGTTGGTGCTGCGCGGCCGAATCAGCAGGTCGTCCACCACCAGGTCGGTGCCGCCCGATTCGACGGTGATGCGGTTGGCCGGGTTTTTCAGGTGGATGATGGTGGAGTAGCGCACCCAGTCGCCGCTGATTTCGGTGGAGCGTTTGAGCTGGTCGTCCACCATTTCGGTTTCTTTGCCCTCGGCGTCGCGCTGGCGGTAGAGCAGGCCGGGCAGCCAGTCGCTGGTTTTGGCGTAGGCCCAGATGCTGAGCTCGTACGTGGCCGTGTCGGTGGGCAAGGCGCCGGGCAGCGGGCCGTCGAACAGCAGCAGGCTGCCCTTGCGCAGGTGCCCGGCGCCGGGCCGCGTAAAGCTCACGCCGGTGGGTGCTTGGTCCGCCCCAAACGTGTTCCAGACAATGCCCGCCCCCGGGGCCGAGCGCCAGAGCTCGCCTTCGCGCAGCAGCGTGGCTTGACGCGTCGCAAAATCGGCCCGTAGCTGCGCCGGGCGGGTAGTTTCGAAAGCGCTCAGGGGCAGTTCGTAGAGAATCACCTGGCCGGTGGCCATCAGGCGGCGGGCGCCGCGGCGAAGCAAGGCATTCTCAGCCGGCCGCAGCGAATCTTGGCGCGAGGCCACCACCAGCAGCGGCTTGCGCGAGGGCAGCGCGGCCGGCAGGTGCTTGGCGGTAAGGTCGGACGAAAACATTTCCAGCAGGCGCAAGGTGGTTTCGCTGCGCGAGCGGGCCATCATGGCGGCCGCCAGCGGCAGGTGCAGGTTCAGCGAGGCCCGAAAGCCCTCGAACGCGCTGATGTTGCTGGGGCTCACGTCAAATTTCTCGGAGCCCACGGAATAGTAGGGCAAGGGCAGGATGGCTTGGTAACTTTCGGGGTTGACGCCGGCCTGGGCCAGCAGCTCGTAGTAGTTTTCCTGCGGGGCAATGAACGAACTGGCCACGCTGTTGCGGGCCAGGGGCCGGGTCACGGCCTCGAGGTAGAACTTGATTTCGATGCCCCACACAAACGCCAGCAGCACCAGCAGCGCCTGGCCAACCCGCGCGGCACCGCGCTGCCGCAGCATGCGGTACAGCTGCCAGAACTGCACCGCCGCCAGCACCGCCGCCACGTAATAGAAAATCCAGGCGAAGCGCCCCAGCGCCCGAAACTGCTTGAGCGGGGCCATGTAATCGAGCAAGCCCTCAAACGTCGGAAACACAAAGGGCCAGCCCATGGCAAACAGCAGAATGAGCACCGCCGCCCACACCGTGGGCCGGAGGGTATCGGGCAGCACCGGCCGCAGCAGCCGTCCCGGCTGGCGCCGCACCAGGTTGGCCACTCCGCGCGCAGCCCACAGAACCAGCCCGAGCACCACGGTTAGTCCCACGTAGGCATAGCCTTCGAAGATGGGGTCTTCGGTTCGGAAAATCAGTTGAAACACGGCCGCAAAGGGCTCGACGATGGGGCCGAAAACGCTGGCCACGTTGGCGTGGTAGGTCAGGAAGCCGTAGGGGCTCACGGGCCGGTCGGTGGCGTGGTCGAGCACCAGCAGCCAGCCCCGAAACAACACCAGCGGCAGCACACCGGCCGCCAGCAGCCACATCGGCCGGGCCCACCACCGGGGCTGCCGGCCCGCGCTTTGGGCGAGCTGCACCAAGGCCGTCACAACCGGCAGCAGCAAGGCGTGCAGCAGGTAATACGGGTGAATGAGACCCATCAGGAAGCTAGTGGCGACGTACACCACCAGCCATAGCCCCCGGGTCGCCCGCGTCAGGCCCGCCTCGGTCAGGCGGATTTGCAGGTACCACAGCAGCGGGATGACGAACGGCAGCGCCAGGGTGAGGTGGCCCTCCAGGCGGTAAAACTGCGGCGAGAGCAGCGCAATGAGTAAGGCCGCCGCCGCCGCAAACCAGCGGCCCACGCCGCTGCGCCGCAACACCCCAAACAACAGCGGCGACGCCGGCAACGACGACAGCAAAATGGTGCAGTTCAGCGCTGCCACCGCGCCACCCAGGCTCAGGCCAAACACGCTTTTCCAGGCCTTGAGCACCCAGGCCAGCAGTACAAACCCGTCGGTGTAGAGAAACAGGTCGCCGTGCGGGTAGTTCATGCCCGTGAACTGCACGCCGTGGTCGAACTGCAGGTAGTAGAGGAAGGCGTAGTAGGTTTTGATGCCGTCGCCCGCGGGCGTGAGCAGGAACTCGGACGGGTGCTTCAGGATGGGGCCCACCCGGGCCAGCAGCACTAACAGATGCGCCAGCACCAGTACAATTAGTACCCAGGCATCGGTGCGGCGGGCGGCGGGCTGTTCGGAGCGGGAGCGGAGGAAAGGGAAATTCATCGAAAACGAAGCGCAGGCGCGCGCGGGAAATGCTTAGCGTTGAACCGGGGTAGCGGGGCGCGACAGGCCGTCGTCGCTTTCGCGCACCAGGTAGGGCGGACGCTGCTTCGACTGCACAAACAGCCGCCCCAGGTACTCGCCGATGATGCCGAGCACCAGCAGTTGAATGCCGCCGATGAAGAGCACGCTCACCAGCACCGAGCTCCAGCCCGCCACGGCCCGCGACGTGAAAAACGTGATGTAGAGCGCATACAGGGCGTACAGGAACGCCAGCCCCGACACCACCGCCCCGGCCAGAGTAGCAAAATGCAGCGGCCGCACGCTAAACGACGTGATGCCGCTCAGGGCCAGCTGCACCATTTTGCGCACCGTGTACTTGGTGGTGCCGCGGAAGCGGGGCTCGGGCGTGTACTCGACGCGCTTTTGCCGGAAGCCCACCCAGTGGATGAAGCCGCGCAGGAACAGCTCCACGTCGGGGCTGGCGCGCACCACCTCGGCCACGCGTCGGTCGATGAGGCGGTAGTCAGCAGTGCCGGGCTCAAAATTGACGCTCGACAGCTTGTTCATCAGCCCGTAGAAGGCCGATGACGTGCGGCGCTTGAACCAGGGCAGCTTCTCGTCGTCGCGGCGCTGCGTGTACACGATGTCGTAGCCCTCCAGCCAGTGGCCCAGCAGTACCGGGATGAGCCGGGGCGGGTGCTGCAGGTCGGCGTCGAGCGAAATCACGCAGTCGCCGGTGGCGTAGTCGATGCCCGCGCGCAAGGCGCTCTGGTGGCCGAAGTTGCGGGCCAGCAGCACGTAGTGAATGTCGGGGTCTTGGGCGCGCAGCTCGCGCAGCACCTGCTGGGTGCCGTCGCGCGAGCCGTCGTCCACGAAAATCAGCTCTCGCTCGTAGCGGCCGCTCAAGTGCTCCTTGATGCGGGCCGCCACTTCCGGCAGGTTTTCTTCCTCGTTGTAGGCTGGAATGACGACCGAGATTTTCAAGCGGGGCGAACGTTGGCCACAGGCCAGAAAAGGTGGAAATAATTGAAGGCAGCCCCGCGCGCGGCAGAGGCCAGCCAAAACTACGCCACAGCGCGGCTTTTCCGGATTAGCCGACGGGCTCTTACCTTTACCCCATCACCCGTTTTGCCCTTTGCTGATGCGCTTTTCTATCTGCCTGGCCCTTGGCCTGCTGGCCGCCGCCAGCGGATGCGCTTCTCCCTCGACGCCCGAAAATCAGTTGCTGGGCAATGATTTTGAATCCCTGGACGGCTGGGGCACGGAGAGCCCGTCGCTGACCCGGGAGAAAGCGCATTCGGGCCAGTATTCCATCAAAATCCAGAAAGGCATCGAATACAGCCTGACCTATAAAAACCTGCTGGCCAAGCTGTCGCCAGAGAAAATCACCAAAATTCGCGTCAGCGGCTACGTGTACATCACCAAGCCCACCGACGCCAAGCTGGCCGTGCAGCTGATGAAAACTGCCGCTGACGGCACCGAATTTAACGAAGGCATCAACTTGGGCGAAGCCGTTAAAAAAGTGGGCGAGTGGACGAAGGTGGAGAAGGAGTTTACCCTGCCGGCCGACGCCGCGCCGTCCAATCAACTGCGGGTGTACATGTGGGGCGCTGGCAACGACGACACCGTGTACCTCGACGATTTGCAGGTCACGAAAGCCTAGCGCCTTCCCGGCCCTGCTCGTGGCCCACTTCTTTTTCCCACCGCTTACCCTTCTTGTTTTATGCGTTTTTCGGCTGCTTTGGTTTCCGCGGCATTGCTTTCGGCCTGCCACTCCAACAACGAACCGAACGGTCGTAACCCGGCCGACGCCGCGGTGCTGGCCACGGCCGATTTTGAACAAAGCATCGGCTGGGGCGACGCCGACCCGGCTTCGCTGACCACCGAGAAGGCCCACAGCGGCCAATGGAGCGTGCGCGTAAAGCCCGAAGCTGCGTTTGGCTACACCTACGCCCGCCAGCTGAAAGACCTGAGCCCCACGCCCCTCACCCGCCTCCTGCTGGAAGGCCAGGTGCTGCGCGCGGCCCCCGGCAGCACGGCCAAGCTGGTGGTGCAGGTAGACGCCAGCCCCACCGACGAAACCAAGGTGTTTTACGCCGCGCTGCCGCTGGAGCAGAGCGTGCCCAAGATTGGCGAATGGACGGCCGTGAGCCTGCCCATTACCCTGCCCACCAGCGCCACGGGCACCAACCGAATCAAGATTTACCTCTGGAACGACCAGGGCACGGCGCCCACCTACCTCGACGACCTGACGCTGCGCAAAGCAAATTAGGCGGCGGCACCCAGGCGCGGGCTACTGAATGAAACGGCACCGTAGTTTTGCCGCCCAACCCGTGCGCCCCGCCTTTTATGAAATTCCGCATTGCCCATCCCTATTCGCTGCTGGCCATTCTGCTGCTGTTTGTGCTGATGGTGCAGGCCCGGCTGTGGGCGCCGTACTGGGACACGCACAACGTGCAGGCCATCCTGACCTGGGATGCCATGGGGTATTACATCTACCTGCCGGCGCACTTCATTTACCACGACCTGGGGCACATGGCCTTTGCGCAGGACATCATGCGCGAGTACCAGCCCAGCAGTTCGTTCTACCAGGCGTTTCAGGTACCGGGCGGCCCGGAGGGCATGCTCGTGACCAAATACACCTGCGGCCTAGCCGTTCTGTGGACGCCGTTTTTCTTTCTGGGCCACTGGGCAGCGGGCTGGCTCAATTATCCGCAGGACGGGTTTTCGCCGCCCTACCAGATTGCCATCGCCTTCGGCGGGCTGCTGTTTGCGCTGCTGGGGCTGGGGCTGCTGCGCCGGGTGCTGCTGCGCTACTTTTCCGACGTGGTGACCACCCTGGTGCTGGTGTTGCTGGTGCTGGGTTCCAATTACTTCCAATACGCCGTGTTCGACGCGGCCATGGCGCACAACTACCTCTTTACGGGCTACGCGCTGCTGCTGTGGCTCACCATCAGGTGGCACGAGCGGCCCACGCGGCTGGGGGCTTTTTTTATCGGCCTCACGCTGGGCCTGCTGGTGCTCATCCGGCCATCGGAGGCCGTGGCGGCCGTCATTCCGCTGCTCTGGAACGTGGGCTCCTGGGCAGCCGTGCGCGCTAAGCTGGAGTTGCTGAAAGAGCGGCAGGTTGATGTGCTGCTGCTGGTGCTGGGCGGCGTGCTGGGCGTGCTGCCGCAGGCCCTATACTGGCACTGGGCCACCGGGCACTTCCTGTTTTACAGCTACGGCGACCAGCATTTCAGCTTCCTTAAGCCGCACCTGTGGGAGGTGCTGTTCAGTTTCCGCAAGGGCTGGCTGCTGTATTCGCCGCTGCTGCTGCTGCCGCTGGCGGGGCTGGCGGCGCTGTGGCGCACGCACCGGGCCATTGCCGTGCCGGTGCTGGTTTTCACCGTGCTGAACCTGTGGGTGGTGTCGGCCTGGGACATCTGGTGGTACGGCGGCAGCATTGGGCAGCGCGCCTTGGTGCAGAGCTACGCCGTGCTGGCCCTGCCCTATGCTGCCGCGGTGGCCTGGCTGCTGGTGCCCGAGCGCCGGCCGGCCCTGCGCGTGGCGGCCGTGGTGGCGGCCGTGCTGCTGGTCGATTTGAACCTGTTTCAGCACTGGCAGTACATGCGCTCCATCATTCACCCCGAAGAGATGAACCGGCGCTACTATTTCGCGGTGTTCAACAAAACGATGCCCACGCAGTCGGATTTTGCCCTGCTGGACGTGAAGTCGCGCCTGCCCGAATCGGAGCGGCACTACACGGCGCAGGTGTTGGGCAAGCTTGATTTTGAAAACCAGCCCGTGGACGCCGCCAGCGGCATTTCGGCCGACCAAGGCTACTTCAGCCGCCAGTCGTTTCACGCCGACCCGGCCCACGCCTACGGCCCTGCCCTCACCCTCAAACTCATGGACAAGGGGCTGCAGCCGGGCCAGTACATCCGCGCCTCCTGCCGGGTGTTTTCGGACTACGGCGCCTGGGGCAACAAGCTGGTGATGACCGTGGAGCGCAACGGCAAAAACCTGGTCTGGAACGCCGTGCGCCTGCAAAACAACCTCAGCGTGAACCGTGCCTGGAACCTGGTGCACTTCGACACGCCCCTGCCCGATGATGCCCTGCCCGACGACGTACTCAAAGTATACGTGCTGAGCGACAGCGGCTCGAGCTGCTACATCGACGACGTGCAAGCCGAACTCATGAAGCCCAAGAGCGGCTGGTAATCCGTTGCCAGCGCTTCGTTGCGCCTCCGCGCCGGGACAGCCAGCGCTACAGGCCCAGCAGGCCGTATTTCAGGATGCAGTAGATGGCCCGGAAGCCGTCGCGCCAGCCGATTTTCTTGCCCTCGGCGTAGGTGCGGCCGTAGTAGCTGATGCCCACTTCGTAGATGCGGGCGTCTTGCACGCGGGCCACTTTGGCGGTGACTTCGGGCTCGAAGCCGAAGCGGTTTTCTTCGAGTTTGAGGCTTTGTACGATGTCGCGCCGGAACATCTTGTAGCACGTTTCCATGTCCGTCAGGTTCAGGTCGGTGCACATGTTGGAGAGCAGCGTCAGCCAGTAATTGCCGATGCTGTGCCAGAAAAACAGCACCCGGTGCGGGTTGCCGCCCATAAAGCGCGAGCCGAACACGACGTCGGCAAAGCCCTTCAGCACGGGCTTGATGAGCAGGTTGTACTCTTCGGGGTCGTATTCGAGGTCGGCGTCCTGGATGATGACGTAGTCGCCGGTGGCCTCGCGAATGCCGGTGTGCAGGGCGGCGCCCTTGCCTTTGTTCACGGGGTGTTCGAGCAGGCGCAGGCCCATCTCGGGGTAGCGCGCGGCGTAGGCCCGAATGGTGTCGGCCGAGGCGTCGGTGGAGCAGTCGTTGACGAGGATGATTTCCTTGCCGATGTTATTCACCAGCTGCAGCTCGCGCAGCAAATCCAGAATCCGATGGATGGTGCGCGCCTCGTTGTAAACCGGAATGACGATGGAAAGCGTGTCGAATTTTACCACAAGAAGAAAGCTGGGCCGGGCAAAGGAATGGCAAAGGTAAACGCCGGGTGCCTCGCTCCATGAAGAATGAGGAAGGAAGAATTATCCCAACGACAACTCTTCCTTGCTCATTCTTCATCAAGCCGCCGGCGTTAGAGGCTGCCCGTGCGGCCGCCGTCCACCGGCACGCTGGTGCCGTTGATGTAGGCCGCCGCGGGCGAGGCCAGAAACGCCACGGCCGCCGCCACTTCGTCGGCCTGGCCGAAGCGGCGGGCCGGGATGGTTTTTAGCATGTCGGCTTCGATGGCATCGGCCGACTGGCCGGTTTGGGCCACTTTCTTTTCGATGAGCGAGTGGTGGCGCTGCGTGAGCGTGGCGCCGGGCAGCACGTTGTTGACCGTGATGCCGTGCGGGCCCAACTCGTTGGCCAGGGTTTTGGCCCAGCTGGCCACGGCCCCGCGAATGGTGTTGCTCACGCCCAGGCCCGCCAGCGGAATCTTCACCGAGGTGCTGATGACGTTGATGATGCGCCCGAAACCGGCCGCCCGCATGCCCGGCACCAGGGCCTGCGCCAGCAAGTGGTTGCAGATAACGTGCTGGTTGAAGGCCACCCGCAAGGCCTCCACCGGCGCCTCGAGCAGCGGGCCGCCGGCGGGGCCGCCGGTGTTATTTACCAGAATGTGGAAGCCGGCCGGGTGCTGCGCCAGGTAGTCCTGCACCACCTCGGCCACGTGGCTGGGGTCGTCGAAATCGGCCACGAGGTAGTCGTGCGCTTGGCCGGCGGGCGTGGGTAGCTCGGCGGCTACCTCGCGCAGCCGTTCCTCGTTGCGGGCCAGCAGCGTGATGGCGCAGCCGTTTTCGGCCAGGGCTTGGGCCACGGCGCGACCGATGCCTTGGGTGCTGCCGCCCACCAGGGCGCGGCGGTTTTCGAGAGAAAGGTTCATATAGGTTGTAGGGCTCAGAAAAAACGACAAAAGGTTTAGCGTGCTGGCGGCGTGAGCAGCACGTAGCCGTCCACGAGTTGCTCGCGGTAGCCATAGGGCCGCAGCAGCTGGCGCAGAAACAAGTGGGCCGGCTGCTCGCGAAAGGCCGGGTTGATGACAAAAGCAGCGGGGTCGTACTGGCGCAGAAAGGCCTGCACCTGCGGGGCCGTGGGCGGGGCGGGCGCGATGGTGTCGGGCTTGGTTTGGCGGAAGAGCACGGCGCCCAGCACGGGGTCATTTTGCAGGCCGGCAAATACCTCGACCGGCACCCGCGCCATGAAGCCGATGGGCACTTTCTTTTCGTGCACGGTTTGGTAAAACAGCTGCTCGCGCTGGAACTGACCCACTTCGCGGTAGCCGCTGGCAATGCCCAGCGGTACGGGAATCAAGGTTTTGCCCGGCAGGTTGGCCACTTGGTGGAACACCCGCGGCACGGCGGCGCGCGAGGTGCGCTCGTAGGGCCGGGGCCAGTACTCAAACAGCACCAGCCCCACCAGTAGCAGGCTCAGGGCGGTGCGCGACGTGGCGTGCAAACGCGGCTTCCAGGCCGCCTCCAGCGCGCTGAAGGTGAGAATGGGCAGCAGCAGGCCCACCATCATCACCCAGCGGGTGGGGCAGCGAATGTTGTTGAAAAACGGCACGAAGTGAAGCAGGGCCGTGGGCAGGTGTAAGGTGTCGTGGCCGTAGACGCGGGTGGCGGGCAGGGTCAGCATCACAAAGAACAGCAGCACCCAGGCCAGCGGCCGGCCTTGCTGCTCCTGCGCCACGGCCGACAAGGGCCGGCGGTGGGCCTTGCGCAACACCCACAACCCCAGCGCCAGCAGCGGCAAGGCATAGCCCATAAACAGGGTGTTTTCCAGCGAGCCCGGCATGGTGAACACCTTGGGGTTGTGGTAGAGCCGCGCGGCCCAGTCCCAATACACGAAGCGGCTGGTGGGCGGCGGCATAATGAAGTCGACCAGGTCGCCACCCCACCAGAAGCCGCCGTTGTCTTCTACGCCCCAGCGGCGCAGCAGCCAGATGAGGGCGTGGCTCAGCACCAGCCCGCCGCCCAGCCAGGCCCAGGTGCGCCACTCCCGCCACCGGATGCGGCCCAGCCCAAACCAGTACCACGCCGCGTAGGCCAGCGAAAAATACAGCAGCCCAAACAGCACGTAGTAGTCGCTGAGTAGCGTGACCAGGCCCAGCGCCGCGCACCCGGCCGCCGCCTTCCAGCTCCGCACTTCGGGCAAAAACTGCTTCTCCCGAAACCGAAACGCGTCCAAAAAGGCCAGCACGTAGAACGGCACCGTGGCCGTCAGCACCAAGTTGTAGTGCTCGGGCAGGCGCTGCAGCTTGTAGGGCGAATAGGCAAAAATGAACCCGGCCAGCAAGGCCAGCAGCGGGCTTTGCACCCAGCGCCGGGCCAGCAGGCAGGCCCCGGCGGCCGACAGCGAGTAGCTCAGCAGCAGGCCTATGTTGAGGGCCAGCACGTCGTTGCCCACCAGCAGGCTGATGAGGCCGATGATGGGCGTGTAGGTGTGCAGTATCAGCCAAGAGCCCAGCGGGTAAAACAGCCAGTCGGTGTGAAATACCGGTTGCCCGGTTTGCACCGCCGTGCGGAAGTGCCAGGCATTCCAGGGGTACATGTAGGTGTCGTGCCCGGGCACCACCAGAAATTCCGACGTGAAATGCGCCGCCAGCGGCCAGGTAATCACGGCAAACAGCGCGCCGTAGAAGGCCGTCAGCAAGCTCAGTCGCAGCCAGTAGTTCATAAATGACGCGGTTGGGCACCCCAGAAGATGCCGAAAAAAGCACGGGCCGCTCGGCTCCGGTGGCAAAAGTAGCGCCCGCATGCAGCCGAACGCGCGGCAGGTAGCCGAAAGGGCAAAACGCCGCCCCGGCCGTAGCTTAGCAGTCCCAACCACCCACCTTCTTCGCCATGATAACCCGCCCCTTCAACTTCCAAAAGTGGATAGACGAGCACCGCCATTTGCTGAAGCCCCCGGTGGGCAACCAGCAGGTGTTCAAAGACAACAAGGACTTCATCGTGATGGTGGTGGGCGGCCCCAACGCCCGCAAAGACTACCACGTGGACGCCGGCGAGGAGCTGTTCTGGCAGATTGAGGGCACGATGACCGTCAAAATCATCGAAGACGGTCAGCCCGTCGACATCACCATCGGCCCGGGTGAGATGTTTCTGCTGCCGCCCAACGTGCCGCACTCGCCCCGCCGCCCGGCCGGCACCGTGGGCCTGGTGCTGGAGCGCTACCGCGAAGGCGGCGAGCTCGACGGCTTCCAGTGGTACTGCGAAAACTGCGGGCACAAGCTCTACGAGGAGTTTGCCGAGATTACCGACATCGTGGCCCAGCTGCCGCCCATCATGAACGCCTTCTGGCAGGACGACGCCAAGCGCACCTGCACCAACTGCGGCACCTACATGGAGGCACCCGCCCCGGTGACCCCCGCCTAGTTCCGGCCGTGCTTTCCATCGACATCCACACCCACATTCTGCCCGAGCGCTGGCCCGACCTCAAGGAGCGGTACGGCTACGGCGGCTTCATCCGGTTGGAGCACCACAAGCCCTGCTGCGCCCGCATGATGCAGGACGACAAGTTCTTCCGCGAGGTGCAGGACAACTGCTGGGACCCCGCCGTGCGCCTGCGCGAGTACGACCAGTTTGGCGTGCAGGTGCAGGTGCTGAGCACGGTGCCCGTCATGTTCAGCTACTGGGCGCAGCCCCTCGACTGCCTCGACCTGAGCCAGCTGCTCAACGACCACATTGCCGACGTGGTGCACCGCTACCCCACCCGCTTCGTGGGCCTGGGCACCATCCCGATGCAGGCGCCCAAGCTGGCCATCCGGGAGCTGGAGCGCTGCATGAAAATCGGGTTGGCCGGCGTGCAAATCGGCTCGCACGTGAACGACTGGAACCTCGACGCGCCGGAGCTTTTTGAGGTATTCGCGGCCGCCGAAGAGCTGGGTGCCTGCGTGTTTGTGCATCCCTGGGACATGATGGCCCAAGCCAAAATGCCCAAGTACTGGCTACCCTGGCTGGTGGGCATGCCCGCCGAAAGCACGCTGGCGCTCTGCTCGCTCATCTTCGGCGGGGTGCTGGAGCGGCTGCCGCGCCTGCGCGTGGCGGTGGCCCACGGCGGAGGCTCGTTTGCCAGCACCATTGGGCGCATCGAGCACGGCTGGCAGGTGCGGCCCGACCTCTGCGCCGTCGACAACCCGCACAACCCGCGCAACTACCTGGGCAAGTTCTGGGTCGACTCCCTAGTGCACGACCCGCTGATGCTCGACTACCTGGTGAAAACCCTGGGCGCCGATAAAATCACGCTCGGCACCGATTACCCCTTCCCGCTGGGCGAGCTGGAACCGGGCCAGCTCATCAAGTCCATGCCGTTTTCGGACGACATCAAGGCCCAAATGCTGGGGCAGAACGCGCTGGACTGGCTGGGGCTCGGCGTGCAGCAGTTTGCCGCCGCCCTCCGGCCCTGAGTGGCTTGGGGCTCCGTACTTTTGAGCTCCTTTTATTTCATCATCCCTATACTGTTTGCTGCTTTGCTGAAACGTCTACTAGCCCGCGGCTGGGCCGCGCTGCGGGTAACGCTGGTGGCAGGCCTTGCCCTTGCGCTCGCGGGCTGCGGCCCCAAGCCGGAAGTGCTGCTCGCCACCACCTTCGACGACCTGGAGGAATGGGGCGTCGCCCTGCCGGCCGGTTTCACGCACGAAACCGCGCACTCCGGCAACGCCGCCATCAAAACCGAGCCGGGCATGGAGTTCGCCGCTACGTACGTCACGCCGTTGTCGCGGCTCAGCTTTGTGCCCCGCCGCTTCGATGTGGACATGTGGGTGAACCTGACCAACGGCCGCACCCGCGAAATCGTGTTTGTGGTGCAGGTGCTCCGCGACGGCCGGGGCGATGACGTGTGGGAAAACCTGCCCCTGCAGCAGGTGGTGAAGCGCTACGGCCAGTGGGAGCATGTGCAGCACAGCGTGCACCTGCCCCGCGGCCTCACCCCTGAAGACCGCCTGAAGGTGTACCTCTGGCACCAAGACCTCAACGGCGAACCCACTTATATGGACGACTTACGCATCGTGGCGCACCCATGAGAAATTCCATGCTTTTTGCTTCTTCTCTGTCGGTGCTGACGCAGCTGGGCCGGTTAAGCCGGCGCGCCGTTTTGAGCGCCTGGAACAGCCCCGTGGGCCCGGTGCTGCTTCACCTGCTGCTGGTGGCCGCGCTGGTTTCCACATTGTATTGCTTCGGCATCATCCATATCCTGCCCTCGGATGAAAACCTCATCGTGTGGGATGCCATGTGGTATCAGCAAATTGCGCGGGAGGGCTACTCGTATTCGGAGGTGCGCACCAGCTCGGCGGCGTTCTTTCCGCTGTTTCCCTATTTCTGGCGGCTCACGCACCTGGGTCCGCTGGGCATGGCCCTGCTCAACGTCGGCATCTTCAACGCCGCCTTTGCCTGGCTGGGGCACCAGCTGCGGCTATCGCGCCGGTGGCAGCTGCTGGCGCTGTCCACGCCCATGCTCATGTTCATGTGGCTGCCCTACACCGAGGCCTTGTTTTTTCTGTTCAGCAGCATCATGCTGGCCGGCTTGCACCGCAACCGGCTGGACTGGACGCTGGTGGGCATGTTCGGGGCCGGGCTCACGCGCTCGGCCAGCTCGTTGTTTACGCCCGCGCTGGTGCTCACGGTGTTTGTGCTGGCCGTGGCGGGCGAAACCCGGCGGGCCCGCCGGCTGGGCATTGGGGGCGTGCTCACGCTCGTGGCCTCCGTGGCCATTGTGGCCGTCATGCAACAGGTCCAAACCGGCGAGCCCTTCGGCTTCATCAAAGCCCACAAGCACTGGAGCCATGTGCTGAGCTGGCCGCTGTGGCCGTTGCACGCCACCACGGGCATCAACATGCTCTGGCTGGAAGCCCTGGCCATGGCGGTCGGCATCGCGGCCGCGGGCCTGTGCCTGGGGATGGTCATCCGGGCCAAACGCCGATGGGCGCAGCGCCTCAGCCTTGCCTATCCTTCGGCGGCCGTGGTGTTTTCGCTGGCTTATGCAGTGTGCGCGCTGCTGTTCGTGGTTTTCTTTCAGAAGGGCAACGTGGCCAACCTGGCGCGCTACATACTGGCCACGCCTTTCCTGGTGGTCTTGTTTTGGCAGGTGAGCCAATTGCCCGCCTGGCCGGCGCGGTACTACGCGGCCGTGGCGGCGGGCTTGGGCTTGGTGTGGCCCATTTTTGGCGCCTACACGCGCTTTCCGGCGTTCAGCCTGGCACAAACGCTGTGGTACTTCGGCCTGACTACCGCCTACGCCCTAGCATATCTGGGGTGGCGCCAGTGGCGCTACGGCCGCGAAATGGTGATGCTGCTCTACTTCTTCAACCTGATTGTGCAGCTGCACCTGCTCGAAAGCATTTTGCAGTATTACCTGGTTGAATAATTTATACCTGACGCTTTGGCCCCAAACGGCTACCCCATGACTGATTTCCGCACCCTCGACGCCGCCGACCCGCTGGCGTCTTTCCGTCAGGAGTTCCACATCCCGCCCGGGCCCGACGGCCGGCCCTGCGCCTACTTCTGCGGCAACTCGCTGGGCCTGCAGCCCAAAGCGGCCCGCGCCGCCGTAGAGCAGGAGTTCGACGCCTGGGAGCGGCTGGGCGTGGAAGGCCATTTCCACGGCGTGTCGCCCTGGATGCACTACCACGAAACCCTTACCGACGCCTCGGCCCGGCTGGTGGGCGCCCGGCCCATTGAGGTGGTGGTAATGAACAACCTCACCGTGAACCTGCACCTGCTGCTGGTGACGTTTTACCGCCCCACGGCCACGCGCTACAAGATTCTGATGGAAGGCGGCGCCTTTCCTTCCGACCAGTACGCCATCGAGAGCCAGGCGCGTCTGCACGGCCTCGACCCCGCCGACGCCATTGTGGAGCTGGTGCCGCGCCCCGGCGAGCACACCCTGCGCACCGAGGACATCGAAGCCACCATCGCCGAGCTGGGCGACTCGCTGGCCACCGTCCTCATCGGCGGCGTCAATTACTACACCGGGCAGGCCTTCGACATGGCCGCCATCACGCAGGCGGGCCACGCCGTGGGCGCCTACGTGGGCTTCGACCTGGCCCACGCCGCCGGCAACCTCGACCTGCGCCTGCACGACTGGGACGTGGATTTTGCCTGCTGGTGCTCCTACAAGTACCTCAACTCGGGCCCCGGCGGCACGTCGGGCGTGTTTGTGCACGAGCGGTTTGCCCAGCGCCCCGACCTCGTGCGCCTGGCCGGCTGGTGGGGCCACGACCCCTCCGACCGGTTTCAGATGAAAAAGGGCTTCCGGCCCATGGCCGGCGCGGCCGGCTGGCAGCTGTCTAACGCCCAAATATTCCCGATGGCCATTCATCGCGCCAGCCTCGACCTCGTGGACCGCGCCGGGGGCATGCCCGCCCTGCGCCGCAAGAGCGAGCAGCTCACGGCCCGCCTCGAGGGGCTGATTCGCGGCCTCAACCTGCCGGCTTCCGCGCTGGAAATCATTACCCCGGCCGACCCGGCGCAGCGCGGCTGCCAGCTTTCGGTGCTGGTGCACCGGCGCGGACGCGAGCTGTTCGATTACCTCGCCAGCCAGGGCATCATCGCCGACTGGCGCGAGCCCAATGTCATTCGCCTGGCACCCGTGCCGCTCTATAATTCGTTTGAGGACGTAGACCGGGTGGGCGAAGCGCTGGCGCGCTTCTTCAGTGAACAGTTAGCAGTGCGTTAGGAATAACGGCTGCCTTCGCACGCCCACCGGCCATTTGCTCACTGCCAACTGTTCACTGCTAACTGCTAACCGAAAAAAATGGAAGATTACGCCGCCAAGATGCTGCTCAAAACCGATGCGGCCCTGCGCGAATACGTGACCGGCCATGTCCAGTACCGCGAGGCCGCCGTGCTCGCCGCCCTCGACGAGCTGCGCCGCCGCGGCCAGCCCGCCCCCGAAGAAGCCGAGCTGCGCCCCGGCCTGGAACTGGCCGCGGCCGAGCAGCGCCGGGCCGAAGCCGCCGCCGAGGCCGAACGCCGCGCTACCACTCCCCCCGATGCCGCAGCAGCCGCGGCTGGCCCGGCGCTGTACTCGCCGATATCCATTGTGCTGTTTTCGCTGCTTTTCACCATGATAATGGGCGGCGTGCTCATGTGCATGAACCTGGTTCGGCTGGGCAAGAAAGGGGTGGCCCTGGGGCTGGCCCTGTTTGTGGTGGCCTACCTCTACGTGGGCAGCCTGCTGCTGGGCCCGCTGATGATGTCGTTGGGCATCAGCCCCATACTAGGCGGGTTATTGTTCAACGTGCCGGCGGCGCTGCTCTACGGGCTGTGGGTGTGGCCGCGCTACGTGGGCGCCATCAGGTACCGCAGCCGCAGCATACTGGTGCCCGTGCTCATCTATTTCCTCTTTGCCTGGGGCGTGCTGAAGGTGATTCCCTACCTGCCCAAAGCCGAGCGCCAGAAACTGGAGCGCATGATGCAGAAATAGCTCCTGCCGCTGGCCGCCGCGTTAGTTCTTTTGCCATGCCCCTGCAGCCGCTCACTCTGCCCCAAGCCGACCTGCTTTTTGACCCGGCTTTTCTGCCGGCTGCCGAGGCCGATGCGCTCTTGGCCCAGCTCACCGCCGAAGTGGCCTGGGAGCAGCGCAGCATCCGGCTGTTTGGGCAGGAGTTTCCGCAGCCGCGCCTCACCGCTTGGTACGGCGACCCGGAAGCCCGCTACACGTATTCTGGCTTGGCCTGGGAGCCCCGCCCCTGGACGCCCGTCCTGCAGGCCCTACGCCAGCGGGTGGCGGCGGCCTGCGCCGCCCCCTTCAACAGCGTGCTGCTGAACCTGTACCGCGACGGCCGCGACAGCATGGGCTGGCACGCCGACGACGAGCCCGAGCTGGGCCCCGAACCCGTCATCGCCTCGCTCAGCCTGGGTGCCACGCGCCGGTTTCGGCTGCGGCCGCGGCCGGGATTGGTTCTCCCTCCTTTATCGCTCGATTTGGCCTCCGGCAGCCTGCTGCTCATGCGCGGCCCCACGCAGCAGCACTGGCAGCACGCGCTGCCCAAAACCACCCGGCCGCTGGGCCCGCGCCTCAATCTGACCTTCAGGTGGGTGGCGGGTGCGTGAACGGTTAGTATAAGATATCGGGGTGGCCGCACAGTTCCTCGCAGGTTCCGAGGCCAACTTCGTATTCGCCCACCCGAAAAGTGGGCAGCGTGCCGGTTGGGGATGCTTCAGTTGGTGCAGCCTCCGGGGTAGCATCGGGGGCGGCCGGTAAATCGGTGAGCGGTGTATCGGCGGACTTGGCTGCGGCCGAACGGCGTGGAAAAGTATTATGTGGCATTCGTTTGTTTCATCAAAAAATCAGCAGATAGCAATAGCAATTGAATTAGTAGCGGATATTGGGATGGCCCTGTAGCTGCGGGTCCCCGTCTTCGCCCACCAGGTAGTGGCCTATCCGCAGCGACGCCTGGGCGACCACAGGCAATTCCGGCATGGCCCGGCGACGCCAAGCAGCACCGCTGGCGCGACGCCCGAGGGCGCTAGCCGAAAAGGGCCATGCCAAAGCCGTAGAGCGGCGAGTGGCCCGAAGGCGCCAACGCAAATACCGAGAACCTTTGTAACGGAAACGCAGAGCAGTCATAGCCAATGGTGTTTTTGTTATACTTCGTCAAAGGTCTGGCTGGGGTTGCCTCTTGCGTAAATTTTACGACCAGTCATATAAAATAGCCGATGAGTGCAACAAGCTTACCGGTGGATATTTCGCACTTCTGAAGCGAAGCCCCGCGCGGGTAGTAGCTTCGCTGCCCACCCGCCCGCTTGGGCATTCTCACTTCCTCTTTCCTGTTTTTATGGCCGCTGATTCCTCTGTTTTGCCGCATTCAGAGCCGCTCACCGTGATGGGAGCCGGCTTGGTGGGCTCGTTGCTGTCGTTGTACCTGGCCCGGCGGGGCCATCCCGTGCAGGTGTTTGAGCGCCGGGCCGACCCTCGCCGGGCTGGCTTTCAGGAAGGCCGCTCCATCAACCTGGCCCTTTCCGACCGGGGCTGGCGCGCGCTGGAGGGCGTGGGCGTGGCCGACGACATCCGGCAGGTGGGCATTCCGATGACCGGGCGCGTGATGCACGACGTGCAGGGCCACCTCACCCGACAGCCCTACGGCCAAGATGGCCAGGCCATCTATTCCGTCAACCGCGGCCACCTCAACCGCCGTCTGCTCGACCTGGCCGAGGCCCAGCCCGCCGTGCGCCTGCAATTTGGCCAGCAGTGCCTGGGCATCGACCTCAAAAAGCAGGAGCTGCACCTGCTCGACACGGCCACGCAGCAGGAGCACACCGAGAAGTACACCCGGCTTTTTGGCACCGACGGTGCATTTTCGGCCGTGCGCGGGGCCTTGCAGAAAACCGACCGCTACGACTACTCGCAGGACTATCTGGAGTACGGCTACAAGGAACTGACCATCGAGGCCGGCCCCGGTGGCACGTGGCAATTGGAGAAAAACGCCCTGCACATCTGGCCGCGCGGGCAGTACCTCATGATTGCGCTGCCCAACCTCGACGGCTCGTTCAACGGCACGCTGTTTTTCCCTTACGAAGGAGCCGAAAGCTTTGCGGCGCTGCAAACCCCGGCCGACGTGACGACCTTTTTCGGCCGCGTGTTTCCCGACGCCGTGCCCCTGATGCCGAACCTGACCGAGGAGTTTTTCACGCACCCCACGGGGTCGTTGGTCACCATCCGCTGCTTTCCGTGGAAGTACGACGACGACGTGCTGCTGCTCGGCGACGCCTCACACGCCATTGTGCCGTTTTATGGCCAAGGCATGAACGCCGGTTTCGAGGATTGCAGCGTGCTCAACGAGTTGCTCGACCAGCACGGCGATGCCGCCTGGCCCACCATTTTTGCCGAATTTCAGCAGCAGCGCAAGCCCAACACCGACGCCATGGCCGACCTGGCCGTGTACAACTTCGTGGAAATGCGCGACCGGGTGGCCGACCCGCGCTTTCTGCTGCAGAAGAAGATTGAGGCCAAAATCTCGGCCCAGTTCCCCGGCCGCTGGACGCCGCTCTACTCGCAGGTCACGTTTTCGCACACGCCCTACGCCGAGGCTTGGGCTGCCGGCCAGCGCCAGGACGCCATCATGGCCCGGCTGATGCCGCACATCCAGGCCGAAGCCGATTTTGACCGGCCCGAAGTGCAAGCGCTGGTGGCGCAGGAAATGGCCGCCCACTAGCCTGCGGCTACCGCCGGGCCAGTTCGGTGCCGTCGAGCGCCAGCGGGGTGCCGGCCAGTTGTTGGCACAGGGCCACGTAGGCCTGCAGCTGCTGGGCGTCGAGCAGGAGGCGCAGGGCCTGGTGGTACTCCTGCCGGGTCCGGGCCACGTCGTCGCAGGTGAGGGCCAGCAGCAGGGCCTCGCGCTGGGTTTGGGTGCACAGTGCCAAGGCGTGCCGCTGGGTAGGGCTCAGCGCCAGGGTGTCGGCCAGGAAAGCGGTGATGCGGCTGGTTTCGCGGGCCTGGGGCGCCAGGCCGGGCGCGGCGGTTTCGTTGCGGGCCTCGCATTGGGCCATGGTTAGCGGTTTGGGGCGCCGGGCGGCCTGGACAGTTAATGCACTTGCAATCAGCAACAAAGTCGGCAGCGCACGGTGGGTCAGTAGCATCATTCGGTAAAAAGGCAGCAGGAGCATGCTAACCAGCGGGCTCATTCTGTGTTATTTGCAGTCATCAAAGCTATGATTGGCCCTTTCGTGGCGTTTTAACCGATGGGCGACCGTCGGCTTTCCCTCTGCGAGTGGTTACTTTATATCGGCGAATGTCCATGCTTCGGACGCTTCGCTTTTGCCCGCTACCCTCTCCCTTTTCCCGCCTATGTTAACATGCGCCATCATCGATGACGACGAGATTAACCGTCTGACTCTGGAACACTACGTCGAGCTTACGCCCGACCTTAAGCTTGTCGCTTCACTCGCCGATGGCATTGCCGGGCTCACGTTTTTCCGCGAAGGCGGCAAGGTCGATGTGCTCTTTCTTGACATCGAGATGCCTCACCTCAGCGGCCTCGAATTGCTACGCGTGCTCACCGACCCGCCCGAAGTCATCATCACCACGGCCCGCCAGGATTTCGCCGTCGATGCCTTCGAGCTGCGCGTGACCGACTACCTGGTGAAGCCCTTTGAGTTTGCCCGCTTCACGCAGGCCGTGCAGCGGGTGCAGGCCCGGCGCAGCGGCCCGGCCGCCCCCGCCGCCGCGCCCGAGGCCCCTTCCAACACCGACCTGTTTGTGAAGGTGAACAGCCGCATGGTGCGCATCAACTTCGACGAGGTGCTGTACGTGGAGGCGCTGTCGGACTACGTCAACATCGTGACGGCCAAGCACAAGTACATTGTGTACACCACGCTTAAGGCCTTAGAAACGCGGCTTAGCTCCTTCCCCAATTTCATTCGGGTGCACCGGAGCTATTTGCTGAACACGCAGCAGATTGAGTCCATCGAAGACAACACGGCCAACCTGCGCGGCGGCCACTTCGTGCCCATCGGCAAGTCGTACCAGGAAGCCTTTTACAAGGGCCTGCAGCGCATTTAGGCATCCGCTTCGTCTTCGGCGCGGGGCACTTGCTGGTACACGGGCAGTGCGTAGAACGGCCGTAGCAGCCGCACCACGTCGAGGGCGTCGGCCAGGGCCTCGTGGGCCACTTCCCGGTCGGGGAAGCGGGCGCGGGCTTTGCAGATGCTCATGCTGGGCAGGCGGCTGTCTTTGTGCCAGTTGAGGTAAAACACGGCGGGGTCGAGCATGGCGGGGTCGGCACGCACGAGCTGGCCGTAGCCGGGCAGCATCTTGAGAAAGCCCAGGTCGAACACGCCGATGTTTTTGCCGGCCATGGTCACCGTGACGCAGCCGTGGGCATCGGACCGAAAGCCGTGGGCCAGCAGAAACTCGCGCAGCTGCGGCATTAGCTCGTCGGGCGGGCAAAGCTCGGGGTTGGGCTCCTTGCGGGCCAGCTCCTGCAGCAGGCGGGCGTTGAGGGCGAGGGCGCCGGCGGTGCCCACGTATTCGGGGTGGCGCACCACCCGCCGAAACGCGGGCAGCTCGGCCAGGGGCAGCGGCCGGCGGCTGTCTTCGATGACGGCGGCCAGCTCCAGCACTTGGTGGCGCTGGGGGTTGGAACCGGAAGTTTCGAGGTCGAGGGAAACGTAGCGCATGAACGGTGTGTACGGGCCGGCGGCCAAAGCTGCTAATCTGCGGCGCGGCGCCGTATCTTTCGACACGTTGGCTATCACCCTGGCCGGCTTGGCGTTCCCGCTTCTACCGTTGCTGTTGGGCTGCAGTTGCAACTCCCACCGGTTTTCAGCGTCGGGTTTGGCAGGCGGGCTCGGCCAGAACGCCACGTCCGGCCTCCTTCCTTTCCCCATGAAAACATTCCATACCGTGTGGTTGCTGCTGGCAGCCTGCTGGCTGGCCCGGCCCGCCTGCGGCCAGACCGCCGCCGCGCCCGACCCGGCGGCGGGAGCCGCAGCCCTGGCCCAGCAGCAATACAATGCCTCGTTTGGGCGCCACCCGCAGCTGTACAACGGGCCTGAATACGTGGACTACGCCAAGCGCTACAACAGCCGCATCGGGCACCAGTATTTTTTGGCGCCGGAAAAACAGCCCGGCGGCGTGCACTACAACGGCCATTACTTCGCCAACCTGCAGCTGGCCTACGACGTGGTGCGCGACCAAGTGGTGCTGCAGCTGCCCACCAACCCGCTCACGCTGCGCCTGGCCAGCGAGCAGGTGCGCTACTTCTACCTCAACGACCACCGCTTTGTGCGGCTGCTGGCCGACAGCAGTGCCGGCGGCGTCATTCAAACCGGCTTTTATGAGGTGCTGGCCGACAACAAGGTGCAGCTGCTGGCCAAGCGCGCCAAGCGCCTGAGCGAGCAGCTGAGCCAGCGGACCATCAACGCAGAATTTGTGCCCATTGACCGGTATTTTCTGCGGAAATCGGGCACCTACTATGCCGTAACCGGTAAGTCGGGCGTTGTGCGCCTGCTGGCCGACCACGGCAAGGAAGTGCAGCAGTTCATCCGGGACAAAGATTTGAAATTCAACAAAGAGCAGCTGGGCCCGTCGCTGACGCAGGTGGCGCAGTACTACGGCACCCTGCCCGCGCCGCAGTAGCGGCGGCCGCCGCCGCAGCAGGTTGTCGGGCATTCGTTCTTCTATCGCCTTCTCATGAAGCAAACGTATTCTATTGTGTTGTTGCTGCTGGCGTTGCTGGGGCTGCCGGTGGCGGCCAGCCACGCCCAGCAGGCCGAAAAAACCATCAGCGGAAATTTTGAGCGGGTGCCGTTTGCGCAGTTCGTCAGCCAGGTGGAGGCCCAGACCGATTTCCGGTTTTACTTCAATCCCCGGTCGGTGGACAGCCTGTTTGTGACGGCGCGCGTGCAGAACCAGCCGCTGCGCGCCGTGCTCTACCAAGTGCTGCAGGCCACCGACTTCCGTTTTGCCGTCGATGGGCAAAACCGCGTGTTCATCTCGTCGCGGTTGGGCATAAACCCGGACCTGCCGGCCGACTTTTTCAAGCCTCAGGGCTCATCGGTGGCGGTGGCGGAGGAGGAAGACGACGAGCCCGTGGTGGCCGGCCGCTCGCACCTGGTGAGCGCGGCCGAGTTTAAGGTGTACGAAATCGGGCTGGGCGGCGCCAGCGGGCAGGCCACGCTGGCCGGCCACATCCGCGACAGCAAGACCGGCGAACCGGTGGTGGGCGCCTCCATCTACTCCGAGCAGCCCAACATCGGGGCCAGCACCGACCAGTTCGGTTTCTACTCGCTCACGCTGCCCGTGGGGCGCTACAACCTGAAAATCCGGGGCGTGGGCATCAAGAACACCCGGCGCCAGGTGGTGCTACGCGGCAACGGCAAGCTGGAGATTGAGGTGGAAGAAGACATTGTGGCCCTGAAAGAAGTGGTGGTGGAAGCCGAGAAAGACAAAAACGTGTCGAGCCTGCAGATGGGGGTTGAGAAGCTCGACATCAAGACCATGCGGCAGGTGCCCACGGCCTTCGGCGAAACCGACATCCTGCGCGTGCTCATGACGCTGCCGGGCGTGAAAACGGTGGGCGAAGGCAGCACCGGCCTCAACGTGCGCGGCGGCGCCACGGACCAGAACCTGATTCTGTTCAACGATGCGCCCATCTACAACCCCTCGCACTTGTTCGGCTTTTTCTCGGCCTTCAACCCCGATGTGCTGCAGAGCGTGGAGCTGTACAAAAGCGCCATTCCGGCCAAGTACGGCGGGCGGCTGTCGTCGGTACTGGAAATCACCACCCGCGAGGGCAACAAGAAAAAACTGTCGGGCTCGGGCGGCATCGGGCCGCTCACCAGCCGCGTGACGCTGGAAGGGCCGCTGCTGAAAGACCGAAGCTCGTTCATCGTGAGCGGGCGGGCCAGCTATTCTGACTGGCTGCTGAAGCAGTTGCCGAGCAAGCAGTTTTCGCAGAGCGCGGCTTCGTTCTACGACGTCACGGCCCACCTCAGCCACGAGTTTAACGAGAAGAACTCGCTGTACGCCACCGGCTATTTCAGCACCGACCGGTTTCGGCTGGCCAACGACACCACCTACCACTACGTGAACCAGACGGCCACCCTGAAGTGGCGCCACAACTTCACCAATCAGTTCTACGGCGTGCTCACGGGCACCTACAGCCACTACGCCTACGACGTGACGAGCACCAACGACATCTTCACGGCCTCGCAGCTGAAGTACGCCATCAACCAGACCAACGTGCGGGCCGATTTCAGCTACTACCCCAGTGCCCGGCACACCGTCGACTTCGGCGCCAGCTCGCAGCTCTACGACGTGGACCCCGGCAGCTTGCTGCCCCAGGGCGACTCGTCGCGGGTGAAGCCGGTGGTGTTGGCCAAGGAAAAGGGCCTGGAAAGCGCCCTGTACGTGTCGGACCGGTGGGACGTAACGGCCCGCCTGTCGGTGTCGGTGGGGCTGCGCTACTCGCTGTTTCAGGCGCTGGGGCCGCGCGACGTGTACCAGTACGCGCCGGGTGAGTCGCGCTCCGAAGCGTCCATTACCGACACCACGCGCTACGCCAATAACAAGGTGCTGGCCACCTACCACGGCCCGGAATATCGGCTGTCGGCGCGCTATTCGCTCAGCGACAACTCTTCGGTGAAGGCCAGCTACACCCGCACCCGCCAGTACATTCACCAGCTCACCAACACGGCGTCGGTGTCGCCGACCGACATCTGGAAGCTGAGCGACGCCAACGTCCGCCCGCAGCTGGGCGACCAGGTGTCGGTGGGCTACTACCGGAACTTCAAAGCCAACACGATTGAGGCGTCGGTGGAGACGTACTACAAGTCGCTGCGCGATTTCGTGGACTACAAGAGCGGCGCCACGCTGGTGCTCAACCCCCACATCGAAACCGACATCATCAACGCCCAGGGCAAGGCCTACGGCGTGGAAGTGTTTGTGAAGAAGCTCACCGGCAAGCTCAACGGCTGGGTGAGCTACACCTACTCGCGCTCCCTGGTGCAGGTGAATACGGCCGTGACTTCCGACATGATAAACGGCGGCAACTACTACCCCAGCAACTTCGACAAGCCCCACGACGTGACGCTGGTGGGCAACTACCGCCTGAGCCGCCGCTTCAGCACCTCGCTGAACTTCAATTACAGCACGGGCCGGCCCATCACGCTGCCGCTGGCCAAATACTACATCAACAACGCCCTGCGCGTGTACTATTCCGACCGCAACGCCTACCGCGTGCCCGACTACTACCGCGTGGACCTGGCCCTGAACATCGAGGGCAGCCACAAGGTGAAGAAGCTGGCCCACAGCTCTTGGACGGTGGGCGTGTACAACCTGACCGGCCGGCGCAACCCGTATTCCATCTACTTCCGGTCGTCGGGCGGGCAAATCAAGGGCTACCAACTGTCGATTTTCGGCTCGCCCATCCCGACTATCACCTACAACTTCAAGTTCTGACATGAAGACTTTCCTTTTCATCGGCCTGGCCCTGCTGTGGTGCGCGTGGCTGGGCGGGTGCACCGACCCGTACCTGCCGGAGGCCATTCAGAACCCGCCGAGCTACCTGGTGGTCGACGGCTTCGTCAACAGCCGGGGCGCGAGCACCGTGCGCCTCTCGCGCACCTACGCCATCGGCGCCAGCACGGCCCCGCCGGCCGAGACCAAGGCCACGGTGTATGTCGAGGAAGAGGGCGGCGCGCGCTACCCGCTCGCCGAAAGCCCGGCCGGCACCTACACCTCGGCCACCCGCACCCTCAACCCGGCCCGCCGGTACCGGCTCACCGTCCGCACCCAAAGCGGCCAGGAATACGCCTCGGAGTTCGAAGCCGTGCGCAACACCCCACGCATCGACGATTTTTCCTGGCGGGCCACCGCGGATGGCCTCCAAGTCATCATCAGCACCCACGACGCGGCCAACGCCACGCGCTTCTACCGCTGGGACTACGAGGAAACCTGGGAAACCGTCCCCGTGCTCATCCCCACGCTCGAATACCGCAACCTCGACCCCATTCCGCCGGGCGGCCTCTACCCTATTTCAGCCAACGCGCGGTTTCCGCGCATCTGCTGGGGCAATGAGAAGTCAACCGACATCAAGCTACTGAGCACCACCCGCCTTACTCAGGATATTGTTTCCAACTACGTGGTGCGCGCCTTGCCCACCACCAGCAGCCGTTTGCGCCACCTCTACAGCATTTTGGTCACGCAGGCGGCCCAGTCCGAGGCCGAGTACCGCTACTGGGAATTGCTGAAGAAAAACACCGAGAACATCGGCACCCTGTTCGACCCGCAGCCCGTGCAGCTGCTGGGCAACGTGCGCTGCCTCACCGACGAGAAGGCCCTGGCCCTGGGCTTCGTCGGCGTGCACTCCGTGGAGCAGCAACGCCTGTTCATTCGGTATGCCGACCTGCCCAACGACTGGCGCATTTCCAGCGGCTACGACAACTGCATCCCCGACACGATAAAAAAACCGGAACAATTCCAAGCTGTTTTCGGCGGCCCCCAGAACGTGCCGCTGGCCTACGGCGGCGGCGGCGTGCTCAGCATCGACCGCGGCTGCGTGGACTGCCGCCTCTACGGCACCACCGTGAAACCCTCGTTCTGGCCATAACGGCGAATAGCTCTTCCCGCTACCCCAACTCTTTCGGCCACCGCCTGCAACTTGCCCTCTTACATGCGCGCCTCCTTCCTTTCTATCCCGTTTGCCGTGCTATTAGGCCTGGTTCTGCTGGGCGGGTGCACCGACCCGTATTTGCCGGAGGCCATCCAGAACCCGCCGAGCTACCTGGTGGTCGACGGCTTCGTCAACAGCAAGGGCGCCACCGCCGTGCGGCTCTCGCGCACCTACGCCATCGGGGCCAAAACGGCCCCGCCGGCCGAGACCAAGGCCACGGTCTTCGTCGAGGAAGAGGGCGGCGCGCGCTACCCGCTCGCCGAAAGCCCTGCCGGCACCTATACATCGCCCATTCGCACCCTCAACCCGGCCCGCAAGTACCGCCTGCGCATCAACACGGCGGATGGCCAGCAGTACGCGTCCGGCTTTGAGGCCGTCAACACCACCCCGCGCATCGACGATTTTTCGTGGCGGGCCACGCCCGAAGGCCTTAAGCTCCTCATCAGCACCCACAACAACGACCCCGCCGCCACGCGCTTCTACCGCTGGGACTACGAGGAAACCTGGGAAAGCATCCCCCTGCTCATTCCTTCCTTGGAATACCGCAACCTCGACCCCATGCCCCCGGGCGGCATGTTCCCCATCACGACGCGGTTTCCGCGCATTTGCTGGGGCAATGAGAAGTCGACCGACATCAAGCTCGTTAACACCACGCGCCTGAGTCAGAACGCCGTGCGCGACTACGTGGTGCGTGAGCTGCCGACGACCAGCAGCCGGCTGCGCCACCTCTACAGCATTCTGGTCACGCAGGCGGCCCAGTCCGAGGCCGAGTACCGCTACTGGGAGCTGCTGAAGAAAAACACCGAGAACATCGGCACCCTGTTCGACCCGCAGCCCGTGCAGCTGCTGGGCAACGTGCGCTGCCTCACCGACGAGAAAGCCCTGGCCCTGGGCTTCGTCGGCGTGCACTCCATGGAGCAGCAGCGCCTCTTCATCCGCTACCTCGACTTACCCAACGACTGGCGCATTTCCAGCGGCTACGACAACTGCGAGCCCGACACCATCAGAGACCCTAGGCTGTATATCGCCTATTTCGGGGGCCCCTACAACGTGCCGCTGGCCTATGGCGGCGGCGGCGTGCTGGGCGTGGACCGCCGGTGCGTGGACTGCCGCCTCTACGGCAGCACCGTGAAGCCATCGTTCTGGCCCTAGGCGCTGGCCTGAAGTGTATTACAACCTGTTTCCCCTTTTTCTCTATATGCGGTTGATTATGTGGGCTTCAACATCTATCCGGCGCGCCGCGGCGGGCCTGCTGCTGGCGCCGGTGCTGGGGCTGCTGGCCACCGCGCCCGCCCGCGCCCAGGCCGACTCGCTGGGCGGCCTCACCCGGCAGCTGAGCCGGTTTGTGCAGTGCGACCCGCACGAAAAGCTCTACCTCCACCTCGACCGGCCCGTGTACCTGAGCGGCGAAACCATGTGGTTTAAGGTGTACGCCGCCGAGGGCACCCACGCCCGGCCGCTCACGCTGAGCAGCGTGGCCTACGTGGAAGTGCTCGACGCCAGCCACCGCCCCGTGCTACAGGCCAAGGTGGGCCTGAAAAACGCCGTGGGGCAAGGGGCCTTCCCGCTTCCGACTGCGCTGCCGGCGGGCACCTACCAGGTGCGCGCCTACACCAGCTGGATGCAGAACTTCGGCCCCGACACCTACTTCCAAACGGCCGTGACGGTCATCAACACCTCCACGGCGTCGGGTGCCGCGGGCAAGGACTCGGCCGCCTATGAAGCTCGTTTTTTTCCGGAGGGCGGCAATTTGGTGCGCGGCCTGCGCAGCCAGGTGGCGGTTAAGGTGACCGACCGAACGGGCCGGGGCGTGGCGGCCGAGGGCCGCGTGCTCGACAACAAGGGCCGTGTGGTGGCCACTTTTGCCACGCAGCACCGGGGCATGGGCCGCTTCGCCTTCACCCCCGCCGAAGGGCTGCAGCCCTACACGGCCGTGCTCACGCTTGGCAACGGCCGCGCCACCCCCCTCACCCGCCCGCTGCCCCGCCCCTACGACGCCGGCTACGTGCTGCGCCTGGAAGAAACCAGCCCCACCCAGCTCACCCTGACGGTGAGCGCCAGCAACCGCCAGCCCGAAACCCTCTACCTGCTGGGCCATTCGCGGCAGCAAGTGGCCCTCACCCAGCGCCTGGCCCTCGTGGACGGCCAAGTCACCTACACCTTCGACAAAAGCCAACTGCTGGAAGGCATTTCGCACCTCACGCTGTTCACGGCCAACCGCCAGCCGGTGTGCGAGCGGCTGTATTTCCGGGCGCCGGCGCAGCGCCTGGCCCTGGCGGCGCGGGCCGACAAGGCGCAGTACGGCCCGCGCGAGAAAGTGCAGATGCAGCTGGCCGCGCCCGGCCTGGCTGCCCCCGAAGCCGCCAGCCTGTCGATGGCCGTGTACCAGCTCGACTCGCTCAACACCGTCCGCCCGGCCTCCATCGAAGCGTACCTGTGGCTGGCCGCCGACCTGAAGGGCGACGTGGAAGACGCAGCTTATTACTTCAACGAAACCGACCCCGCCGCCCGCACCGCCGCCGACAACCTGATGCTGACGCAAGGCTGGAGCCGCTGGCGCTGGGAAGACGTGCTGGCGCCTGCGCCGCCGGCCTTCGCGTTTCTGCCCGAGCCCTACGGCCCCGTGGTGACGGGCCAGCTCACGCAGGGCGGGCGGCCCGTGGCGCGCGCCGGCGTCACGGCCTACCTGGCGTCGCCGAGCCGCCTGCTGCGCCTCACCAACGCCGAGAGCACCGCCGACGGCCGCCTGCGCTTTGAGCTGCCCGCGCCGGTGGGCCCGCACGACATTGTGGTGCAAACCGACCCGCAGCAGGACAGCACCAGCCGCGTTGCGCTGCTCGACCCATTTTCGACGCGCTACGCCACGGCGCCGCTGCCCGCCTTTGGCCTGGTGCCCGCGTTCGAGAAGGACTACGCCCGGCGGCACCTGCAGGCCCAGGTGCAGCGCGTGTTCACTGACCGCACGCGCCGGTATGCGCCCGCGCCTGCCGTGGACAGCACCGCCTTCTACGGGCGGGCCGACGAGACCTATTTGCTGGACAAGTACACCCGCTTCAAGGTGATGGAGGAAGTGCTGCGCGAGTACGTGCCGGGCGTGGTGGTGCGCATCCGCAAAGACGGTTTCCACCTGCTGGTGACCGACCGGGCCAACAAGGTGCTGCTGGAAAAGAACCCCATGGTGCTGCTCGACGGCGTGCCGGTGTTCGACATGAACAAAGTCATGGCCATCAACCCGCTCAAGGTGCAGAAGCTGGAGGTGATTGACAGCCGCTACCTGCACGGCGCGGCCATCTACAACGGCCTGATGAGCCTGACCACCTACAAAGGCGACCTGGAAGGCTACCAGCCCGACGCCCGCGCCCTGGTGCAGCAGTACGAGGGCGTGCAGCGCCAGCGCGAGTTCTACGCCCCGCGCTACGAAACCGCCGCCGAGAAAGCCAGCCGCCTGCCCGACCTGCGCAACCTCCTCTACTGGAACCCCAACCTCGCCCTGACCGGGGCCGGGGCCCAGACCGTGGAGTTCTACACCGGCGACCAAGCCGGGCGCTACCTCGTGGTGCTGCAGGGCCTGAGCGGCAGCGGCCGCGCGGGCACCACCACCGCCGTGCTGGAAGTGAAACCGGCGCTGTAGGCCCGCGCCGGCCAGAGCGGGCGCCATTTCTTTTGGCAAAAGTGGCGCGCGGGTTAGCCACGGCCTTGGGCTGCTCCGTACTTTCGCCTACCATGACCGATACCGCTGCTCCCGCCCCCACCGCTCCCAAAAAGCTTTTCCTGCTCGACGCCTTTGCCCTGATTTACCGCTCGCATTTCGCGTTCAGCAAAAACCCGCGCATCAACTCCAAGGGCATGAACACCGGGGCCGTGCTCGGCTTCACCAACACGCTGGTGGAGGTGCTGCAGAAGGAAAAGCCCACGCACATCGGCGTGTGCTTTGATGCGGCCAAGAAGACGTTTCGCCACGACCAGTTTGCCGAGTACAAGGCCCAGCGCCAGGCCATGCCCGAGGACATCGGCATTGCCATTCCGTACATCAAAAAAATCATTCAGGGCTTTCACATCCCCATCCTGATGATGGATGGCTTTGAGGCCGATGACGTGATTGGCACGCTGGCGCAGAAGGCCGAAAAGGAGGGCTTCGAGGTGTTTATGATGACGCCCGACAAGGACTACTGCCAGCTGGTGACGGACCACATCAAGATTTACCGCCCCGCCTTCATGGGCAACGCGGCCGAAATCCTGGACGTGGACCACGTGCTGGCCCGCTTCGAGATTGAGCGCGTGGAGCAAGTCATTGACATTCTGGGCCTGCAAGGCGACGCCTCCGACAACATTCCCGGCATTCCGGGCATTGGCGAGAAAACGGCCAAGGCCTTGATTAAGCAGTTTGGCTCGGTGGAAAACCTGATTGCCAATTCCGACCAGCTCAAGGGCAAGCAGCAGGAAAACGTGCGCAACTTCGCCGAGCAGGGCCTGATGAGCAAGGAACTGGCCACCATCCACGTGAACGTGCCGCTCGACTTCGAGCCCGACAAGCTGGTGCTGGATGCGCCCGACGAAACCACCCTGCGCGAGCTGTTTGATGAGTTGGAATTCCGCCAGTTGGCCGCCCGCATCCTGGGCGGCGGCCCTGAGCGCACGCCGGCCCGCGTGGCCGCGCCCGGCTCCAAGCCCACGCGCCAGCCGCGCGTGGCCGCCGGCCAGGCTTCCCTCTTCGGCAACCCCGGCGACGAAGCCGTGGCCATCGGGGCCGAGGAGGGCGAAACCGGCGGCTACGGCGCCCCCAGCGGCCCCCGCAAGCGCCTGGAGGACGTGCCCTACCAGTACCACCTGATTGACACGCCGGAGCTGCGCAAGTCGCTGCTGAGCTTCCTGTTGCAGCAAACCGAAGTGAGCTTCGACACCGAAACCACCGGGCTGGATATCATGACGGCGCGGCTGGTGGGCCTGAGCTTCTGCTGGCTGCCGGGCGAGGCTTACTACGTGCCCGTGCCCACCGAGGACCAGGCAGCAGTGCAGGCCATTGTGGAAGAATTCTGCCCGTTTTTTGAGGCCGAGCACATCCTCAAAATCGGTCAGAACATCAAGTACGACCTCACCATTCTGCGGCACTACGGCGTGGAAGTAAGCGGGCCGCTGTTCGACACCATGCTGGCCCACTACCTCATCGAGCCCGACATGCGCCACAACATGGACGTGTTGGCCGAAACTTACCTGCACTACACGCCGGTGAGCATCATCGAGCTCATCGGCCCCAAGGGCAAGAAGCAGATTACCATGGCCGACGTGCCGCCCGCCCAGGTAAAGGACTACGCCTGCGAAGACGCCGACGTGACCCTGCAGCTCAAGCACGTGTTCGAGCCCATGCTCAAGGACCTGGGCCTGCTGGGTTTGCTCAACGACGTGGAAAACCCGCTGGTGCCGGTGCTCAGCAGCATCGAGTACGAGGGCGTGCGCATCGATTCCAACGCCATGAACGAGTACTCGGCCGAGCTGCAGGGCTACATCACGGAGCTCGAAGGGCAGATTTTTGCCGAAGCCGGCGGGCCGTTTAACATCGGCTCGCCTAAGCAGTTGGGCGAGGTGCTGTTCGACAAAATGGGCCTGGGCGGCGGCAAAATCAAGAAAACCAAAACCGGCCAGTACGCCACCGGCGAGGAAATCCTGAGTCAGATGGCGGCCGACAATCCCATTGCGGCCCTCATTCTGGAGCACCGCCAGCTCACCAAGCTGCGCAGCACCTACGTGGAGGCCCTGCCCCAGCTGGTGAACAAGGACGACGGCCGCGTGCACACCAACTTCAACCAGGCCGTGACGGCCACCGGCCGCCTCAGCAGCACCAACCCCAACCTCCAGAACATTCCCATCCGCACGGAAAAGGGCCGCGAAATCCGCAAAGCCTTCGTGCCGCGCGACGACCAGCACGTGCTGCTGGCGGCCGACTATTCGCAGGTGGAGCTGCGCATCATGGCCGACTTTTCGGGCGACAAGACCATGATTGAAGCCTTCCGCCTGGGCCAGGACGTGCACACCAGCACGGCCAGCAAGGTGTTTAAAGTGCCGCTCGACCAAGTGGACTCGGAGATGCGCCGCAAGGCCAAAACCGTCAACTTCGGCATCATCTACGGCATTTCAGCCTTCGGGCTGGCCCAGCGTATCGGCATCAGCCGCAAGGAAGCCACCGACATCATCGAGACCTACTTCCAGGAATTCCCGTCGGTGAAGCAGTTCATGGACGAGAGCATCAACCGCGCCCGCGAGCTGGAATACGCCGAAACGCTGCTCAAGCGGCGCCGCTACCTGCGCGACATCAACTCGCGCAACGCCACGCTGCGCGGCTACACCGAGCGCAACGCCATTAACGCCCCCATCCAGGGCACGGCCGCCGACATCATCAAGATGGCCATGATTAACATTTATCACTGGCTGCGCGAGGAGAAGCTCAAAACCCGCATGATTCTGCAGGTGCACGACGAATTGGTGTTCGATGCTGTTAAATCAGAAGTGGAATACATCACGCCCAAAATCAAGGAGCTGATGACCACGGCCCTGCTCCTGCCCCACGGCGTGCCGCTGGAAGTGGAAGTGGGCACCGGCAACAACTGGCTACAGGCACACTAACCAGATAGCCTTCGCCCCAGAAAAAGGCCCTGCACAATGCCCATAAGCATTGCGCAGGGCCTTCCCTTTTTAGAGCAACACGAACTATTGCCGGGTGAAGACGGCCTTGTCGACTCTCAGGGAATCCTGATTACGCCCGTAGATGTACCTGGCCTTGAGAGTAAGGGTAGTGTTGGTAAGCAGGCATTCGTAAGCTCCTGGCACGGCTTCCATCACAGGCATCACGCTTCGGCCGGCTCCTCCCCAAGGGCTGTTGACGGTGAGCTCGGTTTGTGCGCCGTTTATGCTCCACGTGCCCCAGTCGGAATTCACAAAGTTGCTTCTGACCGAACAGGCGCGGGGTTCCTGCTGCCACACAACTTTGCCCGCCGAGGTGAAAGTGAAGGTATTGAGCCCCAGGCAGGGCGTGGTGGGGCTGTTGGAAAACGTCCTGAAAAAGTTATTCGTCCCGGTGACGGTTCCGTTCAGCGGACCAAAATCGATGGTGTAGTCCGTCATGCGCCAAGTGGTGTCGTCTAATGACGCTGTTTTTAAAGCCGGTGCAGGTTCTTTTTTTGAACAGGCGGCTAGCACAGCCCCAACGAGAGCCATGCCAATAATGAATGTTCGTTTCATAAGATTCTGAAAGTAGAATGTTGGCAAAACGGTGACAGGACCAGTTGCCATAAGGTTGCTCTACGGCCCGGCTGCCCAAGCTTGCTTTTGGTGCCAATGGCACCCAGAATGTAGCAGAATGCCGTTCATTTTTGCATGCGGCGATGAAATGGTCCTTCGCCTCCTCCTTTTGCAGGCATGCCGCCGTATAGGCAGCATTCACCTACGCCTCTACTTACCATGCCCCAGCAAGCTCACACCACCACCCTGCAAAACGTGGCCCGCGGCCTGTTGGGCAGCTTTATGATTGTAGCCGGCACCGGCCACCTCACCTTTGCCCGGCGCGAATTCCAGGCCCAGGTGCCCGATTTCGTGCCCGGCGACAAGGACACGACCGTGCTGGCCTCGGGCGTGGTGGAAATTGGGCTGGGGCTGGCGCTGCTGTTGCTGAAAGGCAACGACCGGCGGCGCATGGGCATTGGGCTGGCGGCCTTCTACGCGGCGGTTTTCCCCGGCAATGTGCACCAATACACCGAGCGCATTTCCGCCTTCGGGCTCGATACCGATGCCAAGCGGCTGGCCCGGCTGTTTTTCCAACCCGTGCTGATGGGAGCGGCCTTGTACTCGACCGGCGCCCTAAATTCCCGACGGCTACAAAAGCCGGCCGTGCATCGTGCCCTGCCCCGCACGAACACTGCCTCTTGATTGGCTTCGCCTTATGATTCCCAATAACATCCCCCCCATGGACCGGCCCAACCAGAAGGGCCTCGTGGCCGAGCTGACTAGCCTGCTCACCAAGGGCAACGCCCACGCCACATTCGAGGAAGCCTGCGCCGACCTGACGCCGAAAATCTGGAACCAGCACGTGCCGGAGGTGCCCTACACCATCTGGCAGCTGGTCGAGCACGTGCGCATTGCGCAGTGGGACATCGTGGAATTCTGCCTCGAACCCGAGCACGAATCGCCCACGTGGCCAGAAGGCTACTGGCCCGCCCCCGATGCCACCGCCGATGAGGAGCAGTGGCAGGAAACCCTGGATGGCATCCGGCAGGACCGGCAGCGCTTTCTGCACCTGTTGCACGCACCGGGCACCAACCTGCTGGCGCCCCTGACCCACGGCACCGGCCAAACCATTCTGCGCGAGGCCATGCTCATTGCCGACCACAACGCCTACCACACCGGCGAAATCATTCTGGTGCGCCGCCTGCTGAAGGCCTGGAAATAGGGCTAGGCCCTGGCTTATTCGGCTTTTGCCACCGTGTTGCCTTTGCCGATGGTGGTAATTTCGGGCTTGGTGCCCCGCCAGTGCACGGTGTTGTCGTTGCCGGTCACCTCAATGGTGGCCACGTTTTCCAGCGTGACGCGGTTGCGGTTGCCCACGAGGGCGAGGCCCTGGCAAGTGCCGGTGAGAGTGGCCTGATTGTCGTCGCCCTGCAGCTGCACGTCCTGACCCGAGCAGTCACGCGTTTGCACCGACTTATTCCCAATAATGGTCAGCTCGGTGTCGTCGCTCGTCACCACGGCCGACGCATCGCCGTTTCGCTCGATGCGCATGCCGGGCACCTCCACCCGGTGGCCTCCGGAGCTGCTGCGCACCTCCGCCTCTTCGGACGGCTACGAACACCCGCACAGGACCGCGGCCAGAGCGACGCCCAGCCGCATAAGTTGTCTTTGGCTCATGTAAAAACGACGTTAGAACGGCGAAACTTACGCCCAAAAACCTACTCTTATTTCACTGCCGGGCTACGCCTCCACCCCCACCGTGCGCCGAATGCCCAGCTTCTTCATGCGCGCTTCCAGCGTTTTGGGGTTGATGTCCAGCAGCAGCGCGGCCCCGTTGGCGCCGCTCACGCGCCCGCCGGTGCGCTGCAGCGCGGCCAGAATGTGGTCGCGTTCCTGCTCCTTCAGCTTTTTGAGCGGAGCGAAGCCGGACGCGGCCGGCGCGGCCCCCAGCACCACGGGCGCCGCCGCAAAGCCCGCAAATTCCAGAAACGGCCCTTGGCTCACGATGATGGCCTGCTCGAGCACGTGCTCCAGCTCGCGGATGTTGCCGGGCCAGGAATAGGCCTGCAGAGCGGCCAAATCGGCGGGGCGGACCTGCCGCACGGGCTTGCCCAGGCGCTTGCTCAGGCGCTGAATGAAGTGGCGCATCAGCGGCTCGATGTCTTCGCGGCGCTCGCGCAGGGGCGCCAGCTCGATGGGAAACACGTTGAGGCGGTAGTACAAATCGGCCCGGAAGCGGCCGGCGGCCACTTCGTCGGCCAGCACGCGGTTGGTGGCGGCTATCACGCGGGCGTCGGAGTGCAGCACCTTGGTGCCGCCCAGCCGCTCAAACTCCCGCTCCTGCAGCACCCGCAGCAGCTTGGCCTGCAGGTCGAGGGGCAGCTCGCCGATTTCGTCCAGGAAAATGGAGCCGCCGTTGGCCAGCTCAAACTTGCCGATGCGCCGCTCCACCGCTCCGGTGAAGGCGCCTTTCTCGTGCCCGAACAGTTCGCTCTCGATGAGCTGGGCGGGCAGGGCGGCGCAGTTGAGCTTGATGAGGGCGCGGCCGTGGCGGGGCGAGGCGTTGTGCAGCTCGCGCGCCACCAGCTCTTTGCCGGTGCCGGTTTCGCCCGATATCAGCACCGTGGTGTCGGTGGGGGCCACCAGGCCAATGCGGCGCTGCACCAGCTGTAAGGCCGGCCCGTTGCCCACGAAGGCGCCCGAGTCGGCCCCGAACCGGGCCGAGGTGTTGATTTCGTCGACCAGGTAGGTGCGCTCCTGCTCGACCCGGGCTTTCAGTTCCTCTATTTGCTCGAAGGCGAACAGGTTGTCGAGGGCCAGCGCAATCTGGGGGGCCAGCGCAAGCACGGTGGCGAGGTCTTCGGGCCGAAAGGCATCCGGGTTGGGCGAGGCCAGAATGAGCACGGCCACGCCATCGGCCCGCTGCCAGATGGGCACGATGAGCATGGCCCGTGTGCCGTACTCCTCATACACCCGGCGCAGCAGCGGGAAGCGTTGGGCCTGCGCCCGGAAATCATCGGCCGCGTACAGCCCGGGCGTTTGCAGCAGGCTGTTGAGCTGATGATACATGGTGGACGTATCGAGCTGGTTGAGGCCGTACTGCCGGTTGGGGTCGAGGGCCTGCAGCTGGGCGTCGGGGCCTTCGCCGGTGCGCGCAAATTCGGCAAAGCCTTCAAATGGCTCCTCGCGCCCCGCCCGCTGCACCCGAATGCCGAAATAGTCGAAGCGCACCACCCGGCTCAGCGCCTCGGCCACCGCCCGAAAAAGCGGCTCGCGCTGCTTGATGCTGAGCAGCGCGTTGGTGATGTTGAGCTGCAGGGTGCGCTCCTGCTCGCGGCGCGCCACTTCCTCGAAGGCCAGCGTGTTGGCCACGGCCACGGCGATGAGCGAGCCGATTTTTTCCAGCAGCTTCACGTCGGCCGGCGTGAGGTGGGGCGTGCGGCGCGAGGCCAGGGTCATCATGCCCGTGAGGCGGCCGCTGATGTGCAGCGGCACCGCCGTAAGGTGGCTGATGCCCAGCTTCTGGAATTTATTAAACGGAGCGTAGTTGGGGTAATCGGCTAAGTATTCGGCGGGCGTGAACTGCTGTACGCGCGGGTCGGCCACCAGCTTTTCGAGCGGCGAGCCGGCTATGGGTGTGAACTGGTCCATGCCGGGCTGCGGCGGCGGCGCTTCGTCCACGCCGTAGTAGTCGCGCAAAAACAGCCGCTTCATCTTCAGGTCTGCATCGAACACGTTGATGCCGATGAGGTCGAATGGGAAGATGAGCCGCAACTTGGTGGTCACCACTTTAAACAGCGAGTCCTTGTCGCGCATCGTGGCGATGGCCTCGTTAAGGTGGAGCAGCAGGGTCTCGTCTTGGTCGGGCATGGAGCGGGCGTGAAGGCTGGCGTAAGAGCAACCAGCCACTGGCTGTGTTCAACAAATGCATAGACGCGTTGGCGGGCCAGTTGTTTTGGCATGTGCCATATTTTTCCTGAAATAACAGGAGCAAAAAGGGAGTAATTCCTGATATGTAAGAAATATGTTTTTTGAACTTGGCTGCTGCCACGCGTCATATCATTCACTTAAATGACTAATTACTTGTGCGTTACATCCGCAGCATAGAACAAATAGTAGTTAGCTTAACCCCTTGGCACAGCATTAGGTAAGCACAGGCAGATTCAACTTGCATCCGCTTATGTCTTTTCGTTTTTTCACTCCGGCAGCCTTTCTCCTCACGCTGGGCCTGCTGGGCACTGCTGGTTCGGCACTGGCCCAGAACCAGCCGGGGGTGCCCGCCGCTTCCCAGCCCATTGGTTTGGCCAGCGACTCCCTGACCTTGGGCGCCACCGTGCAGGCCGTGCTCGACGCCAACCCCGGCATCACCAACCTCACGGAGTTGTCGAACGCGGCTACCAGCCGCTTGTCGCAATCGCAGTCGGGCTTCCTGCCCCAGATTACCGGCACGGCCACCTACACCCGCATCGACCCGGTGGTGAAGCTGCCCTTCAACGGCGAAACGCTGCAGTTTGCGCCTAATAACAACTACGATTTTCACCTCACGGCGCAGTACCTGCTGCTCGACTTCGGCAAGAACGCAGCGACCGTGAAAGTGGCCGAGTCGCAGGTGCAAACGGCGCAGGACAACATCACGGTGGCCCGGCGCGACCTGGCTTTCAACGCGGCGCAGGTGTACTACAACATTTTGTTCATGCGCGAGAGCATTCGGGTGCAAAACCAGCAGATTGCCTCGCTGCAGGCCCACCGCAACGAGATGGAAAAGCGCGTGCAGGGCGGCGTGAGTACGCGTTTCGACGTGACGACCACCGACGTGCGCATCACGCAGGCCCAGAACACCAAGCTGGACCTGGAAAACCAACTCCGCAACCAGCAGGTGCAGCTGGCGCGCCTGTTGCACAAGCCCGCGCAGGCCGACATTCCGGTGAAAGGCCGCCTGACGTATGAGCCCCAGGCCGTGGACATGGCCACCGAGCTGGCCAAAGCCACCGAAAACCGCCCCGAAGTAAAATTGGCCCGCGACGCCGAAAAGACGGCCGAGCTGCAAGCCAAGCTCATCGAAAAAAGCGACCTGCCCAGCCTGGGCGTGGGCGCGCAGGTGGGGGGCAAAAACGGCTACATCCTGCCCGACATCAACCGCATTCGGTTCAACACGGTGGGCGTGGTGCAGCTGTCGGTGCCCATCTACGACGGCGGCCGCAACAAGAAGCAGCGCGTGGAAGCCGCGGCCAACAGCCGCGCCGCCCTGGCCCGCACCCAGGACACGCAGGAGCAGATTCGGGCCGACGTGCGCCAGGCCGTGAACAACATGGAGTTCAGCCAGGCCCGCCTGGCCAACGCCGAGCAGCAGGTGGCGCAGGCCTCCGACGCCCTCACGCGGGCCCAGGGCCGCTACCGCTACGGCGTGGGCCAGAACCTCGACGTGCTCGACGCCGAAACCCAGCTGGCCCAGGCCCGCCTGGCCCGCGCCCAGGCCATGTACAACTACACGCTGGGCCAGTACCAGCTGCGCCGCGCCACCGGCGAGCAGATTTGGCAATAGGCTTTCATTAGTGGTTAATGATTACCGGTTAGTGATTAACGACCAATCTGTAGGGCCATTATGGCCACGTGTTCTAATCCTAGCAATCAATCGTTACCCGCTAATCATTAATCACTTAAGATGAACCTCTCCACCATCCTTTGTCCGCTCGATTTCTCGGCCGCGTCGGCTGGGCTGGTGGCGTACGCGGCCGCGCTGGCCGTGGCCACCGGGGCCCAGCTGCGGCTGCTGCATGTGTGCGAGCCGCAGGAAGACCCCACCGGCCAGCGGCCCGACGACACCGTGTTTGCGCCCTGCAAAGACCGGATGCAGGCCCTGCGCACCGCCGCCGAGCAGGCCGGCGTGGCCCACGTGCACACCGGCATGGTGCGCGGCGAGGCCGCCTCCGAGATAGTGGCCGAAGCCAGCCGCCAGCAGGCCGACCTGATTGTTATCGGCGCGCACGGCCAGACGGGGCTTACCCGCTTCCTGATGGGCACCACCGCCGAAATTGTATTGCGCACCGCCCGGTGCGCCACGCTCCTGGTGCGTGCTCCCCTCCAACCAGAAACCAGCGAACCCGCGAACTGACCTTCCTCCGCCACGCGTTTCTGCCTTTCCTTCTCTTCAAAATCGACACCTGAATACCTACTAAGATGGCCCAGACCGAAGTTTCCCCCAACGTACAAAACGCCCCCGCGCCCTACCCCAACGCGGCTTCTGCCGAAGCCGAGCCGCTGGAGGCCCCCAAGAAGCGCAACCCGCTTGTATTCCTCATTCTGGCCGTCATTCTGCTGGCCGGGGGCTTTTATGGCTGGACGCGCTACCAGTTTGCCAAAGCCCACGAAAGCACCGACGACGCCCAGGTGGAAGGCGACGTGTACCCCGTGCTGCCCCGCGTGGGCGGCCCCGTGCTGAGCGTGAAAGTGGACGACAACCAGCCCGTGAAAAAAGGCGACGTCCTCGTGACCCTCGACCAGGCCGACTACCAGCAGCGCGTGAATGCCGCCGAGGCCGCCCTCGCCGCCGCCCAAGCCCAGGTGGCCGCCGCCCGCGCCGGCGTGGCCACGGCCAGCGCCAACGTGCGCAGCGCCCAAACCGGCATCGGCGTGAGCCAGGCCAACCAGGAGCGCCTGCAGAAAGACCTCAAGCGCAGCACCTTCCTGCGCCAGCAAGACATCATTCCGCAGAGTGAGTACGACGCCGTGCAGGCCAACCTAAAAGCCACCGCCGCCCAGCGCGCCACCGCCACCGACCAGGTGAGCGTGGCCCGCCAGCAGGTGGCCGCCGCCCAGCAGCAGATTGCTGTGGCCCAGGCCGTGGTGAAACAGCGCCAAGCCGACCTCGACAACGCCCGTTTGCAACTGAGCTACACCACCATCACGGCGCCCGAAAACGGCATTGTGAGCAAGAAAAACGTGCAGCCCGGCCAGGTGGTGCAGCCCGGCCAGCAGCTGTTCGGCATTGTGGGCAGCGCCCGCACCTGGGTGGTGGCCAACTTCAAGGAAACCCAGCTGGAAGACATGAAAGTGGGCCAGCCGGTGAAGATTGAGGTGGACGCCTACCCCAACGAGGAGTTCCAGGGCCACATCGAGTCGCTCTCGGCGGCCACCGGCGCCCGCTTTGCCCTGCTGCCCCCCGACAACGCCAGCGGCAACTTCGTGAAAGTGACCCAGCGCATCCCCGTCCGCATCGCCCTCGATAAGGTGGACCCCGAGCACCCTTTGCGCGCCGGCATGAGCGTGAATGCCGTGGTGCAGGTGAAGTAAGCACAGGTTGTTTTATTCTGTCATCCTGAGCGCAGCGAAGGACCTTATCACGCTAGCGCCGCTAGAATTGAGCCTACCTAATCAAACGTGATAAGGTCCTTCGCTGCGCTCAGGATGACAGTAACATTCATAATACAGATATAGAATGGAAACCGGATTTACCAAGTGGATTATCGTCATCACGGTGGTCCTCTGCTGTTTGCTCGAGCTCATTGACACCAGCATCGTGAACGTGGCCCTGACCCAGATGATGGGCAACCTCTCGGCCACGCAGCAGGAAGTGACCTGGGTGATTGCCTCCTACGGCATCGCCAACGTGATTGTGATTCCGATGACCGGCTTCTTGGCCGAGCAGTTCGGGCGTCGCAACTACTACTTTGCCTCGGTGGTGATTTTTACCATCGCCTCCATGGCCTGCGGCCAGAGCACCAACATCTGGGAGCTGGTGGCGTTTCGCTTCATTCAGGGCATTGGCGGCGGCGCGCTCATGGCCACGTCGCAGGCCATCCTGGTCGACACGTTTCCGCCGAAGCAGCTGCCGCTGGGCCAGGCCCTGTTTGGCATGGGCGTGATTATCGGGCCCACCATCGGCCCCACGCTGGGCGGCTACATCGTGGACAACTACGACTGGCCCTGGATTTTTTACGTGAACGTGCCGGTGGGCATCCTGGCCGCCATCTTCACCATGCTGTTCATCCGCGACCCTGAGCGCATCAAAAATGCCATTCCGCGGCCCCTGCGCGAGATTGACTGGGCCGGCATCGGCCTGCTGATTCTGGGGGTGGGCTCGCTGCAGCTGGTGCTGGAGCAGGGCGAAAGCGAAGACTGGTTCGAAAGCTCCTACATCAACACGTTTGCGTTCCTGGCGGCGGTGGGCATCATCGGGTTCATTTGGCGCGAGCTCACGGCCCGGCAGCCCATCGTGGACCTGCGGGTGCTGGGCAAGAGCCGCAACCTGGCCGTGGGCGCGGTGCTCTCGTTTGTGTTGGGCTTCGGCATGTTCGCCTCGGTGTTCATTTTCCCCATTTTCACGCAGCGCATCCTCGGCTTTAGCGCCGCCCAAACGGGCTACATCTTGCTGCCCGGCGCCCTGGCTTCGGGCATGATGATGCCGGTGATTGGGCGCATGCTGCAAGCCGGCGTGCCCCAGAAGTTTATGATTCCGGTGGGTTTCGCCATCTTCTTCATCTTCACTTTCTGGATGGGCCGAATCATTTCGCCCACCGCCGGCGAAGACGACTTCTTCTGGCCCCTGATGGTGCGCGGCCTGGGCATGGGCCTCATCTTCTTGCCCATCACCACCATGAGCTTGGCCGGCCTGAAAGGCAAAGACGCGGGCCAGGCCGCTGGCCTCACCGGCATGATTCGCCAACTCGGCGGCTCGTTTGGGGTGGCCATCGTGGGCACCTACCTGGAGCGCAGCATTGCCCAGAACCGCATCAGCCCGCTGGCGCACATCTCGCTCTACGACACCAACACCGTGCAGCGCATTCAGGCCTTCACCCAAAATTTTCTCTCGCACGGCTTCCCGCTGGAGCAAGCCCAAAAGCAGGCCTACGCCGCGCTGGAAGGCATTTTGATGAAGCAGGTGTCCATCATCACCTATACACAGGTGTTCACGATGATTGGCCTTTTCTTCATCGTCTGCCTCCCACTGGTGCTGCTGATTAAACGGGTGAAAATCACCGGCAAAATCAGCATGGACGCGCACTGATTCCGTGTCGGCCATAGCACGCAAAAAGCCCCGACTCATGCCGAGTCGGGGCTTTTTGCATTACAGACGTTCGTCCGCTTTCGCAGGCGCCGGAAAAAGGAGAGACTGCACTCTGGGTAAACATTCTAGCTTTGGGCTTGGCAGGCAAATTTTTGCCGCAGCATTCCTCCTCTCCTTACAGAATTCCCACCGCATGGCTACACTTCCTTCCGTCACAGCGCCAGCTCACTCTACCACCGCCGAAACCACTACCCCGCGCTACACCACGGCCCTGAGTGCGGTCACCACGCTTTTCTTTCTGTGGGGCTTCATCACCTGCCTCAACGACATCCTGATTCCCTATCTCAAGGCCATTTTCCAGCTCAACTACGCGCAGGCCAACCTGATTAATCTGTGCTTTTTCGGGGCGTATTTTTTGATGAGCATTCCGGCGGGCAAGCTGGTGGCGCGCCTGGGCTACAAGCGCGGCATGCTGCTGGGCTTTGGCGTGGCGGCGGTGGGGGCCTTTCTGTTTTACCCCGCGGCGGCGCAGCGGGTGTACGGCTTGTTTCTGGGGGCGCTGTTTGTGCTGGCCTCGGGCATCACGCTGCTGCAGGTAGCGGCCAATCCCTACGTGGCCATTCTGGGCCCGGCCCGGTCGGCGTCAGCCCGCCTCACGCTCACGCAGGCGTTCAACTCGCTGGGCACCACGCTGGCCCCGCTACTGGGCAGCGCCTTGATTTTGAGCCGCCTGCCGAAGCTGAGCAACGCTACCAGCGCGGCGGCCATCGATGTGACGGCCGTGCAGATTCCTTACTTAGTCATCGGGGCGGCGCTGCTGCTCATCAGCCTGATGCTGAGCCAGGTCAACCTGCCGCAAATTGAACTCGCCACCGAGCAAGTGGCCGACGTGGAAGCGGGTTCGGTGCGGGCCTGGCACTACCGCCACTTGGTGCTCGGCGTGGTGGCCATTTTCACCTATGTGGGCGCTGAAGTAGCCATTGGCTCGCACCTGGTCAACTACCTGGCGTTGCCCGATGTGTTGGGACTCAATCCTGAAGCCGCTGGCAACCGGGTGGCCTACTACTGGGGCGGGGCCATGGTGGGCCGCTTTGTGGGTGCCTACCTGCTCAATAAGATTTCGCCCGCCAAGCTGCTTGCCTTTAATGCCGTGGCGGCGGTAGTGCTGGTGCTTATTTCTATCAGTACCTCGGGCGAGGTGGCCATGTGGAGCCTGCTGGCGGTGGGCCTGATGAATTCCATCATGTGGCCCGTGATATTTCCGCTGGCATTGGCCGGCCTGGGCCGGCACACCGAAGAGGGCTCGGGCTTGCTGTGCACCGCCGTGGTGGGCGGGGCCCTGGTGCCCATGCTGTTTGGCGTCATTGCCGACCACAGCGGCCTGCGCCTGGCGCTGTTGCTGCCCGTGGCGTGCTACGCCTACATCATGTGGTACGGCCTGCGCGGCAGCCGCCGCGCAGTGGTAGCGGCAGCTTAGGAAAACACCAGCATGACGGTCTATTTTATTCTCAAATGCTAAGAACCCTTACCGCACTGGCAACGCTCGGGCTAGCCGTCCCCGCCTTCGCCCAAACGCCGGCCACCACGCCCGACCTGGCCCAATGGGTGAACCCGCTGATGGGCACCGATTCCAAACCGGACCTCTCGAATGGCAACACCTACCCCGCCATTGCCCTGCCCTGGGGCATGAACTTCTGGATGCCCCAAACCGGCAAGATGGGCAACGGCTGGGCCTACCAATACTCGGCCGACAAGCTGCGCGGCTTCAAGCAGACGCACCAGCCCTCGCCGTGGATGAACGACTACGGCCAGTTTGCCCTCATGCCCATCACCGGCCGGCGCGTGTTCGATGAAGACGCCCGCGCCAGCTGGTTTTCGCACAAGGCCGAGGTGGCCGAGCCCAACTACTACCGCGTGTACCTGGCCGACCACGACGTGACCACCGAAATAGCGCCCACCGAGCGCGCCGCCCGCTTCCGCTTCACCTTCCCCAAAACCGACAGCGCCTACGTGGTGATTGACGCGCTGGACCGCGGCTCCTACGTGAAGGTGCTGCCCGGGCAGCGCCGCGTCGTCGGCTACACCACGCGCAACAGCGGCGGCGTACCCAAGAACTTTAAGAACTACTTTATTCTAGAATTCGACCACGATTTCACCAGCACGGCCCTCTACCAGGATAAAGCCCTGGCCGCCGGGGTGCTGGAAGTAACGGCTAAGCACGCCGGCGCGGTGGTGGGCTTCAAAACCAGGAAAGGGGAGCAGGTAAATGCGCGAGTGGCCTCGTCCTTCATCAGCCCCGAGCAGGCGGAATTGAACCTGCGGGAAATTGGCGAGCAGAACTTTGACGCCGTGCGCCAGCAAGGCCGCGCCGCCTGGAACAAGGCGCTGGGCCGCATCGAGATTGCAGGCGGGACCGAGGCCCAGCGGCGCACGTTTTACTCGTGCCTGTACCGCTCGTTGCTGTTTCCGCGCAAGCTGTATGAGCTTGATGCCGGCGGCAACGTGATGCACTACAGCCCCTTCAACGGGCAAGTTTTGCCGGGCTACATGTACACGGACACCGGCTTTTGGGACACCTTTCGGGCACTGTTTCCCTTCCTGAACCTGCTGTACCCGGACGTGAATGCCGAGATTCAACAAGGCCTGGCCAACGACTACCGGGAAAGCGGCTGGCTGCCGGAATGGGGCAGCCCCGGCCTGCGCAACGTGATGGTGGGCAACAACTCGGCCTCCGTAGTGGCCGATGCTTACCTGAAAGGCATCCGGGGGCAGGACATGAACGTGCTCTACGAAGCCCTGACGCACGGCGCCAACAACACCGGGCCGCTCGACGCCGTGGGCCGAAAGGGCGTGGAATACTACAACAAGCTCGGCTACGTGCCCTACGACGTCAAAATCAACGAGAGCGCCGCACGCACGCTGGAGTATGCCTACGACGATTTCACCATATATCAGCTGGCCAAGGCGCTGAACAAGCCAAAAAAGGAAGTTGACCTTTACGCCCGGCGCAGCCAGAACTATCGCAAGCTGTTCGACAAGCACACCGGCCTCATGCGCGGCCGCAACCAGGACGGCACCTTCCAAAAACCCTTCAATCCCTTCAAGTGGGGCGATGCCTTCACCGAGGGCAACAGCTGGCACTACACCTGGTCGGTGTTTCACGACGTGCAGGGCTTGATAGACCTGATGGGCGGGCGGCAAAAGTTTGTGGCCACGCTGGATACCGTTTTCACGCTGCCGCCGGTGTTCGACGCGTCGTACTACGGCGAGGTCATCCACGAAATCCGGGAAATGCAGATTGTCAACATGGGCAACTACGCCCACGGCAATCAGCCCATTCAGCACATGGTGTACCTCTACAACTACGCCGGCCAGCCCTGGAAAGCGCAGTACTGGGCGCGCGAAACCCTCAACCGCCTATACCTGCCCACCCCCGACGGCTACTGCGGCGACGAAGACAACGGCCAAACCTCGGCTTGGTACGTGTTTTCGGCCCTGGGCTTCTACCCCGTGTGCCCCGGCACCGACCAGTACGTGCTGGGCGCCCCCCTCTTCCCCAAAGCCACCCTGCACCTGCCTTCCGGCAAAGACATCGTGTTAAATGCACCCAACAACTCAGCCGAAAACCGCTACGTGAATGGGTTGACTTTCAACGGCCAGCCTTACGACAAGAACTGGCTCAGCCACACCGAGCTCATGCAGGGTGCGACGCTGAATTTTGACATGAGCGCCGTGCCGAACAAGAGCCGGGGCACGCAGCCGGCCGCGGCGCCGTATTCGTTTTCGAAGGCGAAGTGAGGCGCCTGTCATTGCGAGCGAAGTGCGGCAATCCGTCCTCTCTTTGCGACTAGCCCTGAGGTGTGATGGAGCCCAATAAAAAGCCCCAACACTGCGCAGTGCCGGGGCTTTATAACATTAGAAAGTGTCTGGGTTTGACAGGACGGATTGCCACGGGCTGTGCCCTCGCAATGACAGACGACCTACTCTCAACCTACTGGTACTGAATGTACAGTGGTTTGGGCGTGAGCTGCGTCAGCACTTCCACCGGGGTCATCATGTGGTGGGGCTTGGGCTTGGGGTCGTACTCGTAGAACAGCTTGAAGCCGGTGTATTGCACGGGCTCGGTCTGGATGTAGTCGTGGTACGAGTCCTTTTTCAGGGTGGGCTCGCCGTGGCCGTCCATGTGCATCACCACCTGCACGCGGGGGTCGAGCTTGATGTTTTTGTAGTTGGTCAGCATTTTCCGGGTGAAGCGGTGCACCGTCAGCACTTTGGGCGGCAGCTTGTTTTCGCTCACGAGGCGGGCCAGGTAGTTGATGGTCCAGTTCACGTCCTTGGCGTCGAGGGTGCCGATGCGCTGGTTGGGGCGCACGCCGGGCATGGTGGCCAGCGAAAACTCGGGGTCGATGCCGAGGTGAATGTCGGGCTGCTTGAGGTAGGGCTCCAGCTTGGGCACTTCCACTTGCAGAGTGCTGTGGCCGGGCTGCACGTCCAGAAACAGGATGCACTTGTGCTCGCGGGCCCAGGAAATCACTTCTTCGATGGTGGCTTTGGAGTTCATCAGGCGCCACTTGCCGTCTTTGCCGGCGGTGCCTTGGGCGGTGATGGTCACGTTGTGCAGGGCCGGCTGCACCGGAATGCTGGTGTCGGCGGCCTGCCACTCCTTCAGCACGCCGGCAAACTTGCGGAACATCTGCTCCTTGGGCTCGCGGCCCAGAATGCCCATGCCCTTCGACCGGATGTTGCCATAGAACGCCACGATGCGGTGGCCCGGCAGGATGGCGCCCGGCAGCTGCCCGTTTTTGCGGGCAATGCTGTCGGCCTTCAGCGAGTCGCGCCGCATGGCCATCGCCTTGATTTTGATGGTGTCAATGGGGGCCGGCTTGCCTTCGGCGTCGCCCTCGGCGGCCGCGCCCGAAGCGGCGGTTTCGCCCTCGGCGGGCTTGTTTTTGCAGGCGGGGCAGCTGGCGGCGGCCAGCAAGCCAAAGGTGGCGGCCACGAGCGCAGCACGCGGCGTTAGGGAAAACAACACTGAATAAAAACGAATTAGAGGGCCAGTACGACCCGCAAGTTAGCCCATTTTGCCCGGTTGTGGCCGGGCTTAACGCAGAAAGGCCCCGGCCGGGGCCGTGGCTTTTCGAGCGGTTTCTCGACTATTTTTTACCTGGAAAGTGCTGTGGCCCTGTTAGCAGCCGGCATTGGCGGGCTTGGGGTCCCAGCCGCCGTACCAGTTGAATAATTGCAAACCGACCGATTTGGCCGGAGTTTTCGCCACAAACCGCACGGGCACCGTGAAGCTCACGGCCACGGCTTTGCCGTCGTGCTTGCCCGGGGTGAAGCGCGGCAGGGTGTGGATGGCGGCCAGCACGGCCGCGTCGTGGGCCGGCGTGAGGCTTTTCACAATGGCGCCATCCTGCACTTCGCCGGTGGCCCGCACGGTGAACGTCGCGAAAACGACGCCGTCTTTGGGATTGGCGGCCAGCTCTTTCGAGTAGGTGATGTGGCTCTGTATGTGTTGCACAATGGCCTGGGCATCGCCGCCGCCGGGCAGCTGCGGCATTTGCTCCACGTAGGTATACACGTTGCCGGGCGGCGGCGCAATCGCAACTTTTCCGATGTGAATCGGGGCTTTCATCTCTAGGTTGAGCGGCGCGGCAGTTGTCGGGGTGGCTTGATTTGTCGCTTTTTCGCAGGCGACGGCCACCACGAGCACGCCGAGCAGCGGCAGGGCAAGCCACTGCTTCCAGCGGCGAATGGGAGAGGTTTTCTGAATCATGGCAATGCGACGGAGGGTTTGGGAATGGGAGAAGGTGTGCGCAAGCGGGACGGAGAAACCGAGGCGGGTGGCCACTTGCCGGGCCAACAGGTGAGCGTAGGATTGAGCAGGAGAAAACGCCGGCACCGAAGCCGCCGCATGGCGCAGCGCTTCTTCATCGGCCAGAAATTCGTGGGTGAGCGCCAGCGCCTTGCCACACCAATGCACGAAAGGATTGAACCACAGCCCGGCGCGCAGCAGCTCCAGCAGCAGGCGGTCGTAGGTGTGGCCCTGGCGCACGTGGGCCAGCTCGTGGCGCAGCACCTGGCTGGCCTCACCCGCGCTCAGGGCCAGGGTATCGTCCCAGAACACCGTGCGGCCAAACGAGCTGGTAGGCACCTGCCCGTGGGTGGGCACCAGCGTGTAGCCGTCGCGCTTTTCGCGGGCCAGCCGCCGCGTGCTTCGCCACAGGCGGCCCAGGCCCAGCCCCAGCCGGGCCAGGGCCACGAGCACGCCCACGGCATATAACCCTACCAGCCCGGCCAGCAGCGGCGTTCCGGCGCTCACGGCCGGGCCTTCGGCGCTTATGGCCACGGCGGGCAGCAGCACCGAGGCCACGCCCGGCAGCCCGGCCGGGCCGGCGCCCCAGCTGCCGAACCACGCCGCAGGCAACAGCGGCAGTCCCGCCGCCAGCACCGGGCCCAGCACCAGAAACCAACGGTTGTAGGCAAAGCTGCGCTCCTGGCGCAGGGCCACACGGTAGCAGAGCCACCACACGCCCAGCAGCACCGTGCTGAGCAGCATCCACTTAAGCAGGCTGATTGGGTTCATCGTGGTCGGGGGTTTGGGGTTGGGACGCGTGGCGGAGGAGTTCGTCGAGCTGAGCGGCGTCGAGGTTTTCCTCTTTGGCGAAAAAGGAAACCAGCCGGCTGAAGGAGTTGCCGAAGTGCCCGCCCAGCAGCTTGCGCAGCGAAAAGCGGCGGTAGTCGTCCTGCTGCACCCGCACGAAGTAGCGGTGGGTGCGCCCAAAGGCTTCGTGGTCTACAAAGCCCTTGGTTTCGAGGATGCGGATGATGGTCGACACCGTATTATAGGCCGGCTGGGGAGCGGGCAGCTCGGCCAGCACGTCCTTCACGAAAGAGGGGCCGCGGCGCCACAGCACGTGCATGACTTGTTCTTCGGCGCGGGTGAGTTCGGGGAAAGCAGCGGGGTCCATGGGGCGGTTTGGGTAATGATATCTAAGCAAAGCAAACGTACAACTAATTTTTTAGTTTAAAAACTATTTTATTAGTTGATGACTGTTTGAGTTGGCCTCGTTGCTCTGGCGGACAGGGCCGGCATTCAGCAAAAAGTCTTTAAGTCACGTAAGCCCTGAGCCCCCTCTGCCTCCTGGGCTGCCAAATCGGGCTTTCTCCATGCAAAACCGCTACACCCTTTGCTTGCTGCTGATGCTCAGCGCCGGACCCGGCCGGGCCCAGACACCAGACCCCGCCCTCGCCGCCAGTGCGACGCCAATACCGACCCCGGCGAAACGGCCGCAGTCGCCCCGGCAGCTCTTTCCGGGCTTGTTTGAGGCCGTACAGCTGGGTCGCGTGTTCGCCGACGGCAAAACCTTTGTAGACGCCGCACCCCGGCAGCGCCCCGCCACCATTCTGGCGGCGTGGCGCCGCGAAAAAAGCCAGCCCGGCTTCAACCTGAAAGCCTTCGTAACGGCGCACTTCGACCTGCCGGCCGATGGCGGCGTGCCGTTTCGGAGCAACGTGCAGGCGGGCCTGCGCCACCACCTCGACACGCTGTGGACGGTGCTGGCCCGCCCTGCCGCCCCGGCGGTAGACGCGGCCGACTCGCTGGCGCCCTTTCGGTCGCTGCTGCCGCTGCCCAAGCCCTACCTGGTGCCGGGCGGTCGGTTTCGGGAAGTGTACTACTGGGATTCGTACTTCACCATGCTGGGGCTGGCCGAAGCCGGCAAAGGCCAGCTGCTGAAGGACATCACCGACAACTTCGCGTTCCTCATTGCGCGCTACGGCTTCATCCCGAACGGCAACCGCAGCTATTACCTCACCCGCTCGCAGCCGCCGTTTTTTGCCAGCATGGTGCAGCTGCTGGCCCGGGAGCGCGGCAACGGCGAACTGCTGCGCTACCGCCCGGCCCTCGAAGCGGAGTATCGCTACTGGATGCAGGGCGCCGAGGCCCTGAAGCCCGGCACAGCCGCCCGCCGCGTGGTGCGCCTGCCCAGTGGCGCCCTGCTCAACCGCTACTGGGACGACAGCGACCAGCCCCGCGAAGAATCGTACGCCGAAGACGTGGCCGCGGCCAAGGGCAGCAAGCAACCGGCGGCGCAGTTCTACCGCCACGTGCGGGCCGCGGCGGCCTCGGGCTGGGATTTCAGCAGCCGTTGGTTTGGGCCGGCGGGCGGGCTGGGCAGCATCCAGACCACCGATGTGGTACCCGTCGACCTCAATTGCCTGCTTTACAACCTGGAAACAACGCTGGCCGAAGCCGCCCGCGTGGCCGGCCAGCCGGCCCAAGCCCGCTCGTATACCGCCAAGGCCACCGCCCGCAAAACCGCCCTGCTGGCCCTGAGCTGGGACCCCAAGGCCGGCTGGTTTCAAGACTACAACTGGCGGAAGCGGCAGCGCTCCGGAGTGCGCACGCTGGCCGGCGTGTTTCCACTGGCGTTTGGGCTGGCTTCGGCAGAGCAGGCGAAACGGGTAGGAGCGGGGCTGAAAACCAGCTTCCTGAAAACGGGCGGCCTCGTGACTTCCCTCAGCGAAACCAAACAGCAGTGGGACGCGCCCAATGGCTGGGCTCCGCTGCAATACTTGGCCATTGAGGGCCTCACGCGCTACCAGCAGCGGCCGCTGGCCGACACCATTGCCCGGCGCTGGGTGCGCCTCAACACCCGCGTGTTTGGCCAAACCGGCCAGCTGCTGGAGAAGTACGACGTGCTGCACCCCAACCGTCCGGCCGGCGGCGGCGAATACCCCCTGCAGGACGGTTTCGGGTGGACCAACGGGGTGCTCCTGCGGCTGCTGAACCGGGAAAGCAGGTAGCTCAGCTCCCGGGGCATATCCTAAAGCGGTAGAGGAAATGGAAACCGGACGAAAATAATTTTCGCACCCCGGCAGCCTTTTCGGCAGCCACCCTGTCTGCCCCAAGCCAGCGCGCTACGCGCGGGCTTACCTTGTGTGCATGCCAGCTCCACCCGCTGACTTACCTGAACTGCTGGCCCGCTGCGGCCGCCACGAGCCGGCGGCCCAGCGCCAACTCTACGCCCGCTACGCCGGCCGCATGCTGGGCGTGGCGCGCCGCTATGTGACCTCGGTGGCCGAGGCCGAGGACATTCTGCAGGACGCCTTCGTGAAGGTGTTCACGCGCCTGAGCGACTTCCGGGCCGACGGCTCTTTTGAGGGCTGGGTGCGGCGCATTGTCGTCACCACGGCCATCAACCACTGGCAGAGCGGGCAGCACCGCCGCCAGCAATTGCTGCTCGACGACGTGCCCGAGCCCTTCGCGGCCGACGCCGACGCCTTCGACCGCCTGGGCGTGGCCGAGGTGCTGGCCCTGATGGAGCGCCTGCCCGACGGCTGCCGCCTCGTCCTCAACCTCTACGCCGTGGACGGCTACAGCCACGGCGAAATCGCCGAGCTGCTGGGCATCCAGGAAAGCACCTCAAAAGCTCAGCTCAGCAAGGCGCGCAAACAACTCACCCGGCTGCACCAGCAGCAGGCCAGCTACTTGAAACTATGATGGAAGAACCGGAAGAAAACCGCCTCGACCAATCCCTGCGCGACAAATTCGAAGACTTTAGCCTGGAGCCTTCGGCCCCGGTGTGGGCCGGTATTGAACAGCGGATTGGTGCGCCCGCCCCGGCGCCGAAACGGCCGCAGCGCCCGCTGCCGTTGCCGCTGCTGTTTGGGCTGGTGGCCCTGCTGAGCGGGCTGGCCGGCTGGCTGCTGCCGCACGGGCCGGGCCGGGAAGAGCGGGTAGCCACTACGGCTCCGGCGCTGTCGCGAGTAGGCGTAGCCGCGGCGCCGGCCACGCAGCAGCTACCGCGACGGATTCACGAAGCAAACGCAACAGCGGCAACCGCCTCCAAACACGTGCGCCCTGTGCAGCCGGCTTTGGGAGCGGCGCCTAGCTTGCTGGCTGGCACCGTTACCGCTGTGGCCACAACCCGCTTTGGAGCGGCACGAGGCCGCGGGTATTCTACTTCTTCGACTCTCGCCGCGCAGCCTCACACTCGTCGTTCTGTTCTGACGGCCGCAATTCCGGGTGCTCTCGCCACCGCCCGGCAACTCATGACGCAGCCCGTTGCCATTGCCCGACGCGACTCCGCTGCGTCACGCGAAACCACTGTTGCTCGTGCAACTGCCGCGGCAGCTGCTTCGGTTGCCACAGCCGATTCTATGCCCGCCACGTTGCGCCCCCTCGCCGCGCTGGAACGGCAGGTGCTGGTGCAATTGCCCAGCACCGCCACGCTGCAGCCGGGCACGCCGCCCGCCGGCAGCCGCGCCGCCCTGCTGCTGAGCCTGCGCGCCGAACGGGCCGAGCTCCTGCGCCTGCAGCGCCGCACCGACAGCACCCTGTTGGCGCTGGGCGACCTGCCCGGCGCGCCCAAAGCCGACGTGGCCGCCGCCAGCCCCGCTCCCGCCGACACGGCCCGCCCGCGCCCCCTGACCCACCGCTGGAGCCTGCTGCTCACGGCCACGCCCGAGCAGAACACCCTCGGCCTGCAAGGCCCCGAAGGCGACAGCCTCACCGCCCTGCGCCGCAACCACGAAACCGGCCGCGCCGGCCTCAGCGCGGCCCTGCTGGCCGAATACCGCCTTACGCCGCGCCTGAGCGTGGGCGGCGGCGTGGGCTTCAGCACCTTCGGCGCCGACCTGCGCATCACCACCAAAAACACCGAAGTGCTGGTGAAATACGACACGACCACCACGCGCACCACCACGTTCTTCACCTCCACCAACCGGACGTACTCGGTGCGCATCATTCAGATTCCGCAGCTGAATCCGGTATTTAACCCCAGCGGCCAAGTCATCAGCTACGACACGGTGTACGTACCGCGGCAGGACACGGTGTTCACCACCACGGTGCAGCGCGACAGCACGCATGCCGTGCGCCGCACCATCACGCCGCTCATTAGCAAAAAGGAGACCCTCAGCTCCAAGCTGCTGCAGCCTAACTACCGCTTTTTCACGGTGCCGGTGCTGCTGCGCTACCGCCTCACGCCGGGCACGGGCCGCTGGTGGGCCGACGTATCGGCCGGCGCCCAGCTGCAGTTCTTCCTAGGCGGCACGCAGGTGGTGACCGACGACGGCGAGACCTTCCGCTCCGAAACCATCAGGGCAGGCGAAGGTCCTTTTCGGCGGCTGAACGTGGCGCTGTCGGGCTCGCTGGCGCTGAACTATGCCCTCACCAATCGCCTCAGCGTGAGCGTGGCGCCCAGCCTGCGCTGGCAGGCGCTGTCGCTCTACAAGCCCGAAACCGGCTTACGGCAGCAGCCTACCGCCACGGGGCTGATGTTTGGGGTGCGTTTCGGTCTATAAATAAATATTTTTAGTTAGCCGGCAGCCTTTTGTCAGCGGCGCTGGTCTGGCATTCAGAAACGGTAGCCCTGCAGCCCGGCCGGGCGGCGGCTACGGTTTTGGCTGCTTTTCCTTCATTCCTTTTCCCATTTCTGATGAAAATGTACCGTCTACTCTTCTTGGTGGGGATGTTGGTGCTGGGCGTGCTGCGCGCCGGCCATGCCCAATACGCCACGTGGTCGCGGCCGCTGGCGCCGGTGGCCCAGTCCTCGCGCTCCGTCACCGATGCCGCTGGCAACACGTATGTGGCGGGCTCTTACCGAGCCACCTTCACCATTGGGGCCGCCACGTTGGCCGGCCCCGCCGCCGCGGGCGACTTCAGCAACGTCTACCTGGCCAAGATTGACGCGCAGGGCGTGGTGCAATGGGCCATTGGCGGCGCCAGCATCCGCTCCGATGAGGTGCAGGGCTTGGCCCTGGCGCCCAACGGCACCGTGCACGTGGCCTTCCGCGGAGGGCTCGACTCGCTGGGCCAGACCCAGGGCACCAATTACCCTTTCATGTTTGGCAACCAGACGCTGCCCACCGGCGGCACCGTACTGGCCACGGTGAGCCCCACGGGTACGCTGGGCACCCTCACGTATCTCAATCAGGGCGGCGGCAAAGCCGAAATAACCGGCATGGCCGCCGACGCGGCCGGCAACACGCTGCTGAGCGTAGCGGGCTACTTCGGCTCCCAATTTGCCAGTTATACCTTCCCCAGGGTCGCAACCGGCTTCACTTACAGCTCGGCTATCTTCCGGGCAAACGCCAACGGGGCAGTGGCCCTGGTGCGCGGCGTGGTACCCACCACGGCCATTCAAGGCAGCAATTACCTTCGGCTGGAAGACCTGGCCGTCGACGCCGCTGGCGACATCTACTGCGTGGGCTCGCTGCAAGGTGAGGCGGCGCTTGGCGGCACCCCTGGCGTGACCCTGGCCGCCTCCGGGAACGGGACGGCCGCCTTTGCGGTGAAATTTTCATCGACCGGCGTGGCGCTGTGGGGCATGGCGAATACGTATACGAACGGCGCCACCGGCAACGCCACGGGTGTAAGCGTGGCCCTGGCCCCTACCGGCGAGGTATACCTGGCCGGCAATGCGGGCTCGAACAACGTATTGTTTGGCGGCTTGGCCGCAGGTACCGCCGGGGGCTTCGTGGTGAAGCTTTCGACGTCCGGTATTCCGCTGTGGGTGCGGGCGGCACTGGCCAGCAATTTCGACGGCACCAAAACGGCGGTGCACCTGGCCGTGGATGCGGCCGGCAACGTGTACAAGAGCGGTATTCTCAACCGGGCCAGCGCAGCCTTCGGCAACAACGTCACCATCAACTACCCGATGACTTCCACCTCGCAAAGCTCACCGAACACGTTTTACGTGGTGAGCTACGACCCCGCCGGCACCACGCGCTGGGCTCGGACCATCGACGGCATCCTGCGGACCACGGCGGCAGACTCTTCTTTCTCCAACCACACCGCCACCGGCTTGGGTGCCGATGCCAGCGGCAACGTGTACGTACTGAATTACAAGACACCCGGCTTTGGCAGGCAGCGCGCCCAGCTAGTTATCAATGGCCACATTCTGGGCGACGGCAACACCCTGCTGCGCCTGAGTCCGGCCAGCCGCCTGAGCGGCACGCTTTATATCGACCAGAACAACAACGGCGTGCGCGACGCGGGCGAAATCCCGTTCCCCTACCCGCAAATCATTACCGACCTGACCCAGGCCACCAGCTTTTCCAGTGAGCCCGGCACGGGCCAGTACAGCTTCTACGGCCTGCCCGGCACGGCCTACGCCGTTACGGTGCCCGCGCCGCACCCCTACTACACGCTGCACGCGCCCACGCTGCTGGCGGGCACTTTTCCGGCGCTGAGCCAGGCCGTGACCGGCCAGGATTTTGGGTTGGTGCCGAATGACAACCAGACTGATGTGCGCGTGACGCTCACGCCCTACGGCCCTGTGCGGCCGGGCTTCACCACGCGCTACCGCCTCACGCTCGAAAACATCGGGACCACCGTGGCCAGCGGCACCGCCAGCGTAACACTCGACAGCCGCATCACCTACGTGGGCAGCGCGCCCCTCGGCGCTCGTAGCGGCCAGGTGGTGACCTGGACTTATGCGAATCTGGCCCCGTTTGCCCACCTCGATTACGACGTGACGCTGAGTCTGGCCGTGAACACCGTGCTGGGCACGCAGTTGAGCTCGGTGGCCAACGCCCCACTGCCCGGCGACGTGGACCCGAGCAACAACACCGCCACCGCCGCCCAAACGGTCACGGGCTCGCTCGACCCGAACGACATCACGGTGAACTACTCTCGCCTGACGCCCGCCCAGGTGGCCGCCGGCCTGCCGCTCGACTACACCATTCGCTTCCAGAACATGGGCACCGACACGGCCTTCACCGTCGTCATTTCGGATGCGCTCGACGCCGCGCGCCTCAACCTGGGCACCATGGAGCTGGTGGCGCAGTCGCACAACTGCCTCTGGAGCCTCACCAACCGCGGCCTGCTCACGGTGCGCTTCCTCAACATCAAGCTGCCCTACCGCAACCAGGACGTCATTCGCTCGCAGGGCTTCGTGCGCTTCCGGGTGCGGCCCCGCAGCACCCTGGCCGTGGGCGACGTAGTGCCTAACGAAGCCGACATTTTCTTTGACTTCAACGCGCCGGTGCGCACCAACACGGCCACCACTACCGTGATGCTGGCCTCGGCCGCCGTGGCGCGCCACGACGCGCCGGCCTGGAACGCCTACCCCAACCCCGCCACCGACGCCGTGACCATTTCGGCCGACCTGACCACCGGCGGCCGCGTGCGCCTCGATTTGCTCGACGCCCTGGGCCGCACCGTGCGCCAGCAAACCCTGACGGCCCCCGCGGGCGCCCTTCGCCAGGCCCTCGACCTGCGCGGGCTGGCTCCGGGCCTCTACGTGCTGCGCCTCTCGCCGCCCAGCGGCCCGGCCAGCACCCAGCAACTGGTGCGCGAGTAAGCGTTGTAGCTTTTTTCTGGCCACGAAGCCGGGTTGCCCACTGGGCGGCCCGGCTTTTTTGCGTGGCCGCCACGGCCGGGTTGGTCGACTTTGGCAGGCTGCTGGTCTGGCTACGGTGGCTGCTCGTCGGCGAAGAGAATATTCGGCCGTGCTGAGCCGAAAAAGCACGCGTGGGTTTGGCACGGTTTTGTAATACGTCCTGTCATCGGCCACCTCGCCGGGCCAGCGCCCGGGCTTGCAGCGAGGCCGGTTTCTTTCACCCACTCAACCTTCTGGTTATGAAATTTTCACGCCTTTCGGGCGGCCTGGCCGCGGCTTGCCTTTTCGTTTTTGCTGCGGCCAATTCGGCTTCTGCCCAGCAAGTGTACCGCGACGCCTACGGCAACCCCAAAGCCGCTCCTTCGACGCGGCCCATGGGCAGCAGCGGCGCACGCAAAGCCACGGCGCCCAGCTATTCGCGCCAGCCGTCGTATTCGGCCCCGGCCAGCAGCAATTCCGCCGTGCGTTTCGGTTTCCGGGGCGGCCTGAACGTGGCTGATATTCAAGGCGACGCCGTGAAGACGTTCACCGACCTGGCCGGCTACGCTCCCGACGGCGCCATCACCAAGCAGATGCGGCCCGGCTTCTACGCCGGCATCTACGCCACGCTGCCGCTGGGCACTAGCTTCGCCATCGAGCCCGGCATCAACTATTCCGAAAAAGGCGCCGTGCTGCGCGGCACCCTGCCCTTCCCCGCCCTCGATTTCCTGAACGCCAACGTGACCGGCACCGCCCGCCTGGCTTACATCGACGTGCCGGTGCTGGCCAAGGTGTTCGTGACGCCGGGCTTCTACCTCTACGCCGGCCCTCAGGCCTCGTTCCTGGTGAATGGCAAAGCCCGCGTGGAAGCTGGCGCCCTGGGCTTCACGGCCTACAAGCAGGATTTCGACGTGTCGAACCAGCTGCGCAAAGTCGATTTCTCGGCCGCCGCGGGCCTGGGCTACCAGTTTGAAAACGGCCTGGGCCTGAGCGCCGGCTACGACTACGGCTTCACCTCCCTCGATGCCAACAACCGCTTCGACGCCCAGAACCGCGTCATCAAAGCCGGCCTGAACTACTCCTTCTAACGCGGACTAGCCGCCATCCTATTCCGCTTATATAGTTTCATTTATTGCTCGGGTAAGCATCCGAAATAGGTTATAAAAAAGGCCCCGTCGAATATCGGCGGGGCCTTTCTGGTGTTGTAGCGTCATGCAGAGCGCAGCGAAGCATCTTGCGTGCTTCGACTAACCCAATCGCAAAGAAAGAAAGAGTGGCGCCACGCGCTATGCTTCGCTGCGCTCTGCATGACGGCTTGGCTCTCTACCGTTTTCCCACCGCGCCGTTGCCGCTCAGGCCTTCGGCTAGGCGCACGAGGCGCACGAGCTCGGCCCGGTAGCCGTCGGCGTCGGTGCCGCGGGCGTTGTTGGCCAGCTGCTCGGTGGCGGCCCAGGTGGCGGTGCCGCGCTGCTCGCTCTGGCGCAGTAGCATGCCAAACTGCGCCACAGCGGCGGCAAAGCGGAAATCGGGCGAGGCTTTCTCCATGCCGGCCGCGGTGCCGGCCAGCGCCTGCGTCAGCAGCTTGCTGGTGCTGCCCTGCGGCTCTTTGTAGCGCAGCTTCACGGTGAGCACCTCGGCGGTGGCGGGCGCCGGGATTTTGGCGGTTTGCTGGTATTTCAGGTCGTCGATGAGGGGCTGGGCGCTGCCCACGGGCACCAGTTCGTAGAGCGCGGTCACGGTGTGGCCCGCGCCCAGTTCGCCGGCGTCTTTGCGGTCGTTGTTGAAGTCCTCGGCTTCCAGCAGGCGGTTTTCGTAACCCACCAGGCGGTAATTGGCCACACGGGCGGGGTTGAACTCGATTTGCAGCTTCACGTCCTTGGCCACCGTGAAGAGCGTGCCGCCGAACTGGGCCACCAGCACGCGGCCAGCTTCGTCGAGGTTGTCGAGGTAGGCGTAGTTGCCGTTGCCTTTGTCGGCCAGGGTTTCCATGCGGCTGTCGCGCAGGTTGCCGCGGCCGCAGCCCAGCACCGTCAGAAAAACGCCGCTTTCGCGCTGGTCCACAATGAGCTGCTCCATGGCTTTGTCGGAGCTTTCGCCCACGTTAAAGTCACCGTCGGTAGCCAGTATCACGCGGTTGTTGCCTTCCTTGTTGAAGCTCTGCCGGGCCGTGGAATAGGCCAGGCGCAGGCCCGCGCCGCCCGCCGTGGAGCCGCCGGCCTGCAGCCGGTCGATGGCGTCGAGGATGACCTGGGGCTGCGAGCCGGGCGTGGGCGGCAGCACCAGGCCGGCCGCGCCGGCGTACACCACCAGGGCCACGTGGTCCTGGGGCCGCAGCTGCTTCACCAGCAGCTTCAGGCCGGCCTGCACCAGGGGCAGGCGGTCGGGGCCATCCATCGAGCCCGACACATCCACCAGAAACACCAGGTTGGCGGGCGGCAGCTGGGCCGTTTCCACTTTCTTGGCCTGAATGCCGATGCGGGCCAGCTGGTGGGCATTGTTCCAGGGGCACACGGCCAGCTCGGTGCTGATGCGCACGGGGTCGGGCGAGGTGGCGGCCGGCGCGGGGTACTCGTAGCGGAAGTAGTTCAGCATTTCTTCCACCCGCACGGCGTCGCGCGGGGGCAGCTGGCCTTCGTTGAGGAAGCGGCGCACGTTGGAGTACGAGGCGTTGTCTACGTCCAGGGAGAAGGTGCTGAGCGGGTCTTTCTTGGCCGAGAAGAAGGTGTTTTCCTTCACCTCAGCGTAGGTGTCGCCGGCGCCGGCTTCCTTGCGGGCGGGCAGGGGGCCGGGGTAGGGGGTATTGATGGCCACCCCGGCCACGCGCCCGCCCAGCCCGCTGGCCGGCGCGGCGTAGAGGGCGTCGGCGGCGGCCTGGGCGGCTTTCACTTTGCGCTTGGAGGGCATGGGGTTCGAGGTAGGCGCGCTGTACTCGTCGTAGTAGCCGTAGCCGGTCACCACCACTTCGCTCAGCTGCTTCGTGTCGGCGAAGAGCGCCACGTTCAGCACGCTGCTGCCCTCGATGCGCCGCTCCTGCGTTGCGTATCCGATGCTGGTAAACACCAGCGTGGCCGTGCCGGCGTTGGGCACCCGCAGCGAGTAGCGTCCGGCGGCATCGGTGCTGGCGCCGAGCTGCGTGCCCTTCACCAGCACCGTGGCGCCCGGCAGGGGCTGCTTCGACTGCGCGTCCATCACCACGCCGGTAATGGTGCGGGTGCGGGCCGTGTCGGCGGCCAGGGCCGGCGCAGGGGAGGCCACCTTTGTTTTCTTTTGGGCGCAAGCCTGGTCCAGCGGAGCCAGCAACAGCGCGAACAGGGGCAGCAGCAATAGATTTCTCATAACAGCAAGCGGGGGTTAGGTGAAACTTGCTGGTTTGATGCAGGGCCGCGGAGGATTGCACACAGGCCAATCACCGTTCAGCTTCAGGGCCCCGCCCGCAGCCACGCCTGTGAGTCGATTTCGGGCCACGGGAACCGGGCCGCGGGCAACGGTGTCGAAACAGCACCGTTGGCGCACTCGGCAAAACGGTCCTAACTTCCCAGCGCCATGTTCTTCCGCCGCGCCACACCGTCTGCTGCCGCTGCCCCGCTCTCCGACCAGGAGCTGCTGGCCCGCTACCGCGCGCACGGCAACGTGGCCGACCTCGGCCTGCTCTACGACCGGTACCTGCCCGAGGCGTTTGCCGTGTGCCGCCGCTACCTGGCCCCGCCCGACGAAGACGCCCAGGACGCCGCCATGCAGCTGTTTGAGCACTTGGTGAAGGTGCTGCGCACCCACGCGCCCGACAACTTCCCGGCCTGGCTGCACACCACCGCCCGCAACCACTGCCTGATGCAGCTGCGCGCCCGCAAGCGCGGCGGCCCCAGCGCCGGCCCGCTCATTGTGAGCTTTCCCGATGCCACCGATGTGGAAACGGCCGGCGCCCGGCATCTGCTGGACGAGGAAGCCGCCGCCGAGGACGCCGAGGAAACCGAAATCCGCCTGCAAAGCGTGGAAGCGGCCTTGGCCCAGCTCCCACCGGCCCAACGCCTCTGCCTCGAATTATTTTACCTGCAAAAGAAGTGCTACCGCGACATCGCCACCGAAACCGGACTCGAACTCAACCTGGTGCGCAGCCACCTGCAAAATGGCAAGCGCATGCTGCGCCGCCAGCTGGAGCCGCCCGTGCCCCCCAAGCCTGCCGCCGCGCCCACGCTTCCTACCTCCGATAACAACCCGCTCCATGTCGCCCGCTGATTCGCCTTTTGCCCAGCTGCCCGCCCCCGGCCCGCACCCGGCCACGGCGGAGCTGCGCGCCTACGCGGCCGGCACGCTGTCGCCCGCCGAGGAGCACCGCCTCGAAGCCCACCTGCTGGACTGCAAGCGCTGCGCCGAGCTGGTGGAAGGCTTCGCGATGACCGACGCGCCCACCACCGACCGCGCCGTGGCCGAGCTGCGCACCCGCCTGCAGGCCCGCCTCGGCACCACCGCGCCAGAACCCGTGGCTACGCAGTGGGCTTGGCCTCGCATTGCCGCTGCTGCCGCCATGCTGGCCGTGGTAGGAGGGGGCATCTGGGGCTGGCAGCACCAGACGGTAGTGCCGCCGGCCGGCACCGCCCGCCACGATGCCCCGGTTTCTGCACCCGCCGCCACGGCGCCTCCTGTAGCCGTGGCGCCTCAGCCCAAGAAGCCGGAGCCGGCGGTAGCTCCTGCCCCCGCGGCCTCTGCCGCAGCCGCGGCCGACTATGCGGCGGTAGTCCCCGCAGCACCGCGCCGCCCGGCCCGGCTTCGCCCGGAGCCGAAGCCGACTGCTCCCGCGCTGGGGGCCGATGGCTGGCTTGCCAATTCGGCCGCCCGGCCGGCCGCGATGGAAAGCCGTACGCAGTCGGCCAGTGCGCCAGTTGTGGCCGCCGAAGTTGCAGCCGAAGAGCAGGCGGCCCCGCCCGCGGCCAGCGCCGGGTGGGCCGCAGCCGAAGAAAAGGCTGCAACCCCTGACACCGCCGCAGCCAGCAAAGCGGAAAACATGGAGTTGGGAGCGCCCGCTAAAAAAGCGAAAAGCGCTGTCGCCGACGTGGCCGCGGCGCGGGTTCGAAACACGCCCATGGCCACTGTGGCCATTAACCCGGCGCCGGTGGGCGGCACGCCGGCGTTTGGGTCTTACCTACGCCGTGAAGCCGCCGAATTTGAACCCGAAAAGGGGCCCAGCATGAATGGCAGCGTGTATGTAAAATTCACCGTGGGCGCCGATGGCAAAGTGAGCGACCTGAAAGTGACCCGCGGCCTCCGCGACGACTACGATGCCGAGGCCCTGCGCATAGTGTGCGACGGCCCGGCCTGGCAGCCCGGCATTGCCGGCGGCCGCCGGGCCGCCCTGCCCATGGAAGTAATCGTGCCGTTTTAGTCGTGGCGCGGCCGGCAGCGGCGGCGCTATAGCTCGGCGCCTGGCTTCACGGTGCCGGCGTCGACTGATTTCAGGAAGGTGAGCAGGCCTTTGAAGTAGGTTTGCTGGTCGTCGTACATGCTCATGTGGCTGCCTTCGGGGCAAATGAGGGAATTGCCGCGCTGCACCTTGGTGGCAATCATGCGCATGTGGGCCGGGTCCATGGTGTCGTGCTTGCCGCCGATGCTGAGCACCGGCACGCTGAGCTTGGGCAGGTCGGGCACCCGGTTCCAGTTCACCAGCTTGCCCGAAATACCGAACTCGCTAGGGCCCTGCATGGTCACGTACAGCGACTGGTTAATCTTGCTCATGGCGCGGGTCACGGGCTCGGGGTTGGGCACGATGCGGCACAGGTGCTCGGCGTAGAAGTTGGGTTCGAGCAGGCCCATGTAGCGCGGGTTGCTGAAATCTTTTTTGGCCTCAATCTGCCGGATTTCGGCCAGCACTTCGGGCTTCATCTGCTTGGCCAGCACCTCATCGGCATACTTGCCGTAGTCGGGGCAGCTCATCATCATGTTCGAGATGATGAGGCCTTTGAGGTTCTGTTGGTATTTGAAGGCGTACTCGGCAGCCAGGATGCCGCCCCAGCTGTGGCCCAGCAGGTAAAAATTGTCTTTGGTCAGGTTCAGGGCCTGGCGCACTTGCTCCACTTCTTCCACGTAGCGCGGCAGGCTCCACATGGCGGTATCCTTCGGGTTGTCGGAGTTGCCGCAGCCCAGCTGGTCGTAGTAAATGAACTCAATGCCCTCCTGGGGCAGAAAGTTTTCGAAGCACTCGAAATACTCGTGCGTGGCGCCGGGCCCGCCGTTGAGCAGCAGCACTTTGATTTTGGGGCTGTTGCCGAAGGTCTTGGTCCAGACGTTGAACTTGCCCTTGGGCGTCGTTATCGGAATGACCCGCACGCCGCCGTCCTGCACGCCGGTTTCGGTGGGCGCGAAGTAAGAGGCCACCGCAGGGGCGGCCGGCGTGGCCGTGTCGATTTCGCCCGGGCTTTTGGACTGGTTGCAGCCGGCGAAAAGCAGGGCGCTGAGCAGCGCGGCGGAGGTACGCAAGGAGCGGAAAGCAGGCATATGCACAAGCGAAGGGTTAGCAGGATTCGCTGCCGGAACCGTGCCCGGCAATCTCGGCGAAAGGTAGCCCGAACCAGCTACTTGCGCTATCCCAGCCCCACGCTTTTTGCATACGCCCTCTACGACGACGGCCGCGCCGCCCCCAGAGAAGCAGCACGGCCGTCAGGCAATCATTCGCAGGCCGTTGAGCCGGGTGGCCGCTCAACGAAAAGGGCTATTAGCCTGAGTAGCCGCCGCCGCTTTCGGGCTCGGTGGCGCTGCCGCCGGGCTCCACGTCGAGCGTGGGCTTGGCCAGGAAATCGACGTGGCTGTAGTCGGGCGCGCCGTTGCCGGCGGGCTCGGGGGCTTCGTCGAAGGTGCGCTCAATTTCGCTCAGGTCAAAGCCCTCTACTGGCGTGCCGAAGCTCACTTTGGCCGTAATGCGGTACTCCACAATGCGGTTGTCGCGCACTTTGCAGCTCTGGTCTTTGATGTAGATGGACGAAATGTTGGGCACCGACGTGCTCAGGCTCTGCACGGCGCGCTGCAGGGCATCTTCGAAGCTTTTGTCGGACGAGGCGAGGATTTCGATGACTTGTTTGATGGAAGACATGCGGAAGAAGTGGTTCTGTGATGGGTGGATGTGCCGAGCGCCTGCACGAGCCGCCAGCGTTTGTTGATTTCTGGTAATTCCCTGTACGCGGGAAGTCATTTGGCAGCTATTTCGGTTGAGAATAAAAGCGGCCGTTACGCGGCGGTGTACTTTTGCGCACCGTTCCGGCCCGAGCCCGCACGTTCGCACATCCACTAACCAGCACATTCAACGAATGGATTTCCGCACCGAAAAGGACACCATGGGCACCGTGCAGGTGCCTGCTACCGCGTATTGGGGCGCCCAGACCCAGCGCTCCATCGAGAACTTCCCCATTGCCCAGGACATCAACCGGATGCCCAAGGAAATCATCGCCGCCTTCGCGTACCTCAAGAAAGCCGCGGCCTTCACCAACCGCGACGCGGGCGTGCTGCCCGCCGAAAAAGCCGAGCTGATTGGCAAAGTGTGCGACGAAATTCTGGCCGGCCAGCTCGCCGACTCGTTCCCGCTGGTGGTGTGGCAAACGGGCTCGGGCACGCAGAGCAACATGAACGTGAACGAGGTGATTGCCTACCGCGGCCACGTGCTGCAGGGCGGCCAGCTCACCGACGAGAAGAAGGTGCTGGCCCCCAACGACGACGTGAACAAGAGCCAAAGCTCAAACGACACGTTCCCGACGGCCATGCACATCGCGGCCTACAAAATCCTGGTCGAAACCACCATTCCGGGCATCGAAAAGCTACGGGACGCCTTGAAAAAGAAGTCCGAAGACTTCATGCACATCGTCAAAATCGGCCGCACCCACTTCATGGACGCCACGCCGCTCACGCTGGGCCAGGAGTTTTCGGGCTACGTGTCGCAGCTCGACCACGGCCTGCGCGCCATCAAAAACACGCTGGCCCACCTGAGCGAGCTGGCCTTGGGCGGCACCGCCGTGGGCACGGGCATCAACACCCCCAAGGGCTACGCCGTGAACGTGGCCAAGCACATTGCCGACCTCACGAAGCTGCCCTTTATCACGGCCGAAAACAAGTTTGAGGCCCTAGCCGCCCACGACGCCATCGTGGAAGCCCACGGCGCCCTCAAAACCGTGGCCGTGAGCTTGATGAAAATCGCCAACGACATCCGCATGCTCAGCTCGGGCCCGCGCGCCGGCATCGGCGAAATTGACATTCCCGACAACGAGCCCGGCTCCAGCATCATGCCCGGCAAGGTGAACCCCACCCAATGCGAGGCCATGACGATGGTGGCGGCCCAGGTGATGGGCAACGACGTGGCCATCACCGTGGGCGGCTCCATGGGCCACTTCGAGCTGAACGTGTTCAAGCCGGTGATGATTTACAACTTCCTGCACTCGGCCCGCCTCATCGGCGACGTGTGCGTGAGCTTCACCGACAAGTGCGCCGTGGGCATCGAGCCCATCAAGGCCAACATCAAGAAGCACGTCGACAGCAGCCTGATGCTCGTGACGGCCCTCAACCCGCACATTGGCTACTACAAAGCCGCCGAAATTGCCCAGACGGCCCACAAAAACGGCTCGACGCTGAAGGAAACCGCCCTCAAGCTGGGCTACGTGACCGAGGCCGAGTTCGATGAGTGGCTGAAGCCCGAGGAGATGGTGGGCATGTAATCCCATCAAATTGTCACCCTGCGCGCAGCGAAGGATGACAGCCGAATTGAAAGCCGCCCTTCCGTTCCGGAAGGGCGGCTTTTCTTTTTTCCCAGCATCTTTGCCATCCAATGGATTTCTCTGCCAACCTCGTTCTCGAAAACAACCGGGCCCGCCTGCGCCCCTTGGAAGTCGGCGATTTTGAGGCCCTCAAAGCCGTGGCCTTCGACGCCGACCTGTGGAAGTACACCCTCACGCGCGGCGACGACGCCGTGAGCCTGGCCGCCTACATCCGCCAGGCGCTGGAAGCCCGCGAGCAGGGCCTGCGCTACCCCTTTGTCATCATCGACCGCGAAACCGGGGAACTGGCCGGCAGCACCAGCTACTACAACGACGTGGCCGCCGACCGGCGCCTGAGCATCGGCTACACCTGGGTGGGCACCAAATTCCAGCGCTCGGGCCTGAACCGGGCCTGCAAGCACCTGCTGCTGTGCCACGCTTTCGGGCAGCTGGGCTACGAGCGGGTGGAGCTCGAAACCGACGCGCGCAACCACAAGTCGCGCACGGCCATGGCCCGCATGGGCGCCACCGAGGAAGGCACCCTGCGCAGCCACCGGCCCACGCAGGGCGGCATCCGGCGCGACACGGTCATTTTCAGCGTCATCAAGCCGGACTGGTCGGAGCTGCGGCAGTCGGTTTTTCAGCCGTTTGAAGCCCGTGGCTGAGCCGGCCCAACCCGGCTCCGGCCGCCTGCGCCCGCCCGAGGGGCTGTGGCGCCGCCGCGTGGCCAGCTTCGGCCACGCCTTTCGGGGCGTGTGGGCGGCGCTGGGCTCGGAGGTGCACCTGCGGTTTCACGCCGTGGCCACGGCGGTGGTGACGGGGCTGGGGTTCTACTGCGGCATTTCGCGCCTCGAATGGGCCCTGGTGGCCATTTCAGTGGCTTGCGTGTGGGCCACCGAGCTGATGAACACGGCCATCGAAGCCCTCACCGACTTGGCCTCGCCCGACTACCACCCGCTGGCGGGCAAGGCCAAGGACGTGGCCGCCGGCGCCGTGCTGCTGGCCGCGCTGGGCGCCGTGGTGGTGGGCGCGCTGGTGTTTGGGCCCTACGTGTTTGGGCGCTAGCCCCCGGCCGCACCTGAACCATTGCGGGCAGCGGGCGTACCCATAAGCGGCTTGCCCATTCCGGGCCCCTCATCTTTTCTCTTCTCCTATGCGCCTGCTTTTTCTCGCCGCTTCTTTGTTGCTGACCTCGGCCTGTGCCCACAACCAAGTGAGCGTGACCAACCCCACCACGCCGCCCGCCACCGGCCAGGTGAACGGCCCGGCCACCCCCGCGCCCACCAGCGCCAACACCGTGGACCCCGTGCCCGCCCGCGTGGCCGAATCGGACACCACTTCCCGCCCACTCTGGCTGAAAGACCGCATTGCGGCCGTGCTGGCCGAGCGCAAGCGCAACCCCATTACCCGCATTCTGCGTTACCGCTACGGCGGCCAAACGGTGTATTACATCTCGGCCCCGTGCTGCGACCAATACTCCAACGTATTCGACACCAAAGGCAAGCTGATTTGCCAGCCCGACGGCGGCATCACCGGCAAGGGCGACGGCAAGTGCCCCGACTTCGACAAAAACAAAACCGACGAAAAATTGGTCTGGCAAGACCCGAGATAGAGGTAAGGGTTACGAGTTAGGAGTTGGCTTGCATGCCCCTCGGACTTCTAACTCGTAATTCCTAGCTCGCAATTCTTAACTCATTATGAATACTTTAGAAAAACTCGGCGCTTTCAACGTGTGGGCCAACGACACGGTGCTCAGCCGCCTCGACGAGATTGCCGCTTCGGGCCAGGAAATTCCGGCCGTGGTGCTGCGCCTGTTTAGCCACGTACTCAATGCCCAGGCCATTTGGATTTCGCGCATCAACGGCGTGCCCAGCCCCGTGAAGGTGTGGCAGGAGCACGACCTGCCCACCCTGCACCGCCTACACGAGCAAGCCTCGGAGCCCCTGCACCAGCTGATGGTGCACGCCGACGAGACCGAACTGCAGCGCCTGATATCGTACACCAACTCGCTGGGCAACAGCTACGACAGCCTGGTGCACGACATCCTGACCCACGCCGTGGTGCACGCCAGCTACCACCGCGCCCAAGTGGCCACCCGCCTGCGCGACCACGGCTTCGAGCCCGTCAATTCCGACTTCATCACCTACTGCCGCGAACTGAGCGCGGCCGCCCAAACGGCCGTGCCCAGCCTGTAGCCGCCGGCCACACGCCCACGCTTTCGAAACCCTTCCGGCCCCGGAGGGGTTTTTTAGTGCACTACCTCACCAAACCCACCCCACGTTTCCGCTTATGTCTGAGCTCATTGCTTCTGCCCCGGTCCTCACCGCCGAGCGCCTGAACGGCGCTTATTCCTACGCCAGCTACCGCCAGCTCCTCGACGAGTTGATGGCCGAGAACCGCACCACCGGCACCACCCAAACCGAGCAGATTGTGCAGTACGCCCGCCTCAACATCCAGCGCATGCAGCGCCTGGACAAGACCATTCAGCTGCTGCCCGAAGTGCAGCGCGCCCTCGACAACCTCACCGAAGGCTACGAGTGGCTGGTGATAACCGAAGGCTGGTGCGGCGATGCTGCCCAGATTGTGCCCGTGCTCGAAGCCATGGCCCACGCCAGCCAGGGCAAAATTGCCACCCGCTACGTGCTGCGCGACGAAAACCTCGACCTCATGGACCGCTACCTCACCAACGGCAGCCGCTCCATACCCAAGCTCGTCGTGCTGCACACCGACACCCTCACCGAAGCCGCCACCTGGGGCCCGCGCCCGGCGCCCGCCCAGGAGCTGTTTGTGCGCCTCAAGCAGGAGGGCGTTTCCTATGAAGACTTTGCCACGCAGCTGCACGGCTGGTACGCCAAAGACCGCACCCGCAGCACCCAGCGCGAACTGCTGGAACTGCTCAAGCGCCTGCGCTAGCCAGCCTGCGGCCCCAACCAAAGAGCCCCGACCTTGGTTAAGGTCGGGGCTCTTTGGTTGTCAGGAAAGTGAATGCGCTATTGCACGCTCACCGCGCCGAGGTCGGTAATCTGGTCGTTGGTAACCACCACGCCGGTGCGCACGGCCGTGCGGTAAGCCGGCTGGCCCACCGGAGCCGTGGTGCTCGGGAAAAACTCCACGCGGTAAGTACCGGCGGCTAAATCGGTAAGCAGGTACGCACCCGAGGCGTCGGCCGAGGTGCTCACCGTGTCGGGGCCGAGGATGGTGGACCGAATGGCCAGCACTTGGGGCCGCGCGGCGGCCGGCGTCACGGTGCCGCGGATGCCAGCGCGCAAGTCCTGGGCCACCACGCGAATGACGGGCTTGAGCAGGTAGCGCTCCTTCTTGTCGTTGCCGGGCCGCCAGTTGCCGCGCTCCACGATGGACTTGGCCACGTCAAAATCGAGCAGCAGCTGATAGGTTTGGCGCTCGCGCAGGGTGGCCTTGTCGAGCTTCAGCTTCACGCCCGAAGTTTGGCCGCTGGGCGTTTTGAGGTCGTAGCGCTGGCCATCGGTGCCGATGACGTAGCTGTCGGGGCCCAGAATGAGGCGAATCTCCTTGAGGTCGCCGGGGGCAAAGTCTTCGCTCACGAGCAAGGCCGAACGGCCGTTTACGTACTCAAGCACGTTGATGGCCTGCGGCGTGAAGCCGAGGTTTTTCCAGCCGTCCGGGTCTTTCTCTTCCTTCAGGTGCACTTCAATCTGGCGTACGTCCAGCACCACGCTGCGGAAATCGCCGGGCGCATCCATGAGCCGTACTTCCAGTTTCGAGGAATTGCCGTCGGAATCTTTGGAGCAGCTGGCCAGGCCCAGCAGGGCGGCGCAGGCCAAAGGAAATAGGCGAGTGATTTTCATATAAAATTGAATTAGGTACTAGCGGTGGAACCTGAAACGGCCCGGCTGCCCAAGTGGTTGCCGGCTCGCTGCTGCCAACAATACTGCCAAAATTCCATTCCCAGCTCCCTTTTAGCCCAACGTCTACTATTTTATCAGCAGCGTCCCGCCCCTAGTTGAAATAGTACAATACGCAGAAGGCCGGCGTTGCTGCGCCGGCCTTCTCGTTGGGGTACTTTATTTCTTGGTGGTATCGGCCGGTTCGGGGTCGGCGGGTTTCGGCTTGGGCTTGGGTTTGCCAAAAAGGCCATTCAGTCCCTGGCCAATCTGGTTCCGGAGACGGGCCTGGGCTTCCAGCTTCGCCTTTTCCGCGGCGATGCGGGCTTTTTCTTCCGCGGTTTGCTCGGCGGCTTCGTTGGTGGCTTTGGTGCTGTCCTGGGCGGCTTTCTTTTTGGTGGCCAGGCCCAGCAGGGCGTCGGTGAGCTTGGTTTTCACCACGTTGGTCACAATGGCTTTGCCCTGGTCTTTCACGCTGCCGCTGGTCAGCTTCACGCTGGGCGCCTTCACGGTGCCGCCAATGTTCAGGCCCAGGGTCACGCGGTCGGTGCCCTGAATGTCCTTCACACCGGTGAGCTGGGTGAGCTTGCTGTTCAGGGCGTTGCCCAGCTTGCCAGTGGGCACGTTCAGGGCCGTGACGTAGGCCAGCGCGCCGGTGAGGCTGTTCGAGCCGCCCAGGGTCATTTTCACGTCGCCGATGGTGAGGTCGAAGGGCTGCACCACGAGGTTGCCGTTCACGATGTTGGCCTGAATTTTCTTGTCGACCACCAAGATGGTTTTCAGCTCAGGCAGCGTGGTCAGGCTCGCAATTTTGGTCATCACCTCCGACTGGTTCACGGCCGCCCGCACGATGTCGAACAAGCCCTTGCCGCTCAGCGTGGCCAGGTTGGGCATCATGTCCGGCCCCATCTCGCCGCTCACGCTGAAGTTGGTGCCGAACACGCCCTCCACCTGGCTGGCCAGCGGCACCAGCGTCTTGATGGTGTTGAAGGCCGAAAACGCCTTCTGAAAGTTCAGGTCCTTGATGTTCAGCCCAAAGTCGAACTTGGGGTGCGCCAGGTTCTTGCTGCTATAGCTGCCCGTGGTGCCAAAGCTGGCCCCGAGCGTGTTAAAGGTCATGTTTTTGAGCACGGCCGTCTGGTCGCGCACCGTCACGGCGCCCTGGGCGTTGGTCAGCTTCAGGTTGTCGTAGGTCACGTTGTCGACGTGGCTGTTCAGCACCAGGTCGAAGTATTTCGGAATCTGCAGCACGCCGTCGGCCTTGGCCGGGGCCGCCGCGCCCTTCACCGTGGGCTTGGCCGATACCTCGTCGACCATCCACTCGTTCACGTTGAAGTTGCGCGAGTTCACCGTCAGGTTGCCCTTCAGCGACTGCCCCGGCGTGAACAGGTAGCCCAAGTAGTTGCTGATGGTGCCCGACGCCGCGAAGTCGGAGCTGCCGGCCGTGCCGTTCAGGCTCTGCACCGCAATCTGGTTGTTGTTGAACGTGGCCGTGCCGGAGCTGATTTTCACGCCCTGCGGCAGGTCTTTGCTCTTGTAGGTCACGTTGTTGGCGCGCACCGTGCCGCTGGCCACCACGTTCTGGTAGCGGCCGGCTTCCACGTCAGCCATGTTGCCCTTGGCGGCAATGTCGCCGGCCACGCGGCCGGTCACCGTCATCCCCTGCAAGGGGAAAATCTTGGTGATTTTCGTGAGGTCCACCGTGCCGCGCACGTTGGTATCGAACACCGGCTTGTCGATGTTGTGAGCCGTGAGGCGGCCTTCCAGCGGCTCGCCCTCCAGCACCATGCGGAACTGCGGCAGGTTTATCTGGGTGTCGTTCACCTTGCCCGTGGTATTCACCACCGTGCCGTTGAGGTTGATGTTCTCAATCGGGGCCGGGAATTTGGCCGATTTCACAAAGCCGTTGGTTAGCCGGATGGCGGCGTTCACCACCGGCATCTGGGTTTTGGAATACACGCCTTTGGCCGTGCCGTCCACAAACAATTGGCCGCGCATGGCCAGGTCCTTCACCGGGTACACCTTCAGGGCTTCGGCCAGGTTCACGTTGGCTTTCACGCGGCCGTTCACGTTCATCGGCTCCAGGCCGTCGATGGCAATGTTGCCGTCCACGGGGTTCGGGCCCAGGTCGAGGTGAAACTGCGGGATGTTCACCTTCACGTTGTTGGTGTAACCCGACGGGTTATCCACCTGCATTTTCAGGTTGATGTTCTTAGCGGCCTGGGGCAGGTCGGGGTACTTAAACTGACCGTTGCTCACCACCAGGTTCACGCCGTAGCCGGGCATATGCAGGGCGTTCTGCGTGCCTTTGTAGTAGCCATCAAACGCCACCTTGCCGCTGGTCTCAATGTTTTTAAACTTCTCCGTAAACACGCCCGGCACCAGGCTCAGCAGGGTTTTGAAGTCCGTTTCCAAGGCCTTGAAGGTGATGTCGTAGGTGATGTCCGTGGCGTTGGGCAGGCCAATAGCGCCCGCGAAGCTGAACGGAAATTCGTTGAGCTTAATCTTATTGTCCTTGAACGTGTACAGGTTCTTGTTCAGGTCCATGTTCATCGTCACGTCGGCGTCGAGCTGCTTGTCCGTCACGTAGGCCACGTTGTTGTAGCTCATATCGAGGTCGGCCGCCGTGGTTTGCGAGGTCATGTCGAACACGTTGCTGGCAAAGTCGCCGCTGCCCGAGTGGTTCACGCCGCGGGCTTCCATGCGGAAGGGGAGGGTCAGGTCTTCGTAACGCAGGTGGGCGTCGTTCAGCTTCCAGCCTTTGATGGCCAGGTTCACTTGGCTGGTGTCCTGGCCCTTGGCCGCAGCGGCCGAGTCCGAAATCACCACATCCCAGTTGGCCCTGCCGCTTTTGAGGCGGCGCAGGCTTAGGTCGGGGCGCTCTAGCTCCACGCTGTTAATCTTAATTTCCTGGCCTTTGATTACCGTCATCACGTCCAGCCCCACGCGCAGGTTCGGCAGGAAAGCCAGCGTGTCGCGGCTGAACGAGTCGAGCCCAATCACGCGCAGGTTCTTGATGTCCAGCGTCAGGTCCGGGAAAGAGTGCAGCACGCTCACGTCGATGTTGGCGGGGTCGTACTGCACCTGGGCGCGCACGCGCTGAGCAATCTGCTTATCGGCCAAGGCCCGCAGCTTGTCTTTGAACAGGAACGGCGCAGCCACCAGGGCTACCGCCAGCACCACCAAAAACACGGCGACACCTATCAGAATTTTTCGCATAGCAAAAACGAATAAAGTAGTGTGAACAAAGGTAGAACGGACGAGTTACTGAGTTTTTTACAATCGGACCCGAATCAAAAGCATAAGGGAATATTATGCAAAAATGTGCCCTTAAGCTCGGCCTTAGCCTTTCTTCTTAGCTCCTGAAACCAATTTTGGATAGCTGCATATGGCATATGGGCGCCTAGCACTCTCCCTCATTGCCCTGCACTACCTCGACGGAAACGGCAATCTGCACTTGGAGTCTAATGGAAGTTTCCTTGGTATAAATCAATTTAGGCAATTAGATAAGTTACAAATTTTTATCAAATTATTATAAGGTGTATTTGAAAGCTATATTTGCTCTCCTGAAATCATCATTTCACTTATGAAATTATTCTTTATCTCGTTCTTTCTCGTTCTGGTTGCTTTCTCACCCGCTTCCCACGCCCAGGTTAACACCCTGAGCCTGATGGGAAACGTGCAGTCTGACGACCAACGAGCCATACCCGGGGCTGCCGTAACGGTTATTCACATGCCGTCCGGCGTGCGCCACGCTACCGCATCCGACCAAGCCGGCCGGTTCATGGTGCCCAACCTAATGGTTGGCGGCCCCTACCTGATACGAGTAGGCGAGGGCGGCTACCGCCCCCAGACCGTGGAAAACATTTTTCTAGAAGCCGGCAAAACCGCCAATTTCACTCTGGTGCTCAATCGGCTGACTGCCGAAGCCCCGCCCATCCCTGCTCCTCGGTCCAAGAGCCCCGTGGCCGAGCCCCAAGGCACCACCATGACCTTGGCCAAGGAAGCCGTGGTGGGGGGTCCCGTGCTTGTGACCCTCACCCCCAATCAGCCGCGTGGGGGCAACAGCGCAGCGCGCCCGGTAGCTGCGGCGCCGGCCGTCACGCCCGCCGTAAGCGCCGCTCCGCCAACCTCAACGACCGTGCAACCAAGTGCTTCGCCAGCTGGTCCCGCCGCGCGCTATCGCCGCCGCCCTTACACCCCTGGCAAGCCCTACGTACCCAAAAAAGTGACCGACCCCATCGTGCCGGGCCACTTCGACGCCAAAACCGGCAACTACATCTACCACACCGGCGCCCCCACCACGCTCAAACTGCCCAACGGCATCAGCATTGCCGAAGTCGGCGCCAGCTCCACCGAAAGCTACCTCTACCGCTTCCTCTCCGACCCCACAGCCCAAGTCGACACTACCGACCTCACCCAGGGCTGGTACAACTTCGACCGCGTGTTTTTCATGCCGGGCAAGGCCACGCTCGCGCCCGAGTCGGTGGGGCAGTTGCGCAACATTGCGGCCCTGCTCAAGGCTTTTCCCACGGCCCGCATCAAGCTGGGCGGCTACACCGATAGCACCGGCACCTATAAGGTAAACAAGCAGCTGAGCGAAGCCCGCGCCCGCACCGCCTGGGCCAGCCTCGTCGAAATGGGCATTAGCCCCGGCCGCATCGACGCCCGCGGCTACGGCCCGCGCTACGCCATTGCGCCCAACACCTCCGAAGAAGGACGCGCCATGAACCGCCGCCTGAGCGTGAAAGTGCTGCAAAAGTGACGCGGCCGGGCGTGGGCCGGTGTTGCCCGCGGCCGTACCTTCGCTTTTGCGGCCACACTAAGCGGTGAGCCGGCGGCGTTACCCGGTTCTCATGCCCCAGCGTACCCCCTCTTTTTTCCAGCTGCTGCGACCGGCCCTGATGGTCAGCTTATTGGGCTTGGCGTTGGGTGCCCGCGGGCAGGACGTGTATTTCTCTCAACCCTTTGCCACGCGCCTGCACACCAACCCGGCTTTCACGGGCTTGGTCGACGACTACAGCGTCACGCTGAGCTACCGCAACCAGCTGCCCACCCTGGCCGGCTCCTTCGTGAGCACGCAGGCGGCCGGCGACCTGCGCCTCAACCAAACCGGCCAGCATCACGCCCTCGGCCTGCTCATCAACCAGGACCGAGCCGGCTCGGTGGGCTACACCCGGTTCGAAATCGGGGGGCTCTACGCCTACCACACCCGCATCAACGAGAAGCTGGCCCTTAGCGGCGGGCTGCGCGCCAGCTACGGCCGCCAGCGCGTCGGATATGACAATTTCGTGTTTGGCGACCAAATTCAGGAAGACGGCAGCGTGACCGGCCCCACCGCCGAGGCCCTCGATTTTGCCCCCGCCAACTACCTCAGCCTGGGCACGGGCGCCGTGCTCTACACCGAGCAATTCTGGCTCAGCGTGGCCGGCCAGCACCTCAACCAGCCCGACCTGGGCTTTCGCCAGCAGAGCGAGTTGCCCTTGCTGCTGAGCGTTTCGGGCGGCTACAAGTTCTTCGCCGTGAAGCCCGGGCCGGGCATTGCCACCCGCGAGGTGAGCTACACGCCCGTGGCGGCCTACACCCGCCAGGGCGGCTCGCAGCGCTTGGAGACAGGTGTTTACGTCACGGCCTCGCCTGTCACGCTGGGGGCGGTGTACCGCAATATTTCGCCGCTCGGCAACGTTGACGTGCAGCACGTGCTGGCCGTGGTGGCGGGTGTGCAGGCCGGCGGCCTGCGCCTGGGCTACAGCTACGACGTGGGACTTAGCCGCCTAAGCGCCGATTTGGGTGGCGCTCATGAACTAACCTTAGCCCTCCGCGCATTTGACCGATTGGAAAACGCCCATCGTCGCCTAAAAAGAAGAGTTTACCCGGCAGCACCTTGTCCGGCATTCTAATATTTTGTATTATTGCGTCCTAATTGCCTTAGATAACTCCTCAGCCCCATACTCATTTTAACTTTGTTATGAAATTAACCAATTATCTACGCCTATCCGTGCTTGGCCTGGTAGTCTTGGCGAGCTGCGGCAAGAAAGGCCCGCCCACGGCCCAAAAGCCGGGCAAATATTCTTCTACGACGGGTATTGAATATAATACGGAGAAAGGCATGGCCGTCGCCAACTTCAAGAAAATCCCTGAAGGCCCCGGCCTAGTGTTCATTGAAGGCGGCCGCACGGTGCTGGGCTCGCAGGAAGAGGACGTAACCCAGACCCACGATAACATCGAGCGCACGGTAACCATCGCCTCGTTCTACATGGACGAAGCCGAAGTGGCCAACATTCACTGGCTCGAATACCTGCACTTCATCCGTGCCGACTCAGCGGAGGAGTTTTACCGCTCGGCCCTGCCTGATACCACGGTGTGGGCCCGCGACCTGTCGTTTAACGACCCCTACGTAACCTATTACCTGCGCTACCCCGGTTTCCGCTACTTCCCCGTGGTGGGCGTGAGCTGGCTGCAGGCCGATGACTATTGCACCTGGCGTACCTCCAAGGTGAACGAGCGCCTCGCGGCTGGCGGCGAAAGCAAGCCCGGCGGTGGCAAAGGCCTCTTCGGCAAGAAGAAAGACAAAGCCACCGGCGAAGGCGCCGCGGCCGGTGCCGAAGGTACCGCTGGCGCAGCAGGGGCCCTGGCCACCGGCAAAAACAGCACCTCAATCGAGAACGGCAACACGCTGCCCAACTACCGCCTCCCCACCGAGGCCGAGTGGGAATACGCCGCGCAGGCTCTCGTGGGTACCCAGGAAGTGGGCAACGAAAACCAGGAAGAGAAGCGCATTTATCCTTGGGATGGCAAATCGACCCGCAATGCTTACGGCAAGAAGCAGGGTCAGTTCCTGGCCAACTTCAAGCGCGGCCGCGGCGACTACGCCGGTATTGCCGGGAGCCTGAACGACGGCGCCATGATTACGGAATACATCTACTCCTACCCGCCGAACGACTACGGCCTGTATAACATGGCCGGCAACGTGAACGAGTGGGTGCAGGACGTGTACCGCCCCCTGTCGTTCCAGGACGTAGAGGACCTGAACCCCTTCCGCCGCAACGGCGTGGGTGACCCCGCCGAGAAGTACGACAAGAAAGGCTACCAGTCCTTGATTGACGACCACGTGCGCGTGTACAAAGGCGGTTCGTGGCGCGATGTGGCCTACTGGCTCTCGCCCGGCACCCGCCGCTTCATGGCCGAAGACTCGTCGACGGCAACCATCGGTTTCCGTTGCGCCATGATTAACGCTGGCTCGAACAAGTAAGCTTTCGCTCGACAAGCAAAAAGGCCGCTCCTGATTCAGGAGCGGCCTTTTTTTGTTGACACGGTTTCGCTGGGTTTCATTTACCGGTCGGCGCAAGCAATGGTGGCAATGCTGACCTCAGCCGCGCCGGCTGCCAGCAGCACGGCGCCGCAGGCTTCGAGGGTGGCGCCGGTGGTCAGCACGTCGTCGACAACCAAGATGCGGCGGCCAATGATGGCGGCCGGGTCGTCCACTTCAAACACCGTGGCCACGTTTTCCCAGCGCTGGGCGCGGTTCTTTTTGGTTTGGGTTTTGGTGTTGGTATTGCGGCGGAGGGTGGTGATACCTGCGGGCACTTTCAGGCCGTTGGACAAGCCCGTGGCGAAGGCGGCGGCCTGGTTGTAGCCGCGCTTCGCCAGCTTCTTGGGGTGCAGGGGCACGGGTATGATGAGGTCGAAATCGGCTGCCAGGCCGGCGGCGTGCAGCTCGGCGCCGTAGAGCTGGCCGAGGGCCGTGCCCACGTCGCGCTGGCCTTGGTACTTGAGCTCGTGGAGCAGGTGCTGCACCCGGCCGTGGCGCACGAAACGCAGGTAGCTCAGGGCGTGGCGGATGGGCAGCTTGCCCCAAAAGCGCCGGCCGATGGGGTTTTGGTCGGGCGGCAGCAGGTGGAAATCGGTGTAGGGCAGTTCGGCCCGGCAGCCGGTGCAGAGGTGGTTTTCACCGCTCACCAGCGGCTCCTGGCAGGCCAAGCACAGGCGCGGGTAGATGAGGCCGACGAAATCATTCCACAGGGCGCGCAGCATACATTGATTTGCTGATTGGTAGATGTGCTGATGTGCTTTTGGCTGAATAGGGAAAGGCCGCCATTCTACGGGGATTGGCACGAAAGGCCGTTCTTTGTACGTTCTGGTCACTCATGCCAGTACCGGGCGCTTTGGCTGTTTCGTGCCACGGCTCCCAAGCTACGCTGAATGGCTCACAATAGCCAGCAACTCAGCCAATCAAAAAATTAGCACATCACTCGAATGTCCCAAGTCACCGAATTCAACGAGTACCGCCAGCGGATGAACGCCACCATCCTGGCGGCCGACAACAAGGTCATCAAGCGGTTTTTCAACCTCGACACCAACACCTACGCGGCCGGCGCGCTCGACGTCAAAACCAAGGAAATGCTGGGCCTGGCCTGCTCCATGGTGCTGCGCTGCGACGACTGCATTAAGTACCACGTGGGCAAATGCTTCGAGGAAAAGCTCACCGACGAGGAGATTTACGAAGTCTTTGCCATTGCCAACATCATCGGCGGCAGCATCGTGATTCCGCACTTCCGCCGCGCGGTGGAGTACTGGGAAATTTTGAAATCGGAAGCCGGCAGCGGGGCGCGAGCCGACGAGCAGGCCGACTTGGCCGCCCACAAAGCCGCGCACGGCAGCGAGCCCGCCGCATGAGCGAGGACCTGAACCCCGCCCCAACCCACGAAGCCGAAGAAGACTTCGAGGCCCGCTGGGAAACCCTGATGCTGGAGATGCAGGAGCGTTTCGGCAAGCGGCCTGATTTGAACGCGCTGCTGCTGCTCATCGGCATTCAGGAGTTGAACCAGGGCATCACCACCTTCACCAAAGAGCAGAAGCAGGACCTGATGCACATTGCCACCTGCCGGCTCTTCAGCCTGAGCGGGCACTACGAGCTGGAGCGCGTGGACGAGGACGGCTGGCCGCACTACAAGCTGCTGCGCCCCGTGCCATTTGCCAACCTCAAGGAGCAGGAGCGCATGCTGAAATGGCACGTGCTGGAGTATTTCGCGCTGGACCCGGGCGACGACCTATAACCCAATAGACCGTCATGCTGAGCGCAGTCAAAGCATCTCTACCGCAATACTATTTCTGATGATTAGTTGTGCGGAAGAGATGCTTCGGCCAGCTCAGCATGACGTTCATCATTCTCGCTAGCAACCAACTAATGAAAATCGTCTCGTATAACGTCAACGGCCTGCGTTCGGCGGTGAGCAAAGGCCTGCTGGAATGGGTGGCCGAAGCTGCGCCCGACGTGCTGTGCTTGCAGGAAATAAAAGCCAGCCGCGAGCCCATGGACGTTTCGGGCTTTGAGGCGCTGGGCTACACGGCCTACCTGCACCCGGCCCAAAAGCCGGGCTACAGTGGCGTGGCCACGTTCACGAAAGTGGCGCCGAAAGCCGTCATCCACGGCTGCGGCCAAAGCTGCTACGACGACGAAGGCCGGGTGCTGCGGCTGGATTTTGCGGACGTGTCGGTGCTGAACACCTACATGCCTTCGGGCACGAGCGGGCCGGAGCGACAGGCCTTCAAAGTGGAATGGCTGCACTTTTTCCGCGACTACGTGGCCCGGCTGCGAGCCGACGGCAGCACCCCGCCGCTGCTCATCGGCGGCGACTTCAACTGCTGCCAAACGCCCATCGACCTGCACAACCCCAAGGCCAACCAGAACAGCCCCGGCTACACCCCCGAGGAGCGGCAGTGGTTCCGGGATTTTCTGGCCGATGGACTGGTGGACACCTTCCGGCACCACCACGGCGAGGCCGTGGGGCACTATTCGTGGTGGAGCTACCGGGCCGGCTCACGGAAGCGGAACGTGGGCTGGCGACTCGACCACTGGCTGGCCGATGCGGCCCTGCAACCCCGTTTGGCCGGCGCGGGTCTGTTGCCCGACGTGGTGCATTCCGACCATTGCCCGGCCTGGGTGGAGGTAATGTAGCGCGGACTCTGCGAGTCCGCGCTACATTCTCGAACCAAGCGCCGCGTCCTGATGTATCTTTCCTGAATTAGAACTGATTTATGGCGATGCTGATGGAGCGCGGCGCTGCAGCGGCCGAGTACCCCGCGTTGGCGCGGGTGCGGACGGAGCTGGAAGCCTTCAAGCGCAAGTTTTACCTGAACCTGCTGGTGCGCGGGCTGCTGGTGGCCGGCGGGCTGCTGCTCACGTTTTTCGTGGCGTTCAACGGGCTCGAATACTTCCTGTACCTGCCCACGGCGGTGCGGGCAGGGCTGCTGTTTGGGTTCATCGGCCTCACGATTTACAGCTTCGCGCGCTGGATTTGGACGCCATTGGCCGCCCTCACCAACCTGCGCCGGCTGCTGAGCGACGAGCAAGCGGCCCGCAGGGTAGGGGAGTTGTTTCCCGACGTGCAGGACCGCCTGCTGAATGCCCTGCAGCTGCAAGGCCAAGCCCGCGACAACGCCCTCATCGCCGCCAGCCTGGAGCAGCGCGCCGCCCAGATGGGCGACATTTCCTTTGCCAAAGGCATCGACATCAAGCAACAGAGCCGGCCGCTGTGGAAATACACCGCTGTGCCCGTGGCGGTGTTGCTGCTGCTGCTGGCGTTTTACCCCAGTTTTCTGGTGCAGGGCACCGAGCGCATCTGGCACTACAAGCGGGCATATTCGCCGCCGGCGCCGTTTCAGTTTTTGATTAAAAACCCCAAGCTGACGGCGTTTCGGGGCGAGGATTTTACGCTGAACGTGGCGGTGGCCGGTTCGGCGTTGCCGGCCGATGTGAGCATTGCCTACAACAACGGCGAGCGGCGCCTGAGCAAGGTGGCCGGGCACGGCGACCAGTTCCGCTACACATTTGAGCAGCCACAGGGCGACGTGACTTTTCAGCTCAAAGGCGCCGGCTTTGCCTCCCAGGAGTACGAGTTGACGGTGCTGGAACGGCCTAATCTGCGCGATTTCAAAGTCAACATCACCTACCCGACTTACACCGGCAAAGCGGCCGAAACCATCGAAAACGGCGGCAATCTGACGGTGCCGGAAGGCAGCACAGTGCGCTGGGAATTTGCCACGGCCGCTACTGATGAGCTGGCGCTGGTATTCCAAAACCCGGACGAGACGCTGGCCGCCACCGGCGACGACGGCACCTTCGTGGCCGAGCGGCGGGTGCTGCGCTCGCAGCCCTACCTACTGCGCCTGAAGAACCCGGCCAGCCTGAACCGCGACCCCATTTCCTACCAGCTTACGGCGGTGCCGGACTTGGCGCCCACGCTCACGCTGGAAGCATTTGCCGATACGGTGACGCGGCGCTACCTGGCGCTGGGCGGCACCGTGCGCGACGACTACGGCCTGACGCGGCTAGCGCTGCACTACGCGCTGCGCCGGGAGGGCCAAGGACCCAATGCGGCGCCCAGCCGCCAAGGAACCGTAGCGCTGGCGCTGCCGCGCGAAAGCTCAGGTACCTACGCCCACACCTGGAACCTGAACCCGCTGAACCTGCGCCCCGGCGACCGGCTGGAATACTACGTGGAAGCCTGGGACAACGACGGCGTGCACGGCCCCAAGGCCACGCGCACCCGTCCGGCGGAATTCCGCCTGCCCGGCCGGCGCGAGATGCGCCAGGAGCTGAACGCCCAGGCCGAATCGGTGGCCAGCCAAATGAGCCAGGCCGCCAAGCAAAGTGAAAAGCTGGAGCGCGAGCTGGCCAAAACCCAAGACAAGCTCAAAACCAAGCGCGACCTGAGCTTCCAGGACCGGAAGCAGCTGGAAAACATGCTGGAACAAAAGAACCAGATGAACCAGCAGATGGAGCAGATGCAGAAGATGTTTGAACAGCTGCAGCAGAAGCAGGACCAGCTCAACCCCAAAAGCGAGGAATTGGCCAAGAAGGCCGAGGAGCTGAAAAAGCTGATGGCCGACCTGCTCGACCCCGAAACCAAAAAGCTCTACGACAAGCTGAAAAAGCTGCTGGAAGAGCAAAAGCAGCCCGACGCCGAGATGCAGAAGCTGCTGCAGCAGCTCGAAAACAAGGAAGACACCTTGCAGAAGGAGCTCGACCGCGCGCTCGAAATGTTCAAGCAGATGCAGCTGGAGCAGAAGGTGGAGGAAACCGCCAACAAGCTCGACGAGCTGGCCAAGGACGAGGAAAAGCTGGCCGAGAAAACCCAGCAGAACGACAAGGAAAACCCCGACAACAAACTTTCGAACCAAGAGCAAAAGGCTCAGCAGGAGCAGCTGAAGCAGCAGCAGGCCGAGAACCAAAAGGAGTTTGAGGACCTGAAAAAGGAGCTGCAGGAGCTGAAGCAGATGGACAAGGAACTGGGCGACCAGAACGGCATGGACGAGCAGAAGCCCGACCAGGAGCAGACTGACCAGGACATGCAGGAAAGCCAGCAACAGCTTGGCAAAAACCAGAACTCGAAAGCCGCCGCTAAGCAGAAAAGCGCCGCCCAGCGCATGAAGAAAATGGCGCAGAAAATGCGCGACCAGATGAGCGAGGAAGAAAGTGACCAGGCCCAGCAGAACATCGACGACCTGCGCGACATCCTCGAAAACCTGCTCACCCTCAGCTTCGACCAGGAAAACCTGATGAAGGATTTCCGCAAAGTCGACCAATCCGACCCGCGCTTCGTGCAGCTGGGCCAGACCCAGCGCAAGCTGCGCGACGACGCCAAGATTATTCAGGATTCGCTGTACGCGCTGGCCAAGAAGGAGCCTAAAATTCAGAGCTTTGTGACCCGCGAGGTGGGCGAGATGAACGGCCGCATGGACGAGTCGCTCACCCACATCCAGCAGCGCGACCCCGGCCGCGCCACCGCCACCCAGCAGCAGGCCATGACCAGCATGAACAACCTGGCCCTGATGCTGCAAGGCTCTCTCGACCAGATGCAGCAGGAGCAGCAGGCTGGCAAAGGCCAGCCCCAGGACGGCCAGGGCAAGCCCGGCAAGAAAAAGGGCAAGGGCAAAGGACAGGGCCAGGGCAGCAAGCCCGGTCCCGGCAACATGGGCAAGATGCAACAGCAGCTCAACGAGCAGATTCAGAAGCTCTCGCAGAGCGGCAAGCAGGGCCGGCAGATGTCGGAAGAGTTGGCCAAGCTGGCCGCCCAGCAGCAGATGCTGCGCCAGGCCATGCAGCAGCTCGACAAGCTGCAACAGGGCCAGGGCAAGCCCGGCGGCAAAGCCGGCCAGGGCCAGGCCGGCGACGGCAAAGACGGCAAGGAAGGCACCAAAGAAGGGAAGGAAGGCGGCGCCAACGGCAAGGACGGCAAAGGCGAAGAGGGCGGGGGCGGCACCGGCGACATCAAGAAAATGATGGAGCAAACCGAAACCGACCTCGTGAACAAGCGCCTTTCCGAGGAAACCATCATGCGCCAGCAGCAAATCCTGACCCGCCTGCTGGAAGTAGAAAAATCGGCGCGCGAGCGCGACCAGGACACCAAGCGCGAAGCCCAGGCGGCTCAGTATAAACCCCCGGTTTTTCCGGCAGCTTTTGACAAATACAAGGTTAGCAAGGAACGCCAGACCGAAATCCTACGTAGTACTCCCCCGAACCTCACCCCGTACTACCAGCGCGAAGTGGGGGAGTATTTTCAAAAAATCAAGTAGGCGGCCGACGGCCTCCATCCAAACCGGCTGTCGTTTCGTTAAGTGTTTAGTGTTCTGCTTAAACCGCCCCCCCGGACAGCGGCAGAAATTGTTGTGGCGCTTTGCCGTTTAAAAGACTATTTTTGCCGCCCCTAACCCGCTGCCGCCCTACCTATCAAACCGCCTTATGAAGCAGGTAAAAATTCAGATTCCGTCGCTCGTTGAAAATATCCGCGTGGTCGAGAGTTTCATTGACAACTCCAAGGATACCTTTCAGATTGAGGACGATATCTACGGCAACATCATGGTGGCCGTGACCGAAGCGGTGAACAACGCCATTCGCCACGGCAACAAGTTCGACAAGGACAAAAACGTTTACCTGTCGCTCTACGTGGAGCCTCAGCAGCTCAAATTTGAGATTGAGGACGAGGGCGCGGGCTTCAATTACGACAACCTCGACGACCCGACGGCACCGGAAAACCTCGAAAACCCGGGGGGCCGCGGCATCTTCCTCATCCGCCACCTGGCCGACGAGGTAGAGTTCAGCAAGGAGGGCCGCCGCGTGCAGCTCACCTTCCAGCTCACGCCCGCCCCCGCCGACGAAACCCCGACCGCCGACCACGTCGCCGCCTAAAGCCGCCGTTTGCCGCATGATGAGTCACCCGCCGGTGGGGCCGCCCCACCACGACAACTTTCCCCCCGGCGAGCTGCACCACGAAGCCCCGGGCATCGAATTCATGGTGGAGGACGTGCCCGAATTCGAGCTCGCCGACGCCGAAGAACTCATTGGCTGGATTGAGCGCGTGGCCGCCGTGCACGAGCACCGCATCGTACAGTTGACGTACATTTTCTGTTCCGATGACTACCTGCACCAGCTCAACGTCGAATACCTCGACCACGACACGCTGACCGACGTCATCACCTTCGATAACTCGGACAACGCCGACATTCTGGAAGGCGACATCTTCATCAGCGTGGAGCGCGTGCGCGACAACGCCCACGACCTGGGTGTAAGCTTCCGCGACGAGCTGCACCGCGTCATGATTCACGGCGTGCTGCACCTGCTCGGCTACCACGACAAAGACCTGCTGAGCCAGACGGCCATGCGCAAAAAAGAGGACGACTGCCTCTCGCTGCGCACTTTTTAGCGCTTTCGCTGTTTGCAGACTATTACCACCCGACGCCCGCCTCAAGCGGGCGTTTGGCATGTATGCGTCCTTGCCCGTCTCCGTTCTTTTTGCGTTTCTGCTGCCTGCCCCTTCTATGTCCGCCTCCTCATCTGCGCAACCCATCATCCGCGGCGATGCCCTGGATTTTTACCTTGCCCAAGGTTACTACCGGATGCAGCAGGAGCTTTTTACCTGCCACTTCGTGCCCTTTAGCGGCAAGCTCTACACGGCCCACTGGCTGCGCCTGGCACTGGGCCGCATAGCCTGGGGCCCGGAGCAGCGGGCCCTGCTGCGCCGCAATTCCCGCTTCGCCGCCACCATTCGCCCTTTTCGCATCACCGAGGAGTACGAGGAGCTGTACGCCCGCTACCGCGCCTCCATCACCTTCGACGCCGCGCCCACCATTGAGGCCGTGCTGATGGGCGGAGAGGCCCACAACGTGTTCAACACCCAGGTCATCGAGCTACGCGACGGCGAGCGCCTGATAGCCGCCGGCGTGTTCGACCGGGGCGAGCGTACCCTGGCCGGCATCCTCAATTTTTACGACCCCGCTTACCGCAAGTTCAGCCTCGGCAAGTATTTGCTGCTGCTTAAAACCGACCACGCCCGCCGCCAGCACCTCGACTATTACTACCCGGGCTATCTGGTGCACGGTTACCCGAAGTTCGACTATAAACTATTCGCCTGCCCGGCGGCTACCGAAGTGTTCGACAGCGTGCGGGGCCTCTGGGTGCCGTTTTCTTGGGACGTAGTAGCCGAGCATTCCGCTGAGCTGCTGGCCGACTGGCTGCCCGAAGAACTGGGCGGCCTCACGGTGTAGAGTCGGGGCCGCCCTACATCCGAATTCCGAAATTCACAAGCCGTTTCACGTGAAACTGGCGGTGGGTGGTTGATTGCGTAATTTTGTAATTCTCAACGCCGGAACGCCGGACGGGCCGTTTGGCGTTGCACGTTACTTATCGCCGGTTGGCGTGGTGCCTTATTCTGAACCTGCGCAAGGAGGTTCTACTCCCGATTATGTTTCAAACTTCCGAATACGACGTCATTGTAGTGGGCGCGGGCCACGCCGGCTGCGAGGCCGCGGCCGCCGCCGCCAACCTTGGCTCGAAAGTGCTGCTGGTGACGATGAACATGAACACCATCGCCCAGATGTCGTGCAACCCGGCCATGGGCGGCGTGGCCAAGGGCCAGATTGTGCGTGAAATCGACGCGCTGGGCGGCCAGTCGGGCATCATCACCGACCAGACCATGATTCAGTTTCGGATGCTGAACCGCTCGAAAGGCCCCGCCATGTGGAGCCCGCGCGCGCAGAGCGACCGCATGCGCTTCGCCGAAGCCTGGCGCCTGACCCTGGAAGGCATCGCCAACGTGGACTTCTGGCAGGAAGCCGTGACCGGCATCGTGGTGGAAAACGACACGGTGGTGGGCGTGAAAACCCAGCTCGGCATCGAGTTCCGGGGCAAGTCGGTGGTACTGACCAACGGCACTTTCCTGAACGGCCTCATCCACATCGGCGAGAAGAATTTTGGGGGTGGCCGGGCAGCCGAGAAAGGCAGTCGCGGCATCACCGAGCAGTTGCTGGAGCTGGGGTTTGAAGCCGGGCGTATGAAAACCGGCACCCCGCCCCGTGTGGATGGCCGCAGCCTCGACTACTCCAAAATGGAAGCGCAGGGCGGCGACGAGGTGCCCAGCAAATTCTCCTACCTCGACACGCCGCGCCTCACGCAGCAGCGCCCCTGCTACATCACCTACACCAACGAGCGGGTGCACGACATCCTGCGCGAGGGTTTCGAGAAGTCGCCCATGTTCCAGGGCCGCATCAAGGGCCTGGGGCCGCGCTACTGCCCCAGCGTGGAAGACAAAATCAACCGCTTCGCCGACAAGGACCGCCACCAGATTTTCGTGGAGCCCGAGGGGTGGAGCACCGTGGAGTGCTACATCAACGGCTTCAGCAGCTCGCTGCCCGAGGACGTGCAGTACCGCGCCCTGCGCGAAATTGCGGGCTTCGAGAACGCCAAGATGTTCCGGCCCGGCTACGCCATTGAGTACGACTTTTTCCCGCCCACGCAGTTGGCGCTGACGCTCGAAACCAAGTTGATTGCCGGCCTGTATTTCGCGGGTCAGATTAATGGTACCACGGGCTACGAGGAAGCCGCTTGCCAGGGCCTGATGGCGGGTATCAATGCCCACAACAAGGTGCACGGCAAGGCGCCGTTCGTTCTCAAAAGGAGCGAGGCTTACATCGGCGTGCTCATTGATGACTTGGTGAACAAAGGCACCGACGAGCCCTACCGTATGTTCACGAGCCGGGCTGAGCACCGCATTCTGCTGCGCCAGGACAACGCCGACCTGCGCCTCACGCCGCTGGGCCACGAGTTGGGCCTGGCTTCGGATGAGCGCCTGGAGCGCGTGCGAATGAAGGAGGCGCAAACCGCCGAAATCGGTACGCTGTTCCAGAAGTTTTCCATCGAGCCAGCCGATATCAACCCGCTGCTGGTGGAGTTGGGCTCGGCCGAAATCCACGAGAAAACCCGCGCCGTGAACCTGCTGCGCCGCCCCAACGTGGAGCTGGCCGACCTGCGCCGCGCCCTGCCCGCACTCGATGAAGCCTTGGCTGCTTTCGACGCCGAGGCGCTGGAGCAGGCCATCATCAACATCAAGTACGAGACTTACTTGGTGAAAGAGCAGCAGCAGGCCGAACGCATGCAAGAGCTCGAAAACTTCGTGATTCAGGGCAAGCTGGACTACCGCGCCATGCCTGCCCTCTCGCACGAAGCCCGCGAAAAGCTGCTCCGCATTCAGCCCGAAACCATCGGGCAGGCCTCGCGCATCAGCGGCATCTCGCCGGCCGACGTGTCGGTGCTGATGGTGTACCTGGGACGTTAGTGGGTAGTGCGGGCTTTCAGTCCGCGAGTCGGATTGGTTTCGCTCGCGGACTGAAAGTCCGCGCTACACGGCGCTACCTAAAATCTTGCGAACTTTGCCGGGCTATGAAAGTTGCCGCGCCGCCCTACCCGCGGCCGGCTTTGCCATTTAGAAGTATCCGTGTCCTACGAACGTTTAGACAGCTGCCCGGTGTGCGGCAAATCCGAGTTTCGCAACAAGCTGGTGGTGGAAGACCGCACGGTGAGCCACGAAAGCTTTGCCATTGTGCAGTGCGCGGGCTGTGGCTTTCAGTTCACCAATCCCCGGCCGCAGGAGGCCGACATCGGCCGCTATTATGAATCTGACGACTACGTGTCGCACAACAGCGGCGCCGGGGGCCTCGTGAACCAAGCGTACAAAGTGGCCCGTTTTTTCACCATGCGCCGCAAGGTGGGGCTGCTGAACAAGTTTGCGCCCCGCCGCGGCCGGCTGCTGGATTACGGCTGCGGCACGGGTCACTTCCTGGGGGCGGCCAAGGCCGCCCGCTGGCAGGTGGCCGGCCTAGAGCCCAACGCCCGGGCCCGCGAAGAAGCCAGCCAGCGCCTCGGCCAGCCCATCGGGCAGGAGAGCCTGGCCCAGTTTCAGCCCGGCACGTTCGATGCGATTACGTTGTGGCACGTGCTCGAGCACATTCATACCCTCAACGAAACGCTGGCCCAGCTGGTGGCCCTGCTGAAGCCCGACGGCGTGCTGCTCATTGCCGTGCCCAACGTGGAGAGCCTCGACGCCCAGCACTACCGCGAGCTGTGGGCGGCCTACGACGTGCCGCGCCACCTTTACCACTTTGCGCCCAAAACCATGGCCCAGCTGCTCAAAAAGCACAAGCTGGCCATCCGTCACACCTTGCCCATGCCCCTCGATGCCTACTACGTGAGCATGCTGAGCGAAAAGCACAAGGCCGAGCGCGCCGGCGGCTTGCTCACGGTGCTGAAGGCGGGCTACAAATCGAACCAATACGCCGAGCAGCACGACGGCCAGTATTCGAGCTTGCTCTACGTGGCCGGGCGGCGCACCCCGGCGGCCTGATGCGGCGGGCGGCGCGCCGGTGGGGGAGGGGGCTGGTGCTGGCCGCGTGGTTGCTGCCAACGGCCCATGCCCAAACCGTGCCCGCCACGCCGGCGCGGTCCGACTCGCTCAAAACGCCAGCGCCGACCTTTGTGGTGGATACCGCCCGGCAGGTCACGGTCGTTAGCGCCCCGGCCGAGCCGTCGGATGTGGTCACGCGTCCGTTGGCGTGGCGCATTGGGGCGGCCATTGTTGTTCTCACGCTTTCCACGCTGCTTCTGTATAATGTCCGTTCGCGCTGAACTGCTGGCTTTGCTGGCGCTGGTTGCCCTGCTTGATGGCTGCGCCGCCGTGGCCCCACCCCTGGGCGGCCCGCGCGACCGCACGCCCCCGCGCCGCATCAGCAGCTCGCCCGACAGCGCGGCCCGCAACGTGAGCCAGCAGTTCATCCGACTCAACTTTTCGGAGCCCGTCGTGACCAAGGACCTGAGCAAAAACCTGCTCATCACGCCCCAGCTGCCCGAAGACAACCCCTACAAGCTGCGCGAAGACCGCAACTCCATCACGCTGCTCTTCGACAAGCCCCTGGACCCGAACACCACCTACAGCTTCAACTTCCGCGACGGCGTGGTGGACATCACCGAAGGCCTGCCCGCCAAAAACGCCGTGCTGAACTTCAGCACCGGCGCCGTGCTGGATTCGGGCAAGGTGAGCGGCCTGCTCACCGACGTGCTCACCCTGCGGCCCGTGGCCGAGGCCAGCATCGGCCTCTACCGGGAGGCCGACACGGCCGGCGTGCGCCGCGGCCGGCCCTACTACACCACCCTCACCGACAAGGAAGGCAAATTCAGCCTCGGCTTTCTGAAGGCCGGGACGTATAAAGTTTACGCCGTTGGCGACAAGAACAACAACGGGCGCTACGACGACGGCGAGAAAATAGCCTACCTGCCGGCGCCCATTACCATCGCCGGCAGCACGGGCCAGCCCCTTTCCCTCGCCTTCACCCGCCCCGACCGGCGCCCGCCGCTCCTCACCACCCGCACGCCCAGCCCCACGCAGGTGCGCCTGAGCTTCAACGAAGGTTTGCGCTCGGCTGTACTGGCCCCCTTGGGCGGGACGGCTTCAGCCGAAGCCGTGACCGAAGCGGCCCAGCTCACCGACCGCGGCCGCGGCCTCGTGCTCTACAAAACGCCCGCCGTGGGCGACGGCCGCTACCTACTCACCATGACCGACAGCACCGGCAACGTGGGCCGCGACACGCTGGCCGTGAAATTTCCGGTGCCACCCGCTTCGGCCCGCAAAATGGCCAACCCGCCGCTGTACTCCGTGGAAGGCTCGCCGCGCAACGTGTTTCCCGAAGGCATGGTGCGCTTCCAGTTTGCCGTGCCCGTGCGCGTGGCCGCCGGCAAGCCCTTCGGCACGCTGGTGGAAGACTCCATCCGGCGCCGCCCCCTGCGCCTGCCCGCCGACGGCACCCTCAGCGCCGACCGCAGCCAGCTCATCGTACGCTTCAACAGCCGGGCCAAAAACCGCTTCGACATCCTGCTCGACAGCACGGCCATTACCGCCATCACCGGCCAGAGCCTGCGCCTCAAACCCCTGCGCCTTGGCATCAGCCAGCAGGACGTGTCCACCAGCCTTGCGGGCACCATCACCACCAAGGCGAAAAATTTTGAGCTGCAGCTGCTCGACGACAAATTCCAGGTAGTGGCCAGCCTGGTGTCGCCCAAAGGCCGCTATGTGTTTTCCGACATTGCGCCCGGCACCTACCGCCTGCGCGTGCTCATCGACGCCGACGGCGACGGCCGCTGGCGCGACGGCGACCCCAACCTGCTGCTCCCCGCCGAGCCCGTGTATATTGACCCACGCCCTCAACAAGTGCGCGCTGGCTTCGATATCGAGGAGCCGCTGAGCTTCTAATTCTACGTTCTGGTTTCCCAACTGAGGTCACCGGGCCCGGTCAGACGGCACATGCCTTTCGACTGGGCCCTGTGGCTGTTTGCCGTTGCTCAACGGCTGGGAAAGGTCCTGGGATTGCCCTTGTGCGTGGATGGTATGCCTGCACGGCGTAGGGGAGGAGCGTGGCTCACCGGGCCGTTCACACCCTCAGCAACGATTCTGTTTCAATTACTGGCCGCTCAGCCCGGCCCTGGCGCTACGCAGGCGTTCGGAGGCAGCTTCATGCCCCTCCAAGGCCTGCGTCCCCCGTTTCGTGGAAAACTTATGTCCGATTCCAGTTACTGAGGGCCATTTCGGGCACTAATCCACCGTTTTTCCACGGGCTTTTCCACACGGTTTTGGCGCTGTGGGAAATTTCGGGGATAACCTAGTGGAAACATTGGGCTAGCCGGGGGATAAAGCGGGCACAAGTTTTTTTGGTCGTTTCCCGGCCCGCACAGGGGTTTTTCCACGGGGATAACCGGGGATAACTTCTCCGTGCCAGCGGCCCTTCCCACATGCCCATTGAGGCGGGGATAATAAAAATGTGGAAACCCAGGACAGATGTTGAAAAATCAATCAAGTGTTTGTTAAACAGTAATTTATTATCCACAATGCCGGTGGATAGTGGGTGGAAAAGGCTTACGTTACCCCCACGTTTTCCCCGCTGGGGATAACCCTTTCGGCTTATCCACTTATCAACGTCCCTAATGAGTGGAAACAAAAAGAGTTTTTTAGAAAAAAATTTAATAAAAAGTTAAGGTTGGGGAAAACGCGACTCAAGCGTTTTGTCCTGATTCAAAAGTTTAGGACGCGCTTCAAGTGCTTGGTCCCAGCTCCAGGGTAGGCCCGCGCCACAAGCGCTTGGGTCGGGTCAGAAAGAAGTAGTCCGGCTCAGGGTTTTCCGGCGGCTCGCCGGGGAAGGGTTTTCCACCTGCCCCCACCGGTTTTCCACTGCTTGCGTACAAACCGGGCACACCTCCCCTACTCTGGAATGCCGTTCGACTATACCCTCGATTTCCACACCGTCGACTTCCGCCAGCACCCCGAACTATATCGCGTGGGCCGGGGCGAGCAGGGCGTGCTGCTGGTGCAGCCCTACAAGGGCGAAATTTTGCCGCACTGGCGCTTCAAAGACGCCGCGGCGGCCCGGGAGTCGTCGGCGACGATTTACGGCTTGTTTGAGGCCTATTTGAAGGCCCACGATTTTGTGGGCGCCGACATGGCCCGCAAATTCATTCAAATGGGCTTTACGCGGGCCCGGCGCTACGCCAACCACAAAGGCGGCAAGAAATACGCCGGCCCCGTGCCCGACGACAAAAAGGGCCAGAGCGGCGCCCACGGCCGCGCCGAGCTGCCCCGCACCACGCACCCCGACCCGGACAAGGTGGAAGCCGCTGCCATTTTCAAGCGCAAATGGGACGAGGCCAAGACCAACCCGGAATACATCCGGCAGAAGGAGGCGTTTGTGGAAAAGTATGGCAAATAATGATTAGTGGTTAACGGCTAATGATTAATGGCTCAGATGCACAATCATTAACCACTAACCGTTAACCACTAATCATTACAACCCTACCTTTGCCTACTACCCTTCACCCCAACGCCATGAGCACTCCCCAATCCTCCAGCATCGAGGAAAACGAAATTATTCTGGGCACCGGCATGGGCCCGTTGCGCTTCGGCGCCACCATGGACGAGGTGCGCACCCTGGTGGGCGAGCCCGAGGAAATTGAAGAGTCCGACGACGACGACGACTTCGAGCACCAAGCCTGGAACTACCACGAGGAAGACTACCTCCTCTCCCTCTACTTCGACCGCGAAGACGACTTCCGCCTGAGCTGCATCGAAACCGATAACCCCAACATGCGCCTCTTCGGCGAGGCCATCTACGGCCGGAGCATCGACCAGGTGAAGGCCCTCATGCAGCGCCACAACCAGCCCACGCCCGAAATCGAAACCATGGAAGAAGGCGCCGTGCGCCTCTCCTACGAGAAGTCAATGATTGACCTGTACTTCGAAGAAGGCGAGCTGCAATTCGTCAATTTCGGCGTCTTCATCAACGACGACATGGAGGTGCAGTGGCCCAAGTAATTGCTTGGTTATCCACATTTAGCCTTGTTTTTGCTGTGGATAAGTGGATAAGTAACTAAAAACAGTGGGGTTATCCCCCAGATTTTGCGTTTCGCTAGCACGCACCCGGTTTGCTAACGAAGCGGGCAAACAAAAAGGCTGCCCCGTTGAGGAGCAGCCTTTTTCATGTTAATGGCTTATTGCGAGCTAGCCCAGCACGGCGCGGAACAGCAGGAACAGCAGGCCCGAGAGCACCATGGTGACGGGCAGGGTGAGCACCCAAGCCAGCGCAATGCTGCGCACCATGCCGGGGTTGATGTTCTTGACGCCGCGGCTGGCCACCATGCTTCCCGCGATGCTGGAGGTGAGCACGTGCGTGGTGGACGAGGGCAAGTGCAGGAAGGTGCTGGCGCCAATCATGGCGGCGGCCACCAACTCGGAGCTGGCGCCCTGGGCGTAGCTCAGGTGCTCCTTGCCGATGCGCTCGCCGATGGTTTTCACGATGCGCTGCCAGCCTATCATGGTGCCCACGGCCAAGGAAAGGCTCACCATCAGCAGCACCCACCAGGGGGCGTAGTCGGTGAAGGTTTTCATCTCCTTGGTGGCGTCGTCGTAGGTTTTGCGGTCGGCCGAGCTCAGGCTCACTTTCTCGGAGCCGAGGAGCTTTTTGGCTTTGCTGGTGAGCAGCAGCACGTCGCGCCGAATCTCGAAGCGCGTTTGCTGGGGCAGTTGCTTGATGTCGGTTTTGCCGGCGAAGATGCGGTCGAGGTCGGCGGTTTCGGCCTGTATTTCGGCCAGGGTTTTCTGGTCGTTGGGGCTGAGGTCGGCTTGGTTGACGCGGCTCATCACGTACTCCACCTTGGTGAGGGACCCGCGCAGGTCGAGCGGGTTCTTGGTTTCGTCGAGAGCAAAGCGGAAGGGCACGATGCCAATCAGAATCAGCATCACCAAGCCCACGCCCTTCTGGCCATCGTTGGAGCCGTGAAAGAAGCTCACCAGCGTGCAAGTCGTAATCAGGGTGAGGCGAATCCAGAGGGGCGGGGGCTTGCGCTTGTGCGGCTCCTTAAAAATGGCCTTGCTGCGCACGAAGCGCTTGAACAGGAACATCAGGCCGATGGTGAGCGCGAAACCCAGCAGCGGGCCCACGAGCAAGGCAATGCCGGTTTCGCCGGCCTTGCTCCAGTTCACGGCCGCGCCCTTGGACTCGGGCAGCAGCGAAAACGCGATGCCCACCCCCAAAATGGACCCGATGAGGGCGTGCGAGCTCGAAGCCGGAATGCCGTAGTACCAGGTGCCGACGTTCCAGATGATGGCGGCCAGGATGAGCGCGCCCACCATGGAAATGCCGTGGTAAACGTTCTGGTCGACCAATGTTTCGACGGGCAGCAAGTAAATGATGCCCATGGCCACCCCGATGCCGCCGGCAAACACGCCGATGAAATTCCAGAAGGCAGACCAGACCACGGCCACCCACGGCCGGAGGGCGTTGGTGTAAATCACGGTGGCCACGGCGTTGGCCGTGTCGTGGAAGCCGTTCACGAACTCGAACGCGCAGGCCGCAAGCAGGCACAGGACGAGCAGAATAAGCACGTGAGGCTCTAAACCTAAACCAAACATAAAAGGCGGTTTTGTGGGAAATTGAGTGTAATCATGGGTCAAAGGTAGGGAGGTGGCTCACAGACGGCATGTTACCGAATTGTGAACAGGGGCCGGGGAGAATGCCGCAGAACGTGCTGCGAAAGGTAGCCGAAGCTTCTTTGCCGCGAGAGTGGGTAGGGCCTGCCCCGGGGAAATGTGCTGGCTGGGTTCGGCTGGGTGTTCTTTTAATGGGGTTCTAATCACGTTCCGGATTTCGCGCCTTCTACGCAGAAGTTTCAGCTTGCGCCACATCGGGCTACTTTTGCACGCATGAACCCAGCAGCAGAACCCGCGCAACTAAAAGATATCGTGGCCCACGCCAAGGAATACGGTTTCGTGTTCCAGTCCTCGGAAATCTACGACGGCCTGGCCGCCGTGTACGACTACGGCCCCAACGGCGTGGAGCTCAAAAACAACCTCAAGCGCCTGTGGTGGGACGCCATGACCCAGCTGCACGGCAACGTGGTGGGCATCGACGCCGCCATTTTCATGGACCCGCGCACCTGGGAAGCCAGCGGCCACATCGCCGGCTTCAACGACCCGCTCATTGACAACCTCGACAGCAAAAAGCGCTACCGCGCCGACGTGTTGCTCGAAGAAAAAGCCGCTGAGTACGAAAACGCCGGCGACCCCGCCCGCGGCGCCGCCCTCACCGCCGAGATGGGCCGCCTGCTCACGGCCAACGACCTGGCCGGCGTGCGCCAGCTCATCCTCGACGAGAAAATTAAGTGCCCCGTATCCGGCACCGGCAACTGGACCGAAGTGCGTCAGTTCAACCTGATGTTCTCCACCCAAGGCTCGGCCGTGGACTCGGAGGCGCCGCCCGTGTACCTGCGCCCCGAAACCGCCCAGGGCATTTTCGTGAACTTCCTGAACGTGCAGAAGTCGGCCCGCATGAAAATTCCGTTCGGCATTGCCCAAATCGGCAAGGCGTTCCGGAACGAGATTGTGGCCCGGCAGTTCATCTTCCGCATGCGGGAGTTTGAGCAGATGGAGATGCAATTCTTCGTGCGCCCTGGCACCGAAGGCGAGTGGTACGACACCTGGAAAGCTGCCCGCCGTAAGTTCCACGAGGCCATTGGCCTGCCGGCCGAGAAGCTGCGCTTCCACGACCACGACAAGCTGGCCCACTACGCCAAGGCGGCCGTCGACATCGAGTTTGAGTTTCCCTTCGGCTTCAAGGAAATCGAGGGCATTCACTCCCGCTCCGACTTCGACCTGACCCAGCACCAGAACCTGAGCCGCAAGAAGCAGCAGTACTTCGACGCCGACATCGACCCCGCCACCGGCAAGGCCTACGGCAACTACGTGCCCTTCGTGGTCGAAACCTCGGTGGGCGCCGACCGCCTGTTCCTGGCCACGCTCTGCAACGCCTACCAGGAAGAAACCATTACCGAAGGGGAGGGCGAGGCCCAGCAAACCAAAACCCGCACCTTCCTGAAGCTGCACCCGGCCCTGGCCCCGGTGAAAGCCGCCATCTTCCCGCTGGTGCGCAAAGACGGCATGCCCGAGAGAGCCCAGGAAATCTTCGACGCGCTGAAGTATGACTTCCGCCTGGTGCTGGAGGAGCGCGACGCCATCGGCAAGCGCTACACTCGCCAGGACCTCATCGGCACGCCCTTCTGCATCGTGGTCGATGGCCAGACGCTGGAGGACAACACCGTGACCGTGCGCCACCGCGACTCGCGCGAGCAGACCCGCATGGCCATCTCGGAACTGCGCGCCTACATCGGCGAGGCCGTGAGCCCCCGCCGCATCTTCGAGCAGCTATAGGAACGGACCTCTGTCGTTGCGAGGCCGCAGGCCGTGGCAATCCGTCCTGTTCTCAGCGAGCAGCCTTCTAGTGTGAAAAGCCCCGGTTCTGCCATGAACCGGGGCTTTTTGTTTGCGTTTTGTCGCCTCTCGAAGCTAGTCGCAGGGAGAGGACGGATTGCCGCGCCGCACTGTGTTCCGCTTGCGATGACAAAGGCGCGCCCGCCCTTGGCGTAACTTTGCGTTTTTGCAGGGTTTTATGTGGGAACAGCTCGCCGTCTTCATCATCCGGTTTCGCCTGTCGCTGATTGCGGTGCTGGCCGCCATCACCGTGTTCATGGCCTGGAAGGCCAAGGACGTGGAAATGACCTACGACTTCGCTCAGGTGGTGAGCGAGCAGGACCCGGACATGATTTACTTCAAGCAGTTCAAGCAGCGGTTTGGGGAAGACGGCAACGTGCTGGTTATCGGCATGCAGGACAGTTCGGTGTACAAGCTGGGCAACTTCAATGAGTTCCGCATCCTCACCGATACCCTGGCCAAAGTAGAAGGCGTGAACGGGGTGCTTAGCGTGAGCAAGCTGCTCAACATCAGCAAGGACACCGCGAATAACAGCTTCAAAGCCGCGCCCATTTTCCGGACGCCGCCCCGCAGCCAGAAGCAGCTCGACAGCCTGATGCGCGTGGTGAACAGCGTAGAGTTTTACAAGGGCCAGCTCATCAGCCCCACCACGGGCGCCACGCTGCTGGCCCTCACCATGGACCCGAAATACCTGAACTCCTCGAAGCGCCAGGCGGTGATGAACAACATCTTAGGCTTCTCGGAGAAGTTTGAGAAGAAAACCGGCATCAAGCTGCACTACGCCGGCCTGCCCTACGTGCGCTCCACGATGACGAGCAAAGTGGCTGGGGAAATGAAATTTTTCACCATTCTGGCCATGATTGTGACCGGCATCACGCTGCTGGTGTTCTTCCGCACGTGGTCGGCGGTGCTGTTTCCGCTCATTGTGGTGGGCGTCACCGTCGTCTGGTGCATCGGCTCCATTGTGCTGCTGGGCTTTAAAATCAACCTATTAACGGGGTTGATTCCGAGTATCATCATCGTTATCGGCATCCCGAACTGCACTTACCTGCTCTCGCGCTACCACTACGACTACCGCAAATCGGGCAACCAGATGCTGGCCATGACGCGGGTAATCCGCAAAATCGGCCTCGTCACCCTCATGAACAACACGACCACGGCCGTGGGCTTCATCGTGTTTGCCTTCACCGACATTGCCATTCTCTACCAGTTTGGCCTGGTGGCCACCATCAACATTTTCGCGGCCTTCGTCATCAGCTTCATCCTGATTCCGGCCGTGTTTACCTACCTGCCGCCGCCCACGCCCAAGCAACTGGAGCACCTCGACGCCAAGCCGCTCACCAAGCTCCTGGAGTTTTTCGACTACCTCGTGCTCGACCGCCGGCCCACGGTCTACATTGCGGCCCTGGTGATGGTGGGCATTGCCGCCATCGGCATCTCGCGCATCGACGCCGTGTCGTACATGGTCGACGACTTGCCCAAGAAAAGCTCCGTGAACGCCGATTTGGCCTTCTTTGAAAGCCACTTCAACGGCGTGATGCCGCTGGAATTTGAGGTGGACACCCACAAGAAGCGCGGCCTGCTGAAGCTGAAGAACCTGGAGAAAATCGACCAGTTCGAGAAGTTTCTGCGGACCCAGCCGGAGCTGTCGCCGCCCGTCAGCCTAGTCACCTTCCTCAAGGCCAGCACCCAGGCCTTCTACAACGGCGACCCCAGCTTCTTCCGCCTCCCGGATAACTCGGAGAAGAATTTCATCCTCAGCGCCCTGGCCAACTCCAAAGGCAACGCCGCCGGCGCGGGCATGAACAGCAAGCTCCTGCGCTCCTTCGCCGACAGCACCGGCCAGAAAGCCCGCATCAGCCTAAAAATCGCCGACATCGGTTCCCAGAACCTGGACACGCTGATGAACACGAAAATCATCCCGGAGATGAATCGCATCTTCAAAGGGACGGGCATGGACATCCGCCCGACGGGTACGACCATCATCTTCACCAAGGGCAATGAGTACGTCATTCACACCCTTAAAGAGAGCCTGTTCATGGCCTTCGGGCTGGTGGGGCTCGTGGTGCTCATCCTGTTCCGCTCGTTCAAAACGGTGCTGTTTGCGCTTATCCCCAATGCCGTCACGCTCATTCTCACGGCCGGCATCATGGGCTATTTCAACATTGCGCTCAAGCCCAGTACGGCCCTGATTTTCGTGATTGCGCTGGGGATAGATGGGGATAACTCCATTCACCTATTAGCAAAATTCCGCCAGGAAATGGCCCTGAACGGCCAGCGCGTGCGCGAAGCCGTATCGGTAACGCTGAGCGAGGCGGGCACCAGCATGATTTACACGAGCATTGTGTTGTTTGTAGGGTTCAGCATCTTCGCTTTCAGCGAGTTTGGCGGCACCAAGGCCTTGGGATTGTTAATGGCGGCGTCGTTGTTGATAACGAACTTCTCCAACCTGATTCTGTTGCCCGCTTTGCTCGTGACGTTCGAGCACGGCAAGAGCAGCGACATCGACAACAACGCCCTCATCCGGCACTACGATGAGTCGTACCACGAAGAGGACGATGATGCCGACCTGAACCTGAAAGAAATGCACAAAGCCTCCGACTACGAAGGCGATTACTCGATTTAAATGAACGATGTAGAGACGCATATTTGCGTCTCGTCGTCCGCGTCGTGCGGGCCTCGTTTGCCCTGAAATTCTATCGATTACCGTTCAACGACGAGACGCAAGTATGCGTCTCTACATCGTTCTAAAACTGAACAATGAAATACCCCGAATACAAGCAGCCGCTCAACTACGGCCAGCTCGGCGAGGACATCCTCGCCTGGTGGAAGGAGCACGGCATCTTTGAAAAGAGCGTGAGCAGCCGCGAAGGCCAGCCCACGTTCGTGTTTTACGAAGGTCCCCCGTCGGCCAACGGCGCGCCCGGCATCCACCACGTCATGGCGCGCACGGTGAAGGACATTTTCGGCCGCTACCAGACGCTGCTGGGCAAGCAAGTGCCCCGCAAAGGCGGCTGGGACACCCACGGCCTGCCCATCGAGCTGCAGGTGGAGAAGGAGCTGGGCATCACGAAGGAGGACATCGGCAAGAAAATCAGCGTGGAGGACTACAACCAGCGCTGCAAGGAAACCGTCATGCGCTTCAAGGCGCAGTGGGACGACCTGACCGAGAAAATGGGCTACTGGGTCGACCTCAACGACCCCTACGTGACCTTCGAGCCGGAATACATCGAGAGCTGCTGGGCGCTGCTCAAGAAGCTCTACGACAAAGGCTTGCTCTACAAGGGCTACACCATCCAGCCGTATTCGCCGGCTGCCGGCACCGGCCTTTCGTCGCACGAACTGAACCAGCCCGGCACCTACAAAGACGTGAAGGACACGACCGTGGTGGCGCAGTTCAAGGTGAAGCACACGGAGGTTTCGGAGAAGCTTTTCGCCGCTGCCGGGGCTGATGCCAACGTGTACATCCTGGCCTGGACGACTACGCCCTGGACCCTGCCCGCCAACACCGGTTTGGCGGTGGGCAAGAACATCCCGTACCAACTCATCCGCACCTTCAACCCCTACACCTACGCGCCCATCCACGTGGTGCTGGCGAAGGCGTTGGTGAACCGTTATTTCAACGAAAAAGGGGCTGCGGCACCGCTGGAAGGCTATGCCGAAGGCGACCACAAGGTGCTGCCCTGGCGCGTGGAAGGCGAGTTTACGGGCGCTGATTTGGTGGATATCAAGTACGAGCGGCTGTTCGATTTCACGCCGTTTGAAGGGCAGGAGCGGGCTTTCCGCGTCATCAACGGCGACTTCGTGACCACGGAGGACGGCACGGGCATCGTGCACATCTCGCCCACGTTTGGCGCCGATGACTTCCGCGCCGCGCAGTTGGCCGACATCCCGGCGCTGATGGTGCCGGATGCCGAAGGCACGCTCGGCCCCATCGTGGACCGGACGGGCCGCTACGTGCCCCAAATGGGCGAGTTTGCTGGCCGCTGGGTGAAGAACTACGACGGCCACGACGAAACCGGCGCCGACTATAAAACGCTGGACGAGAGCATCGTCATCAAGATGAAGGGCGACGGCACGGCCTTCAAAGTGGAGAAGTACGAGCACACCTACCCGCACTGCTGGCGCACCGACAAACCCGTACTCTACTACCCGCTCGATTCCTGGTTCATCAAGACCACGGCGGTGAAAGACCGGCTCATCGAGCTCAACAAAACCATCAACTGGAAGCCCGAAAGCACCGGCACCGGCCGCTTCGGCAACTGGCTGGAAAACCTGGTAGACTGGAACTTAAGCCGCTCGCGCTACTGGGGCACGCCGCTGCCCATCTGGCGCACCCAGGACCGCACGGAGGAAATCTGCATCGGCAGCATCGCCGAGCTGAAGGCGGAGATTGACAAGGCCGTGGCGGCCGAAATCATGACCTACAACCCCTACGCCAAGGGCGAAAAAGTGGACCTGCACCGGCCCTACGTCGACGATATTTTCCTCGTTTCGCCCACCGGCCAGCCCATGTACCGCGAGCCCGACCTCATCGACGTGTGGTTCGACAGCGGCGCCATGCCCTACGCGCAGTGGCACTATCCGATTGAAAACGAGAGTCAGTTCCAGAAGAATTTCCCCGCCGATTTCATCGCCGAAGGCGTGGACCAGACGCGCGGCTGGTTCTTCACGCTGCACGCCCTGGCCGTGATGCTGGAAGACTCGGTGGCGTTTAAGAACGTGATTGCCAATGGTTTGGTGCTAGACAAAAACGGCAACAAGATGAGCAAGCGCCTCGGCAACGCCGTCGACCCGTTTGCCACCATCAAGCAGTTCGGCCCCGATGCCACCCGCTGGTACATGATTGCCAACGCGCCACCGTGGGACAACCTTAAGTTCGACCCCGCCGGCGTGACCGAAGTGCAGCGCCGTTTCTTCGGCACGTTGTTCAATACGTACTCGTTCTATGCGCTTTACGCGAACCTGGACGAGTTTCAGACCAGTGAATTCGACCGCGTGCCGCACGCCGAATTGAGCGAGCTGGACCGCTGGGTGCTCAGCAAATTGCAGTCGCTGATTGTGGAAGCGCGCGGCCACCTCGACAACTACGACCCCACGAAGGCCGCCCGTGCCATCCAGGATTTCGTGACCGACCAGCTCTCGAACTGGTACGTGCGCCTCTCGCGCCGCCGTTTCTGGAAAGGTGAACTCACGCAGGATAAGCGCGCTGCCTTCGAAACCCTGCAGGAATGCCTGGTGGTGGTGGCGCAGCTGATGTCGCCCATCGCGCCCTTCTTCGGCGAGTGGCTGTATAAGAACATGACCGACGGTATGCGCGCCGAGGCCGTAGCCAAAAACACGCCCCTGGCCCCAGAATCGGTGCACCTCACGCTGCTGGTGGAGGCCGACACGGCCCGCATCGACCCGAAGCTGGAGGAGCGCATGGAGCTGGCCCAGCGCATCAGCTCGCTGGCCCACTCGCTGCGCAAAAAGTCGGTGCTGAAGGTGCGGCAGCCCCTGCAGCGCATCCTGGTGCCGGTGCTGAACGACTCGACCAAGGAGCAAGTCGGCCTCGTGGAGGACCTGATTTGCGCCGAAGTCAACGTGAAGCACATCGAATTCCTCGACGACGAGAGCGAAAGCGGCGTGCTGGTGAAGTCGGTGAAGCCCAATTTCAAGCGCCTCGGCCAGCAATACGGCCCGCGCCTGAAGGCCGTGGGCGCCCGCATTCAGGCTATGACGGCGGCCGAAATCTCGAAGCTGGAGAAGGAGGGAAGCCTTGCGGTGGAAGTGGATGGCCAACCCATCACCCTGGCCCCCGACGATGTGGAAATCCGCACCGACGACCTGCCCGGCTGGCTCGTGGCCACCGACGGCCCCCTCACCGTGGCCCTTGACGTGACCCTGACCGACGAGCTGCGCCAGGAAGGCCTCGCCCGCGAGCTGGTGAACCGCCTGCAGAACCTGCGCAAAGACTCGGGCCTGGAAGTGCAGGACAAAATCCGCGTCACTTTGGCAGACCAGCAGCCCGAGCTCACGGCCGCCGTGGCCGCGTTCGGCGACTACATCCGCACCGAAACGCAGGCCCTCGCCCTCACCTTCGCGGCCGATGTGAACGGCGGCTCGGTGCTCGAATTTGATGACTACTCCGTGCCGGTTCGGCTGGAGGTCGCAACTGCCTGATGCTGAACGACTCGCCGGGGCTCTGAAACCCCGGCGAGTCCTCGGCCGCACAAACACTCAATAAGCTCGTCTTTGGTCGCACAAAACCTCAGACAATCAGTTGTAAAAGGTATAAAAGGACGGTAATAAATCAGGCCGTCGTTTTCGCCGCTTTTGGCACCGTCTGAATGCACCCAACCCTCACCACTCGCCAGCAAAACGCGGCTAAATTCTTCCTGCTGGCGCTGTTCGTCATTGCCATCGACCAGCTCTCGAAGTGGGCCGTGCACACCTACATGCAGCCCGGCATGGCGGGCGAAATCCCCCTCATCGGCCACTGGGCCAAGCTGCACTACACGCTAAACCCCGGCATGGCGTTCGGCGCCGAGTTGCCCGCACCCTATGGCAAGCTGGTTCTCAGTGGGTTCCGCCTGCTGGCGGTGTTTGGCCTGAGCTACTACATTATCCGCCTCTGCAAGCAGCGCGCCGCCGGCGGCTACATCGCCTGCATGGCCCTCATCCTCGGCGGCGCCGTGGGGAACCTGATTGACTCGGTTTTCTACGGCGTCATCTACGACAACGCGCCGTTTGGCTCGCCCACGCGCTGGTTCTACGGCCAAGTCATCGACATGCTCTACGTCGACATTTACGAAGGCTTCCTGCCCCAAAACTGGCCGCTGATAGGAGGGAAGTACGTCTCGCTCTGGCCCATCTTCAACATCGCCGATTCTTCCATTTTTATCGGTGTAGCCTTGATTCTGCTCAATCAGAGCCGTTTTTTCAAGCAAGAGGAGGCTGTGGTTGCAACTGAGAAACAGCGCGAGTCGCTGGTAGCTCCTGACTCGGAGAATCTGGCGTAGTGGCGCATCCTTGAACGAAAAGGAACGTCATGCAGAGCGCAGCGAAGCATCTCGCGTGTGGTAGTAACTCAATCGAATGGATTACTTCGGCACGCGAGATGCTTCGCTACGCTCTGCATGACGTTCTTTTGTGTTCTCTTTTGCCCGCTAATCCTGCCCCCGGGCACCCTCATAAATGCACCCAACGCTCACCACCCGCCAGCATTCCGCGGCTAAATTCTTCCTGCTGGCCCTGTTCATTATTGCCATCGACCAGTTCTCGAAGTATTTGGTGCACACCTACATGCAGCTCGGTTCGGCCGGCGAAATCCCGATTTTCGGCCAGTGGGCCAAGCTCACCTACACGCTGAACCCTGGCATGGCCTTTGGGGCCGAACTGCCCGCGCCCTACGGCAAGCTGGTGCTCACCGGCTTCCGCATGTTGGCCGTGGGCGGGCTGATTTACTACATTATCCGCCTCTGCCGCCAGCGCGTGGCGGCTGGCTACATCGCCTGCATGGCCCTCATCCTCGGCGGCGCGGTCGGCAACCTGATTGATTCGATTTTCTACGGAATACTCTACAATAACGCCCCGCTAGGCTCGCCCACGCGCTGGTTCTACGGCCAGGTCATCGATATGATTTTCGTGCCGCTGTACGTGGGTTATTTCCCCAAATCCTGGCCCCTCATCGGCGGCTCGTACAGCAACGGCTTCCCCATCTTCAACATCGCCGACTCGTCCATCTTCATCGGCGTCGCCTTGATTCTACTCAACCAGAGCCGCTTTTTTAACGAATCGCAGCCCGCAGCCGCTCCCAACGAGCCCCAGCCCCTAATCGCTGCCGATGCTGAGAAGCTGGCGTAGTAGGGGAGAGGCTGGGCCGTTGAACGGTAATCGTAGAACGTCACACTTCAGAACGGTCATGCTGAGCGCAGTCGAAGTATCTCTACCGCGCAAGTAATTCCTGTTAAATGCTATAAGTCTCGATTTTACTGCTTTCTATGAGAGAATTGACCGAGGACGAGGCATACCAAGTGACAGCGCTTTTAGAAAAGCTCGTTGTGGGTTTGGGAAGCCTTGGGCGACACTACCCTGACGATGACGAAGACTTGGCTTGGGGGCTATTGTACATGTTTACGCCCAAGCTGGTGAATGAAGCTGCGCAGGTGCGCAGGATGCTTTTCAGCAAGTACAACACAGAATTGGCGGAGGGTGAGGACATGGACGAACTCGAAAAACTGTTTGTGAACCTAGCTTACCGGAAGGCTCCAACGCCCAAACAATTAGCTCGATTCAAGCAGAATCGACTGAATAAGCAGAAGTAAAAGTGCCCTTTGTTATTGTCAGTAGAGATGCTTCGCATTCGCTCAGCATGACGTTCCTGCGTACTTGACGTTCTTGCGTACAGAAACCACCCCAACCTGCCACCCATAATTCCCTCCGTGCCCAACCCGCTGCTCACCGTTTCCAACCTCACCATTGACTTCTCCAGCCACCGCGGCGACGTGCGGGCCGTGGACAACGTGTCGTTTGAGCTGAACCGGGGCGAAACGCTGGCCATTGTGGGCGAATCCGGCTCGGGCAAATCCGTGACGTCGCTGGCGCTGCTGGGGCTGATTCCGATGCCGCCCGGCCGCATTGCCAGCGGCGAGGCCATTTTCCAGTCCGAAAAGCTGGGCCAGACCGACCTGCTGAAACTCTCCGAAACCGACCTGCGCCAGGTGCGAGGCAACGACATCGGCATGATTTTCCAGGAGCCGATGACCTCGCTGAACCCCGTGTATACCTGCGGCAGCCAGGTGGTGGAAGCCCTGCGCCTCCACACCGACCTCAGCGAGGCCGGGGCCAAGGCCCGCACCATCGAGCTATTCACCGAGGCGCAGCTGCCGCGCCCCGAAGCCATTTTCGGCAGCTACCCGCACGAAATTTCGGGCGGCCAGAAGCAGCGCGTCATGATTGCCATGGCCATGGCCTGCCGTCCGGTCCTGCTCATCGCCGACGAGCCCACCACCGCCCTCGACGTGACCGTGCAGGCCCGCATGTTGCGCCTGATTGACGACCTGCGCCGCCAGCACAACACGGCCGTCCTCTTCATCACCCACGACCTCGGCGTGGTGGCCGAAATCGCCGACCGCATTCTGGTGATGTACCGGGGCAAGGTCGTGGAACAGGGGAGGGTGCTGGATATTTTTTCAAATCCGCAACATCCGTACACAAAAGGCCTGTTGGCGTGCCGTCCGCGCCTCTCGGTGGGCAAAAAACGCCTCCCTGTGGTGGCCGATTTCATGCGGGAAGACGCCAGCGGGCAGCTTTTGGCCCAGCCCGCGCCCGTGCTTCCGCTGCCAGATGAGGCACTTGCGGAATCTTCGCCCGAAGTGGAGGCCCAGCAGTTACACGATAAAATCGAAACCGCCAAAACGTTCCCCGTGGAACATGGCGTTTTGGGGGATGTTCCACGGGCGGAAACGGGCGTGGCTCCGGTCACCTCACCCCCTGACCCCCTCTCCCGCGGAGAGGGGGCACCGGCTCTGCGCGGTGACGAATTCAATGTTTCAAAAGAAGCGCTAGCCACTTCTGATTCTTCAGTTTCATCGTCTGCTCTGAACTCGTCTTCCGCTCCGAGTTCATCCAATGCTTCAATCCAACCGTCAGGCTCCCCCTCTCCGCGGGAGAGGGGGCCGGGGGGTGAGGTGAACAGAGCCGCGCCATTGCTAGAAGTAAAAAACCTCCAGGTCTACTTCCCGCTCCGCAAGGGCTTCTTCCGCCGCGCCACCGATTACGTGCGGGCCGTCGACAACGTCAGCTTCACGCTCTACCCCGGCGAAACCATCGGCCTCGTGGGCGAGTCGGGCTGCGGCAAGACCACGCTGGGCCGGGCGTTGCTCCGTCTCACGGAACCAACGGCGGGCAGCATCCTGTTTGAAGGAACCGATTTGGCGAAGCTGTCGAGCGGGGAGTTGCGCCGCCGTCGGCGCGATTTGCAGCTGGTGTTTCAGGACCCCTACGCGGCCCTCAACCCGATGCTGACCGTGGGCGAGGCCATCTGGGAGCCGATGCGCGTGCACAACGTGGGCGGCACCCGCCAGCAGCAGAAGGCCCGGGTGCTGGAGCTGCTGCGCACCGTGGGGCTGCGCGACGAGCATTTCCAGCGCTACCCGCACGAGTTCAGCGGCGGGCAGCGGCAGCGCATCTGCATTGCCCGGGCGCTGGCCTTGCAGCCCAAATTGATTGTCTGCGACGAGTCGGTTTCGGCCCTCGACGTCTCGGTGCAGGCGCAGGTCCTGAACCTGCTCAACGACCTCAAACGCGAGTTCGGCATCACCTATCTTTTCATCACGCACGACCTGTCCGTGGCCCGGTTTATGAGCGACCGGCTGCTGGTCATGCACCAGGGGCGCATCGTGGAAAGCGGCCCGGCGGCGGCCATCTACGCCGCTCCCCAACACGAATACACCCAAGGCCTGCTAGCCGCCATCCCGAAGGACAGCCTGGCGGATATCGAAGCCGCCGTAGCCAGCCGGGCGTAGCTAGGCTGTAGCGTGGACTCTGCGAGTCCGCGCATCGTTGGGCGGTATACCGTTCGTCCAGGCGCGGACTCGCAGAGTCCACGCTACAGGGTTCGCGCTACTCCGCGCTTGCCTCAATACCTTGCGCCGCCAGACGCTACTTAAGCAGCGTTGGCGAAGCTCCAGATTCTGGCTGCTACCGCGTCAATCTCAACCCCGCGTGGACTCGCAGAGGCCGCGCTACAACCTCCCGGCCCGGCCCGCGTTTCACTAAGCGGCGCGGCCCAGCCAGCCACTCATTTTTCCGCTCTCGCCGCCTGCGACCAAACCACTTTTCGGCGGCCACTTTTTACCCAAATGAATACCCCCGAAAACTCCCGGGCTCCCCGCGCCAAGCGCGAAAAGCCCGAACCCGCGGCCATCACCCAAGACCAAGTCCTGCGCGTCTTCGCCGACAATCCCACCAAAGTCCTCGCCTACCGCCAGCTCTCGCGCCGCCTCGGCGTCACGACCAAGGGCCAGCGCGAGGAGATTTTTGCCCACATCAAGGTGCTGCGCAAAAACGGCCTCATTACGCTGCTCCAAAACGACGAATATCGCCTCGCCGATACCGACGCCGTGGCGGCGGCTCTGATGCCGTCCAGCGCCAAAAAATCAACCAAAAAAGGCGACTCGCCCATTGCCCCGCCCCGCAACCGTTCGGTGCAGGCCGAGTTCGGCCAGGACCCCATTGTGCACCGCCGCCGCTCGGCCGGCTTCGACTACGTGGACGGCGACGACCGCCCCGAGCGCGCCCCGTCGAACACCGTCATCGGCACCGTCGATTTGGCCACGCCCAACTTCGCCTTCGTGGTGCCGGAGGGTACGGGCGAGCACGACGACATCCGCGTGTTCACCGACCAGCTCAAGTTTGCCCTGCAGGGCGACGTGGTGCGGGTGCGCCTGCGCAGCGGCTCGCGCGACGGCCGGCCGATGGGCGACGTGGTGGAAGTGCTCAAGCGGGTGCGCCCCGAAATCGTGGGCCGCATCCAGATTCAGGGCACGCTCGGCTTCGTGAAGCCCGACAACCGGAAGGTGTATTTCGACGTGTTCGTGCCGCCGCATTTGCTGCACGAGTCGCGCAACGGCGACAAGGTGCTGGTCCGCATCAACGAGTTTCCGGAGGACAGCAGCCGGCAGCCGGTGGGCGAGGTCATCCGCAACTTCGGCGCGGCCGGCGGCAACGAGGCCGAGATAAACGCCATCATGGCCGAGTTCGGCTTGCCCTTCGAATTCCCCTCCGAAGTGGAGGAGGAATCGGAAGGCATCAGCGAGGTAATTGCGGAGGATGAAATTGCCCGCCGCCGCGACTTCCGCCACATCACCACCTTCACCATCGACCCCGCCGACGCCAAAGATTTCGACGATGCCCTGAGCATTCAGAAGCTGGAAAACGGCCACTGGGAAATCGGCGTGCACATCGCCGACGTTACCCACTACGTGCGCCCCGGCACCGAGCTCGAGCGCGAGGGCAAGCACCGCGCCACCTCGGTTTACCTGGTCGACCGCGTGATTCCGATGCTGCCCGAGCGCCTCTCGAACGGACTCTGTTCGCTGCGCCCGCACGAGGACAAGCTGACCTTCTCGGCCGTGTTCGAGCTCGACGAAAACGGCAAGCTGTACGAGTCATGGTTCGGCAAAACCATCATTCACTCCGACCGCCGCTTCAGCTACGAGGAGGCGCAGGAGCGCATCGAAAGCAAGGAGGGCGATTACGCCGAGGAGATAAATCTGATGAACGGCATCGCGCATAAGCTGTGTGCGCTGCGCTTCAAGCAGGGTGCCATCACCTTCGAAACCCAGGAGGTGAAGTTCCGGCTAGACGAGAACGGCAAGCCCCTTGGCGTGTATGTGAAGGAGCGCAAGGACGCGCACAAGATGATTGAGGAGTTCATGCTGCTGGCCAACCGCAAGGTGGCCGAGTTCGTGTTCAACCTCAAAAAGACCAAGCCGCGCTTCACCATGGTGTACCGCACCCACGACGCGCCCGAGCCCGAACGCCTCCAGACCTTCGCCCTCTTCGCCCAGAAATTCGGCTACAAGCTCAAGCTCGAAAACCCGAAAAAAATCAGCACCGAGCTCAACAACCTCAGCTCCGAGGTGATGGGCAAGCCCGAGCAAAACGTACTCCAGGGCCTGGCCATTCGCACCATGAGCAAGGCCATCTACACCACCGAGCCGCTCGGCCACTTCGGTCTGGCCTTCGACCACTACTCGCACTTCACCTCGCCCATCCGCCGCTACCCGGACATGATGGCCCACCGCCTGCTCGAGCACTACCTGCTCGGCGGCAAGAACGTGGCCGTCGAGCCTGTGGAAGAGGAGTGCAAGCACTCCTCGGCTCGCGAGAAGCTGGCCGCTAATGCCGAGCGCGCCAGCATCAAATTCAAGCAGGTCGAGTTCATGGCCGATGAAATCGGCAACACCTTCAAGGGCGTGGTATCGGGCCTGACGGAGCGCGGCATGTACATCGAAATCGAGGAGAACAAGTGCGAGGGCATGGTCCGCATCAGCGACATTCCCGGCGACGAGTACGAGCTCGATAAGGACAACTACCGCATCGTGGGCCGCCGCAACAAGCGCATCATCCAGTTCGGCGACGAGATGATGGTAGTCGTAAAATCCGCCAACCTGCTCGACCGCACCATCGACTTCGAGCTAGTCGACGACCGCCCCGACCACATTAAAAAGCGCGAAGCCGACGAGCGCAAGCAGCGCAGCAGCGAGCCCCGCGGCTACCGCGACCACAGCGGCGGCAAGGGTCATAGCAAGGGTGGCCACAAGGGCAACAAGCGGCGGTAAGCTGTTTGTCATTGCGAGGGGAGCGCAGCGGACCGCGGCAATCCTTCCTCTCGAAGCGACAAACCTTGAGATGCGATAAGCTCTCTTTCCAGCCAAACGTAAGCCCCGGCTCTACCTAGAGTCGGGGCTTTTTCGTCTAGCTTTACCAGTACCCCGCAGCCCTCACTGATGCTCCGATTTATCAAGTACACCTTCTCCTCAATTGGCTTATTGTATCTGACGTTTCTCAACTCAGCATACAAGTTGCATTACGGTGAACATGGGCGGGAGTACTTCAATGATGATTCCATCTTCTTCGGGATGATGCTGTCCGGCTTCTTGCTGCTTGTGCACCTTTTCAGCATCTTCTTGGCGACCGTAGTTATCCGAAAAGGCAGGCCTGAAAAAGCCGATATTTTCTTCGCGCTTGCCTTTCTCTTGCACCTTGGCTACTGGATTTATTGTGCCAATAGCGGAGCAGCGATGCATGAACAATGAGAAGCTCTAAAGCTCGGTAAGCCCCAACTACAACCAGAGTCGGGGCTTGTCGCTTTATCAGGCGCTTGGCTTCGAGAGGACGGATTGCCGCGTTCCGTTGCGCTTCACTCGCAATGACAGATGCCCCCGTTCTTTGCACCACTTATGACCCCAGCCGACTTCCCCGCTAACATCACCGCTGCCCTGGCTCAACTCGACTACGGCCAAGCCCCCGATACCCTCTACGCCCCCATCCGCTACATCATGGGCCTGGGCGGCAAACGCATCCGCCCGCTGCTCACGCTGCTCGGGGCCCACCTCTTCACCGACGACCTCAGCGGCATCCTCAAGCCCGCCCTGGCCACCGAAGTCTTCCACAACTTCACCCTGCTCCACGACGACCTGATGGACCAGGCGCCTCTGCGCCGCGGCCAGGCCACCGTGCACGAGAAGTGGAACTCCAATGTCGCCATCCTCTCCGGCGACGTGATGCTGGTGCGCGCCTACGAGCTGTTCCTAGAAGTGCGGCCCGAACTGCTCCCGCGCATCCTCGCCCGCTTCAGCCAGACGGCCGCCGAGGTCTGCGAAGGCCAGCAGTGGGACATGAATTTTGAAACCGAGCCCCAGGTTAGCATCGCCCAATACCTAGACATGATTCGCCTGAAAACGGCCGTCCTCCTCGGCTTCTGCCTGGAGCTGGGCGCCCGCTTGGCCGGCGCTTCGGGGGAAGACGCCGAGCACCTTCGCCAGTTCGGCACCGACATCGGCCTGGCCTTCCAGCTACGCGACGACCTGCTCGACGTGTACGGCGACGCCGCCACCTTCGGCAAGCGCGTGGGCGGCGACATCATTTCCGATAAGAAAACCTTCCTCCTGCTCTCCGCCCAAGCCCAGGCCAGCACCGCCCAGCAAGCCATCCTGGCCCAGCACATCGGCCAGCCTGTAGCTGATGCCGATACCAAGGTGCAGGCCGTGCGCGCCATCTACGACGAGCTCGAAATTCGCCCGCAGACGGAGGCACTCATCAACACTTACTTCCAGGACGCGCTGCAGCATTTGGAGCGCGTAGCGGCGCCAAACGAGCGCAAGCAACCCCTGCATCACCTCGCGCTCCAGCTCATGGACCGCGAAAACTAATCTTCTGTGCTCAGTCCCGTTCTCATTCTCATCGGCCTCACGGTCGCCATTTCCATCTATGCTTGGTCGAAAGACGAGTTGATGAACTCCTGGATAATGGACCCCTACCGCATGGCCCGCTCCGGCGGCCAGTGGTACCGCCTGCTTACTTCCGGCTTCCTGCACGCCGACTGGGCCCACCTCCTGTTCAACATGTTTGCCTTCTACTCCTTCGCGCCGGTCGTGTTGGGGTCGCTTTATGGTGGCTACGGCCAGGGCGTAGGCCTTGGGTTGTTTCTGGTGCTGTACCTCGGGGGCATCATCCTTTCCGATTTGCCCACCTACTTCCGGCACCGGCACGACCCCGGCTACCGCAGCCTTGGGGCTTCGGGCGGGGTGTCGTCGGTGTTGTTTGCCAGCATTCTGCTTATGCCGGTTGCTCCCGCCGGGCAAGGCATCATCATTTTCCCCATTCCGGTTCCCATTCAGCCGTTCCTGTTCGGCTTCCTCTACCTCGCTTATTCCTACTACATGGCCCGCCGCCGCGCCGACAACGTGAACCACGACGCTCACTTCTACGGGGCGCTCTTCGGCGTAGTGCTGCTACTTGCCTTCATTCCGGCAGCCGGCCCTTCCTTCCTGCAGCAAATAAGCTTGTTTATTCAGTCAAAGTTTTGATTTACAACTATTTATAATAGTAATATTGTTTTTAGATAATCTATTTTTAAAGCGTTGCGTAATGAGGGGCAAGTTCATTCTTTCACCTTGCCCTCTTACTCATGAACACCCTTCGTCACTTCGCTTCCCGCTTGCCCCTCACGGCCCTTTTGCTTCCCCTGATGCTGCTGGCCACTTCCTGCAGCCGTTACAACGACAACGGTAGCCTGTCCATTGCCGGCGTCATCTACCTTATTCTCGCCATCGCAGCTGTTATCAGCCTGCTGAAACAAGACTGGAGCTTGGGCAAGAAACTTATCTGGGGCGTCATTATCTGGTTCTTCCCCATTGGCGGTTCCATTATCTACTTCCTCTTCTCGGGCCGTAAGTAGTCAATTCACCCGGCTTCCAACAAAAAGCCCCGACCATATACGGTCGGGGCTTTTTGTTTGGGTATGAGGAACAGTTGGTAGTCCGTTTTACCGGTTCAACAGTCGCTTCTTTTCAAGGCGGGCCACGCCGCGCAGCAGTTCGCCGCTGTTCGTGATTTGAGTCAGCTGCCAATGGTCGCCCTGCCGGCGCATCTTCACTTCCACTACCATCGTGGTGTCGTATTTCGGCTGCGTCACTTCCAAACCTACAAAGGCATTGTCGCCCTCCTCCCGGGTGTATTTGATTCCTTTAAACTCGCTTTCCGGACTCACCACGCGCCCAGCCAGGCCCGTCAGCGAGATGTTCACCAGTCGCTTCGGTGCGGCCGCCGCAGCTGCTTCCAACGAGCCTGTCTCGACGTAGCGCTGCACTTCCTGCCGCGCAGCCTTGGCCAGCGTGGGCTTGAGCATGCGCAGGGCGCCACCCATCATCAGGCTGCCCCCCGGCAGCAAAGAAGTCAGCGCCGAGCCCTGCTGCGCCACGTCATCTACCAGATGCGAAGTGACGCTGTTTACGTCCACGTACTTTTCAAAGGAAGCCATGTCGTGAGCCTGCACCGCCGCCGCGGCCGACACCAGAGCACCCTTGGGGCCATTTTTCAGACTCCGATAGTAGTAATAGCCTCCGGCACCCAGCGCCAGTAACAACACAAGTAGAAGCAGTTTTTTCATGAAAGCGTATGCCTGATAAGTGAGCTGCAAAAGTACCCTACACAGCGGGTAAAAAGCGGCTATGGCTTCCTGCCATCAGCTGTTCCCTCCGGCACGTTCGGGCCGCCCACAACCAATTTGTTTCCCTTGCCTAATCAATATGAATTCTACCGTTCGTCGTCGTCCCGAAGTACACGGCCACCGCGGCTGCCGCGGCCTTCGTCCCGAGAACACTCTCTCCGCCTTTCTCCACGCGTTAGAGTTAGGCGTCGACGTGTTGGAAATGGATGTTGTCATTTCGGCCGATAAACAAGTTCTCGTCTCGCACGAGCCTTGGCTCAATCCGCTGTTTTGTCTCAGCCCCCAGGGGCATCCCATCGCCGTAGATGCGCCTTCGCAGCAACACAACCTGTACCGCATGCCCTATGCCTCCATTCGCCAATGCGACTGTGGACAATCGCACCCGGGCTTCCCGGAGCAAGTAGCTGTCCCCTCCTACAAACCGCTGTTGAGAGAAGTTCTGGCCGCGGTTGAAAGCGCGGCCTTTCGGCTTGGGCGTCGCCCGGTAGGTTATTCCATTGAAATAAAAAGCGACCCCGAATACGATAATATCTTTTCCCCAGCACCCTCCGATTTTCTGCCTTTGGTGCTGGCTGAACTCACTTCCATGGGCGTGCTTTCGCGTACCACGCTTCTTTGCTTTGATGCGCGCATACTTCAGCTGGCCCACCGCGCCTTGCCTTCACTTGCCACTTGCTTGCTGCTCGAAGCTCATCAGCCTTGGATAGAGAGTGTGCAGCAACTAGGCTTCGTTCCAACTACCCTGGGTCCCGATTTTCATTCTGTTTCCGTTACGGCTGTTACAGCCCTTCGCACCGCATTCCCCGGTCTTCGCATTGTCCCTTGGACTGTAAACGAGCCAGACGACCTGCGTCGATTTATACGGCTTGGTGTAGATGGTATAACCACCGACTACCCCGACCGACTTCTGCCGCTGCTTGGCCATCTATTTTAAGCTCTTTGCCTTCTACCAAGCTATTGTGAGCTAGTACAAACCGATTCGAGCAGATTGGTGTAATCACACTTCAAGTGTAACACAATTTATTGTTTATACGGTGTTACATTATTTGTAACAAACATATTTTGTAAATGTAACGTTCTGTATAAGTGTAATGCTTGTAATTTATGTACATTTCTGTTCGATATTTATTCGAACATTTTTGTTTAATCTAATTACAAGTAACATATTTGCATCAGCGTTACGCAACACACTCAATATGCCACATCAAGGCGAAATCCTGCAAGAAGCCATCAAAAACAGCGGTATTTCCATTACGCGTATCGTAGAGGAAATGGGAATTACACGTCCTACCATTTATCGTAAATTCAAAGAAGAAACGATTGATTACACCTTTGTAAAAAGAATTGGTGACATTATCAATCATGATTTTTCCAATGACTTTACATCGTTACAACAATCGACGTTGCCATTTGTAACTAATATACAAAAGCCCGCTGTTGCACATACTGTAACGCAACGTGTAGCACAGTCTCAGCAATCAGATTCTGACCCCGCTAAGCAGCTTTTAATACTACAGGCGAAGTATATTTCCCTTCTAGAAGCCTACAATGAACTTCTGTTGAAGGTGTATGGCCCTAAGTGACAAAAATGTTCCACGTGAAACATTTTTGTTCGTGTCTGAGCAGAGCGATGAACACGCAATTATTGTTGGACGTGAAAAGCGTAAGCCGAAAGGATTGCTGAGCCAACCGAGTTCCTGTTCCTATACACTATACACCCCGAATTTTGCCGGACCAGATTACGCTGGATTGCTGCTGATGGCACGCAAGCCGAGACTGTCGGACTGTGAGGAAGTGGGCCCGAAAAGCAGTCCTGACCCAAGGCTATGGATAGGGCGGTGGTGCAGGAAAGAGGAGGCCGGACGCCTAAAGGAAAATAACCTCGGTAACCACCGTTTCGCCTACTTCGGCATTGATGAGTTCGGCTACCCGAGTCTTCGCCATGAGCAACTCGTGCTTAAGGGGAGCTGAAGTAAGGCGCACAAAGAGGCGGCCTTTGTTGACATATACTTCCTGGGTTTTCAAAGCCACAGCCTTACCCATAACCCGTTCCCAACTCGACACCACCGTCACCTCATTGAGCTTGCCTTGCAGGCGGTAGGTGCGGACCAATGCTTCGAGCCCTTCCTTAAGAGAGATGTCGCCGGAGCGGGAAGAGGAGGGATGCTTTTTCACAGAACAGTCGACCTAAATCACGGGCAAAGAAGGCCCGGTTTTGCAGCGCAAAGGTAGCGCAAGGGTAGCGCTAAACGGGCGCCACACTGCCATCTTGCACCCGAAAACGGAGGATAGGAATGGTGACGCGGGAAAGGGCCCGGTCGGTTCGCTCTAAATTAGTATCGGTCAAAAATACCTGCCCGAAAGTTTCATCGGCCACCAATTCAAGGAGGCGGGCAATGCGTTTATCGTCCAGCCGGTCAAAGATGTCGTCGAGCAGTAAAAGGGGTTTGTGCTGCTGCTTGGCTGCCAGCATTTCAAACTGCGCCAGTTTGAGCGCAATGGCGAAAGACTTCTGTTGACCCTGCGAGGCGTGGGTTTTCACCGGCAGCTCATCCATAAGGAAAACAAAGTCGTCGCGGTGCGAGCCGGTAGTACTGCGCTGCAGGGCAAAGTCGCGCCGCTCATTCATGCGCAGCAGCTGCGCAAAATCGGCGCCAATGAGTTGGCTCTTGTACGTGAGCGTGACGACTTCCCGGCCATCGGCCAGCTGCTGGTAGTGCCGCTGAAATATAGGCACGTACTCATCCAGGAATGCTTGGCGCAGGAGGGTAAGCTGCTGGCCGATGGGGGCCAACTGTTCATCCAAGGCCAGGAGGTATTCACGGTCGAAGCCATGCGCGGGCCGGTCACTGCCTTGCTTGAGTACCGCGTTGCGCTGGCGGAGCAAAGCATTGTAGGCAATGAGTAGTTCAAGAAACTCGTGGTCTAACTGAGCCATGAGGCTATCAAAATACTTGCGGCGCTCCTCGCTGCCTTGGCGGATGAGGTCGGTGTCGTAAGGCGAAATCAGCACAGCAGGGTAGCGGCCGATGTGGTCGGCCATGCGCTCATACGCCTGCTTGTTGTGGGTAAGGGTCTTTTTTTGCCCAGCGCGCAGGCTAACCTGAATGGTTTCGGGGCTAGTGGGCAATTCGGAGCTAAAAACACCCTTAACTACAAAGAAATCAGCGCCTTGCTTGATGCAAAGGGCGTCAGAAGAGCTGATGGCGCTTTTGGTGAGCGACAGGTAGTGAATGGCGTCAAGCAGATTGGTTTTTCCGCTGCCATTGTCGCCGATGAAGCAATTGAGGCCCGGGGAAAGGCGAAGCGCCGCGTCGTCGTAGTTTTTAAAAAAAAGCAGCTGGAGGGAGTCAAGGGTCATAAGGTTCGGTATTGCCAGCACTTTTACGTAATTTCGCCCTCCCAACGCGAAATATTCTTTTCCTCGAACTTGCTATGGCGGATACGAAAGTAAAAGCTGCTTCCAAAAAAACGACGGCATCTAATGGCGCAGCTGCAGCCAAAGCAAACGGCAAAGCCGCCCTCACCGGCGGCCAGCCCGACCCGGTGATGCCCGGCACCGATGCGCCCGAAATGGGGGCTTCCGGCACCGACCTCTCCCAGGAGGCGAAGGCGGGAACAAACTTCCCGAAGGAAACCTACCTGCGCTGGTACGAGCAGATGCAGCTCATGCGCAAGTTTGAGGACAAAGCCGGCCAGCTGTATGGCCAGCAAAAAATCAAAGGCTTCTGCCACCTCTATATCGGCCAAGAGGCCTGCGTGGCCGGTCAAGTGTCGGCGTTAGAAAAGGGCGACAAATACATCACCGCTTACCGCGACCACGCGCACCCATTGGCGCTGGGCACCTCGCCCAATGCCGTGATGGCCGAGCTGTTTGCCAAAGCCACCGGATGCTCGAAGGGCAAAGGCGGCTCGATGCATATGTTCGACAAAGAGGTTGGGTTCATGGGCGGCCACGGCATCGTGGGCGGCCAAGTGCCGATGGGTGCCGGCATTGCCTTTGCCGAGAAGTACAACAAGACCGGCAAGCTCTGCATCTGCTCGATGGGCGACGGCGCCGTGCGCCAGGGCGCCCTGCACGAGGCCTTCAACATGGCCATGCTGTGGAAGCTGCCCGTCATCTTCGTGATTGAGAACAACGGCTACGCCATGGGCACCTCGGTGGCCCGTACTTCGAACGTGACCGACCTCTACAAGATTGGCCTGAGCTACGACATGCCTTCGGAACCGGTGAACGGCATGCGCGTGGAAGACGTGCACGAGGCCGTGGCCCGCGCCGCCGAGCGCGCCCGCGCCGGCGAAGGTCCCACGCTACTCGAGTTCAAGACCTACCGCTACAAGGGCCACTCCATGAGCGACCCCGCCAAGTACCGCACCAAGGAAGAACTGGAAGACTACCGCCACCGCGACCCCATCGAAGCGGTGCGCCACACCATCCTCACCAACAACATGGCGACGGAGGCCGACCTCGAAGCCATTGATGAGCGCGTGAAAGGGCAGGTGGCCGAGTCGGTAGAGTTTGCCGAGAGCTCCCCTTACCCCACGCCCGACGAGCTCTACAAGGACGTGTACGTGCAGGAAGATTATCCCTATATCCACGACTAAACCAGGAAGGGCTGTGAGCGAATAGATGGCAGCCATTAGCTTTACAGATTCTAACCACCCCGATTGTTAACTAAAAGCTAGCAGCTGACGGCTAATAGCTAGCAGCTTCTCTGATATGTCGAAGATTCCGTACACTGGCAAAAGCCAGCAGGCCCGCCAGGGGCAAGTAACCCAGAACGTGCCGGCCGACCCGCTGGCGCCGGCCGAGAACCTGCCGGCCGAAAACCCGTTGCTGGAAGACCCGGATGCCCTGGCTGCCCGCTTGGCCGAGTCGGAAGATTTCGTGCGCAACAACCGCAACGTGCTACTGACCATTCTGGCCGTGGTGGTACTGGCGGTGGTGGGTGGCTTCGGCTACTACACCTGGCGCAACCAGCAGGACCAGAAAGCGCAGGCCAGCATGTTCCGCGCCGTGAACAATTGGGAAGCCGACTCGTTGAACAAGGCCATCAAGGGCGACGGCAAAGCGCCGGGTCTGGTGACGGTGGCCAACGAATACGGCAACACCAAAGCCGGCAACCTGGCCAACTTCTACGCCGGTGTGGCATCGTTGAAGCAGGGCAAGTTCAAAGAAGCCCTCGACTACCTCGAAGACTTTAGCTCCGACGACTACTTGGTGCAGAGCCGCGCCTATGCCTTGATGGGCGACGCGCAGCTGGAGCTCAACAAGCCCAAGGAAGCCGCCGACCTGTACGCCAAAGCCGCCGACCACAACGCCAACGAGTACTTCTCGCCCGGCTACCTGATGAAGGAAGCCACAGCCCGCGAAGTAGCCGGCGACACCGAAGGCGCTGTGAAGGCGTACGACCGCATCATCAACGAGTACCCCACGGCCCAGGAAGTAGCCGAAGCCCGCCAGTACAAGGCCAAACTGGCCAAATAAAGATTTAGCTTACCGGTCATCCTGAGCACAGCGAAGGACCTTGTCGCATCCGAACGAAGCTCGTTCAACCGTGATGAGGTCCTTCGCCGCGTTCAGGATGACGCTTTTTTACGCATCATTCCCATGGCAACTGCCCTCCAGAATCTGAGCGACTACGACGCTTCCTCCTTCATCGACATCAGCGAAAAGCGGTTTGGGCTGGTGGTGGCCGACTGGAACCGCGAGATAACCGACGTGCTGAGCGCCGGTGCCTACGAGACCCTGCTCAAGCACGGCGCCAACCCCGACAACATCTTCCGCAACACCGTGCCGGGCAGCTTCGAGTTGACGCTGGGAGCTCAGTTCTTGGCGCAGCACGACGAGATGGACGCGGTAATATGCCTGGGCGTCGTGATTCAGGGCGAAACCAAGCACGACGATTACATCTGCCACGCCGTGGCGCAGGGCATCACCAACGTGGCGCTGAAATTTAACAAACCGGTCATTTTCGGCCTTGTGACTACTAATACCCTGGAGCAGGCCTGGGACCGGGCCGGCGGCAAGCACGGTAACAAGGGCGTAGAAGCCGCGGTAGCCGCCATCCAAATGCTTGGCTTTTAGCCTCGCAAGGAAAAGCGCATGAAAAGCCGTAGCTTTGCGGCCGCAAATGAAGCACGCAATTGCTTTAGGCAAAGGCGATAGGCCTTTTTAAGGCCCGCTAAACCTTTTATCGCCCCATGGCGTTGCCGATGCGGCGCAGAAGCAATTTCATACCATACTTCGCAGTCTTTTTTTACCCATTCGATGAACGACGACAACATTCGCTATTCCCGGGAGGACCTCAACGAGTTCGACCAGATTATTCAGGAGAAGCTGACGGCGGCTCGCAAGGAGTTGTCCTTCATCAAGGAGACCCTGAACCGTAGCAACGACTCCGGCACCGACACCACGGCCTCGTCGGCCAAGGTGCTGGAAGATGGCGCCGACACCGCCGAGAAGGAAAGCATGAACCAGCTGGCTTCGCGTCAGATGAAGTTCATCCAGCAACTCGAGAACGCCCAGGTCCGCATCAAAAACGGCACCTACGGCGTGTGCATCGGCACGGGCAAGCTCATTCCCAAAGAGCGCCTGCGTGCGGTGCCCCACACCCAGCATTCGATTGAAGCCAAAATGGCGCGCCGCGACTAAACGGCAACAACTTCTTAGTGGTCGGTACTGCGCCGGCAGTAGTCAGAATGTTTTTTGCGTTGACGCTGTTCAACCGCTCTGACTACTGCCGGCGCAGTACCGGCCGCTCTTTTTAACCTGTACCGTAGCGATACGGCACGCAACCTTTCTCTCCATGGGCAAGAAGCATTTTTCTGACAACAAGGCGGACCGTCGCGGCGGCCGCAACACGGGCGGCCCCGGCGGCTTTGGCAACAACGAGCGGACGGGCCAGGGCGGCCCGGCCGGCCGCAGTGCCGACCGCGGCGAGCGGGGTGGCTACTCCAGCGCCCGCCCCGGCAACGGCCGTCCGCCCACGAACGGCGCCTTTGGTCGCCCGGCGGGTGGGGCCTTCGGTGGCCGCAGCTTTGGCGATGGCGAGAAGCGGCCGTACGGCGCGGGCAACCGCGAAGGCGGCAGCGGTTTTAACAAAGGCTTTGGCGGCAATAAGTTTGCGCCCCGGGAAGTTGGCCAGCGCGAGCCGGGCGGTTTCCGCCCCGGTGCCGACCGTGACCGGCCGCGCGTAGGCAAAGAGCAGCGCAGCGGCACCGGCTACGGCCGCACCGCCGAGCGAAGCAGCTTCGGCGACGAGCGCCGCGGCCCGGCTTCGGCCGACAGTCGTCCCATCCGCGAGTACCAACCCAAGGAGAACTGGCAGGGCCAGCCCTACCGCCGCGAGGGCGAGAAGGCCGTGCCGCGCGGCCTGCCCGGCGAGCGCAACCGCAAGTTCCAGAAGCAGAATCCCAACGCACCGCAGGACGAAACCACCTATTCACGTCCCGGCAGCAGCTTCGGTCGCAGCACCCCGCGCGAGCCCGAAGATTTCCAGCGCAGCGAAGAGCGCGGCCCAAACCGGCCCATCCGCGCGGCGCGGCCGTTTGAGGCCAACCCGCCGCAGCCGCGCGAAGAACGGGGCGAGCGACGCGGCTTCGGTGCCGACCGTGACGAGCAGGGCGCCGCCGACTACCGCGCCGACCAGGCCGCTTTCGGCCGGAAGTTTACGCCCGGCGCCTTTGGCCGGCGCGATGGGGCCCCGGCGGGCCGCAGCACCGGCGAGCGCCCCGGCAGCTACGAAAAGCGCGGCCCGAAGGAAAAGTGGGCGCCCGCACCCGGCAGCTTTGCCGAGCGCCGCGAAGCCCTGAAAGCCCAGGAGCGCAGCGTGCGCCGCTCGGGCACCGGCTACGGCGCCAGCGTGGATAAGCCCCGCCCGGCCCGCCCCGTGGGGCTGGACAACCGCGCCGACAAGCCCCGCTACGGCGAAAAGCCCGGCGAGGCGCCCGACTACAAAAACCTGAAGCACTACGAGCAGGACAAGAACCGCGGCAATAAGCGTCGGCGCGAAGAAGCCGATGACTTCGGCACCGACGAGACGCGCCTGAACCGCTACATCGCCAACGCGGGCATTTGCTCGCGCCGTGAGGCCGACGCGCTGATTGCCGCCGGCGAAATTCGGGTGAACGGCGAAGTGGTGACGGAAATGGGCTACAAAGTGCAGCCCACCGACACGGTGCAGTACGGGAAAACCAACTTGAACCGCGAGAAATCGGTGTACGTGCTGCTGAACAAACCCAAGGACTTCATCACCACCACCGAAGACCCCGAAGGCCGCCGCACGGTGATGGACCTGGTGGCTGGCGCTTCGAAGGAACGCATCTTCCCGGTGGGCCGCCTCGACCGGAACACCACGGGCCTGCTGCTGTTCACCAACGACGGCGAGGTGGCTCAGAAGCTCTCGCACCCCTCGCACAAGAACAAGAAAATCTACCAGGTAGAGCTTAGCCGCCCGCTCACGGAAGAAGACCTTGGCAAAATCGCCGCCGGCCTGGAGTTGGAAGACGGCAAAGCCGTGGTGGACGACGTAGCCGTGGTGGCCGGTAATGCGCACTTCGTGGGCATTGAAATTCACATTGGCCGCAACCGCATCGTGCGCCGCATTTTCGAGCACCTCGGCTACGAAGTGGTGGCCCTAGACCGGGTGCAGTACGCCGGCCTCACGAAGAAGGACCTACCCCGCGGGAAATGGCGTTTCCTGAGCGAGCAAGAGGTAATTCGTTTGAAGTATTTCCTGTAGGGTCTGGATGACGCAAAAGAAAATGGGAACGTCATGCTGCGCGTGTCGAAGCATCTTAACCTCACGCAAGGAGTAGTTGCGCGGTAGAAATGCTTCGACACGCGCAGCATGACGTTTTTCTTTTAACAGCTGCAAAAACATGCACACCCTTGCCCTCGACATTGGCAACACGGCGGTGAAAGCCGGCTGTTTCGATGGCCCGGCGCTGCGCGAAATGGCGGCGGGCCTCACGGCGGCCGAGGTGCGCGCGCTGGTGAAGCGCTGGGCGCCCCAGCGCCTCATCGTGGCCTCGGTGGCCGAGGCCGCTGTGCTGGCCGTGGAAGAACTGCAGGACTTGGTGCCGGGCGAAATCCTGGCGTTTAGCCCGGGCATTACGCCCATGCCCCTGCGCAATGCCTACGCCACGCCGCATACCCTGGGCGCCGACCGGCTGGCAGGCGCCGTGGGCGCGGCCGGCTTGCGGCCGGGACAGGACACGCTCATCATCGACGCAGGCACGGCCTTGAAGCTCGACCTCGTGACGGCCGACGGCACCTATCACGGCGGCAGCATTGCGCCGGGGCTGGGCATGCGGCTGCGGGCGCTGCACAGCTTCACCGGGAGGTTGCCGCTGCTGGAACTGCCGGTCCTCGATGCAACGATTCCGCTGGTGGGCGACTCCACTAGCGGGAGCCTGCTGAGCGGCGTGGTAAACGGGGCCGTGGCCGAAATCACGGGCCTGCTGGCGCAGTACCAGCAGCGCTACCCGCGCCTCGGCGTGCTGCTTACGGGGGGCGACGCCGCTTTTCTGTCGGCCCGCCTCCCGGCTCGTATCTTTGTGGTGCCTGAGCTGGTGCTGCTCGGCCTAAATCGGATTTTAGCTTATCATGTTGTCAAATAAAGAGATGGGGCGCACGGGGTTGGGCCTGGTGCTGGTGGGGTCGATGGTGTTGCTGGCCGGTGGCGCGCAAGCGCAGGGCCTCGGCAACTCGCCGTATTCGCGCATTGGCTTGGGCGAGTTCAACGCCAATACCGGCGGCGTGCGCCAGATGGGCATGGGCGGTGTGGGCCTGGCTGCGCCCAACGCAGTGAATGTGAATGAGCTGAACCCGGCGTTGCTGTATTACACCAACCGCACCACGTTTGAAGCGGGCTTCAACGGGCAGTACAAAACGGTGAAAAACGCCACGGCTTCCAACCGCAGCGGCAGCGGCACGCTGGGCTACCTGGCCTTGTCGGTGCCGCTGAGCTCGAAGTGGGCCGCCGCCGTGGGCCTCAAGCCCCTGAGCGCCGTCGACTACGAATCGAACATCCTGCAGGCGGTGGTGAACACCCCCACCAGCCAGCCCGCGCAGTCGCTGAAGCAATACAGGGGCGAAGGCGGTATTTCGGAGGCCTACCTGGGCCAGGGGTTCCGCGTGGCCAAGGGCCTGACGCTGGGCTTCACGGCGTCGTACGTGTTCGGGGTGATTGACGAAACCACCGCTACCACCGTGTCGACGACTGACAACAGCATCAGCTCGGTGAAGGTGGTGGAACGGCAGCACACGCGGTACTCGGACTTCGCCTTCCGGGCTGGCGGGCACTACCGCAAAAGCATCGCCAAAGACCTGAGCGTGAACCTAGCCGGGGTGTACAGCTTCGCGCACAACCTCAACGGCCAGCAAACCAACACCCAGGAGCGCGAAAACGCCGATGGCACCCTCAATAGCGCGCCTACCACCATCAGCGACGGCCGTGGTAGTTCCTATGTGCCGGCTCTGGCGCAGGTGGGCGTCAGCTTCGACAACGAGAAAAACTGGAGCCTCAACCTCGACGCCGCGCAGCAGCAGTGGTCGAAGTTCAGCAACTTCAACGGCACGGGCCCGGCCCTGAGCAACACGCTGCGCGTGGGCCTGGGCGGGGAAATTACCCCGGACCCCGGCTCGGTAGAGCATTACTTCCAGCGCGTGTCGTACCGCGCCGGCATCAGCCTGGGCCAGATGCCGTACCAAGTAAATGGCAAGACGCTCTACGACCGGTCGGTGAGTTGGGGTTTTGGCTTCCCGCTGCCCACGGCCTCGGCCCTGGAGTCGACCACCATCAGCCTGGGCTTCACCTACGGCGTGCGCGGCAACACCGACGTGCTGAACGCGTCGCTGGGCACCAGCAACGTGCAGGAAAACTACATCCGCGGGCAGCTGGGCATTACGCTGAACAACCGCTGGTTCATCAAGCGCCGTCTGCAATAAATTTCGCCCTCACCACAGCCAAACGACGTGCGCACAAACAAGCAGCAAGGGTGGAGGAGTGCGGCGGGCCTAGTGCTGACGGTGCTGGCCCTGACCAGCTGCGACAAGCAGAAGGTGACCGGCCCCACGCTGGTGTACACCGGCCCGCTGATGGAAACCACCAACGTGGTGGAACTCATCAGCGACTCGGCCAAGCTGAAGTTTCAACTCACGGCGCCGCTGCAGCAGCAGTTTGAAAACAGCGACTTCGTGTGGCCCAAGGGGGTGAAGGTAACCTTCTACTCACCCGACGGGAAGAAGACCGTCGTGAACACCCTGACGGCCAAGTACGGCAAGTACGACAAGGCCAAAAACCTCTACACCATGCGCGGCGCGGTGCAGGTGGTGAACGTGCCCAAGGCCCAGCGCATGGACACCGAAGAGCTGTTTTTCGACAAGAACAAACAAATTATCTACACCGACTCGGCCATGGCTGTGCGGGTAGAAACGCCCACGGAAATCTTGTCTGGACACGGCCTTTGGGCCAAGCAGGACCTGAACCCCTACCGCATCTACAACCCCACGGGCATCATCGACAAGGTGGGCGCGGGCCTCTAACGCGCCCGGCCGGCATTGCTGCTTATGAAATTCGATAAATCCCTGCTGCGCACCGTCCTATTCGCCGTGGGCGTGGTGGCGCTGGTCATTGGCATTTACCAGACCATTTACTACAACGACCTGGGCCGCAACTATTGGATTTTCATGGTCTCGATGCTGTGCTGGATGCCCTTGTTGTACTGGCGGCAGCAGGAGCGGGTGGCCGCCAAAATAGCCGAGCAGGAAGCCAAGCTGGCCCGGCAAAACCGCGCCAAAACCCCAGCGAAATCAATCAAAAAGCGCCGCTAAGCCGGCGCCGCCGGGTTCGCCACAACGCGCATGCCCCGGCTAACCACGGCTAACGAGGTGGGTTTTAGCGGGCTAGTTTGGGACTTTAAATCCGGCAAAACTTTGATTCCCGGCCAAATTCTGGTTATTTTGCGCCTCTTTTGACCAATACAGACGCTGAATTTTTTGACAAGTAAATGGCTTTAATTAACACGATTCGGGAAAAATCAGGCGTAGCGGTGGGCCTTGTGGCCATCGGCATGCTGCTCTTCATTGTGGGCGGCGACCTGGTGGGCGGTAAAAACCGCCTGTTTAACCGCAACGACACCGTGGTAGGCGAAGTGGCCGGCCAAAAGGTGGAGCTGGAAGAATACAATGCCTCTCTGGAGCAAGCCAAGCAAGCCTTTGCGGCCCAGCAGCAGCGCCAGCCCGACGAGCAGGCCCTCGGCTACCTGCGCGACCAAGCCTGGAACCAGACCATCTACCGCCTGGCCTTTCAGCCGGAGTGGGAAAAGCTGGGCCTGACCGTGAGCGACGACGAACTGTGGGACATGGTGCAGGGCGACAACGTGAACCCCGGCATCAAGCAGGCTTTCACCGACCAGAAAACCGGTCAGTTCGACAAAGCCCGCCTCATCCAGTACCTGCAGAACCTCGACAAGCTGCCCCCCGAAAACCAGGCCGCCTGGCGCAACTTCGAAGCCAACCTGCCCGCTGAGCGCCTGGCCAACAAGTACAATGCCCTGCTGAAAAACTCGGTGTACGTGACCTCGGCCGAAGCCAAGCGCTTCGGGATGAACCAGAACACCAAGGCGGTGGTGAAGTACCTGTTTGTGCCCTACGCCACCATCTCGGACTCGGCCGTGAAGGTGACCGACGAGCAGCTGCAGGCCTACCTCGACAAGAACAAGAGCAAGTACAAAGTAGAAGAAGGCCGCTCGGTGGAATACATCACCATTCCGGTGGTGGCCTCGAAGGAAGACAGCGCAACCGTGAAGAGCCAAATTGCGGAGCTGACCACGCAGTTTGCCTCGGCCCCGGTCGACTCGCTGTTTGTGATGCAGAACTCGGAGCAGCCCTACAACAAGGCCTTCCGTAGCCCCGCCGACCTGCCCGAGCAGCTGCGCAAGCAATTGCCCCTCTCCACTGGCAAAGTGTATGGCCCTTATGCCGAAGCCGGCACGTACTCGCTGTACAAAGTGACGGGCGTGAGCACCGGCAAAGACGCTGCCGCCCGTGCCAGCCACATCCTCATCAAGCCCGAAGGCACCACGCCCGAAGCCAAAGCCGCCGCGAAGGCCAAGGCCCAGGACATCCTGAACAAAATCAAAGGCGGCGCCGACTTTGCGGCCATGGCCCGTCAGTTCGGCACCGACGGCACCAAAGACCAGGGCGGCGACCTCGGCTGGTTCGGCCAGGGCCGCATGGTGCCCGAGTTCGAGAAAGCCATTTTCGGCGCCACCAGCCCCGGCCTGTTGCCCAACGTGGTGGAAACCTCGTTTGGCTACCACGTCATCAAAATCACGGCCGTGCCCACCAAGCAAACCTATCAGGTGGCCGAAGTGAAGAAGACCATTGCCCCAAGCGATGCCACCCGCGACGCTGCCTACGCCCGCGCCCAGGCCCTGAAAGGCCAGGCCACGGACCTGGCCAGCTTCCGCGCCCTGACCACCAAAGACAAGACCTTGGTGAAGCAGGAAGCCAAAAACATCGACGCTTCGGCCCGCACCGTGAACAGCCTGCAGAACGCCCGCGAGATGGTGCGCTGGGCCTTCGGCTTCAACCCGAACGGTGCCAAAACCAACGTAGGCGACGTGTCGGAAGTGTACGAAATGGGCGACCAGTACGTCATTGCGGTCCTCACCGATGAGCGCGCCAAAGGCACCGCCACCGTGGAGAGCCTGCGTCCCGAGCTCACCGCCCTGGTGCGCAACGAAGAGAAGGCCAAGCAAATCATGGCCAAGCTGCCCACCGCCGGCACGCTGGAGGAAATGGCCGCCAAATACGGCCCCACCGCACAAGTAGGCACCGCCGACAACGTGGTGCTCGGCCAGGGCAGCCTCACCAACGTGGGCTTCGAGCCCCTGGCCGTGGGCAAGGCCTTCGGCCTAAAAACCGGCCAGAAGTCGGCCCCCATCCAAGGCGAGCAGGGCGTGCTGGTGGTAGAGCCCCAGACCGTGACCACCGCCCCGGCGCCCGCCGACCTGAAAGCCGTGCAGCAGCAGCTGGCCCAGCAACGCGCCCAGCAGCAGGACGGCAAGATTTACGAGGCCATCAAGGCCCACGCCAACGTGAAAGACAACCGCGCCAAGTTTTTCTAAGGCGCCCAACCGCTGGCTTAAAAAGGGCCGTACCTTCGGGTGCGGCCCTTTTTCGTTTTTCGGCGTCATTGCCCGCGGCGCCGCAAATCGCCGGGTCACGCCTGGGTAGGCATTGAACGAACGCGCTGGCGCCCAACGTTTGCGTTCAGCGCCAAGCCCTCGGCCACCGAATCCTTCGTAATACATTTTATGCGTTCGCATTCCTTCCTCCTTGCTGCTTCCCTGCTGTTGGCGCTGCCGGCGCAGGCGCAGCCCACCAAAACTTGGGGCCCGGTGAGCAGCACCGCGCTGGCGCAGGACTACGCCCGCCGCGGCGAGCACGAGAAGGCGGTGTTTCTGTTTGAGAAGCTTTCGGCCGAAGAGCAGGCCAGCCTGGCCGTGTTTCCGGTGTATCTGAATTCGCTGCAGGCCCTGAAACGTTATAAAGACGCCGAAAAAGTGGCCAAGAAAGCCGCGAAGCTGCACCCAGAGGACGCCACGTATGGCGTGGCCCTGGGGGGCGTATACGCGGCTGCCAGCGATAAATCCGCGGCCGACAAGCAGTGGCAAAAGGTGCTGGCCCAGCTCAGCACCGCGCAGGTAGTGCCCGTAGCCACCGAGTTTGCCCGGCGCGAACTGCCCGAATGGACCGAGCGCACCTACCTGCGCGGCCGCGCCCTGGCCAAAAACGACACGGAGTACGCTCCGCAGCTCATCCAGCTCTACACCCAAACCCAGAACCAGCCCCAGGTGCTGGCCGAAACCCTGCACTTGGTGGCACAGGATGAGAAGCAGTTGCCCTTTGTGCGCAACATGCTGCAGAATGCCCTGCGCGAAGACAAGGACTTTGATGCCCTCGAAAAGCTCCTACTGACCGCCACGCAGGAGCACCCCGACCAGGCGGCCTACAGCGAGCTGCTGCTTTGGCTGCAGGTGCAGCGCAAAGATTTTAGCGGGGCGCTGGTGCAGGCCCGGGCCCTCGACCGGCGCAGCAAAGGCGAAGGTCGCCGCGTGATTGAACTGGCCGCCATTGCGCAGCAAAACAAGGACTACGAAAGCGCCATCGACGGCTACGCTTACGTGGCGAAGGAATACCGCAACGGCCCTTACGGCAATTTTGCCCGCCAGCGCCTGCTGCAAGCGCGCGAAGCGCAGGTAAGCACCACTTACCCCGTCGACGTGGCCAAAGTGCGCGCCCTGGTCACGGAATACGAGCAGCTACTGACCGAGCTGGGCCGCACCCCCGACACGGCCCCCGTGCTGCGCAACCTGGCCAACCTGTATGCCTTCCAGCTCAACGACCGGCCCAAGGCCATGACCTTGCTGCAGGAAGTCATCGACATGCCGCGGGCCAGCGACGACGTGGTGGACGAGGCCAAAATCACGCAGGGCGACCTGTACCTGCTGAAAGGGGAGCCCTGGGAGGCCACGCTGCTGTACTCGCAGGTGGAAAAGTCGCACAAAGACTCGCCCTTGGGCTACGAAGCCAAGCTGCGCAACGCCCGCCTGAGCTACTACGCCGGCGATTTCAAGCTGGCGCAAAGCCACCTCGACATCCTCAAAGAAGCCACGACCCGCGAGATTGCCAACGACGCCATGCAACTCTCGCTGCTGATTCAGGACAACACCGTGGAAGACACGCTGGGCCTGGGCCTCAAGGCCTACGCGGCCGTGGAGCAGCTGGTGTTTCAGAACAAGATAAAAGAAGCCATTGCCGGGCTTGACGCCCTGCTGGAGAAGTTCCCCGGCCATTCGCTGTCCGACGACACGTACTACCTCAAGGCCCAGCTGCAGCGCCGCACCGGCGACTTCCCCGGCGCCATCGCCACGCTCGAGCGCATCACCAACAACGTGAAATATGACGTGCTGAGCGACGACGCCCTCTTTCTCATGGCCCGCATTCAGGAAGAAGACCTCAAGGACAAAGGCAAAGCCCAGGAGCTGTACAACCAGGTGATAGTGAAATACCCCGGCAGCATTTACGTGGCCGAAGCCCGCAAGCGCTTCCGCAAGCTGCGCGGCGACGGGGTGTAACGCCCCAAGCACCGCTTGAGCTACTACCCAAAAAACACGAACATCAGCGCAAGCACCAAAATAAACGTGCCATACATCAGCACATCGGTGCCGATGTACTGGCGGTATTTGCGGTAAAATTCTGGTAGTTTGCTCATGGTCTGCGGCAATGGGGGAGGCGCCGGGCAAAGGTACGCCGCGCCGCTGCGGGCCCGGTTTGGTCGTACTTTTGCAGTCATTTTGACGAAGTATCCGATGCCCATATCCGCTGGTAAGCGCTGGAATTATATCCCCGAAACCGACCCTGCATTGGCGCATAAGCTGACGCAGGCCCTCTTCATTGCCCCTGAGATAGCCGCCCTGCTGGTGCAGCGCGGCATCGCCACGCCCGCCGCCGCCGCGGCCTTCTTCCACCCCGACCTGCGCCAGCTGCCCAACCCGCTGCTGATGCGCGACATGGACCGCGCCGTGGACCGCCTTGCCCGCGCTCACCGCGAAGGCGAGAAAGTGCTGGTGCTGGGCGACTACGACGTGGACGGCATTACCTCCGTGGCCACGGTGATGAGCTACCTCACGCCCTTGTTCGGCGCCGAGCGCCTGCGCGACTACATCCCTGACCGCTACACCGAAGGCTACGGCATCTCGCAGAAAGCCGTCGATTTTGCGGCCGATAACGGCTTTGCCCTCATTGTGGCGCTCGACTGTGGCATCAAGGCCGTGGAGCAGGTGGCCTACGCCAGCAGCCGCGGCGTCGATTTCATTATCTGCGACCACCACCTGCCCGGCGAGGAACTACCCGCCGCCGTGGCCGTGCTCGACCCCAAGCGTGCCGACTGCGAGTATCCGTACAAAGAGCTTTCCGGTTGCGGCGTGGGCTTCAAACTGATGCAGGCTTTCGGGGAGCACCTCGGGCTGTCGCAGGAGCCGTTGCACGACCTGCTTGACCTTGTGACGGTGAGCATTGCGGCCGACATCGTGCCCATCACCGGCGAAAACCGCATTCTGGCCGCCCACGGGCTGCGCCGGTTTAATGAAGACGCCCACTTGCTGCGGCCCGGCTTGGCGGCCCTGCGCGAGCTGGCCACCCTGCGCGAGGGCCCGCTGGGCATCAGCAGCCTGATTTTCGGCTTCGCGCCGCGCATCAACGCCGCCGGCCGCATGGGCGACGCCCGCCGCGCCGTGGCCATGCTCCTGGCCCCCGACCAGCAGGAAGCCCGTTACACCGCCGAAGTGGTGGACCAAATGAACCAGCAGCGCCGCGGCTCCGACCAGCACACCACCCAGGAGGCGCTGGACATGATTGCGGGCAGCCCTACGCTGCAAAATGCTCACGCCACCGTGCTTTACAAGGCCGACTGGCACCAGGGCGTGCTTGGCATCGTGGCCTCGCGCTGCCTGGACCAGTATTACCGCCCCACCGTCATCCTGACGCAGCGCGACGGCAAAGCCACCGGCTCGGCCCGTTCCGTGGCCGGGTTCGACGTGCACGAGGCCTTGGAAGCCTGCGCGCCGCTGCTCGACCAGTTTGGCGGGCACCGCGCCGCCGCCGGTCTTACGCTAAAGGTCGAAAACGTGCCTGCCTTCCAGCGCCGCTTCGAGGAAGTGGTGGCCGGCACCCTCACCACCGAGCACTTGGTGCGGCCGGTGGAAGTGGCGGCCGTGTTGCCCATTGGCCGCATCAACGAAGAATTCTTCGCCGAGCTGCGGCGCATGGAGCCCTTCGGTCCCGGCAATCCCAACCCGGTGTTCGCCTCGCAGCGCCTCGTGGCCGTGCCGCACAGCGCCCGCGTGGTGGGCCAGGGCCACCTCAAGCTGCGCCTGGCTTCGGCCGATGCCCAGGGCCCGGCCGTCGACGCCATCGGATTTGGCCTGGCCGACTACCTGCCCCAAATTGAGCAGGGCCAGCCCTTCAGCGCCTGCTACACGGTGGAGCTGAACGAGTACCGCGGCCAGCGCAGCGTGCAACTGCGCCTGCTCGACGTGCGCTGGGAGTAGCCCGGGGCCGGCGGCTAGTCGGCCGTAGGCAGGGCCCGGAAATAGTAGAACGTCTTCTTGGTGGCCAGGGCCAGCGTGGGCTGGGCCATGTGCATCAAATAGTCGCCGCGCACGAACAGCCACCGCGAGTTGGGCAGGCCGAGGTCCTGCGGGTATTCGCGCAGCTCCAGGCGCGTGAGTACGTGGTTTTCGCGGCGTTCAATCAGGGTTTGGCGGCCCTTTGTGTCGTAGAATACCACCTTTTCCAGCTCCACGCCGAAGCGCCGCTTGATGGTTTGAATTTTAACGATGCCGGCCCCGGATGGGGTGTTCACGCCGGAATAAAACGACGACACTCCCTTGGCCTTGGCGTAGGCCTGCACGCGGCGGTGGGCACTGCCGAGCGAACCCTGCGAAGACTTAAAAAAGCCCATGCGGCTTTCGGCGTCTCTGCGAACGTTGGTCACCCGGCGCATCAGCGAGTCGTGAGCGGCGGTGTAGCGGGCGGCCTGGTCGGGGGTGAGGTCTGACGCGGCCGGTTGAGAGGTGGTTTGGGCGCAGGCCCAGGCCGAACTGCCCAGCAGCAGGCCTGTCAGCAAAAGTTTGCTTGTCATAAAAATTGGTTGGTAGAAAACGGGCGCAAGCTACTGCGCGCTTGCTTATCGCATGGTCCGCCACACCCACCACAGCAGCGGCAGCTGCAACGGCAGCCGGCCCCAGGCCACCCAGCCGGGAATGCCGAGCTTCTCGTGAATGAGGGCCATGTACATATTGGCCGGATACACCGCTACGAGCAGCGCCAACAGCCCCCAGCCGGCCAGCTTTCTTGTGGGCCTCAACAGCAACCCTAGCCCACCCAGCACCTCAAAAATGCCGCTGGCGTACACCAGCGCCAAGGGCTGCGGCAGTTGCGGCGGCATAATAGCTAAATACGTGGCCGGATGCGCAAAATGCCAGACGCCGGCTGCTACAAAAAGCAGGGCCAGGGCAACGCGACTGAGCAGGCGGAGGGACATGAAACGGCAAAAGTGCGGCAGAAAAGTTGCTCCCGAGCCTTAGTGGTTTATACTGAAAATGCCGCGTTGCGGGAGAATCTTTTGGCCTGCGGCGGTTGTCATAGGCAAGGCGGTCCGACGGGACGGCCTGCCTTGCCTAACGCCCGTTAGGGTCGTACTTTTGTGTCAATAAATAATCATTCCCACCACGCCCATGCAAACCGCCACGTCCTCTAACATTTACCAACTATCCGAAGAGCAGCTCGCCGTGCGCGACGCCGCCCGGGACTTTGCCCAGAGCGAGCTGTGGGCCGGCGTTATCGAACGCGACGAGCACCAGAAATTCCCCGCCGAGCAGGTGAAGAAGATGGGTGAGCTGGGCTTTATGGGCATGATGGTGAGCCCCGAATACGGCGGCTCCGGCCTCGACACCGTGAGCTACGTGCTGGCCATGGAAGAAATCTCGAAGGTCGACGCCTCCTGCTCGGTCATCATGAGCGTAAACAACTCGCTGGTGTGCTGGGGCCTGGAGAAATACGGCACCGAAGAGCAGAAGCGCAAGTACCTGCCCCGCCTGTGCTCGGGCGAAATCATCGGCGCCTTTGCCCTCTCGGAACCCGAAGCCGGTTCCGACGCCACCAGCCAGCGCACCACCGCCGAAGACAAAGGCGACCACTACCTGCTGAACGGCACCAAAAACTGGATTACCAACGGCACCACCGCCTCGGTCTACCTCGTCATCGCCCAAACCAACCCCGAGCTGAAGTCGCGCGGCATCAACGTCCTCATCGTCGATAAGGACATGCCCGGCTTCGTGCAGGGCCCGAAAGAGAACAAGCTCGGCATCCGCGGCTCCGACACCTGCTCGCTGATGTTCACCGACGTGAAAGTGCCCAAGGAAAACCGCATCGGCGACGACGGCTTTGGCTTCAAGTTCGCCATGCAGGTGCTGGCCGGCGGCCGCATCGGCATTGCGGCGCAGGCCCTGGGCATTGCCTCGGGCTCGCTGGAACTGAGCCTGAAGTACGCCAAGGAGCGCAAAGCTTTCGGCGTGCCCATTTCGCAGCACCAGGCCATCCAGTTCAAGCTCGCCGACATGGCCACCAACGTGGACGCCGCCCGCCTGCTCTGCCTGCAAGCCGCCGCCGACAAAGACGCCGGCCAGGACTACGGCAAGTCGGGCGCCATGGCCAAGCTCTTCGCCTCGAAAGTGGCGATGGACGCGGCCGTGGAAGCCGTCCAGATTCACGGCGGCTACGGGTTTGTGAAGGAGTACCACGTGGAGCGCCTCATGCGCGACGCCAAGATTACCCAGATTTACGAGGGCACTTCTGAAATTCAGAAAATTGTGATTTCGCGGGATATCCTCAAGTAAACCGCGAATTGCCTAAAATTCAGATTCATTGCACAAAACCCAGCCACTTTTTGGCTGGGTTTTTAGTTTTTGTGAATTTCAAGGTGTTATCTTGCACTGCGGTAGCCGCATATCCGGCCCAGCCGCTCCCTAAATCCGCCGCTTTGGCACCTTGAATTATGGAAGATTACAATAAAGTCATCGAATCGTTGGGCGTGCGCTATATCAAAGCGAAGAACCTGGTGTTGCACCAGCCCTTCACCGTGCGCAATTCCTACGACGTCGGCAATAACCTCATCCTGCTGCACAAAGGCCACATCACGTTTGGCGAAGAAGAGATGGTAGTGGAGGAGGGTGAAATGCTGTTCATTCCCGGCGGCCGTCCCACCCGCGTAAGCTACGGCCAAGACCCCAAAGGCCGCGTCATCACCAACGACGACCTCATCACTAATAAGGACAAGTTCTTTCATTCTAACGACAACCTCGACCTCATCGGCGAAGCCGACGAAAGCCACAGCTTCGTGAGCTTCGAGGCCAAGGTGTTTGATTCGGTTAACTTCTTCGCCTCGCTCGACGTGCCGGCCTTCCTCATCTCGGGGCAGCCCAAGCTGGCCAACCTCGTGATTAAGGTGGTCGAGGAGAGCATTCAGGACCTGCCCGGCCGCGAACGCCTCATCAACATCTACACCGAGAACATTGTGGTGGAAGTGGTGCGCTACGTGCTGCGCAACAACATGTTTGTGGAGCAACTGGCCACCAACAGCACCTACTTCAAGGACCCGCGTCTGATTGACCTGTTCAACTACATCAAGGAGAACCTGGGCGGCGACCTCTCGAACAAAGTGCTGAGCGGCGTGGCCAACGTGAGCGAGGACTACGTGGGCCAGTACTTCAAAATGCTGACCAACATCAATCCGCAGGACTACATCGAGTACCAGCGCATGGAGCGCGCCGTGTTTCTGCTGCGCACCACCAAGAAAAGCATCCGCGACATCGGCAAGGAAGTGGGCTACAAAGACACGGCCTATTTCTGCCGCCGCTTCAAGATGATGTTCGGTATCCCGGCCGGCAAGATGCGCCGCCGCGAGTCGGCCATGAACATCTAAGCCGAGTGGCCGACGTGCATTCGGTACAATGAAAAAGCCCCGCTTCGTATCGAAGCGGGGCTTTTTGGTTACTCAGCAAACGAGCAGCTTACTCGATGCTGCGGAAGTTGTCGTCGGTGCGGCTGCTTTCCGAGGTGCGGGAGCCGTAGTCGCCGCCAGAAGCGGAAGACGACGAGCCGAAGTTCGAGCCGCTGTCCGAACGGCTACCACCTAAGATGCCGGTGTTGCCGCTGGCGCTGCTGCGGCCGGAACCGGCCGACGAACTGTTGTCATAGCGGCTGCCGCTGGCGTAGCCAGAGCCGCTGCCACCGTAGCGGCTGCCGCTGTTGCCGTAGGGCGAGCCGCTGTCCTGGCGGCTGCTGGTACCCGAGGCCGAGCGGCGGCTCGTGGACGCGTCGGGGGCCTGGTAGCCGTAGCTGCGGCGGCCGTAGCTGCCGCTGCTTTGGCGGCCGTAGTTGTAAGAAGACGAAGAGGAGTCAGACGACTTGCCTTTGCGCAGGGCCAGCCAGCCCAGGCCCGCGGCCAGAATGGCGCCGCCCACTACTTTTTGGGTGGTGCTGAGCTCGCCCACGCGCGACAGTGCCCGCGAGCCCCAGTCTTTCACGCCCTGGGGCAGCTGGTTCACGCTGTCGAGCACGCCCGAATCCTGAATCCATTTTTTGCCGCTTTCCATGGCCGTGTCGAGCAGGTTGTTTTGCTCGCCGTTGGTCTGCTGGCCCTCGCCCTGGCGCTCGGCGCCGGCGTTGGCCGAGGTTTGGCCCGATGCGTTGGGAGTAGCCGAACTGTTCTGGGCGCTGGGGTTGCTGCGGCTAGTGGTCGTTTTGCGGCTATTGGCGCCCGCGGTGGCGTCGTTGCCGAGGCCGGTGCTGCCGGTGCTGTTGCCGGCGTTCTGGTTGCGCACGTCGTCGCCCGCCATCGGCGAGCCCGGTTGATTGGGTTGGTTATCCATGGTGAAAGGAAGGAAATGTGGAGGTGGAAATGGAAAGGAAAAGCTAACCGCACCCGGAGGGCTACGGGGGCTTTTATTCGTAAGTCCTCCGGGATAAGTTGCGTTAGCACTCAATCTTTTGGCCAGCCAAGCCCGCGTCTACGGGCCCGCGCGGTGCCCACCGACGGCTAGGGCCGGGTGGCGTGCCGGGGCAATGGCCGCAGCACGTGGGCGGGGTCGGCCAGCACCACGCGGCGGGCTTCTTCGCGGGCTTCTACCTCGTACTTGTTGTGGAAGTAGCCCACCCGCGCCGATTCCACGAGGTATTTCCAGAGGAAGCGCACCAAGCCGTGTTCCCGGTATTGGCGCAGGTGCACGGCTTCGTGGGCCACCCATTCGGCGTCGGCCAGAAACTCCTCGCGGGTGGCGCCGCTCAGGTGCACCGTTTGGCCCACCACCATGGCCACGCGAGGGGCGCGCAACACCAGACGGGCAATGCGGGCGAGGGGAGAGCGGGGCCAGGTCCGAAGATTTTGCATAAAGCAAGATAGCGAAATAGTGAAGCCGCGCTATTACGGTAAAGGAAAGGGCATGGTTGCAGAGGTAAAGAATATTATTCGGCTAATAAATTTGATTTAATAAAGAAAAATTGAATTTTATTCACAAAAAGTGCTGAGCTTATCAAAAGTTTAGGTTAGCTTTACCCAACGACCATTTCCAAAGGGAATATAATTTTCCCGTTCCGACTGCCTTTTCACTTCTTTTCATCCGGCCCAACACGGCTTCGCCTATCGCCTAAGAAAACTACTAGCCCGGCTCTTTTTGCGCCTTTGCAGAAACCCGGATTTGTGCTCCCAACCCCTAACGACGGACAATGAAACATAGCATTCTGTATTGCCTCGCCGCTGGCTCCCTGGCCCTCTCTTTCTTCTTCGAACGTGCTCCCGATGCTTCGGCCACGGCTCGTGCCACCGCGGCACCGGTCGTAGCCGAAGCATCGCTGCTTCCGGCCCTGACGATGAGTGAGCCCATTAAACCCGCCGGCACGCCCGCCAATACGCCCGTAGAAAAGCCCGCCGCGCCCACCGCCGCCGAACTGGCCGCCTCGCGCGACTCGCTGGCCTACCACTACTATGCCCAAACCCTGGGCCTGCGCCTGGCGTTCGACGAGAACAAGGACCTGCTCCGCACCGTGACCGACTGGATTGGGACGCCCTATTCGTATGGCAGCAACTCGCGCAAAGGCACCGACTGCTCCGGCTTCGTGACGCGCGTGTTCCGGGAGGTGTACGGCATTAACTTGGTGCACTCGTCGCGCGCCATGTTCAGCACCACCAAGCGGGTGGCCAAGGCCGAGATGGAAACCGGCGACTTGGTGTTTTTCCGCCGGGGCAAAGGCCCGATTTACCACGTAGGCATCTACCTGAAAGACGGCAAATTTGCCCACTCAGCCACCAACGGCGGCGTGATGGTGAGTTCGCTGAACCAGCCGTATTACCACCGCAATTTTTACGCTGCCGGCCGCGTGCGCGCCGCTGCCGAAGCCACCGACAACTAACCTTTGCTAACCGAATTGCAAGGCAATGCGCCCGGCCCCCACGGCCGGGCGCTTTTTTTGTCCGTTGGCCGAGTGATTGGCACCGTTGGCGGAGCAGGCGTTGCAGCTTAATCAAAGAAAGTAGATATTGTAGTTAAACCCGCGCCACGCTCGCAGGTCTATGCTAAACCATTGGGTGATAAGAAAAAGCTGTTGAATCACCACGGGACCCGACGAGTTTTTGGGCTTCACACTCACGCGCCTGCTTATGAATCGTAGACTTTTCCTCCAACGAAACGCCGCCGTTCTCAAGTCTCCAACTGCCGCGGCAGCGATGCCTATGGCCGCCACGGCCGCGCAAGACCCGCCCGAAAAGGTGAGCCGCTACGCCAACAAGGTGCTGCCCACGGGCCTGTCGCGGGCCACGAGCACGCTGGCGCCCTACGCCGGCCCGTGGGGCTACGAGCAGGCCGCGCACCTGCTACGGCGCACCCTGTTCGGCCCGACGCGCCCCGAAATTCAGGCAGCGGCGGCTTCCAGCTTGTCGGCCGTGCTCAACGGCCTGCTCGCGGCGCCCGCCGCGCCGGCCCCTCCCGTGAACGTGTCGACCACCGACACGAGCGTGCCCATTGGCCAGACGTGGACGGCACAGGCTTTTGACCAGAATTTTGAGGGCGTGCGCCGCACCTCGCTGCGCGACTGGTGGCTGGGCCAGCTGCTGGGCCAGGGCACCTCGCTGGCCGAGAAGATGACGCTCTTTTGGCATAACCACTTTGTGGTGGAGCTGGGCGACATCAACGACGCCCGCATGGGCTACGAGTATTGCCGGCTGCTGCGCCAGCACGCCCTCGGCAACGTGAAGCAGCTGGCCAAGGACGTGACCGTCACGCCGGCCATGCTGCGCTACCTCAACGGCAACCAGAGCACCGCCGGCGCGCCCAACGAAAACTACGGCCGCGAGTTGCTGGAGCTGTTCACCGTGGGCAAGGGCCCGCTGATAGCGCCCGGCAACTACACCAACTACACCGAGGCCGACGTGCAGGCCGCCGCCAAAGTCCTCACCGGCTGGCGCGACCAGGCCGCGCCGGTGGGCAGCTACTTCACCGCCAGCCGGCACGACGGCACCACCAAGGTGTTCTCGTCCTGTTTTGGCAACGCCCGCATCGCGCCTAACGGCGCCAACGAATACCTCGACTTGGTGAACCTGATATTTCAGCAGGCCGAGACGGCGCGGTTTCTGGTGCGCAAGCTCTACCGTTGGTTTGTGTACTATGTGATTGATGCGCAGGTGGAAACCGACATCATTCAGCCCCTGGCCACGCTGCTGATTCAGAACAACTACGAGGTGGCGCCGGTGCTGCGCGCCCTGCTCAGCTCCGAGCATTTCTTCGACGTGCTGAACATGGGCTGCCTCATCAAAAGCCCGCTCGATTTCACGGTGGGGCTGTGCCGGCAGATGCAGATAGCGTTTCCGGCGGCCAGCGCCGGCGTGGTGGCCCAGTACGGCATGTGGAACTACCTCAACGGCGTGGTGGCCCTGCAGCAGCAAACCCTCGGCGACCCGCCCAACGTGGCCGGCTGGGCCGCCTACTACCAAACCCCGCAGTTCCACGAGCTGTGGATAAACGCCGTGACGCTGCCGCGCCGCAACCAGATTACGGACCTGCTCATCGGCAACGGCTACACGCGCAACGGCGTCAAGATTGTGATTGACCCGCTGGCGCTCACGCTGGCCATGCCCGCGGCCACGGCTTCGGACTGCAACCTGCTCATTGCCGAGTTTGTGCGGCTGATGGTGCCCATTCCGCTGACGGCCAACCAGCTCACGTTCCTGAAAAACGCCTTGCTGCCCGGCCTGCCCGACTTCGAGTGGACCGTGGAGTGGCAGCAGTACCTGGCCGCGCCCACCAACACCGCCAAAAAAGCCGCCGTGACCACCAAGCTGCAAGCCATGCTGCGCGCGCTGATGGGCTTGGCCGAATACCATTTGTCTTAACGCCACCGGCCTATCTCTATGAAGCGTCGCGACTTTTTACAGACCACGGCCGCTGCTGCGGCCGGCACCGCCCTGCTGAGCGGCATGCCCATTGGCGCCTACGGGTATTCGCCGCAGCTGGCGGCCCTCACCAACGCCACCACGCAGTCGGACAAGGTGTTGGTTATCATTCAGCTGCAGGGCGGCAATGATGGCCTGAACATGATAATTCCGCTGGACCAGTACCCGGCCCTGATGGCGGCGCGCGGCAACATTGCCCTGCCCCAGACGTCGGTGCTGCCGCTCACCACGGCCACGGGCATTCACCCGGCCATGGCGGCGCTGCACAACCTCTACCAGAACGGGCAGGTGGGCGTGGTGCAAAGCGTGGGCTACCCCAACCCCAACTTCTCGCACTTCCGGGCCACCGACATCTGGACGTCGGGCTCCGACTCGAACGTGACGCTGACCACGGGCTGGGCCGGTCGCTACCTCGACGGCGAATACCCCGGCTTCCCCACGGGCTTCCCCAACGCGCAGAACCCCGACCCGCTGGCCATCAGCATCGGTTCGGTGGTGAGCAACTGCGTGCAGGGCCCGAGCGTGAACATGGGCATGGCCATCGCGAGCACCACGTCGTTTCTGCAATTGCTGAGCGGTGGCGTCGACGCCGCCCCCAACACGCCGGCCGGGCACGAGCTCACGTTCATCCGGCAGGTGGTGAGCCAGACGCAGGTGTATACCTCGGCCATTCAGGCCGCAGCGGCGCGCGCCCAGACGCTCTCGCCACTCTACCCCGCCGCTGGCCAGAACTCCTTGGCCGACCAGCTCAAAATTGTGGCTCAGCTCGTATCGGGCGGCCTGCAAACGCGCATTTACGTGTGCACCCTGGGCGGCTTCGATACCCACACGCTGCAGGTGCCCGCCACGGGCAGCACCACCACCGGCACCCACGCCACGCTGCTGGGCAAGATTGCCGAGGCCGTGAACGCCTTTCAGGACGACCTGCGGCGGCATTCGGTGCAGGACCGGGTGGTGGGCCTCACGTTCTCGGAGTTTGGGCGGCGCATCAAGTCCAACTCGGGCAATGGCACCGACCACGGCGCGGCGGCCCCGCTGCTGGTGTTCGGCACCAAGGTGAACCCCATGGTGCACGGCCCCAACCCCACGCTGCCGGCCAACGCCGGCGTGAACGACAACGTGGCCATGCAGTTCGACTTCCGCAGCGTGTACACCAGCATCCTGCAAGACTGGTTCCAGGTGACGCCGGCCACGCTCACGCAGCTGTTTGGGCGCAGCTTCCCCTACGTGCCGGTGCTGCGGCCCGGCGCCCTGCTGGCCACCGCCGGCCCGGCCGAAGTGGCCGACTTCACGGTGTATCCAAACCCGGCCCCGCGCGACGGCCGCACGACCGTGGCCTACGACAGCGCCGGCGGCCACGTGCAGGTGGTGCTGCTCGACACGCTGGGCCGCGAAGTGCGCCGCGCCGTGGACCGCGAGCTGCCCCGCGGCGCCCAGCAACTGCCCCTCGACCTGAGCGGGCTGGCCGCTGGCGCCTACTACTGCCAGGTGCGCGAAGCCCGTCGCACCGGCTCGCGCATCGTGGTGGTGGAGTAAGCAGGGTAACTGTCAGAATATAACCGACCATAGCGCCGGCCTTGCCTTTAGGGGGTGGCCGGCGCTATGGTCGGTTTTTTGTGGGAAAGTGCACGAAAAGGTAGCCCCGCCAGGCCCTTTTGCGTAGAGGATTTTTCGGGGCCTGCCTGGGCCCCGATTCCTTTCACCTCCTCCTTCATTCCCTTCTTTATGGAAGCGCAAATCGAACAACAACTCGAAAAAATTCTGCCCGAAGACCTCGCCCGGACGTTTGAGAGTGCCTACCACGTGTTTCAGGGCAACCACGAGCACATGGACGACCTGCTGAAAAATGGCGGCGTGCTGCTGCGCAAAGCCGCGCAACGCTTCACGCCCACCCAAATGGTGGTTGGCATTGCGGCGCTGGCCGCGGTGGCCGTGGTGCTCATCAACCGCGCCACCAGCGACGACGACCACGAAGGCGAAGCCCGCGACGTGAGCAACCGCGACAGCAAGCGTCAGCTGGGCGGCAAAGACCAAGACAAGAAATAGGTTCGGAAACGAACCCCGAAAAGCGGCGCCCGAGAAGGCGTCGCTTTTTTTGTGCCCGGAGGCTGGCCCGCTTAGCGAATGTCGACCACTACGGGCACCACCAGCCGCACCGCCACATCCTGCCCGCGGTGCCGGCCGGGGTTGAAGCGCGGCAGGCGCAGTGCGGCGGCTACCACGGCGTCGTCTACGGGACCGGAGATGCTTTTGAGCATCACGGGGCGGGTCACGCGGCCGTCGGGCTCCACCACGAAGCTCACCTGGCCTTCGCCGTTGGCCGCCCGCTCGGGGTAGCGGATGAGCTCTTGCAAAGCCGATTGCAGGGCACCGGGGCCGTTGCGCTCGGGCAGCTCGGGCATTTGCTCTACCTGGCTATATACTTGGCTTTCGGGCACGGGCGGCGCCACGCCCGCTGCCGGGGCCGGGGGCCGAAACCAGATGTTCAGCGTCTGGTACACGGCCACGGGCAGGTCGTCGTAGCCCAGGGCGGGCTGCCAGCGCGGCTGGCTGCGCACCAGGCGCAGGGCTTCTTCGTCGCAGGTGGTGCAGAGCGGGCTCATCACTTCGGCGGCGCCCACGCGGCCGTCGGCCTTCAGCACGAAGCGCACCGTGACGCGGCCCTGCAAGTCGCGCTGGCGCACTTCGTCGGGCGTGCTCAGGTTCTTTTGCACATATTGCTCCAGCGCGGCCTCCCCGCCCGGAAAGCGGGCCGCCTGCGCCACTTCGTTGGCGGCGAATACGTGGCGCGGCGAGAGGAACATAACCGGCACGGTGAGCATCGTGGCCACGGGCAGGCCGTTGTAGCGGCCGGGCAGCAGGCGCGGCATGCGCCGCACGGCGGCCAGCGCCGCGGCGTCGCAGGCAGAGCTCAGCGACTGCACCACGGCGGCTTGCCGGGCCACGCCGCTCACCCCAATCACCACGCGCACAAACACGCGGCCCTCCACGCGGCCTTCGCGCACTTCGGCGGGCAGTTGCAGCTGTTTCTGCACGGCTTTTACCAGGGCTAGGTTGCCGCCACCGCTGGGTAGCGCAGGCATCTGTTCCACGTAGCTGAATACCTGGGCCGTATCGGGCTCATAGCGGCCGTAGTACTGCGCCGCCGCAGGGCGCGGGCGCCCGGTAAGCAGCAGGCAGAGCATCCCGGCCGTCCACGAGATACACCCGGAATGAAACCAAAATGGAAGCAAAACAGCGCGGTTATCCATGCCGCAAATGTATAACCAGGGCAAAACCCGTTCGAATGGTTTTGTCCCTGCACGTTCTACTTTCTGGCGGGGGGCGGCATGGTTATTTGAAACGTGACGGGCACCGTGAAGCTTACCGACACGGGGCGGCCCTGTTGGGTGCCGGGCGTGAATTGAGGCAGCTGCTTCACCGCCTCCAGCACGGCTTCGTCGCAGCCCCAGCCGATGCCTTTCACGATTTTGCTGTCGCGCACCAGGCCGTCTTCGCCTATTGTGAAAGACACGAACACGCGGCCTTGCGCCGCATGCTTCAATGCCTCCGCAGGGTATTTTACGTTGGCTTGAATGGCGTTGACGATGGCCCGATTGCCGCCGCCGCCGGGCAGTTGGGGCATTTGCTCCACGTAGGTATACACTTTGCCGTCGATAACGACTTCTTGGCCGTTGCCTGGTTTAGCCGGCTCGGGCACGGGCGCCGCCGTTTGGGCAGTGGCAAAGCCGATTCCAACAAAGAAAAAAGCCGTCGCGAGGCTGAGAATGCGGGGCAGAAACACGGGTGAGCAGGGCATCATGAGGCGAGGAAAGAGGGCAAATTCAAAGGTAGCCACAGCCCCGTCGCTACTGGGCGCTGGCGGAGGTGCTTAGGGTCCAGGCGGCTTTCACGCGTGGGTTGGTTTCCTGGGCCGAGCGCAGAAACACCAGCTCATCGAGTTGGCCCACGCGCCAGGTTTCCAGCATGCTATTGTAATAGGGCGAGCCCGGGTTGCCGCTTTGGCCGCCGGGGTACACGCCGTAAGCTTTCACCTGCGGGCCCAGCGCCACCACCATGCGCCACGAGGGCCCGTTGCGCTCCGAGGTGGCGTTCACAATGCCCGCGCCGCCGCCGCAGTCCACGTCCATCTGCCCGAAGCCGGGGAGCTGGAGCAGATGCAGGATGTCGGTGCTTTTCTGGCTGGCCCAGCGCCATTTGGCCGACAGCGGCCCAAACTTGCGAGTGAGCGAGTCGGTGGCGAAGTGCAGGCTTTGCAGTGCCAGCTGCGGCAGCGTCTCTTTGGCCGCGGTGTTGCGGTTGTCTATCCAGGGCGAATTGGGCTCGCGCAGAATCAGGTTGTTGGTGCGGTCGCGGGCCGGGTAGCGGTAGGCCGGGCCCTTGGGGTCGTTGGGAAAATCGTCTTCCCACAGCCGCTTCACCAGGTCGTTGTACCACAGGTTGAACACGCTGGGCCCGATGGCATCGGCGGCGTATTGGTAGCGCCAGCGGCGCATTTCGGCCAGCACCCGGCCTTCGGGTGAGGTGGCGGCGGGTGGCGTGGCGCCACTATTGGGCTCGCTCACCAAGGCCAGCAGGCGCGGCAGCATGAGTTGGGCATTGAGGTCGAGCACGTCGTTTTGCAGCGCGCGCAGGCTGTCGGGCGTGATGCGGCTCATGGCCGCCAGGCGCTCGTTGATGCGGTGGCCGCGCTCGTAGCTGCCAAAGGTCCAGTTCAGGTAATAAGGGTAGTCGGGGCCGGCCGAAAACTGGTTGGCCGAGCTCACGAAGCCGCGGGCTGGGTTCTTCACGTGGGGGTTCTGGGCGGCCGGAATCCAGCCCTGCCAGTCGTGGGCCGGGTCGGTGCCGTCGAGGATGAACTTGCCCTGGTCGCGCCACTTCAGCGGAAAGCGGCCGTTGGGCCAGATGGCAATGTCCTTCTCGTTATCGGCAAAAATGAAGTTCTGCGCCGGCGAGCCCCACGAAGCCAGCGCGGCGGTGTAGTCGGCGTAGGAGCGGGCGCGGTTGAGCCGGTACAGGGTCATTATTTCGTCGGCCCCGTCGTGGGCAGTCCAGCGCATGGCGTGGGCAGTGGGCGTCTGGTTCAGGAAGGGCTTTTCGGGCTTGTCGTACACCACCGGGCCGTGGTGGGTATACAGCACCGTATCGAGCCGGTCGGGCTGCCCGCGCACCTTAATATGTTCCACCACGCGGCGCACCGGCTTCCAGCGCCCGTTGTGCCAGTACTCGCGCATGGCGTTGTCCTTGAATTTCAATTGATAGAAGTCGAGCACGTCGGCCGCCACGTTGGTTACGCCCCAGGCCGCCTGCTCGTTAAACCCGATGATGACCGTGGGCGCCCCCGGAATGGTGACGCCGTACACGTTCACGCCTGGCGCGCTCAGCTGCACCTGGTACCAGATGCTGGGCAAGTTGAGCTGCAGGTGGGGGTCGTTGGCCAGCAGCGGGTAGCCGGAGGCCGCCTTTTCGCCGCTCACCGCAAAGTTGTTGGAGCCCAGCTCCGGGTCCGGCTCGTCGCGCAGCTGCTGAGCCGCGTAAGCCGCCTCAAACGACTGCGGCACCGGCGGCGCAGCCAACGGCTTAAAATCCAGCGGCGTGCCCACCGGCACGATGGGGTCTTCGCGCGTGGGGTAGTCCGGAAACAGGTCCTTGGTCACGGCCGGGCCGTACTTGCGCAGGATGTTGCTCATGCGCAGGTCGTCGGTGCGGCCGCTCAGGTCCCAGGCCATGTACTTGAGCAGCAAGGCGCATTTCAGCGGCTCCCAGGGCTCGGGCTGGTAATCCAACAGCTTGTACTCAAACGGCAGCGTGCTGGGTGTGAGTTGGTCGACGTAAGCATTGACGCCCGCCGAGTAGGAGTCCAGCACCACCTTGGTCGTGGGGTTGGCCTGCATGGCCTTCAGCGAGTTGGCCGCGCCAAAGGGCAGGCCCATGCGCCGGAAAAACCGGTCGGTTTCGAGCCGGGCCGGGCCCACGATTTCGGCCAGCCGGCCGGCGGCCACGTGCGTCACGAAATCCATCTGCCAGAGCCGGTCGCGGGCCGTGAGGTAGCCCTGGGCGAAGTAGAGGTCGTGGTCGTTTTGGGCAAAAATGTGCGGCACGCGGTGGTCGTCGTAGCGCACCGTCACGGGCGCCTGCAGGCCGGGTAGCGCCAGCGTTTGCTGCGCCGGAAAGTCGTCGGCGGCCTCGCCGTTTTGCCAGAAGCCGCGGTACGGGCTTAGCAGCTTGCCAAACGGCGGCAAATCGCCGTGCTTGGTGTTCAGCACCCACACCAGGGTCAGGCTGGCGGCCAGCGCCAACAGGGCTTTAATCATATTAGTTGTCAGTTGCTTGTTGTCAGTTGTCCGGTCATTGAGCAAAAGCAAAGGCCAATTAACGACAATGTCGCCAATTGGCCTTTACGAAACCTGTCGCCATCAACCGAACCCAGCTTCTCAAACAAGCAGGCCTAACAACTGACAACTAAAAACCAGCAACTAAAATCACCGCAGCGCCACCTCGCGCACCAGCCCGCCAATGCCCCACACCAGCAGTTGCTGGCGCACGGCTTCGGCCTCGGGCTTTTCGCCGAAGTTGCCCACCAGCACCCGGCTGCGCTGGCGGCCGTCGAGCAGCTCTTGCGAAATGCTCACGCTCACTTCGGGCAGCAGGGATTTAATCTTGGCCTGCACCGCTTGGGCGTTGGCCGCGTCCACAAACGAGCCGGCCTGGATGAGGAAACCCACCGGGCAATTCACGGCTTCGGTCGGAGCGGTGGCCTTGCCCTTGGGCGCTGCCGAAGCGGCCACCAGGGCCGGCTTCACGGTCGAAGCGGCCGAGTCGACCGCGGCGGGCACCAAGTAAGTGGTAAAGGCCGCGTCGGGGTTGGGGTCGGCGGCGTAGAGGGCGGCCAGGTTTTCGGGCGTGGTGGCGGGGCCCAGGGGGGTGGTTTCGGCCACTATTTCGGCCACTACGGTGGCGGCGCCGCATTCGGTGATGCCCAGCGGGCGGGCGGCAATCTCGGAAAGGTCCAGAATGCGCTGGTGGCGGAAGGGGCCGCGGTCGGACACGCGCACCACCACCGACTTGCCGTTCTTCACGTTGGTGACCCGCAGGCGGGTACCGAAGGGCAGGGTTTTGTGGGCGCAGGTGTATTTGTAGCGGTTATAGCGCTCCCCGCTGGTGGTGCGTCGTCCCTGAAAGCTACTCGCGTACCAAGAGGCCCGGCCGCGCAACACCGTGGTGCCGGCAGCGCTGGGGGCAGAACTTGCTGCTTTGCGGGTGCCACGGGCAGTGGTGGCGTGCGCCGGAGCGCCCAGGAAAGTCAGCAGAAAGAAGAAGCAACTGGAAAGGACGAGTACTACCGAGGGACGAAATAAAATCATGCGTTTTGCAGATGGTGAGCAAAACAAACATAGGCCAACCCCGCCAAGCGAATGCTAAATTCCAAATCCGACTTCTAACCGCGTTGGGATGAAAATTGTCCTTTTGCTAGAAAACTTGCATTTAATTAATCTTCATGTTGGTAAGAAAAGTAGCCGTGAGGTTGCCTCAAACTATATTTTGCCGAAAACGGGCCAACCCATTGCGCAAGTGCAAAAATTAGATTATGCGGCGTGTATAAAATTCGGGCATCGGCGGGGTTGCCTTCTTCGAAACCCGGTTGCATAAGTCCAGCTTTTTTCGTAAGAGCAGTACCCGCTCGCCGGCTCGCCAACCCTACCTTTGCCCCATGGATTTCGGCCGTTTGCCCGACTTACGCTACGTTGATTTTCGGCTGCCGCCCGACCACCCCGAAACCGCCCGCGTGCTGGCCCGGGCCCGTCCTGCGCAGCCCGCGCCCGCTCGTTTGCACGTGGGCTGCCCCATCTGGACCAACAAGGAGTGGCTGGGCAGCTACTTTCCGGCCGGCATCAAGGAGCCCGATTACCTGCACTACTACGCCCAGCAGTTCAACAGCATCGAGCTGAATACCACGCACTACCGCATTCCCGACGCCGGCACGGTGCGGCGCTGGCGCGAGGCCGTGGGCCCCGGTTTCAAGTTTTGCCCCAAGCTGCCGCGCAGCATCAGCCACGAGCGGGAACTGTTTCAGGCCGATGACTTGGTGGTGCCCATGGAGCGGGCGTTTGCGGCGCTGGAGGAGAACCTGGGCTGGGCGTTTCTGCAGCTGCCGCCGCACTTCGGCCCCGAGCACCTGCCGCGGCTGGAGCGGTTTCTGCTCGACTTTCCGGAGTCGGTGCCGCTGGCCGTGGAGCTGCGCCACCCGCGCTGGTACTCGGACCCCGTGCTGGCCGACGCGGTGTTTGCCACCTTCGAGGCCCTCAACAAAACGCTGGTGATAACCGACGTGGCCGGCCGGCGCGACGTGCTGCCCATGCGCCTCACCACGCCGGTGGCCTTCATCCGCTTCAACGGCCACGGCCTGCACAGCACCGACTACCAGCGCGCCGACGCCTGGGCCGAACGCCTGGCCGCCTGGGTGGCCCAGGGCGTGCACGACATCTACTTCTTCATTCACCAGAAAGACGTGCGCCACGCCCCGGTGTTTGCCCAGTATTTCCTGGAGAAAATGCGCCTGCTCACGGGCATAGTGGTGCCGCCGCCGTTCATCATCCCGCAGCCGGTGCAGGGAAATCTGTTTGGGTTTTGAGGAACAATAACATCCGTAAATCACCTGTCATCCTGAGCGCAGCGAAGGACCTTATTACGCCAGAACTTTCTAACGTGATAAGGTCCTTCGCTGCGCTCAGGATGACGAACGAGTAGGGTTACAAAACCGGCTGCTTGAGCAGCGGCCCCAGCACCTGCCACACGTTTTCGGCCAGGATTTTCTGGCCGGCGGGGTTGGGGTGCACGCCGTCGGGCAGGTTGAGCTCGCGGCGGCCCAGCACGCCCTGCAGCAGGAAGGGCACAAAAGGCAGGCTGTTTTTCTCCGCTAACGTGCGAAACAGTGCCTTGAACTCGGTGGCGTAGTGAGCCAGGCGGTGGCCGCCCAGCGGGCCGAGGTCGAACGGAAATTCGAGGCCGGCGAGGACAAGCTGGGCCTGCGGGTACTGCCGCCGCACGGCGTCGATGATGAACTGCAGGTTCTGGGTGGTTTCGCGCACCGGAATGCCGCGGATGCCGTCGTTGGCGCCGAGGGCCAGCACGAAGACGTCGACGGGGTGGCGGGCCAGTACCGAGGCCAGCCGCTGGCGGCCGCCGGCGCTGGTTTCGCCGCTCACGCCGTAGTTATAGGCTTTGTACGGAAGGTGTTGCTCGTCGAGGCGCTGCTGCAGCAGGGCGGGGAAACTTTCGCTGGCGCGCAGGCCGTGGCCCGCGGTAAGGCTGTCGCCGAAGAAGATGATGTTTTTCATACAGTGCCATTTCAACAGCCCAAGCGGCGTTTTCGTGCCCGCTGGCCGCTGCGTCACCGCAGTCTATTCCACCACTTCGAGCACGGTGCGAAACGACACGTACCGGCCCGCAAAATGCTTTTCCATGTCGGCGCGCAAGGCGGGGGCGCACAGCTCCTGGTACTGCTCCAGCTGCTCCACGCTGAGGCAGTAGTACTGGGCAGCGTAGGTGATACCGTCGTTTTCCTCGTTCAGCAGGCGGCAGAGCTGGCTCTTGATGAAAAAGCCGGTTTCCATCACCTCGGGCATGTGGGTGGAGCGCATGTAGTCCAGCCACTCCTCGGCCACGGAGGGTTCAATGCTGCTGGTGACGTTGTAGAGAATCATGGAACAGGTTTTAGTTGTCAGTTGCTCGTTGTCAGTTGTCAGGGTTCTGTTGTGGGGTTTGCCAGAACATTCTGACAACTGACAACGAGCAACTGACAACTAAACTACACGGCTCAGACGCGCATGGTGTCGAACTGAAAATCAGTAATACGGGCCTGAATGTCTTTGGGCGAAAGCCGTTCGGTGGCGGCGGCCTGGGCCAGGGCGGGCAGCTCAGCGTCGCCGGCCAGGCGCAGGCTCAGGATTTGCTTGAGGCTGAGCTGCTTTTCGAGGGTGGCGAAGCGCTGGCCGCTTACTTCAAAATACCGCTGGCGCACTTCGAGCCGGCAAATGCGGTCCTGCAGCTGCAAGGCATAGTGCTGGCGCAACATCACGAGCACGCCCAGGCCGATGACGGCCAGCGCGGCCACCGTGAACCACAGCCGGGCCACTTGGTCGTCGTTGCCGGCCACTTTGGTGTAGCGCAGCACCGCGTAGCCGGCCATGAGCAGGGCCAGCGGTAGCAGCACGAAATGGTGCCACGGGTAGTACATGGGGGTGTTTTTGGTGGGCGTGGCCATAAGCAGAAGCAAAGTAGATGAAACGAAAGGTAGGGGGCGAAAACCGGAATAGGCCAAAAGAAAAACTCCGGCCGGGGCCGGAGTTTTCCACGAATACGACGTAGTGACTGCGCGTTTACTTCATTTCCTTGGCGCGCTGCTTTTCGGCTTTGGCCATGGCACGGGCGGCGCGCTCCTGCTTCTTGGCTTCGGAAGCAGCGAGGCGCTGCTCTTTGAGCTGGGCTTTTTGGGCCTTCTCTTGGCTGCGCTGTTCGCGGAGCTGCTGTTTGAGGTCCGACTGCTGGCTGGCGTTGGCTTTGAGCTGGCTGCGGCTGTCGCGCACGGCCTGGTCGCTGCTGTTGCTTTGCTGCTTCTGGGCGTCGTAGGTGGCTTTGGCGTCGGTGGCGCGCTGGGCCTGCTGCTCGGGGGTGAGGGGCAGGGCGGCCGGGTCGGGCGTGGGAGCGGGCGCGGTTTGGGCGTTGGCGAGGGAGGTGGCGGTGAGGGCCGCCAAAAGGACTGCGCCGAAAAGTAGGTTTTTCATGGGAAGGGATTACGGCCAGCCAACGGCTGACTGCACCTTCAAACGCAGGCCCTGAGTGGAAGTTAGTTATTTATTGATTTTCAAGACTTTTATTCTTCTACGTAGTCCAGGTCTTTGCCGTAGCTCTCGGGCAGGGTGCTCACGGCCCAGAAGGCCACCAGCAGCGTGAGGCCGCCCAGCACCGCGGCGCCAGGGATGAAGCCAAGCGCCCCGCTCAAGGCCTTGAAGGCGGGCACCAGGCCCACCACCGCGCCGCGGGCAAAGTTGGGGGCGGTGGTGGCCACGGTGGCCCGCAGGTTGGTGCCAAACTGCTCGGCGGCCACCGTCACAAACAGCGCCCAGAAGCCCACCGACACGCCCAGCACGAAGCACACGCCGTAGAACACGGTGGGCGTGGCGCCCTTCACGCCGTACAAATACACGCCCACCAGCGCGGCGCAAAAGCCCAGAAACACCTTCAGCGCCTTGTTGCGGGAATGCCACAGCTGGCTGAGCGCCCCGCTGGCGAAATCGCCAAACACCAGCCCGAAGTAGCACCAGAACACCGCCAGGCCGGCCTCCACGTTGCCGCTGATGCCCAGGGCCTTGCCAAATTCCGGCGCCAGTGTCACCAGGATGCCCACCACAAACCACAGCGGCACCCCAATCAGCAGCACGCGCAGGTACTTGCCCAGGCGCACGGGGTTGGTGAACAAACTCAGGAAGTTGCCGCGCACCACCGCGGTCTGGGCCTGCACCTGCTGAAACATGCCCGACTCGAACACGCTCACGCGTAGCACTAGCAGGGCCAGGCCCAGCCCGCCGCCCACAAAGTAGGCCGGGCGCCAGCCAAACTTGGCCACCCAGTAGCCCAGCATGGCGCCGCTCACGCCCACGGTGGCCACTATCATGGTGCCGTAGCCGCGCTGCTCCTTCGAGAGGCTTTCGCTCACCAGCGTGATGCCCGCGCCCAGCTCGCCGGCCAGGCCGATGCCGGCAATGAGCCGCAGCCACGCGTACTGGTCGATGGTGGTGACGAAGCCGTTGGCGATGTTGGCCAGCGAATACAGCAGAATCGAGCCGAAGAGCACCGACAGCCGCCCCCGCTTGTCGCCCAGAATGCCCCACAAAATGCCGCCGAGCAGCATGCCGCCCATCTGCATGTTGATGAGAAACAGGCCCTGGTTGGTCATTTCGGGCGTGCCGGGCACCACACCCAACTCGGTGAGGCTCTGGACGCGGACGATGCTGAACAGAATAAGGTCGTAGATATCAACGAAATAGCCAAGGGCGGCCACGATGACGGCGGCGCTGAAAAGTGAGGCTTTTGCAGCGGATTGAGGGACTTGCATGGCGAAATGTAGCACCGGCCACAGAAACGACCGGTGCCGTCGGCACGCCCGCAATGCGGTTAGGCGTGGCCGTGGGCCGCGGCTTCGGGCAACTGGCAGCCACTGTGGCAGCCGCCGGGCGTGGGGCCGTCTTCCACCTGTACCGTGCTGTGGTGAATGTGGAATTCGGCTTCCAGGCCTTTGGAAAGGGCGGCCAGCCACTGGGCATCGGCGCCGCCGGGGCGCACGAGGTGGGCCATCAGGGCCGCGTCGTGGCCCGAGCTGCTGAGGCTCCAGATGTGCAGGTCGTGCACAGACTGCACTTCGGGCTGCTGCAGCAGGTAATTGCGCACGGCCTCGGGGTCGATGCCGTCGGGCACGGCCTGCAGGCCTAAGCGCAGGCTGTCGCGCAGCAGGCCCCAGGAGCTGTAGGCAATGATACCGAGGATGATAAAGCCAAGGACGGGGTCGAGCCAGGCCCAGCCGGTGAGCAGCACCAGGCCGCCGCCCGCCACCACGCCCACGCTCACCAGCGCATCGGTGAGCATGTGCAGGTAGGCACCGCGCACGTTCACATCGCCCTTCTGTCCGCTGCGGAAGAGCAAGGCTGTGATGCCATTGATGAGGATGCCGACGCCGGCAAGAATCATTACCCAGCGGCCGTTCACGGGCTCGGGGTGGCGCAGGTGGTCGATGGTTTCCCAGAGGATGAAACCCAACGCGGCATACAGCAGGGCCGTGTTCAGCAAAGCGGCTTGAATGGTGGCCCCGCGGTAGCCAAACGTGTAGCGCCGGGTGGCCGGCCGGCCCGCCAGCCAGGCGGCGCCCCAGGCCAGGGCCAGGCTCAGCACGTCGCTCAGGTTGTGGCCGGCGTCGGAAAGCAGGGCGGCGGAGTTAGCCCAAAGGCCGCCCGCGGTTTCGGCTGCCACAAAAGCCAAGTTGAGGGCAATGCCGATGGCGAAGGCGGCGTTGAAACCACCACCGGGCGGCGGGGCAGCGTGCTGGTGGCCAGCGTGGGAGTGGTCGTGGGGCATAACGAAAGCGCGGGGGACTGCACGAAGAACGTATGCGGCGCGCATTGGGTGCAGTCAGCGGCCCGATGCATCGGCCTACGGCCGCGTCAGCACCTCGTCAATCAGGCCGTATTCTTTGGCCTCGTCGGCGCGCATCCAGTAGTCGCGGTCCGAGTCGTCGTGGATTTGCTGGTAGGTTTTGCCGGTGCGCTCGGCGTAGATGCCGTAGAGCTCCTGGCGCAGCTTCACCACCTCGCGGGCCGTGATTTCGATGTCGGCCGATGGGCCCTGCACCCCGCCGCTGGGCTGGTGAATCATCACGCGGGCGTGGGGCAGGGCCGAGCGTTTGCCCAGGGCGCCGCCACAGAGCAGGAACGCGCCCATGCTGGCCGCCAGCCCGGTGCAGATGGTGGCCACATCGGGCCGCACGTACTGCATGGTGTCGTACATGCCCAGGCCCGCATACACCGAGCCGCCCGGCGAGTTGATGTAGAGCAGAATGTCTTTCTTGGCATCGGCCGATTCTAGGAAGAGCAGCTGGGCGTTGATGATGTTGGCAATGTTATCGTCGACGGCCTGGCCCAGGAAGATGATGCGGTCCATGATGAGGCGCGAAAACACGTCAATTTCGGCGAAGCGCGTGGGCCGCTCCTCAATCACCGAGCGGGTCATGCCCTGCACGTAGGGCCGCGCCAGCCCCTCGGCGTGGCTGAGGTACTGGTCTACGGCAAGGCCATTGAGGCCCTGGCCGTGCACGGCAAACTTGCGGAATTCTAGTTTATTCAGCATGAGGAGATGATGGAATGAAAAAGACAAAGCGAGGTCTGCCCGCCGGAAAAGACAGGGATAAAAGCCCGTGATTCAAGGGAGAAATAAGGGGATGTAGAGACGCGTACTCGCGTCTCGGCGCGTGAACGACGCCCCGGCACCATCCCAACGGTGCGGGCGCCGAGACGCGAATACGCGTCTCTACATCGACCAGAGGCGGCGCAGCCAGGCCCAGCGGCCGCGATACAGCCGGGCGTGAATGCTCCGCAGCTCCTGCCGTAGCTGCTGGCGGCCGGCCCGGCGCAGGCCCTGGTAAAGCCGCTGTTGCGTTGCCGTGTCGGCCGCCAGCTCGCCATCCAGCAGCAGGCGCAGGTTCCAGTCGCCGGCTGGGAGGGCGGCGGGGCCATTCAGCAAATGCTGCTCAATCAGTTGTAGGCGTTCGAGCTCGGGGCGCATGGCTTAGGAGTCAATGGTTTCGGCATGGAAGGCCCGGCGCACCGAGTTGCGCAGCCGCTCCAGGCACTTGAATTTCTGCACCGTGGCCGAACGCACGGAGCGGTAGTCGTGGTCGGCCGCAATCTGCGTCAGGGGCTGCTGGAAGTAATAAAACGCCAGCAAAATGCTCTTGCATTTGGCGCCCAGCCGCTCCACGTAGTCGAGCACGGCCGGGCCGGCTTCTTCCGAGGCATCCGGCGTTTCGGCGTCCAGTTGCTCGGGGTCGTCGGGCAGGGCATCCTGCGGCAGGCGGGCGCGGCGGCGCAGCTCGTGCTGCCACCGGTTGCGGCAAATGCTTACCAAATACGTGCTGGCCGAGGCCGTCAGGACGAGGCTGCCGCCGGTGGCCTGCTCGTAGAGAATGACCAGCGCATCCTGAAACACGTCCTGCGCGTCTTCCGCCGTGCCGCCGTGGCCGCGCACGTAGCGCCGCACCGCCGGGAAGGCGCGGCGGTACAGGCGGGTCAGGGCCTGCTCGCGGTTGGCAAGCAAGGCATCGCGCAAGGCGGTGACGGGCAAGAGGTGGGGCGAAGCAGTCATGGCGGGCGGGGCTGTACTAATTAATCCATTTCCGGCCCAACTATCACCCAGCCGGGTAAAAAATTGAGGCGCCTTGCTTTCCGGCAGAAAGCAAGGCGCCTCATAATTAGTGGATTATGCTGGCCTGCGCTATTGGCGCGGGCCAGCCGCTGCTACTTAAAGCTCAACGGCACCACCAGCCGCACGCCCACGTTGCGGCCCTGGTTGAACACGCCGTAGCGGCCGTTAGCCGCGTTGTAGTCGGCGTATTTCAGGCGGCTGAGGTGGCTTTGATAGCCCACGTCGAACAGGTTGTTGGCCGTGAGGTAGAGCGAGAACAGGGTGCGGCCCTGCGCGTTGGCCACGTCGGTGCCCAGGCCGGCGTTGAACAGCGTGTAACCGGGCGTGGCCGTTTCGGTGTCGAAGGCCGAGAAGAAGCGGTTTTGGGCGAAGGTGTGCTCCATCTGCAGGCGCGCGTAGGGGTTGGCGAGGCGCTTGCCCTGGCGGCGGAAGTTGGCCCGCAGCTCCGACTGCAGCCGGTCGGCCGGAATGAAGGGCAGGTACTGCTGGTCGGCGGGCACGTCGAGCTGGCGGGCGCGCACCATCGAAAACGAGTTTTCGAAGTGCAGCCAGTCCAGCGGGTGGGGGTGGAAGTCGAGGCTGACCTCGCCGCCGTACAGCCGGGCCCGGCCCTGCGAATACTTAAACGCGCCCGTGTCGTCGCGCAGCGAGTCGGCGCCGCCGGCCGTGAGCAGGCGCTGCGTGAAAATGTAGTTGCTGATGCTGTTGGTGAACGCATCAACGCTGAAGCGGACGTGGTCGGTGACGTAGCTCACGCCGGCGTCCGCCTGCAGGCTGGTTTCGGCGGCCAGGTTCTCGTTGCCGATTTCGTAGCGCAGCGTGCCCTCGTGCCTGCCGTTCGAGGCCAACTCGGCAATGTTGGGCGCCCGGAAGCCGCGGGCCAGGTTGGCCTTCACCGTGAGGCGTTCGCTCAGGCTGTACGCCGCGCCCAGGCTGCCGCTGTAGTTGCGGTAGCTGCTCACGAAGCCCGCAAACTTGGTTTCGGCGCCGGCGCGCGGGCCGGGCACGGGGCGTTCCTCCGCGTTCAGGTACAGGGCATCGGCCGCAATCTGGCGCACGTCGTAGCGCAGCCCGCCGCTGAGGTCGAGCCCGCCAAACGTCTTCTTCACCACGCCAAACACGCCGCCCTCATTGGCGCGGTAGGCCGGAATCAGGAATTCCACGCCCAGGTTGCGGTTTTGCTGGTGCAGGCCGCTGGTGCCCAGGGTCAGGTTCCAGCCGTTGCGTTCGGGCAAGAAGTAGCGCAGGGCGTAGTCCACGGTGCGCAGCTGGAAGTAGAGCGAGGTTTCCGACGGGTCGAACACGTTGCCGAACTCGCGCCGCAGGTTTTGCTGGTAGCTCACCTGCAGGGTGAGACGGGCCCCGTTCTCGCCCAGAATGAAGTTGTTGTCGGTGCCCAGGCGCAGGTGGTTGATTTGCTGCCGCGGCACGGCCAGGCCGTAGCCGCGCAAGTCGGCGTCGGTCACGGGCACGCTCGCCGTGCTGTCGGCGCCGGCCTGGTCGAGCCCGGCGGGCACGTCTTTGGTGAAGCGGCCGGTTTCGTCGCGGGTGCCCTCGGTCAGGCCAATCTGCTGGTTGAACGTGCTGAAGGTGAGGTGCGAATAGCCCCAGCTCTTGTTCACGCCCACGTAGCCGTTGGCGTCCCACTCATTAAAGCCGGAGTTGTACACGCGGCCGTCGTAGCGGTTTTGGTAATTGCCGGCCACCTTGCGGGTGCCGCGCACCAGCCAGTTCAGGCCGTTGAGGTTGCCAGCGTTCAGCAGGGAGTAGCCCTGCTGGTGGTTGTTGGCCTGGTAGCTGCCCGTGGCCGTGCCGATGATGCGCCCTTCGGCCACCGGGTCGGGCGCCACGAAGTTGATGACGCCGGCCATGGCGTCGGACCCGTACAGCAGCGAACCCGGCCCTTTGATAACCTCGGCCCGGTCGATGCTGAACTCGTCAATCTCGATGCCGTGCTCGTCGCCCCACTGCTGGCCTTCCTGCCGGGCGCCGTTGCTGAGGGTCACCACGCGGTTGTAGCCCAGCCCGCGCACCACCGGCTTGCTGATGGCCGCCCCGGTCGTGACCTGGGCCACGCCCGGCGTGTGCGCAATGGCGTCGATGAGGTTGGTGCCCGAAGTCTGATTCAGGCGCGTGCGGTCGACCACCGAGGTGGGCACCGGCGAACGGCGCAGCTGCGTGGCCTGCGACACGCCCGTGACCACCACCTGGCCAATTTCGGTGGCCGCCGCCGTCAGCCGGATTTCCAGCGGCTGGCCGCTGCCCGTGTCCACGGTCTGCGTCACGGTGTTGTAGCCCAAAGAGCGCACCTGCAGGGTGAAGCGCCCACGGGGCAGGTTGTTGAAGTTGAAACTGCCATCGGGCCCCGTGGCGGCGCCCTGCTTCAGGTCGTCAAATAACACGGTGGAGCCCGGTAGGGCTTCGCCGCTGGCCGCATCGACGACGCGGCCGGTGAGGGGAGGGGCGGCTACGCGGCCGCGGGGCGCAGGAGGCGCGGGCTGCTGGGCCCACAGCCCGGCAGGAGCCGCCGCCAAAGCCGCCAGCAAAGGCAATCGATAAAGAAAAAAACGCATGGAAATAAGCCAAAGCCGCCAGCCCCGGCCGGGCACAAGGGCGCGGCGCGGGGCGGTCAGCGTGAAACCAGGAAGAAAGGAAACGCCGGAATCAGGCTCGGCAGGGCGGCCCGCGCAGGGGCAGCAGGCGCGGCCGCGCGGCCGCTACTACCCGCACGGCCAGCGGTAAAGCCGCGGCGGGGTAGCTAGGCACCAGGCGGGGCTGCGGCGCCGCGGTGGGGGCCGCTGGCTGGTACGCCACGTCGTAGAACTGCTCTACCTCGCAGTGCTGGTGCTTGGCGCTGAGGTGCGCTTTGCCGGGCTGGCGCGTGCCGGGGCGGGCCACCGGCTCGTCGGTGGTGTGGGCGTGCGGGTGCAACGCCAGTATCCACGCCTCGGGCAGCAAGGTCCGCGTGAGGCAGAGCAGCAGCAGCAGGGCTAAATGGGAACGCAGGGCTTGCACGGTGCAAAGATGAGCGAAAGCCGCAAAAGCTGCTCGAAAAAAAAAGTTGTCAAAAAGCCAGCAACCGGCAATCCGAAGGCGCCGCATTTACGTAAGCCCCGCGCCCGGCTTCGGGTCGATGCATTCCTGAATTTTGTGATACTCAATACCATTGCCAGCCTCTCTCTGCAGTACGACGAAGCCTTAAGCTTGTTGCGCGTGGAATGGGCCGCCGGCGAAGACATGCGCGCCTTTCGCAGCGCCGCCGAGCAGCTGCTGGAAGTTGTAAACCAGCATAGCATACGAAATATTTTGCTGGAAATGAATACGTTTCCAGAGATTGCCGTGTACGACCAAGTGTGGCTGGGCGTGGGTTGGATGCCCGCCCTCGTCAAGCTGCCCATTGAGCGCATGGTGCTGGCCATCAACCGCCGGCACGTGCACAACCAGCTGGCCATCGACTCGCTGATTGCGCTGTTTCGCCCGTTCATCAAGTTCGACATTCAGTTTTTTTCGACGGCCGTGCCCGGCCTGCACTGGCTCAGCGACTACTCCAACCGCGTGCCCGGCCTGCTGGCCGAATGGGACGCGGCCCACGGCCGGGGCCCCGCGCATGGCGGGGTGAACGAACCGCGCGCCTTCTATCAAACCGGGCTGGAGTACTAACGGTTGCCGCCGCTCCGCTGTCAATCTGACAGCGCCCCCCTGCTTGGAACGGGCTTTGAATGCCGTGCAGCACGCGGCCCGGCACCTCGTGCCCGGTCGTTTCGTCTGCAATCAACCGTTCTTATTCATACCATCATGCAAGAAACCGGCTCCATCTCCATCCACACCGAGAACATCTTCCCCATCATCAAGAAGTTCTTGTATTCCGACCACGAAATCTTCCTGCGGGAATTGGTGTCGAACGCCGTCGACGCCACCCAGAAGCTGAAAAGCCTGGCCCAACTGGGCGAGTACCAGGGCGACCTGGGCGAACTGAAGGTGCGCGTGACCGTGGACAAAGAAGCCCGAAAAATCACGATTTCCGACCACGGCCTGGGCATGACGGCCGAGGAAATCAAGAAGTACATCAACCAGATTGCCTTCTCCGGCGCCACCGAGTTTGTGGAGCAGTACAAGGAGAAGGACGCCAACACCAAAGACCAGATTATCGGGCAGTTCGGCTTGGGCTTCTACTCGGCCTTTATGGTGGCCAAAGAGGTGGAAATCTGGTCGAAGTCGCACAAAGACGACACCCTGACGGCCCACTGGACCTGCGACGGCAGCACCGAATTCACGCTGGAAGAAACCGAGGGCGAGCACGCCAAGGCCGAGCGCGGCACCGACGTGGTGCTGCACGTAGCCGAGGATTCCGACGAGTTTCTGGAGGAGGCCCGCCTGCGCACCATCCTTACCAAGTACTGCAAGTTCCTGCCCATTCCGATTGAGTTCGAGGGCGAGGTCATCAACCAGACCACGCCCATTTGGACCAAGCAACCCTCGGAGCTGACCGACGAGGATTACAAGAAATTCTACCAGGAGCTGTATCCCATGAGCATGGACGAGCCCCTGTTCTGGATTCACCTGAACGTGGACTATCCGTTCAACCTGACGGGTATTCTGTACTTCCCAAAGGTGAAGGACGAGCTGCAGTTCTCGCGCAACAAGATTCAGCTTTACTCGCGTCAGGTGTTCATCACCGACGAAGTGAAGGACGTGGTGCCCGAGTTCCTGATGCTGCTGCACGGCGTGATTGACTCGCCCGACATCCCGCTGAACGTGTCGCGCAGCTTCCTGCAGGCCGACGCGGCGGTGAAGAAAATCAACACCTACATCACCAAGAAGGTGGCCGACAAGTTGAGTAGCCTGTTCAAGCAGGACCGTGCCGGCTACGAGGAAAAATGGGGTGACATTGGCCTGTTCGTGAAGTACGGCATGCTGTCGGACGACAAGTTCTACGACAAAGCCAAGGACTTCGTGCTGCTCAAGAACGTGGACGGCAAGCTGTTCACCCTCAACGAGTACAGCGAGCACATCCAGGCCAACCAGAAGGACAAGAACGACAACACGGTGGTGCTTTACACCAACGATGCCGAGCACCAGCACAGCTTCGTGGCCGCCGCGCAGGAGCGGGGCTACGACGTGTTGAACTTCGACCAGGTGCTCGACCCGCACTTCGTGGGCCTGCTGGAGCAGAAGCTGGAGAAAACCAGCTTCAAGCGCGTCGACGCCGACACCGTGAGCAAGCTCATCGAGAAAGACGACGCCACCGAAAGCGTGCTGAGCGAAGACGACACCAAGAAGCTGGAGGAAACCTTCACCACGGCCATCGCCAACCCGGCCATGCACGTGAAAGTGGCCGCCTTGAGCCCCCAGGACGCCCCGGTGGTCATCACCCAAAACGAGTTCATGCGCCGCATGAAGGACATGCAGCGCACCGGCGGCGGCGGCGGCATGCAGATGTTCGGCGCCTTCCCCGAGTCGTACGACGTGACCGTGAACGCCAACCACCCGCTGGTGAGCAAGGTGCTGGCCGATGGCGGTGACCAACTGGCCAAGCAGGCGTTTGACCTGGCCCTGCTCTCGCAAGGGCTTTTGAAAGGCGAGGCGCTGACGGCGTTTGTGAAGCGCAGCACGGAGCTGCTGTAAGAACGAGTACCGCGAAGTTTCGCTTCGCGTCGAATGAAAAACGCCTGAAACCGCGAAGGTTTCAGGCGTTTTTATTTGGAATGACTACTCCAGATGCGAAGGCGCAAGGCGAAGCAGGAGCTTCGCGGTACTCGTTCTACTTCACGTTCCGCGCCACCACAAACATCCGGTCGCCAAACCGGCCGGTTAGCTTGTTCAAATAATAGGTCGGGTATTGCCCCGCGAGCTTACTCACTTTCTCCACCATGCTGCCGCCCAGCCGAATGTTCTTCGGCGGCTTCACCGGGTTCAGCAGTTCCACCACTTCAAAGCCCTGCTTCTTGAGCATTTTGGTGATGGTAGCGGGGGTGAACTCGAACAAGTGGTAGGGCGGAATGTCCATCTTGCGTTCCTTGCCGAGCACGCCATAAGCGGCAAAGCCCAGGCGCACGGTGGGCAGGTTGAGCGTGGCGGGCAGGGCCAGCACCAGCAGCCCGCCCGGCTCCAGAATGCGGTGAAACTTGGCCAGCGTAGCGGCGGGCGAGAGCAAGTGCTCCAGCACGTCGCCCATGTAGGCGAGGTCGAACTGGTTTTCGTGGAAGTCCTCGGTGGTTTCGATGTTGCCCGTCACCACGGGCAGGTGCAGCTCGCGGCGGGCGAAGTCGGCCGCGTGCTCCGATATTTCGAGGCCGTGGCTTTCCCAGCCCATGGCTTCCAGGCTTTTGAGGGTGTAGCCGGGGCCGCAGCCCACTTCTAGGTAGCGGAACTTGCGGCCGGGGTACTTGGCCAGGATGTAATTGGTGAACTTGTCGGGCCGGAGCTGGTTTAGTACTTCCTGCTTCTGGCCTTCCTCAATGAACACCACGTCCTGCTGGGTGCGGTCGTAGTTGGGGCGCTCCGTGAAGTAGTCCTTGCCGTAGAGCCGTTCCAGCTGCGCCGGCGTGGGCTGCGGGTCCAGAAACATCAGGTCGCAGGCGCGGCATTGGGTGCCTTGCAGCCGTTGGCCTTCGAATTCGTAATAGAAAGGCAGCTTCTTAAAATCGGTGCTGCCGCACAAGTCACAGGTACGCATGACGCAAAGGTAGAGACGCATATTTGCGTCTCGGCGTCTGGGACAGTCGATGTCCAGGGGAGCAGGCCTGTTTATTGTTCAAATACAAGACGCGCGCACGCGTCGCCACATTATATGCTCGACGTTCTCATCATCGGGGCCGGCCCCGTGGGCCTGGCCTGCGCCCTCGAAGCCCAGCGCAAAGGCCTTCGCGTAACCATCGTGGAGAAGGGCGCGCTGGTCAATTCCATCATTGGCTACCCCACCAACATGGAGTTTTTCTCCACGCCTGAATTGCTCGAAATCGGCGGCTACCCCTTCCCGGTGTCGCACTACAAGCCCCTGCGCGAAGACGCCCTCGACTACTACCAGCGCGTGGCCCGCAGCGAAAACATCCCCCTGCGTCTCTACGAACGGGTGCTGAGCCTGCGCGGCGAGCAGGGCAATTTCACGGTGACCACCGACAAGGGCGAAATCCAGACCCGCAACGTCATCGTGGCCACGGGTTTCTACGACCTGCCCAACCCGCTCGACGTGCCCGGCGAAGACCTGCCCCACGTGAAGCATTACTACAAAGAGCCTTATGAGCACGTGGGCCAGCACGTCGTCGTCATCGGGGCCAAAAATTCCTCGGCCAAAGCCGCCCTGCAGCTCACGCGCGCCGGGGCCCAGGTCACGCTCGTGGTGCGCGGCCCGGAGGTTAGTCCGTCGGTGAAGTATTGGATTCGGCCCGACCTCGTCAACCGCATTGCCGAAGGCCGCATCACGGCGCATTTCAACACCTGCGTCACCGCCATCACGCCCGAGGCCGTGGAAGTGCGCACGCCCGATGGCCCGCTCACCATCCCCGCGCAGTTCGTGTACGCCCTCACCGGCTACCACCCCGACGAGGCCCTGCTCGGCCGCCTCGGCGTGGAGCCCGACCCCCAGGACGAGGCCCGCGCCCCGCTCTTCGACCCCGCCACCCACGAAACCACGCGGCCGGGCGTGTTCGTGGCCGGCACCGTGTGCGGCGGCCGCGCCACCAGCCGCTGGTTCATCGAGAATGGCCGGCATCACGCTCAGCTCATTGCCGCGCATCTGGCGGCGCATGCGGTGGCCTGGTAAGCGCAAAAAGAAAGCTTCCCGAGCTCGGGAAGCTTTCTTTTGTTATAGAAGCTACTGGGCTTGCCGGTGCTTAGAAGGCCGTATAGGTGGTGCTAACCGACGAGGTGACGGTAATGCCCGAAGAGGTCTGGGTGGTCGTGGTTTTCACCTGCAGGGTGGTGGCGGTGAGCTGCTGAATTTCGGCAACGGTGGTATTGCCGGGGCTGCCCGCGGGCACCGACGGGTCGATGGTGGTCAGCTCGGTTTCGGCGGTGTTGAACGACCACGTGCCCTGCTTGGTCTGGGGCCCCGAAGCGCTGCACTTGGTGGCACCCTCATCGGATACAGCCGTGTGGTCGAGGTTGAACTTGGCGAAGTTGTCTTTCTGACAGCTCTGGAGCGAGGCGTACACGTCGGTGGTTACGGTTTGCCCCATGAAGGTGGTCGTGCCGACGCTGGACGTAATGCGCCATTTAGGAGTGGTCAGCAGGTTGGTTTTGGCCGAAACCGGGTCGGGCGTGGGAGTGGGGTCACTTTTCTTGCCGCACGCCGCAACCGTCAGGGCCAATGCCAGGCCCAGCAAATAAGTAGAGGGTTTTCTCATGAATAAAGGAAAAAGTAAAAACAGTGAGCAGTAAAGCTACTGGCTCGGGTCGAGCTCAGCACTATCGGGCCGTAATCAGCATCCGTCCATTATCAGCGGTTGGCGCCCGGTACTGGATGCAGGCTGAAAAACAAAAAGCGCCTCCCCATGTGGGAAGGCGCTTTTTGCTGCAACAAAGCAAGCGAAACGCTATAGCGGGAACAGCACGCCGCGGTAGTCGTTCGGGTTCACCGTGGGCACCGAAGCGCCGTAGGTGCTGTTGATGACACGAATGAACTCGTTGGCCACCACCGCGTAGCCGCGGGGCGTGGGATGCACGCCATCGAGGCTGAAGAGGTTGCCGGAAGCAAAAGTGGCCGAGTTGTTCACGGCGTTGGTCACCACGCCGCGGGCCACGATGTCGTTGAAGAACGTGTTCATGTCGGCCAGGCCAGCCTTGTACTGGCGGGCCGTCTTGGCGATGATGGCGTTCAGCTGCGTGGTGCGGTTCAGCACTTCAGTTTGCTCGATGGGGTCGAGCACGTACTGGCTGGGGATGGGGTTGGTGGGCGAGGCGCCTACGCCGGGGTTGGCAGCAATGTATGTCTGGGCCGTCAGCGTCAGCAGGTCGGTGGCGGTGGCCACGCGGGCGGTCGTAGCCGTCGTGTTGGCGGCCGTGCGGGCCGTCACGTAGATGTTGGCAATGGCCGGGTTCACGGCCTTGTACGAAGCCAGCACCGCGCCCACCGTCACGGTGGTGAAGTAGGGGATGTTGGCCACGTTCGGAATGTTGGCGCACACGCCCTTCACCGTGCCACCCTTCGAGATGGTGTTCACGATGTTGCGGTAGCCCCGGCCGAAGCTGGTGGTGTCCGTCAGGCCGCTGAAGGGGTTGGTGGCCAGGTTGCTGACGCCGCCGCCAGTGGCGTAGGTCAGCACGTCGTTGTTGCCCATCCAGCAGGTGTAGAACGTGGCGTTCTTCTGCCCGATGTAGGTCACGTAGTCCTTCGTGCCGCGGTCGGCGGCCGGCAGAATGCGCTGGAAGAAGGGGTTCACGTTGCCGTAAGCGCCGGCCGTGGCACGGGTGGGCACGTCAATCGCCGGCACGCCCGTGGAGGCCGCCGTGCGGTCGGCACTCAGCACCGAGATGCCGGGCACCCCTAGGTTGTCGGGCTGGCCGCCGGTATAGGCTTCCAGTTCGGGCTGGCCCGAGCCCAAGGGCGGGGCGGGCAGGGTGTTGTTGGTGTAGGCCACTTGCTCGCCCAGGAAGTTATTGCCGCCGGGGGGCGGGCCGGGCGAGGGCGCCACCGGAGCCAGCGCGCCGTTCACTGCCAGCAGCTTCACGTAGCCGGAGCCATCCTTACGCGCCGCCGAGAAGCTGGGCTGCACAAAGTTGGCCGGGCCCTTGCCCGTTTTGGCAAACTGCTGGGCCAGAATGGCGGGGTACGACGTGGCTTGGGCCTCGTTGTAGAGGCCGCCGTCGGAGTAGCCCGACGTGAGGGAGTTGCCCACGGCCACGTAGCTGCTAAAATCGGCGGAGCCCGCCGACATGTCCGGGGCCGCGATGTCGGGCTGGCAGCCCGCCAGTCCGAGTCCCAGCAAGCCAAGCACCGGTGCCGAACGTTTGATATACAATTTCATAAGAGCAAAGACTGAGGTTCGGGTGGGAAATTAAAACTTGTAGTGCAGGCCGATGCCGGGGATATACGCATTGGTGCGGAAGGTGCCGGCCACGCGGTCGGTGGTGCCCAGGTTCTGCAGGTCTTGCTGGGTCTGGGTGCGCTTCACCAAGGCTTCGAACAGGAAGGAGGCGTCCACGCCCAGCTTCTCGGTCACTTGGTAGGAGAGGCCCAGCGTGCCAATGGCGCGGTCGGCGTCGGGGGTTTCGGGGGTCACGAAGCCGTCGCGCACGGCCGAGAAGTCGTAGGAAGCGCCGGCGCGCACGGCCAGCTTGTCGCTCACCATGTACTGGCCGCCCACGCGGAAGGCCAGGGCGTCTTGGTAGTTGCGCACGGAGGTGCTGGTGCCGCGGCCGCCCACCAAGCCGGTGCCGCCGTTGTCGCTGCTGAAAGCGAAGTCGAGGGTGCGGTACTTGCTCCAGAACGTGAGCGAGGCGTCCACGCCCAGGGTCAGCTTGTCGGTGGGGTTGATGCCGATGCCGATGCTGGCCACGGCCGGCAGGGGCAGCGTGGCGGCAAACTTGTTGGCCGTGAACGACGGGTTCACGGTGCTGGCGCTGGCGCCCGTGGGCAGGCCGGTGTAGGTGATGCTGCCGTTTTCGACCTTGGCGTCAATCTGCGAGCGGTAGCTTACGCCCACGCCCAGCTTGTCGGAAGGCTTGAAGAAGACGCCGGCGTTGTAGCCAAACTGCGTCTTGGCCTTGCCGTCGAGTTCGATGTGGCCCGTGCCGGTGGGCAGGGGCAGGTCCTTCTGCAGGTTCACCGAGCCATACGCCAGAATCATCAGGCCGGCGCCCACGCTCAGCTGCGGCGTGATGGCGTAGGAGAAGGTGGGCTGCACGTACACCGCCTTCAGGTCGATTTCGGTGAGGGCGTAGCGGCCTTCCCAGCCGTCGGCGTACTTCACTTTGTTGCCGTAGGGCGTGTACACGGCCACGCCGAACTTGTACTTGGCGTCTTTCGGGCCGAAGCCGGCGTAGAAGTTGAAGGGCGTCACCACGCTGTTTTGCAGGGTGCGCTGGCCGCCGTCGTTTTCGCTGCGGAAGCTGATGCGGGCCAGGGCGGCGTTCACGCCCACTTGCACACCGTTTTCGCGCACCATGGCCAAGGCGCCGGGGTTGTAGAACATGGCCGCTTGGTCGAGCGACAAGCCCACGCCGACGCCGCCCATGCCGATATTTTTCTGTCCGCCCAGGTTCACCTGAAAGCCGCTGGCCGACGCCGCCGACGCACTGGCAAGCAGCGCACCTCCTGCGAGGAGTAGTGTTTTTACCGTCATATAAATTAAAATTTGGGGTGGGGTTATTTGAGAGGCTAAAAGTAGCGGAAAAATTCAAGTCAATTGTTAGGCAAGCCGACTGATTTTGGCGTTGCATTCGTTTATTTCCCGGGCTCGGCTGCCGTGCCGCAAGCCCCTACCTTTGCTGTATGATTCTTCGCGCCGACCACCTCATCAAAAAATACAAAGCCCGTACCGTCGTCAACGACATGTCGGTGACCGTGGAGCAGGGCGAAATCGTGGGCCTGCTCGGGCCCAACGGCGCCGGCAAAACCACCTGCTTCTACATGATGGTGGGCATGGTGAAGCCCAACGCCGGCCGCATCTTTCTCGACGACACCGAAATCACGACCATGCCCATCTACCAGCGGGCCCGGCTGGGCGTGGGCTACTTGGCCCAGGAAGCCAGCGTGTTCCGCGACCTGAGCGTGGAGGAAAACATCATGGCCGTGCTCGAAATGACCAAGCTCAAAAAAGACGCCCGCCAGGCCAAGGTGGAAGAGCTGCTCGAAGAGTTCAGCCTCACGCACGTGCGCAAGAACCTGGGTAAGGTGCTGAGCGGCGGCGAGCGGCGGCGCACCGAAATCGCCCGGGCGCTGGCCGTCGACCCCAAGTTCGTGTTGCTCGACGAGCCTTTTGCGGGCGTTGACCCCATTGCCACCGAAGAAATCCAGGGCATCGTGGCCAAGCTCAAGCACCGCGGCATCGGCGTGCTCATCACCGACCACGACGTGAACGCCACCCTCAACATTGTGGACCGCGCCTACCTCCTCTTCGAAGGCAAGCTGCTGAAAGCCGGCACCGCCGAAGAACTGGCCGGCGACGAAACCGTGCGCCGCGTGTACTTGGGCAAGAATTTCGAGCTCAAGCGCACGTTCTAGAAGGCCACCGAAGCAGACGCGAAAGAACGTAAGGACACCCCCTAATTTCCGCCCATTTGCCTATGCTCGACCAGCTACTCGCCAGTGCCGTTCAATGGAGCAGCCTGCCCCGGCTGGCCCGCGTGCGCGAGCAGCCCGACGCCCTGCAGGCCCGGCTGCTCACGCACCTGCTGAGCCGGGCCAACGCCACCGAATGGGGCCGGCGCTATGGTTTCCGCGAGCACCTGTCGGCCGCGGAGTTTGGCCGGCGCGTGCCCGTGAGCACCTACGAGCAGCTGTACCCCGAGCTGGAAAAAGTGTTGCGCGGCGCTCCCGATGTGCTGTGGCCCGGCCGGCCGCGCTGGTTTGCCAAAAGCAGCGGCACCACCAACGCCCGCAGCAAGTTCATCCCCGTCACGGCGGAGGCCCTGCACGAGTGCCACTACCGCGCCGGCCGCGACATGCTGGCCCTGAGTACGCACTTTTACCCTCAGGAACGGTTACTGGCCGGCAAAACGCTCTCGCTGGGCGGGGCCCACGCCGCCAACCCCTTCCGGCCCCAAGAGCCCGCCTCGCGCGCTGGCGACGTGTCGGCCGTCATCATGCAGCAACTGCCGTGGTGGGCCGAGCAACTGCGCACGCCGCCGCTGCGCCTGGCCCTGCTAGACGAGTGGGAAGAGAAAATTGAGCGCATAGCCCGGCACGTGCTCCGGCAGGACGTGCGCACCCTGGCCGGCGTGCCCACCTGGATGGTGGTGCTGCTGCGCCGCGTGGTGGCCCTGGCCGGCGCCGACAACATCACGGAGGTGTGGCCGCGGCTGCGGCTGTTCCTGCACGGCGCCGTGGCGTTTGGGCCCTACCGCGAGCTATTTCGGCAGCTCATCCCCGGTGCGCGCATGCGCTACCTCGAAATCTACAACGCCTCCGAAGGCTACTTTGCCCTGCAGGACCAGCCCGACAGCGAGGACCTGCTGCTGCTGCTCGACCACGGCGTGTACTACGAGTTTCTGCCCGCCGACCAATGGGATGCGCCCAACCCGCGCCCCGTGCCGCTGGCCGAAGTAGAACTGAACCGGGCTTATGCATTGGTTATCAGCACCAACGCCGGCTTGTGGCGCTACCTCGTGGGCGACACGGTGCGCTTCACCTCGCTGGCGCCCTACCGGGTGCGCATCACCGGGCGCACCAAGCATTTTCTCAATGCGTTTGGCGAGGAAGTGGTCATCGAGAACGCCGAGGCCGCGGTGGCCGCTGCCTGCCGGGCCACCGGCGCCGCCGTGCGCGATTTCACCGTGGCCCCGGTCTGGTTCGCGGCCGACAACGCCGCTTCGCGCGGCGGGCACGAATGGGCCGTGGAGTTCGCCCCCGGCCCCAACCGGCCCGACCTTGTCCGCTTCGGGGCCGTGCTCGACGCCACCCTCTGCGAGCTGAATTCCGACTATGCCGCCAAGCGCCACCGCAGCCTGGCCCTGGCCCCGCCGCAGCTGCGAGCAGTGCCCGCTGGCACCTTCGAGGCGTGGCTGGGCAGCCAAGGCAAGCTGGGCGGGCAGCACAAGGTGCCGCGCCTGCTCAACACCCGCGACGTGCTTGATGCCGTGCTGCAAACAGCCGTGGCCACGGCCGAAGCGGGGCGTTAACCGCTTGCTGGTGAAGTTGGCAGCGCCAACTGGCAGAGAAAAAATAGACGTTTAGCGAGGATAAATCAACATTCAGTCGACTAAATGCGGCGCGTTGAACGATAATAATGCAAAAAGCGGTAATATTACCGTAACGTTCATGCCTATGTCCTATACTACTCAAGCATCTGCAGCCAAGAAATCGGCTTATCAGCGCCCGTATAAAACGCGCAGCCAGCGCCGCATGGCCGACCGCCGCAAGCACGACGAAACCGCCGACTTCAAGTTCCTAGTAAGGGTAGCCGTGGGCATTGGCCTGCTACTGCTGCTGGCGGTAGGCTTTGCCATCAAGGGCATGGCCGACAGCAGTGACGTGGCCGCGCCCGTGGCGCTGACGACGCTTGGCCTCCCGGCCGCCGCATAGGCGCTTGCGCGCCTGCGCTACTCGTCCAGCATGTTGCCCAGCAGGCCGCCCAGCACGCTGCCGCTTTCCTTCTGGGCGTTGCCACCGCCAGGCGCAAGGGCACGGATGAGCTTTTTGACGGGCATGGACTGCAGCCACACGCGGCCCGTGCCTTGCAGCGTGGCCAGCAGCAGGCCTTCGCCCCCAAAAATCATGGACTTGAGGCCACCGGCCCGGGCCACGCTGAAATCGATGCTGGGCTCGAAGGCCACCACACAGCCCGTGTCCACGCGCAGCAGTTCGTTGTTCAGCTTTTTCTCGATGATGGTGCCCCCGGCGTGCACGAAGGCCTTGCCGTCGCCGGTCAGCTTTTGCAGGATAAAGCCCTCGCCGCCAAACAGGCCGGCCCCAAATTTCTGGTTGAAGTGCAGGCTGATTTTGGTGCCCCGCGCCGCGGCCAGAAAGCCGTCTTTCTGCACAATGAGGCCGGCAGGCATGTCGCGCAGGTTGATGGGGACGATGGTGCCGGGGTAGGGCGCCGAAAACGCCACCCGGCTTTTGCCGTAGCCGCCCCGGTGCGTGAAGTGCGTGAGGAACAGCGACTCGCCGGTAATCAGGCGGGTGCCGGCCGAGAACAGTTTGCCCATAAAGCCTTGGTCGGGCTCGGAGCCGTCGCCCATTTTGGTTTCGAAGGCGATGCCTTCTTCCATGTACACCATGGCCCCGGCCTCGGCAATAACGGTTTCGTTGGGGTCGAGCTCTACTTCGAGCACTTGAATGTCGGAGCCGAGAATGCGGTAATCAACGTCGTGGGAGGTCATGGCGCAAAAGCAGAAAGGGTGATGCGGCCAAAGATAGGCGACGGCTCAAATTCAGGCTTTTCAAAAAAACGGCGGGGGAACAATATTTTGAATTTGCTGCGTTGAGAAAGCAACGTCAACTAACTTTATAGTTGTTGCTAACCCTTTCGCCACATGCACCTTTCTCGCTTGCTGCTGCTGTTCGGTCTCGCTGCCCTTCTGAATGCCTGCGCCGGGGCACGCGGCTTCTGGAACCCCAACCGCTCGGACCGCAATGGCTTGGCCAGGGGCCGCTGGCGCATCTACCACGACGGTGCCAAAAAGCACCTGTTCACCAGCGGCCAGTACCGCCACGGGCGGCCGGTGCGCACGTTCCGCTATTTCTCGCCCACGGGTGCGCTCGAGCGCTCGGAGGTATACGGGCGCGACGGGCTGTGCGAGGTCACCTATTGGCACCCCGATGGCAAGGTGGCGCGGCGCGGCACCGCGCAGTGGGTCACGGGCAAAGGCAAGGCGCCGCGCTTCTACTGGTACGGACCTTGGACGAGCTACGACCCCACCGGCCAGGTTACCGACGTGCAAACCTATACCGATGGCACCATCACGCGCGCCGAGAAGTACGAAGACGGCAAGCTCACGCAGGTCGAAACCTACGAAGGCAATAAAACCACCCGTACGGAATCGTACCAGGACGGCCAACTCATCCGGGTCGAGACCTTTGAGAAAGGCCTGCGCACGGGCAACACCAACACCTTGTAGCGCGGCCGTTTATTCGTCCAGCGGCAGCTCGCCGCGCGTTTCGGCGGCTTCCTTGTCGGGGTCGCCCACGGCTTTTTTGCGTTTGGCCTCGCGGCTGGTGCGCCGCATAAATTCTTCGTCCGTCTCTTCGGGCTCGGGCGCGTGCTCGGCGTCGGCAATGGGGAAAGCTTCGTCCTCGGTTTCGTCGGGACCCGGCTTCTCGCCAAACTGGCCGGCGCGGTCCACCAGCTTCTTGTCGCGCACGTGGCGGCCCAGAAACTGGTTGATTTGCTCGATGCTGTAGTTGGAGGTGATTTCCCCGAGCGGGTTCACCCCGATTTCGAAGCCTTCAAGCTCCTTGTGAACGCGGGCCTTTTTGTCAGGGTCGGCGGCTTTCTTCGGTTTGACGGGTTTTTTGGCCATAACGGAAAAGTTGGGCAGATGTGAACCACTTTACGCGAATTCAGGCCCGCGGGTGAACCGGGCGGGCATAAAAAAGGCCGGCCCGAAGGCCAGCCTTTTCGTTTTCCTTGCAAAAGCGGTCTACGCGCGCGCCGCCAGGCGCTCCACGGCGGCCCGCAGGCGGGTGGCCACTTCGCCGCTGCCCAGAATGGCCAGCGCTTCAAACAAGTCGGGGCCGGCGGCGGCGCCGGTCACGGCCACGCGCAGGGACTGCAGCACCTGGCCGGGCTTCATGCCCTGAGCTTCGACGGTCTGGTTGAAGATGCTTTTCAGGACCTCGGCGTTGGCGCTGGGCTCCGAGTTGGCGGGCAGGGCGTCGGCGTAGGCGGCCAGGGCGGCGCTCACCTGCGCGTTCCACTTCTTGCCGATGACGGCCTCGTCGTATTCAGCCGGGGCCTCGAAGAAGTACTTGGCTTCCTGCCAGAAGTCGTGCGGGAAGCTCACCCGCTCCTTCATCACGCCCACAATCTGCTCGGCTTTCTCTTGCGAGCAGGCAATGCCGTGCTCCTGCAGGGCCGTGAGCAGGTAGGGGGCCAGTTCGGCGTCGGACTTGGCGCGCAGGTAGTGCTCGTTGTACCACTTCACCTTGTTCTGGTCGAACTTGGCCGGCGACTTGCTCACCCGCTCAATGGAAAAGGCCTGAATCAGCTCGTCCATTGAGAAAATTTCCTGCTGCGTGCCGGGGTTCCAGCCCAGGAAGGCCAGGAAGTTCACCAGGGCTTCGGGCAGGTAGCCGTCCTCGCGGTAGCCCCGGCTCACGGTGGGCTCACCGGTTTCGCCGTCGATGCCGTGCCATTCCAGTGGGAACACCGGGAAGCCCAGGCGGTCGCCGTCGCGCTTGCTCAGCTTGCCGGTGCCGTCGGGCTTGAGCAGCAGGGGCAGGTGGGCAAACTGCGGCATGGTCTTCTCCCAGCCCAGGTAGCGGTAAAGCAGCACGTGCAGCGGCGCCGAGGGCAGCCATTCCTCGCCCCGGATGACGTGCGAAATCTCCATCAGGTGGTCGTCCACGATGTTGGCGAGGTGATAAGTCGGCATGCCGTCCGACTTCATCAGCACCTTGTCGTCGATGGCGCTCGAATGCACCACCACCCAGCCGCGAATCAAGTCCTGAAAACGAACTTCCTCTTTGCGAGGCACTTTAAGGCGAATGACGTAGGGCGCGCCGCTGTCCAGCAGCTGCTTCACCTCGTCCTCGGGCAGGGTGAGGGAGTTGCGCATCTGGGCGCGGGTGATGCTGTTGTACTGCGGGTTGGGCACCTTAGCAGCCTGCAGGCGGGCGCGCATGGCGTCCAGTTCCTCGGGCGTATCGAAGGCGTAGTAAGCGTGGCCGTCGGCGATGAGCTGGTCAGCGTACTGCTTGTACATGGGCTTGCGCTCGCTCTGCTTGTAGGGCGCGTGGGGGCCGCCCACGCCCTGGCCCTCGTCGATGACGATGCCGCACCAGGCCAGGGCTTCGAGGATGTACTCCTCGGCGCCGGGCACGAAGCGGTTCTGGTCGGTGTCTTCGATGCGCAGGAGCATCTTGCCGCCCAGCTTGCGGGCCAGCAGGTAGTTATATAGCGCGGTGCGCACGCCGCCGATGTGCAGCGGCCCGGTGGGCGAGGGCGCAAAGCGCACCCGAACTTCTCTTTCAGTCATGGGAATGCAAAAGCGCGTTCCGGTTCTCGGAACGCGCTGCAAAGGTAAGGCGAAGGGCAGTAGCGCGAACTTTGTAGTTCGCGCTACTGCGCCATCTCAACGATTATCGCACTGCCACGCGAACTACAACGCTCGCGCTACGCTAGTCTCGGTTCTTGAAGCCCAGCCAGAGCACCAGCCCCAGCAGCGTGATGCCGCCTCGAATGCCCCACGCTACGGCCGGGCCCCACTGGTCAATCCACGTTAGAAACACGTAGTGAATGTTGGGATTGATGAGTGGCAACACCAAGGAAATGAGCCCAATGATGAGCAAGCCGAGTCCAAGTTCTTTCATAAAGAGAAGGGGGTTTGAGGTGAAACAGGCCCCTCAAACGCCCTTCGCGCCAGCTTATTATGCCCCAACGGCGATGCAGGAAATTTCCACTTCCACGTCGCGCGGCAGGCGGCTTACTTCCACTGTTTCGCGGGCCGGCGCCGTGGCGTCGTCGAAGTAGGAGCCGTACACTTGGTTGATGGTGGCGAAGTTGCCGAGGTCTTTCACGAAGATGCTGCACTTCACCACGTCGGTGAGGGCCAAGCCGGCGGCGGCCAGCACGGCCGTGAGGTTTTGCAGCACCTGATGGGTTTGGGCGGCTACGTCGCCGGGCACTAATTGCCCGCTGGCATCCAGCGGAATCTGGCCCGAAACGTAAACCGTGTTGCCCGCTTTCACGGCTTGGGAGTAAGGGCCAATGGGCGCCGGAGCCTGGTCGGTAAGAATAATTTGGTGGGCCATCTGGTGGGTTGGTCTATTTGTGGGTTGGTAAATTGAGGAGCGCAAATAACACAAAAGCCGCTCCTGTTTCCAGAAGCGGCTTCTTAGCAGCAAGTCCAAAAACCTGCTTTTTTCACAAGTTGTTCGCTACTCTACCGTCACCGATTTGGCGAGGTTGCGGGGCTGGTCCACGTTGCAGCCGCGCAGCACGGCAATGTGGTAGCTCAGCAGCTGCAGCGGCACCACCGATACCAAGGGCATCAGCACTTCGCTGGTGTGGGGCACTTCAATCACGAATTCGGCCATGGCCGGAATCACTTTGTCGCCCTCGCTCACCACCGCAATGATGCGGCCTTTGCGGGCTTTTACTTCCTGAATGTTGCTCACCACCTTCTCGTACGAGCTGTCGCGGGTGGCAATTACCACCATCGGCATGTTCTCGTCAATCAGGGCGATGGGGCCGTGCTTCATCTCGGCGGCGGGGTAGCCCTCGGCGTGGATGTAGCTGATTTCCTTAAGCTTCAGCGCGCCTTCGAGAGCAACGGGGAAGTTGTAGCCGCGGCCCAGGTACAGGAAGTTGGTGGCGTCTTTAAACTCCTCGGCAATCTCGCGGATTTGGGCATCCAGCTCCAGGGCCTTGGTTACTTTGGCCGGAATGGTGTCCAGTTCCACCATCAGCTCGCGCAGCTTGGTGTCGGTGATGGTGCCGCGCTTCTGGCCCATAATCATGGCCAGCAGCGTGAGCACCGTCACCTGCGCCGTGAAGGCTTTGGTCGAGGCCACCCCAATTTCGGGGCCGGCGTGGGTGTAAGCGCCGGCGTCGGTGGCGCGGGCAATGCTGCTGCCCACCACGTTGCACACGCCGAAGATGGTAGCGCCCTTGCTCTTGGCCAGCTCGATGGCGGCCAGTGTATCCGCCGTTTCGCCGCTTTGCGAGATGGCAATCACGATGTCGCGCTCCGTGATAATCGGATTGCGGTAGCGGAATTCCGAGGCGTATTCCACTTCCACCGGAATGCGGGCCAGGTCCTCAATCAGGTATTCGGCTACGAGGCCGGCGTGCCAGCTCGTGCCGCAGGCCACAATGATGATGCGCTGGGCGTTGATAAACTTCTGCTCGTAGGCCCGGATGCCGCCCATGTTCAGGTGGCTGGCTTCTATTTCCAAACGGCCGCGCATGGAGTCGAGAATCGAGCGGGGCTGCTCAAAAATCTCCTTCAGCATGAAGTGCTCGTAGCCGCCTTTCTCGATGCTGTCCAGTTCCATCTCCAGCTTCTGGATATAGGGCGTCTGGCTCACGTCTTCTTTCGAACGGATTTCCAGCTGGCCATCGCGAATGACCACGATTTCGTAGTCGTTCACATACACTACTTCGTTGGTGTACTCGATGATGGGCGTGGCGTCGGAAGCAATGAAGAACTCGCCTTCGCCAATGCCAATCACCATCGGCGAGCCTTTGCGGGCGGCGATGAGTTGGTTGGGCGCATCCTTGCTGAGCACCACAATGGCGTAGGCGCCCACTACTTCGTGCAGGGCCAGACGCACAGCTTCTTCGAGCGAGCAGGTGTTCTGCTTCTGAATTTCCTCAATCAGATTGACAAACACTTCCGTGTCGGTGTCCGAATGAAATACGTGGCCTTGCTGCTGCAAGTGCGTCTTCAGCGCCGCGTAGTTTTCGATGATGCCATTGTGAATGATGGCAATGCGCTCCGACGTGGAGTAGTGCGGGTGGGCATTCTCGTCGTTGGGTTCGCCGTGGGTGGCCCAGCGGGTGTGGCCCATGCCCACGTGGGCATGCGTGTCTTTCTCGTGAATGAAGGCTTCCAGGTCGCTGACCTTGCCTTTTTTCTTGTACACGTTGAGCTCACCGTTGAGCAGCGCAACACCGGCCGAATCGTAGCCCCGGTATTCGAGACGGTGCAAGCCTTTGAGAATAATGGGGCAGGCCTCGCGATGGCCCAGGTAAGCAACAATGCCGCACATGGCAAATTAAATTAGGTTGTAATGGAGGGAAAGGCCGAAGTGGCCGCTAGCTTGGTCGAGAGCCTAGCGCTTCTGCGAGTAGTAGACACGCAGCCGGATGTTGGTTGCGTCGAGCGCGGCCCGGTTGAGCGTCAGCGCGGCAGAAGAACGAATGTTGGGTGCCAACACCAGGGCATCAGGCGTGCCACCCAGGTTGTTGTAAAAGTAGGCTTGCAGATAGGCCGTGACCGGAATGGCGTAATACGATTGCGAGCCGGTTGCGTTGAGCACACCCGCAGTCGGGCTGCCCGAACTCTGCTGATTGGTGCCATCGGCCTGCACAATGCGGTCGGTGGGCAGGAAGTTGATGATGCGCTGCAACACTTGGTTGGCGGCGTCCACTTCCACCGCGTACAACTGCGCGGGGTTGCCATACAAGGCGTTGGTGAAGGGCTTGATGGGCGCAATTATCTCGGCCCGGTTGATGACCACCCCCACCGTGTCGTTAGAGCCGATGAGTCGTTTCAGGGTCACCCGTCCCTTCATCAGCACGCGCGTGGCCAAGCCGGTGCCTTCTTGCACGTAGCTGGTGCCGCCCAGCAGTGCCGGCGGCACCGAACCCGACCGCGTGACCAAAGCCGACAATGCCGTGGGCAATACGTTGTCGATGGTGGTGAAATAACGCGGGTCACGCGCCGATGAGTACGTAGCGCTTATGCCGCTGTAAGCGGGACCAAAATAAATGGAGTAAATGCTGGAATACGCAGGAGGCGACTTGCTGTGGTGGTAATACACCAAAATGCGCGACTTGTAGCTTTTGCTGAAGCTAACAATGCTGCTGGTGTGGTCTATATTGGGCAACACGGCCAGGCCCTTAAGGTAGTCGTCTAGCTGAGCTTGGTTGAAACCTGCGGTTTTCAGCTTGGCAAACAGCCCCGTGGCAAAGGTCGAGTTCACGCCGGGCACACCGGGCTGGCCCGGGCCTTGAGGCACGGCCGTGCGCTGCAGCAACAGGCGCACCGTGGGGTCGGGCGTTACGGTGGTGCCGGCCGGAATAGCCGGGCTGGTGGAAGTGGCGGCCACGGCCGCGGTGGCCACCGTGATGGTGCGGTCGAGGCGGCTGGTGAGGCCCCGGGCAATGGGGGCACCCAGCGCAACGGGCGTGCCCGCGTCGTACACCTGCCGCTCGTCGAGCGAAGCCGCCAGGTTGAACACGTCAAACTTGACGGGCGTCGTCGAGCTGCCGTACACCCGGTCAAAACCCATCACCAACACCACCGAATCCAGTACCGGCGAAGTGACAGTGGAAGGCAACGAGTCGGCCGGAGCGCCGCCGCCAGCCGAAATTATGGCGTTGACGCCGCTGGCATCCACCACGTTGAAGTACGCAGCGGCCGTGGTTTTGCCGGCCACGTTATCGGCCAGGCTACCCACCAAAAACTGATTGGTCTTGGCCGTCTGGACCGGCGCAATGCGCACGGTGCTTGCTTCCAATGGGATGTCTTTGTACTCGGTGCTGACGGCCGTGGTTTCGGGCAGGTCAACGTTCAGGTCCGTGCCTTTGTCGCAGCTGGCCAGCGCCAAGGCGGCCAAGGCCACGAGGGGAGCACTACGGCTAGTTAGCCAATTCATTGTAAAGCGCTAGGTAGGAAGTGTGCAGGTTTTCGTCGGTGGCTACCTGGCTGAGCTTGTTGTTGAGGGCGTATTCGTGGAACATGCCGTTCATGTTTTCGCTGAAGTCCTCATCGGACCGCACCACGGTGTCGGCATACTCCATGCCCATTTTGATGAAGCCGCTGAAATCAGCCGACTTCAACGAGGCCAGCATCTGGTCGTCGATGTCGAGCATCTTCGCTTTCTCCAGGATGTTGCCCTCAAATTTGTCGTTGAACTCGTTGTTGTAAATCGAGAACACCGACTTGGCGTCTTTGAACACCGGGTCTTTCTTGTAGGTCGTCTTCAGGTACAGCGGAATCAAACCGGTCATCCAGTCCGAGCAGTGCACAATGTTGGGCGACCAGCCTAGTTTCTTCACCGTCTCGAGCACACCTTTGCAGAAGAAAATGGCGCGTTCGTCGTTGTCGGCGTAGAACTTGTCGTTCTTATCGACCAGGGCCGACTTGCGGTGGAAATAGTCCTCGTTGTCGATGAAATACACCTGCAGCTTGGCCGTCGGGATGGAGGCTACCTTGATAACCAGCGGCTTCTCGTCGTCGCCCACGGCGATGTTGATGCCCGAGAGGCGCACTACTTCGTGCAGCCGGTTTTTGCGCTCGTTGATAATGCCGAAACGGGGCACAAAAATCCGAATTTCGCAGCCCATCTCTTGCATGCTGGCGGGTAGGCGCCGGAGCATTTCAGCCACTTTCGTGGTCTGCAGGAAGGGGTCAATTTCGGTGGCCGCGTAGAGGATTCGTAGCTTCGACATAATGGATTATTGAAGAGAATGGGACAAGGCCATGCTATGGGTGCACAAAATTAAACAATTTTGGGCGGAAAATCAACATAAATCATACCGAGGGCCTGTCCAATAGCCTTCCTTCTCTATGCAGATACTTACGACCGCCGCCGGGTTGCACGCCTACACCGAACACGCCCGCCAAACCGGCCAACGGGTTGGCTTGGTTCCCACCATGGGCGCTCTGCACGACGGCCACCTGCAACTCGTACAAGCCGCCCGGACCGACTGCGACGTGGTGGTCGTCAGCTTGTTTGTCAACCCCACGCAGTTCAACAATGCCGAAGACTTCCGCCTGTACCCCCGCGTGCCCGAGGCCGACGCGGCCCTGCTGGAACCCGCCGGCTGCACCGCCCTCTTTGTGCCCACAGTGGAAGAAATGTACCCCCAGCCGACCGTGCTGCGCTTCGATTTTGGCGACTTGGAGCGGGTGATGGAAGGTGCCCACCGCCCCGGCCATTTCAACGGCGTGGCCACGGTGGTGAGCAAATTATTTCACATGGCCCGCCCGCACCGCGCTTACTTCGGCCAAAAGGATTGGCAGCAGGTGGCCGTCATCAAGCAACTGGCGGCCGACCTGTCGTTCGACCTGGAAATTGTGACCTGCCCGACCATTCGCGAAGCCGACGGGCTGGCCATGTCCTCGCGCAACCGCCGGCTCGATGCGCCGGCCCGCGCCGCCGCACCGCTGCTGCACCAGGTGCTGGAAGCCGCCGCGGCCCAGGTGCGCCAGGGGGTGCCGCCCGCCCAGGTGCGCGCCACGGCCGAGGCCACCCTGGCCCGGGAGCCGCTGCTCACGCCCGAATACGTGGAAGTGGCCGACGCCCAAACCCTGCAGCCGCTGGCCGAATACACTGCCGGCCGGGCCGTGGTGCTGTGCCTGGCCGCGCACTTGGGCGGCGTGCGCCTGATTGACAACGTGGTGGTGGAGTAGGGGCGGCCGCGCCGCGCACAAGGGCGTTTTACCTTTGCGGCGGTTTTTGTTCCTCGTTTGCGCCCGCAGCTATTCTGGTCTTCTATTGAAAAGGCTCTTAAACATTCTTAAATACGTCCTGCTGCTGAGCATTTCGGGCGCGCTGATGTGGTACGCCGTGCGGGGGCAGGACTTGTCGCGCATCGGGCATTACATCGCCACGGCCAATTATTTCTGGCTGGCCATTACGCTCACGCTTTCTACATTGGGCTACTTCAGCCGGGCCTACCGTTGGCAGATGCAGCTCAAGGCCTCGCAGACGCCGGCGGGCTACTGGCCCGTGTACCACGCCATGATGGTGGGCTACCTTGCCAACTTGGTGCTGCCGCGCATGGGCGAGGTCATTCGCTGCTCGGTGCTGCGGCGCACGAGCGGCGTGCCGGTGCAAGTGGCCATCGGCACGGTGGTGACCGAGCGGGTGATTGACGTGCTGGTGCTGCTGGGCCTGCTCAGCTTCTTGTTGCTGCTTGATTTTCAAACGTTCTGGAGGTTCGTGACGGTGGAAATTCTGGGCGGGCGTTACGAAACGCTGGCCCGCAACCCGCTGCCGCTCGTCATTGCGGCCGTGGTGGGGGGTATTTTGCTGCTGGTAACCGGCTTCGCGCTGTTTCGCAACCTCGAACGGCTGCGCCAAAACGCGTTTTTCAACAAGGCGGTGCTGTTTGTGAAAGGGCTGCTGGCCGGCGTATTCAGCGTGCTGAAGCTGGAAAACAAGTGGTTGTTCATCTTCCACACGCTCTTTACTTGGAGCGTGTACTACCTCATGGACTACCTGGCGTTTTTCTGCTTTCCGGAAACCTACAGCCTCGACATGCGCGCCGGCCTGGCCGTGCTCACGTTTGGGGCGTTTGGTATGGCGGCGCCGGTGGCCGGCGGCATTGGGCCCTTCCACGTAATGGTGCAGGGCGTGCTGATTGTATACGGCATCAGCAAGGAGGCCGGCATTGCCTACGCGCTGGTGGTGCACGGCGCCCAAACCCTGCTGGTGGTGCTCATGGGCGGCATCAGCTTCGTGGCCGTGGCCGCCGCCGACAAGGGCCGCCTGCTGACCGAAGCCGAAGCCATTGCCGACGAGCCGCTTACGAGCGAGTGAATGGGCGAATAAGTGAGTGCGTACATCATTATACGCCGCCTTGACATTCGCCCAGTTACTCATTTACCAACTTACTCATTGACGGCATGTGGACCAAAGACAAAATTCAGACGCGTGAGCAGCTGCCCGCCACCGTAGCGGCCTGGCGGGCCGAGGGGCGTAAAGTGGTGTTCACCAACGGTTGCTTCGACCTGCTGCACCTGGGCCACGTGGACTACCTGGAGCAGGCCCGGCACCTGGGCGACGCCTTGGTGGTGGGCCTGAACACCGATGCGTCGGTGGGTGCCCTCAAGCCCGGCCGGCCCATTCAGGACGAGCACGCGCGGGCCCGTATTCTGGCTTCGCTGGCGTTTGTGGATGCGGTGGTGCTGTTTGGCGAGCCCACGCCGCTGGCCCTCATCGAACTGGTGCAGCCCGACGTGCTGGTGAAGGGCGACGACTACGCCATCGACGGAATTGTGGGGCATGAGTTGGTGTTGAACCGGGGCGGGCAGGTGCTGACCGTGCCATTAGTGCAGGGCTACAGCACGTCCCGCATCGTGGAGCGCATTTTGCATTCCTCGTAGCGGTTTCACCCTTTTTTTCTTATTGCCATGTATTTCCTGTTGATTCTGCTGATGCTAGTTAGTTGGGGCATTCAATGGCGCCTCCGCAGCAAGTTCAAGCAATACGCCCAAGTGGGCCTGCGTGCCAATTTGACCGGCGCCCAAGTTGCCGAACTCATGCTGGCCGACCACGGCATCACCGACGTGCGCATCATCAGCACCGAAGGCCGCCTCACCGACCACTACAACCCGACCGACAAAACCGTGAACCTGAGCGAGGGCGTGTACGCCGAGCGCAGCGCCGCCGCGGCCGCCATTGCGGCCCACGAGTGCGGCCACGCCGTGCAGCACGCCACCGCGTATTCGATGCTGCAATTCCGCTCGGCCATGGTGCCGGCCCTGAGCGCGGTGTCGACTTGGATGCCGTGGATTTTGCTCGCCGGCGTGTTCCTGATTAATCGCTCGGTCATTCCGCTGGGCATCGGCATTGCGCTGTTCTCGCTCACCACCCTGTTTTCGTTCGTGACCCTGCCCGTGGAATTCGACGCGTCGCGTCGGGCCCTGGCCTGGATGGACAAGCGCGGCGTGGTGACGGTGCAAGAGCACGCCATGGCCAAGGACGCTTTGTGGTGGGCCGCCATGACTTATGTGGTGGCCGCCATCAGTTCGCTGGCCACGCTGCTGTATTACGTCAGCATTTTCATGAGCGGCAGCCGGCGCAACTAAGCCCCGGGCTGGCCCTGATTACAAAGCCGCTGTTCCTTATCCGGGGCAGCGGTTTTTTTGCGCCTATCCGTTAGCTGTCAGCAAGCTTGCTTACGGAGGAGCTTGTATGCAATGAGTAGAAGATATATAATTTTAATTATTGATAATTCAATTATGGTTTATACTTTGCGGTGCCCTTTCTGTTGTCGCCCGGGCCCTCGGCTGCCTTGCGCAGCGATGCTGGGGCGAAAACCTTCTTTTCTGCCAGTACCATGCCCACTTCTACCCCCACGGCCTTGGTTGCGGCCGCACCCACACTGTTTCGGCAAGGCTTGCTAGCCGTGTTGCGCGAGCAATGCCCCGAGTTGGCCATCACGCTCACAGCAGATGCTTCTGAAGTGGAGGAATTAGCCACGCATCAGTTCTATGGCTTGCTGGTGCTTGAAGGTGCATTGCCGGGCTTAAACCTGCCCCGCGTCCTGAGCCGCCTGCGCCAGACCCGTCCTTCTCAGCGCCTGCTGGTGCTGGCCGATGCGCGCACCTTGGCCCATGAAGCCGCCCTGCACACAGGCCCAGGGGCTTGTTTGTTTGTGCCCAGCCACGTGCCTCCCCATGCGTTGGCGGCAGCTGTTGCGCCGTGGCTTGCGGCCCGGCCCGTGGGCAGCCCACCGCCGCGCGTGGTGCCGCCCTACGTCATTACCGGGCGGTTCAGCCGCCGCGAAATGGAAGTGTTGCGCTTGGTGGTGGCCGATTGCTGCAACGAAGAAATTGCCAACCGACTGTTCATTAACGTGCGCACTGTGGAAAGCCACCGCCGCAACCTGCTGCAGAAGGCCGGCACCCGCACGCTGGTGGGGCTAGCCGCCCGGGCCGTGCGCGAGGGCTGGGTAGCGTAAAGTTTCAGTGATGGCACTGATGTAGCCGGGAGAGCAAAAAGCGAGTTTTACGGGCTGCTTGGCAAATGGGCCTTGCGCACAAAGAGCAGTTGGTCTTACACACGGCACAACTGCTTTTTCATTGCTTGGAACAGCACCGGACTCTGCTACTCAATGCCCCTTATTATGCGCGCTCGACAGTTACTCGGCCTTTTTGTTCTGTTGATGTTGGCAATAAGGCCGGCTGTGGCCCAAGTGCCAGAGGCCGGTGGTGCCCCGCCAGCGGCTGCCCCGCCAGTGGCCCCCAAGCCCGTAGCTGCTGCGGAGGCCGCTCCGCCACTGGTGCAGATAACAGACGTCTACAACCTATCCAGCAAGCGCCGCGACAGCCTGCAACTGGGTGACCACGTGGTGCTGCGCGTGCGCGGCCTGGCCAAAGCCTTAGAGGCCTATAAACGCAAGCCCACGGAGCTGCGGCTGTTCATCGACGGGGTAAGCTTTCCGATGGCACCGGAAAGCGTGGACCTGCTCAACCGCGCCGATACGGCCACGGTGCGGTTCTTATTGCTGCGCAATCCTACTACTGAGCCCATCTGGCAGCTTTTTTACCGGGTGCGGAGCAAGCTGGACCACAAGGCGCACATTGGCATTGGGTTCGAGAACGGGCAATTGGGCGATGCCTTTCCGCAGGACCATAACATCTACCTGGAGCTGGTGCGCCGCAACGAACTCAACCTGGGCCTCTTTTTGGTGGGTGCGCTGCTGGCCGTGTTGCTGTATCTGTGCTGGCACAGCAATCTAGTGCGGAGCGACATCCTCCGCGGCAACCTGAACGGCCTGGATGTGGACCATACCGACATGATTGGCAAGCACTACGAGTCGGTGCCGTTCAGCCTCAGCAAGGTGCAGCTTGTATTCTGGACGTTCCTCATTCTCAGTGCCTACCTGCTGTGCTACCTCGTGACCGGCGAACTGGCGGCCATTCCCGTGAGCCTGTTGGGGCTGCTTGGCATTAGCTTGGGCGGAAACCTGTTCAGCCGCGGCATCACCAGCGACCAAGTGAACGCCAGCGCCGAAGGACCCAGCGTGAACGATGTGAGCAAGGGCTTCTGGCGCGACATCCTGGCCGAGCAAAACCGCTTTAGCATCGCGCGCATCCAATTCCTGCTGTTCAACCTGCTGGTGGGGCTATACTTCGTGCGGCACGTGTGGCGGCTGTGGAACCTGCCGCCGCTGGACGAAGGCCTGCTGGGCCTTATTTCCATCAGTACAACCGGGTTTTTGTTTGGCAAATACCAGGAAAGCAAATCCGCTTCGTCGGACGTGGCAACGACCAAAGACGCCGCTGCCGGAATTCCAGGGGCACCCCTGGGCCAAGGGTCGGTAGTGCAGCGCACCCTGCCTGGCGGAGCCACCACCATCGTGAACGTAACCCCTGCCAACGCCGGCGCTTCCGGTATGTCAACCGATAGCGGCCCGGCGGGCACCGCCCCGCCGCCTACCACGCCGGCAGTGCTGCCCGATGGTACCCCCACCCGCCGCGACGACGAGGGCGACGACAACGAAGCCCAGCCCCCCGCTGGCACGCTGAGCGGCGCCCCTGATGCCAGCTTGGCCATGGGCTAAGCCGGCCCCTGCTCACTTTTTCACGCCGAGTCATGAAACAGTACCCAGACCGCGAATTCGATATTTTGCCCGCCTACCTGCCATTAGGCACCCGCCGCCGGGGCTACGCACTCACAGCTCCTGGCCCCAACCCGTTGCGCGCGCGCTTTCTGGTGGCCCACGACACTGGGAATCCCGGCTCGACGGCCGCTGGCAATGTGCGCTACTACCGCGATACCTACCTCATCAAACCGCCTACTTCAGCCCATTTGTTCGTCGACGACCACCAGATTCTGGAGTGCGTGCCGGCCCTGACGGCTCCACCCGAAAAAGCCTGGCACGTGCTATACGACCGGCGCGAAGACAACATCCTCTACGGTTGCAACGCCAACGACGCGGCCATCGGAGTGGAGTATTGCTACGGCGGGGCCATCAACGCCGACGAAGCCTACCGGCGCTACGTGTGGCTTCTGGCCTACCTCTGCGTCCATTTTCAGCTCGACCCGCGCCGCGACATCACCGGCCATTGCTTTCTCGACCCCGGCCGGAAGTTCGACCCGGTGGCGGGCTTGTCGCACAGCCGGCGCACGTTTCCGCAGCTATTGGCCGACGTCACGGCCATCTTTCAGAGCATCGGAGGGACGCTGCCTGGCCTGCCGCCGCTGCCCAGCAGCGTAGCCGCGCAAGGCTTGGTCAACATCCGACAGGGCGAGCCGTTTCGGCGCGCGCCAGTGGCCCGGCAAGTGCCGGCCGGGGCGGTGCTGCCCGTGCAAGGCCGCGTGGTGGGCGAAGCCGTGAGCGGCAACGACGACTGGTACGAGCTCAGCCCCGGCGGGCTCTTTTGCTGGAGCGGAGCCGTGCGCTAATTGCCGCTGCGGGCCGGATTCGTGGCAGTGCTTTACTCAGTGCTTTACTCAGTGCTTTACTAAATCTGCAAACTGAAAACCAACTGGTTAATGATGGAAACTCCTTCAATAGAGCGCATGATTGAACGGTTGGCGAAAAGCTTGCGTAAAAAACTGGCGCCAACAGAGTTGACGGCATTAGCTCAAACCTTTATTGAAGCAGGCACCCAAGCAGTGCGTGCACAAATCGGTTCGGCACTTGAAGCAGCACAAGCCGTGGACTATGCGCGGCAATTGAGTGAAGCCGGGCGGATGCAACTGGCCCGGCGCACTACAGGCCATCCGAAAAAAAGGCTGCAGAACCGAGAATGGGCGCGTCTGGACCGTGTTCTGGGCGAGCATCAGGAAACGTTGACGAACTGGCCGGGCGTGATAGGTATTGGCTTGGGACACCGGGTAAAGTCCGGTATTTGGCAGGCGGAAAAAACAATCACGGTATATGTGGAACGCAAACTCATGGATGCGGAGCTGGGCAGCCGGCTGGCGATACCCACCACATTGCGCGCTGCAAATGGTGATGCGGTGGGCGTTGACGTGGTAGAGTTTGGCAAGTTTCGACGCAACACCAGTGGCGGCAGCAGCCTAGGGCAAGGCAATAGCCGAGGCACATTGGGCGTATTGGCCCAAGACAACGCCTCGGCCAGCATGGTTGCCCTAACGGCTCAACATGTGGTGGGGGATGATACTCCTCCGGGACTAGAGCTGTTTGCGCCGTGGCCCCAAACCAGTACTTCGGTACTGGTGGGCCGGTTTCTGCGCGGAACCATGCACGAAACCGATGCTGCCGCCATCGAAGTGGCCGACCCGGATACCATGATTGACTACATCCCGGAAATCGGCCGGGTTAATGGTTGGCGGCCCGTAGTAGACAGTGACCGGGGCATGCCCGTGTGGATGTACGGGGCTGTGTCAGGGTACCAGCTCGGAATGATACAGTCGCTGCACAACTACCTGCCCCAAGAAGACCTGATTGATGCAATTGTGGTGCGCATTCAGGCCAGCCCAGGCGATTCGGGGGCAGTCATACTTGACCGGCAAAACTTGGTTCTGGGGCTTTTAGTGGGGGGCAGCGACGGTTCCGATTTGCAGGTTTTTACGCCCATCAGCTTAGTTCTCGACCGGCTTGCGTGTCAGATACCAACTCATTAATCCTGGCTTTTGCGATGAAAAACAACTACTTATTTTCCCTGTGCGTGGCCCTCCTGTTAGGCGGAACGAACTCAGCGAGAGCACAGGCGGTATGGAAAACAACCATTAAGAAAACCGGGAATAGCTACCAGTTCCTGAACAACGCAGGCTTTGACCCGGCGCGTAGCAAAATAGGTAACACCGATAAGCAGGTGTTGGAAGTAACCTGCGATGGGCTGAATTGCGATAAACTCACGGCGCAATTAAAAGGCAGTGCACCGGCAGGAGGGGGCTCCCCCGTGGTGGTTCAGTTGGCTCCAGCGAGCGGTGCCACTGGCGCTACGGCGCGGTTTGAGTTGAGCGGAGCCACCATAGACCCAATGCCTGCCCGTCAGGCCACTTTACTATTTTTCGATAACGGAACACCAACGGATGCAAAAGCATCCATAGAAATAAACGTTGCTCCTCCCGAAACAGGAGGAGCGGACTGCGATGTGGCCGCCGACGACCCGGCTACCGATGCGGAGAAAGTGGCTTTCGCAAAAGCGCTGTACGATGACGCGAACAACACGGCTACCTTCATTGTGTCACACACCGGCAATGTGTTGTATCGCCCGGGCGACGTGATAGACGAGGATGATAAAATTGTGATAGTAGTGCGCGGGCCGCGGACCGAATTAGATAAGTTATTGGTACAACGCAAATCCGCTTTCCGGGATGTGGGCGTGTACCGGGTGGTCGGCGAAGGCACGAACACCGATGCCTTTATCAGGAAGGCGGCCAAAGTGTCTGACTGCGGGTTGGCTAGGGTTGAATTGGCTGATTTCGCGCCGGGCAGGGGGCAGGTGCAATTGTCACGGTTGGGCACCAACGGCGTCAGCACTCCGCTCAGCGACTTTGATTTCGGCGTTCACCCGCTCTACCAGGGCGCGCTTTCTTTTGGTCCGGTTTGCTCTTGGCTAACGGACCGCTCGTTTGGCACTGTAGCCAAAGGCGCCGACAACGTCATCACAGTGACCGAACAAGCCCCCCAATTGCACTACGTTTTCTCTTATACTCATTACATCTGGGGGCGCCGCGACGTCGAAAAGCGGAGAACGGGCGTTCCGTTGTACCAGCGTCTCTACCCCACTTTTGGGTTGTCGGTCGAAAATACCCTAAAAAATGCCTACGTAGGGGCTACCTACGACGTCTTCGGCAGCTTATTCTACCTAACAGCCGGTTGTCATGTTGGCCGCGTTACGGTGGTAGACCCCAGTTCGGGACTAGGTATTGGGTCCGTGTTGCCCACCGGCGTAAGTACAGTTCCTACGCGTACCGAAACCCAGTCTGATTGGTATGTAGGGGTTAGTCTCGACTTAAGGGCTGCCGCCAAGTTGTTCGCTGCCTTAGGTTCCGGCGCCGCCAGCGGTGCTGCGTCGCGCTAAAACATAGTTGGCCAAACTGTTAAGCCTGTATTCAACTAATCGGAACGGCCCGCCGGAATTGCTTCTGGCGGGCCGTCTTGACAAGACTGTTGCTAATAAGAATACAGACTACCCCAGCTTTTTATACCGCACGCGCTTCGGTTCCACGTCGCCCAGGCGCTTGCGCTTGGCTTCCTCATAATCCGAGAAGTTGCCCTCAAACCACACCACTTCCGATTCGCCCTCGAAGGCCAGGATGTGCGTGGCCAGCCGGTCCAGAAACCACCGGTCGTGGCTGATGATGACGGCGCAGCCGGCGAAGTTCTCCAAGGCGTCTTCCAGGGCCCGGATGGCGTTCACGTCCAGGTCGTTGGTGGGCTCGTCGAGCAGCAGCAGGTTGGCGCCCTGCTTGAGCGTCATGGCCAGGTGCACGCGGTTTTTCTCGCCGCCGGAGAGCATGGCCACCTTCTTCTCTTGGTCGCCGCCGCCGAAGTTGAACTTGCTCACGTAGGCGCGCGAGTTCACCGGCCGGCCGGCCAGCAGCATGGTTTCGGTGCCGCCCGTGATGGCGTCGAACACCGATTTGTTGGGGTCCAGCGTGTCGTGCTGCTGGTCGATGTATGCCGTCTGCACCGTGGGGCCTACTTCGAAGGTGCCCGCGTCGGGCTGCAGTTGGTCGGTGATGAGGCGGAAGAGCGTGGTTTTGCCCGCGCCGTTCGGCCCGATGATGCCCACAATGCCGCCCTGCGGCAACGAAAAGCTCAGGTTCTCAAACAATAGCTTGTCGCCAAAGGCTTTGGTGATGCCTTCGGCCTCAATGACCTGCGCGCCCAGGCGCGGGCCGTCGGGGATGAACAACTCCAGCTTTTGCTCCTTGTCTTTGGCTTCTTCGCTGGCCAGCTTGTCGTAGTTGGCCAGGCGGGCCTTGCCCTTGCTCTGGCGGGCTTTGGGCGACATGCGCACCCATTCCAGCTCGCGCTGCAGGGTTTTGGCGCGCTTGCTTTCCTGGTTTTCCTCCTGAGCCAAGCGGGCGGTTTTCTGCTCCAGCCACGAGGAGTAGTTGCCTTTCCACGGAATGCCCGAGCCGCGGTCCAGCTCCAGAATCCAGCCGGCCACGTTGTCGAGGAAGTACCGGTCGTGGGTCACGGCAATCACGGTGCCTTTGTACTGCTGCAGGTGCTGCTCCAGCCAGAACACGCTTTCGGCGTCGAGGTGGTTGGTGGGTTCGTCCAGCAGCAGCACGTCGGGCTCCTGCAGCAGCAGGCGGCATAGTGCCACGCGGCGCTTCTCCCCGCCCGAGAGGTTGCCGATAACGGCCTCCTCGGGCGGGGTGCGCAGGGCATCCATGGCCCGCTCCAGCTTCGAGTCCAGGTTCCAGGCGTCGAGCTGGTCCAGCCGCTCCTGCACCTTGCCCTGGCGGTCGAGCAGCTTGTCGAAGTCGGCGTCTTCGGCCCCGAAGGCCTCGTTGATTTCGTCGAACTCCTTGAGCAGGGCCACGGTTTCGGCCACGCCTTCTTCCACCACCTCGCGCACGGTTTTGGTGGGGTCGAGCTGGGGCTCCTGCTCGAGGTAGCCCACCGAGTAGCCCGGCGAAAACACCACCTCGCCCTGAAACTGCTTGTCGACGCCGGCAATGATTTTCAACAGGCTCGACTTGCCCGAGCCGTTTAAACCCAGCACGCCAATTTTGGCGCCGTAGAAAAACGAGAGGTAAATGTTCTTGAGAACTTGCTTCTGGGGCGGGTAAATCTTACTCACGCCGGCCATGCTGAAGATGATGGTCTGGTCGCTCATGGGGAGTTGGGAAGGGCTGATGGACGAATTGCAAGCGCAAAGAACGGCAACCACGGCTTGTGGGCCATGCGCCGGCCGTCGGGTTTTCGGGGCCGTGCGTCGGTGGTTCCCGGGCGTCAAACCCGGTTTCGGGCACGTTTCCCCGCGGCTACATCATTACATCACCTTTTTACCGTAAACTTGTATTCCCTTCCCAATCCATTTTTCAGCCACTTCACCCCTTTTCACCGCTCTGCCCCGTATTCCGCACTCCTACCCACGAGCTTACACATTAGTATGGAACCAACCGACCACTTGCTGGCCGAAGCCCAGCGCTACGGCTACGTGGAAGCCGGCGGCGTGTGGCTGCGCCCCGTGCTTGCCCAGCCCGCCCGCCAGATAGGCCTGGTCAAAGAAACCGACGAAGCCGCCCTCCTGTATTTTGCCCAACGCTTTGAAGCCCTGCGGGCAAAAGTAGATTCGCTGCTCGTGAAAATGGAGGCCAGCGACAACAAAGGTTCCTTTCTGATGAAGGCGCTGCACCTGAAAGAGCAGCTGCTGACCTACGATGGCCTGGGCGACTTTGCCGCCTTGCACCGCCGCCTCACCGAAGCCGAAGAGGCCATCGCGGTGACGGTGGCCCAAAACCGCGAGAAAAACCTGGCCACCAAGCTCGGCTTCATCCAGGAGGCCGAGGCCCTGCGCGACAGCGTGGAGTGGGTGTCGGCCAGCGAAAAAGTGAAGGACCTGCGCCAGGGCTGGCTCAAAACCGGCCCCGTCGACAAAGCCATGACCGACGAGCTGGAAACGCGGTTTCAGGCCGCCATTCAGGAGTTTTTTGACCGGCGCAAAGCCTTTCAGTCGGATAAAAAGGCCATGGTGGCGCGCGTGCAAAACCGCTACCGCGAACTCATTCAGCAGGCCGAAAACCTCAAGAACTCCGACCAGTTCGAGGCCACCTCGCGGCAGCTCAAACAGCTGCAGCAGGCCTGGCGCGAAGTAAACGGCACCCTCCCCAAGAAGCAGGCGTCCGAACTCTGGACGCGCTTCCGGGCGGCCAACAACCATTTCTTTGAACGCCTCAAAGCGCACATTGCGGCGCAGCAGGCCGCCGGCACCGGCGCCGCCGCCACGCCCGAGCAGCTGCTGGCCCGCAAGCGCGCCCTCGCCGAGCGCGCCGAGGCCCTCATGGCCGTGCCGCCCCAAGAAGCCATTCATCAGGCCAAAGCCCTGCAAGCCGAGTGGAAACAGGTAGGCACCGTGCGCGGCGAAGAGTCGGACCGTATCTGGCAGCGCTTCATGGTGGCTTGCGACAAGATATTCGAGCTCAGCGCGTTGGAGTACCACTTGCGCAAGCGTGCCGCCACCGAGGCCGTGCCCACGGCTCCGGCCGAGCGCGCCCGCTACCGGGCCAGTACCCTGCGCGAGCTGCTCAAGGACGACCAAGCTGAGCTGGCCACCCTGCGCGACAATCTTGACAAGCTGAGCCCCAGCGCCGCCAACGACTCGTTCCGGCAGATGCTGCAAACCAAAATCCGGTCGTTTGAACGCAAAATCCGCACGAAAGACGACCTGATTGCCTTGTTTAACCAGCAAGCCCAGGCCGCCGGCTAAAACTTTGGGCCGCATTTTGCGTTGCCGAGAAGGCCGCCGGAATGCCGCCGTTTCGGGCTTGTATCTTGCCCGGAAATAGTTACCTTCGCCAACCTTTTTTTATCCGCCTCCCTATGTATTGGACACTCGAACTGGCATCTTATCTGGAAGATGCTCCCTGGCCCGCCACCAAAGACGAACTGATTGACTTCTCCATCCGCTCGGGCGCGCCCATGGAAGTGGTGGAAAACCTCCAAGCCCTGGAAGACGACGGCCAGCCCTACGAGAACATCGAGGAAGTGTGGCCCGACTACCCCACCAAAGAGGACTTCATGTTTAACGAGGACGAGTACTAGAACTACTGACTGCTAGGAGTTACTGTTGGACGATTGACGCGACGCGAGCCTGTTGATGCACAACAATCCGTCACTCAACACGCAACACTCACCCCTCAACATGCAACAACTGGTTGCGGGCTACCCCGGCAGGGTGCTGGTCCGCAACCTTTTTTTGTGCCTGCCCGAGCCGGCTTTCGTGGCCGTGGTGGGCCACAACGGCAGCGGCAAAACCACTCTTTTCCGGGTGTTGACAGGGCAGCTGGCCTACCAAGGCAGCGTGCAGCTGCACGGGCACGAGGTGCGCGCCCTGCGCCGCGCCGCAGCCGCCGGCCTGCTGGGCTACCTGCCCCAGCGCGGCAGCATCGACTTTGCCATTGCCGTGCGCGAGCTGGTGGTGATGGGCCGCTACCGCCACCACGGCCTGCTAAGCGCCTATTCGCCGGCCGACTACGCGCTGGCCGATGCCGCGCTGGCCCGGGTGGGCATGGCGCACCTGGGCCAGCGCGACTTCACCCAGCTTTCGGGCGGCGAGCAGCAGCTGGTGTGGCTGGCCCAGCTCAGCCTGCAGGATGCGCAGGTGTATCTGCTGGATGAGCCCACGCAGCAGCTCGACGTGTACTACCGCCGCCAAGTATTCAGCTTGGTGCACCAGTGGGCCACAGCGCAGGGCAAAACCGTGCTCTGCAGCACCCACGACCTCGACAACCTGCCCGAGTTGTCCGGCTATCTGCTCAATCTGTCAGAAGCAGAGCCGCAGCTGCGCCCCATTTCGGCGGCTACTGTGCAAGCGGCCCGCGCTTGCCTGGAGCAAGCCCCACAACGATAAGCAAAGCTTACTCCCGCTGGCCCGGCCGCCCCAGCAGCACCTGCCCGATAGACCGCATGAATGGCCCCGGCGACACCGAGTTCATGATGCGGAAATTGTCGGCCCATGAGGTCGTTTCGTCCAGAAAGCGAAAGATGCGTTCCACGGGGTTGCGCTCGAACAGCTGGCGGAAAATGTCCCGCGTCGTTTCGCCCCGCCGGCGCATGATGTCCAGCAGCAGCGTGTCGAAGAGCCGGAATTGCCATTGGTCGCCGGTGGGGTCAGGGGGCGGGTGGCCGGTGCTGGCCAGGGCTGTCACCAGCCGCGCCGAATGCTGTTGAATGCGTTTGAAGGCGTAGCCGGTGCTGGGCTTGGCCCGCCCGCCGCGGGTGCCCAGGTTGATGATGTGCGGGCCGTTGCGAGCCGGCAGCGGGTGGTCGGTCATCGGAATGGCGCCCACTTCTTCGGCCGCAATGCGGTAATCGGCCAGCCCCAACGTCGTGCTTAGATACTGGCGGAGGGCGGCTTCGTATTCTACTTTGGGCAGCGGGTTTTCCGAGAACAACGTGTACTCTACCAGCGCTTTGCGAGCCGAAAACGGCAGCACATACATGAACCGCGCCTCGTGGTGCTGCTCGCCGCGAAAGTCCATAAACTCCACCGTGGCGGGGTCGAACGCGTCGTGGTCGGTTTCGATTTCCCAGCCCACGAAGTGCTGCAGCAGGTAGCGGTGCTTCTCCGGTCGCCTCAACGCAGCCAAGTCCGGCGGGCGACTATCGAACGCGTAGCGCGCCCGGAAATCGCCGCAACTGCTGCGCACCCGTACGCCGTCAGCGACGTCTTCCAAGTCAATCACCGTGCCCCGCACGATGGTAAACTGGGGGTTGTCGGCCAGCGCCCGTTGCACGAAGCGGTAGTAATCCAGCCCGTTGATGGTTTTGTAGCGGTAGCGGCCCAGGTCGATGACGCGCTCAAAGCCGGGGCTGCGGAAGGCAATCTGCCGCCATTCGTGCGCCACAATGCCGTCGAACAGACCCGGCGCATCGGCCCAGAAGGACCACGTGCGGTCGTTCTGGGCCTTGGCTTCCGGCTCAATAATCAACACTTTCTTACGGGCCAGCCGAGGCTCCTGCGCAATGTGATAGGCCAGGCTGAGGCCGGCCGCCCCGCCGCCCACAATGAGGTAATCATAATCGAAAGAGGCGGCAAGAACAGGCATAGAAAAATGGCAACGGCGGGCGAAAGCTACCCACAAAAAAGCCGCTTCCGAAGAAGCGGCTTTGCATAACCACGGGCTTGCCAGACCGGTTTAGAAGTTCGGCGACAGCAGGTACTTGTGGTAGAAGTCGTCGATGATTTTCACGGCTTCGCTGGCGTCGTCCACAATCTGCACCAGGTTCAGGTCTTCGGGCGAGATGTTGTGCTCTTCGTGCAGCATCACGTCTTTCACCCACTGAAACAGGCCGTTCCAGTACGCCGAGCCCACCAGCACGATGGGGAAGCGGCTGATTTTCTTGGTCTGAATCAGCGTCATGGCTTCAAACAGCTCATCCAGCGTGCCGAAGCCGCCGGGCATGCCCACGAAGGCCTGCGCGTATTTCACAAACATCACCTTGCGCACGAAGAAGTAGTCGAAGTCGATGCACTTGTCTTGGTCGATGTAGATGTTGTGGGTTTGCTCGAAGGGCAGCTCAATGTTGAGGCCCACCGACTTGCCGCCCTCGGAGCGGGCGCCCTTGTTGCCGGCTTCCATGATGCCAGGGCCGCCGCCCGTGATGACGCCGTAGCCGTGGCGCACCAGCTTGGCCGCAATTTCCTCGGCCTGCTTGTAGTAAGGATTGTCGGGCTTGGTGCGCGCCGAGCCGAAGATGCTCACGCAGGGGCCGATTTTGGACATCTTCTCGAAGCCCTCCACGAACTCGGCCATCACCTTGAAAATCTGCCAGCTGTCGGCGATTTTGATTTCGTTCCAGTCCTTGTCCACGAAGGCTTTGCGCAAGCGCTGCTCGTCTTCCAGGGCCATGGCGGTTTCGCCGTGGGCGCTCTGGCGCATCTCCGTGATGGAGGTCAGCTTGTCGTCGTTGACGTTGGGCTGCTTGATGGTTTTGCCGCTGCCGGCGTTCAGCATTTCGTCGGCCGCTTTGGTTTTGCTGGTCTTGGGTTTTTTCAGTGTAGACATAATTGCAAGTGGAAATACCTACCAAAAACAAAATCGCCCCGAACCGGGGCGACTCAAAAGTAGGGCGTCAAAGATATTGATTTGTTAGCAAACAATCACGCTTGCCCGCGTTTTAGGGCTTGAAGAAGAGCAGTATGCCGAGCTTGCCACGGCCGCTGGCGCGCTACAATCGATTGCAGCGCTCGCGCCAGGGCCCCAGCAAGCTCAGCTTAACCCGTTGTCGCTCTTCTGGCTATCGCCTCACACCAGCTGCCGCAGCGCCATCTCGAACGAGCGCTGCGCGATGCCCGTGGCCTGCGAATTTTCCTGATGCGTGCGCTCCAGTGCGGCCCCGATGATGCGCGAAGTATCGGCAAAAATGGCCTGGTCGGTGATTTCGGCGCCGGTTTCCATGAGGTAGGCAAACACGCGGGCCATGCCGCAGTTGGCAATGAAATCGGGGATGACGGCCGCGCGCTCGTCGGCAAACACGCCGGTGGGCCCGAAGAAAATTTCCGGGTCGGCGAAGGGCACGTTGGCGCCGCAGCTTATCACTTTGAGGCCACCGGCCAGCAGCTGCTCCACCTGGTCCTGCGTGACAAGGCGCGATGACGCGGCCGGAATGAAAATATCGGCCCCCACCGACCACACCCGCTCGTTGATTTCGGCAAACGAGAGCAGGTGCTCGGCCGTCAGGGCATTGCCTTTGCGGGACAGCAGCAGGGCGCGGATTTCTTCCAGGCCCAGGCCGTCGGTGCTCAGCAGGCCGCCGGCCCGGTCGATGATGCCCACAATGCGCACGCCCTGGCCGGCCAGGTAGTAGGCCGCCGCCGCGCCCACGTTGCCCCAGCCCTGGATGATGGCGCGCTGCCCGCGCAGCTCCGTGCCGGGCCAGAGGCGGTAGTAATGGCGCACGGCCTCGGCCACGCCGTAGCCGGTGATGAGGTCGGCCACGGTGTATTTGCGGGCCAGGTCGGGCGAAAACGTGGCGTCTTCCACCACTTTCACCACGCCCTGGCGCAGCTGGCCCAGCTTCTGAATTTTTTGGGGTTCGGTGGCGCGGTAGTGGCCGTTCACCACACCTTCCTGCGGGTGCCACAGGCCGTATTCTTCAGTTATCGGTATAACCTCATGTATCTCATCTACGTTAAGGTCACCACCGGTGCCGTAGTAGTTTTTCAATAGCGGAATGACGGCGCGGTACCACCTTTCCAACACCCCGCGCTTGCGCGGGTCCTGCGGGTCGAAGTTGATGCCCGATTTCGCCCCGCCGATTGCCGGCCCCGACACCGTGAACTTGACCTCCATCGTTTTTGCCAGGCTTTCTACCTCGCGCTTGTCGAGGCCTTTGCGCATGCGCGTGCCGCCTCCGGCCGCGCCCCCGCGCAGGGAGTTGATGACCACCCAGCCTTCGGCTTCGGTTTCAGCGTCTTGCCACTCGAATACGATTTCGGGGCGCTTGTTTTCAAATTTTGTGAGTAGGTCAAGCATCGGTTGAATACAAAAAAGCGTCTTTACAAACAGGGCCGTAAAGGTACGCGGCGGCCCGGGGCCGGGCTTTTAAATAAGACGGTGTGCATTTGAAAACAAAATCTTCAAATACTGCATTATAGGAAGGAAGAATAAATCTATTTCTTCCTATTTTGCATAGTCTTTAGGAACTACCTGAGTAGTACCGCTGTATTGCACTTATTCTACGCTTCCATTTTCCTTTCACTTTTTATCGACTTCATGAAACCATTGCATTCGCGTGTTGAAGCGCAACAGTTGGACCGTGCCGCGGCTATGCTCAAGGTTCTCTCGCATCCCAAACGTTTGGCCATTGTTGACCTGCTGGGCAAAACCAAAGGCAAGGACAGCCAAATGTCCGTTACCGATATCTACCAGGCCCTCGACCTTCCCCAGGCCATTGCTTCGCAACACCTCATCACCCTCAAAGACCGGGGCGTACTGAAGTCGAGCAAAGTGGGCACCAAGATTTATTACTCGCTGGCAGTGCCGCAGCTGCTGAAAGTAATTGATACCCTGGAAGATTATTCGGGCCGGTTGTAGCCTGAGCTAGCTATAGTTGAAGGAGGCTGTTTCGCAAGAGGCAGCCTTTTTTATGCGCCCTGCGGCGCGCTGAACGCAGCGTGCAAGGCCAGCACCTGCGGCAGCAGCGGCTGCGCGTCGTCGTTGGTCAGCACGTAGTCGGCGCGTTGCATCTTTTCTTCCTCGCTGAGCTGTTTGGCCATGATGGCCCGCACGTCGGCCAGGGAGCGGTGCGGGTCGCGGCGTAGCACCCGCGCCTCGCGCACCGGCAGCGGCGCATACACCGTGATGATGCGGTCGAGCTGCTGGTACGAGCCTGCTTCGAAGAGCAGGGCAGCCTCCTTGAGCACGTAGGGGTGGCCCGCGGCCTCCTGCGCCCGAGCCCAGGCTTCAAAGTCGAGGCCTACCTGCGGGTGCACCAGCGCGTTGAGCTGCGCCAGCAGCGCGGGATTGTTGAACACCGTGCTGGCCAGCAGCGGCCGGTTGAGCCGGCCGGCGGCGTCGTAGGTACCAGGGCCAAAGGCCGCGGTGAGCTGACGGCGCAGCTCGGCCCCGTTTTCCATTAGCCAGCGGGCGCGGGAGTCGGCGTCGTAGGTGGGCACGCCCAGGGCCTGAAACAAGCGGCTGGCAATGCTCTTGCCCGAGCCAATGCCGCCGGTGATGCCAATGCGCAGCATGGTTAACGACTAAAGTGGTTGATGGCGCGACGCCGCCCGGGCGCGGCCGGCGCTGTGCTGGCAAGGCGGCTCACGCGCACCGTAGAAACGGACGGCCGCACCTGCGACGGGGCACGCAGCTCTACTTCGACATTGTCGGACGCGCCGGCGCCGTTGGGCAATGCCACGGGATAGGGGCTGGGCAACGAGTTAACCAGCGAGGCTGGCCCGCGAAAGCTGACGGTGGCGGGCGCGAAGCGCGCCCCCCGAGTCTGCCCCGAATCGGGCGCCAGTGCCAGGGGCAGGCGCCGCGTGGCGTAGCGGTCGAAGGTCAGCCGGAGGGTGTCGCCGGCCCACTCGTTTATCTGCACGCCCTCAAGCGCATTTTGGAGACCGCGGCGCCAGGCGGCGGGGGGCAGGTAGCGGGTGCCCGGCAGGGGCACGGGGCGCAGGTCGGCGGGATGGGTGCCCCAGCCCATGTTGGCGCGCAATAGCCGCCAGCCCTGGCCCGTGACGGTGACCGGCAACGCCGTGGGCAGCGGCCGCAGGGGCACGTAGCGGGCCGAGTCGTAGTGCCAGGCCAGGGGGCAGCTCACGCGCGTGGTGTAGGTCTTGTTCAGGGCGTTCATCTGCCAAAACAGGCCGGCGGCCAGCAGGCACGCCGTCACGGCCCGGTAAAAACTGGGCTCCTGGCCCGCAAAGGGCCGCACGAACCAGCGCACCAGCCGGCCCGCCCGGTTCAGCGGCCCGTCCATGGCTAGCTGGCGGCGGGGGCGTCGGCGCTGGGGCTCGTTTTGCTGCCCACTTCACGGGCAATGGCCGAGCGGTCGAAGCGCAGCTTGGTGCCGCGGTCCACTTCCACCACCACGGTGTCTTCGGTCAGGTCGACCACCAGCCCGTGCAGGCCGCCGATGGTCACGATGCGCGTGCCCTTGGTGAGCGCCTGCCGGAAGGATTTGGCTTCGGCTGCGCGCTTTTGCTGGGGCCGAATCAGGAAGAAAAACACCACCAGGCCAATGGCAACGGGGAAAATCAATTGGGTCAAATCCATTCCTCCGGCGGCCTGTAAAAATAACGTCAACAACATGGCGGTAAGCGTGAAAGAGGTGATTTAGAGGGGCTTCTTGGCATCGGCCGTCAGCACGTTGCCTTTGATGAGGATGGTGGTGATGGTGGGCTGGGTATTGGCCCGCACCGCCACCTGCTTGCTGATGATGCCTTGCTTGCCGCGGCTGTCAAACTGCACTTCCAGGGTGCCCTGGGCGCCGGGGGCCACGGGCTCCTTGGTCCAGCTGGGCGTGGTGCAGCCGCACGAAGCGGTGGCGTCCTCAATCAGCAGCGGCGACTTGCCGGTGTTGGTGAAGGTGAAGGTGTGGTGCACTTTCGTGTCGGGCTTGATGTCGCCGAAGTCAAATTCGGACTCGGTGAATTTCATCACCGGGGCGTTGGGGTTGGGCGCTTCGTTTTCGCTCACCACGTTGGGGTTGTCCACGGTGGGGTTGGCGGCCGCGTCGGAAGCTTCGGTGGCGGCGGCGTTCATGCCTTCGGTGCCCACCTCGTTCTTGTCGCGGTTGCAGGCGCCGAGCAGCAGCGCAGCAGCCAGGAAAATCTGGTATTTCATGAATGAGGTATGTATCTGGTTGTCAGCCCGAGCCCGCAGGGCTTTCTCTCCGCCGAACAAACGCTTCAGCGTGAGAAGGGCCTTCGCAGGCTCAGGATGCCAAACGATTGGTAGGCAGCAACGAGACGAGCTACAGCTTCTCGATGATGTGCTGGGCAAACTCGCTGGTGCTGGCCCGGCCGCCGAGGTCGCCGGTGCATTGCTCCGGGTGCAGCAGGGTGGCTTCGAGGGCCTTTTCAATCTGGTCGGCTTTGGCGTGCTCGCCGAGGTGGTGCAGCATCATCAGGGCCGAGCGGAGCAGGGCGCTGGGGTTGGCCTTGCCCTGGCCAGCAATGTCGGGGGCCGAGCCGTGCACGGCCTCAAAAATGGCCATGTTGTCGCCGATGTTGGCCCCGGCCACCACGCCCAGACCGCCCACCAGGCCGGCGCAGAGGTCCGACAGCAGGTCGCCAAACAGGTTGGTGGTCACAATCACGTCGAACTGTTCGGGCTTGCCCACCAGCTGCATGCACATGTTGTCGATGATTTTGTCTTCGAACACGATGCCCGGAAATTCCAGGCTGGCTTCTTTGCACGCGTTGAGCATCAGCGTGCCGGCCATCTTGATGATGTTGGCCTTGTGGGCCAGCGTCACCTTTTTGCGGCCGTGCTTGGCGGCGTAGGCAAAGGCGGCGCGGCAGATTTTGCGCGAGCCTTCCACCGTGACGCGGGCCACCGCGTCGGCAATGCCGAGGCGCTCGTCCCACATCTCCAGCCCCGAGTACAGGCCTTCGGTGTTTTCGCGGAACAGCACCAGGTCGATGCCTTCGTAGCGGGTGTGGATGCCGGGCGTGGTTTTGCTGGGGCGCACGTTCTGGTAGAGGTCGTACTTCTGGCGCAGCGTCACGTTGATGCTGCGGAAGCCTTTGCCCACCGGCGTGGTGATGGGGCCTTTGAGGGCCACCTTATTCTTTTCGAGCGACTTGAGCAGCGCGTTGGGAATCAGCTCGCCCGACTGGTCGAAGGTGGTTTGGCCGGCGTTTTGCTCTTCCCACTGCACGGGCACCTGCGCCGCGGCAAAAATATCGGTTACGGCTTTCGTGATTTCGGGGCCTATGCCGTCGCCGGGAATAAGGGTTACTACGTGCATTTTCTTTTTGTAATGGGTGAACGGGTAAACGAGTGAATGGGTGAATGGGCGTGATGGCTTGGTTTCGCATCATTCACCCATTCACCCATTCGCTCATTCACCCATTGAATTAGGCGCCCTTGCGGGAGTTGATTTGGTTGATGAGCTGGTCGACGTCGCCCAGCAACTGTTCGGCTTTGGATTTGGCGTCGGAAATCACGCGCTGGCCTTCGCTTTTGGCCGAAGACTGGCCCACGCCTTCGCGGCTGGTCACCAGGCTGTCGGTGAGGTCGGCGAGCACGGAGCGGTATTTTTCGAGCTGGTAGCTGAGCCAGGAGCGGGTTTCGCTGCCGGGTTCGGGGGCGTAGAGCAAGCCAAGGGCCGCGCCGGTGAGGGCGCCGCCCGCGAAGCACAAGATGCCGGTGGTGGTTTTGCTGGCCATGGTCGTCGGGATGATTGGGAGGTGGGAAAAGAGTTCGGGCTGAGTACGCAGAAACCCGGCCGTGGGTACAAATGTAGAACAAGGGGCCGGGCTTCGGCGCCCGGTGTTACTGGTTGTCGAGCAGGCCGCGGCCCGATTTGCGAATGTCGCCGCTGGCGGCCAAATCCGTCGCCAACTTGTCCAGAATGCCGTTCACAAACTGCTTGCTCTTGGGCGTGCTGTAGAGCTTGCTGATTTCGATGTACTCGTTGATGGTGACTTTCACCGGAATGCCGCGGAAGAGCTGCATCTCGGTGAGGGCCATTTTCAGGATGATTTTGTCGAGCAGGGCCACGCGCTCCACGTCCCAGTTCTGCACCGAGCCGGCAATGAGCTTCTCCATCTTGTCGTCCTCGATGAGCGTCTGCTTGTAGAGCGTTTCGGCAAACTCGCGGTCGTCGGCCCAGTTGGCCGAGAGGTTCATCAGCTCCTGCTTCTCGTCGGCGCCGTAGGGCAGCATTTTGAGCGTCTTCAGCACCAGGTTGCGCACAATGGGACGGTTTTCTTCCCAGTTCAAGTCGGCCGCTTCGAGCTGGCGCGGCAGGGCTTCGCCCTTGAATACAAAGTCTTTGTAGAGATGCCGCAGGATTTCCATGTCCGTGTCGTAGTCCATCTCGGGCTGGTCCACGTCCTTGCCGGCCAGGTAGGTCCGCACGGTTTCATCGGCTTTCATCTCCTCCCAGGCGGCACGCAGGGCCTCCGTTTCTTCGGCGCCGTCCCACTGCAGCTTGCGCCGGATGGTGGTGGCCTGCAGCTGCTCGTTGGCCATGAGCTTGGCAATGGCCTTGTTCTGGTGCAGGCGGTTGGCGTCCAAGGCGTCTTCGCGCGGGCCGAGGCGGCGGCGCTCCTCGCGGCTTTGCTCTTCCTCAATCACGCCAAGCAGGGCAGCGGGCAGGTTGAGCAGGTGCAGGTACTGGTCGTGAATGCTTTCGGCGCCCACCAGCAGCTGGCCGGCATAGAACTCGGCGTCCTTCTTCACCTGGTTCTGGAAAGAGTTGATGGCGTCGGTCACGGCCTTGTCCACGGCTTTGTCGTCCGTCTTTTCGGGCGTCACGCCGGTGCGGTACCACTCGCGCAGCTGGGCTTCGCCCAGCTTACGCTGGCCTTCCAGCTTGCGGCGGTCGGGGGCCTCTTTGGCCGTCAGGTCGGGCTCGAAAGCAGCCGCAATGCGGTCCTGAGCCAGCATTAAGTCCGCTCCCACCGCCTGGTGGTAGGAGTAGAGCGACTGCATGACTTTGATACGGAGGAGGCGGCGGTTGAGCATTTTGTTAGTTGTTAGTTGCTGGTTGTCAGTTGTTAGTTGCTGGTTGTCAACGGTTGTGCTTAACTAACAACTGACAACCAGCAACTAACAACTAGTAGGTAGACTTCACCTTGCCCACGCTGGCAATGCGCTCCTTAGCCTGCTTGATGGCGGCAGCCTGCGGGTGCGAATGCTCTTCTTCGGCTTTCGCCAAAACCTGGAGGGTGAAGTCGTAAATTTTTTCGGTTTGGGTGAGGGCGCCCTGGCGGCTGGTGCCCACCACTTCGGAGTACACGTTGATGAGGCCGCCGGCGTTGATGAGGAAATCGGGGGCATACACAATGCCGCGGCGCACGAGGTCGGGGCCGTGCTGGTTTTCCACTTTCAGCTGGTTGTTGGCGCAGCCGGCCACCACCTGGCACTTCAGGCGCGGAATGGTCTCGTCGTTGAGCGTAGCGCCCAGCGCGCAGGGCGAGTAGATGTCCAGGTCCTGGTCGTAGATGTCGTCCAGGCCCACGGCGGTGGCGCCGAAGCGAGCGGCGGCTTCCAGGGCGCGGTCTTCGTAGTAGTCGGTCACGATGAGCTTGGCGCCCTCCTTCTGCAGGTGCTCCAGCAGGTAGGTGCCCACGTGGCCCACGCCCTGCACGCCGATGCGCTTGCCGGCCAGGCTCTCGGAGCCAAACGCCTTTTTGGCGGCGGCTTTCATGCCCATATAGGTGCCGAAGGCCGTCACGGGCGAGGGGTCGCCGGAACCGCCCATGCTCTCCGGCAGGCCCGCTACGTGGGTGGTTTCCATGCGGATGTACTCCATGTCCTTGGTGGTCATGTTCACGTCCTCGGCCGTGATGTATTTGCCGTTCAGGTTCTTCACGAAGCGGCCAAACTTGCGCAGGAGCGCCTCGGTCTTCAGCGTCTTGGCGTCGCCGATGATGACGGCCTTGCCGCCGCCCAGGTTCAGGCCCGAGATGGCGGCCTTGTAGGTCATGCCCCGCGAAAGGCGTAGCACGTCGTTCAGGGCTTCCATGTCGGAGGCGTAGTGCCACATGCGGGTGCCGCCCAGGGCCGGGCCCAGCACGGTGTTGTGGATGCCGATAATGGCCTTGAGGCCCGTCTCGTGGTCGTGGCAAAACACAACCTGCTCGTGTTGGTGCTCGGCAATCTGGCCGAAAATGGCCTCGGGGGCCAGGGTTTGGGCTTCAATCATGGGGATGAATGAAATGGGTTGGTGGGAATTGTGGGATGGGTTGGGAACAGTGCGGCGTAACTTTGTTGGGTCTTATACGGAAAAACCAGAACGTCATGCAGAGCGCCGCGAAGCATCTCGCTCGGAATAGTAATTCCATCGTACTCCGGATGGCTTACTGCGGCAAGCAAGGTGCTTCGCGGCGCTCTGCATGACGTTCTGATTTCTCTTTCAGGCCGCAAAAGTACCCCTATTTTCCCAAACCGGCCGCTTTCCCACCCAGCCCGTGCGCGCATTATCCGCCGTTAACCCCTTCATTTACCGCTACAAATGGCATTTCCTCGCCGGGGTGTTATTCGTGGCGCTGAGCACGCTGCTGGCCATTTTTCCGGCCCAGCTGGTGCGCTACGCTTTCGATTTGGTGAACGAGGGCATCGACCTCTACCACCTCTACGCCGGCACGCAGGCCCAGAGCGGCGTGTACCAGCTGTTCGGGCGCAACGTGCTGTTTTATGGCATGCTCATCATTGCGCTGGCGCTGGGGCGCGGCATCTTTCTGTTCTTCATGCGCCAGACGCTCATCGTGATGTCGCGCCACATCGAAAACGACCAGAAGAACCAGATTTACCAGCACTACCAGTCGCTGCCGCTCAGCTTCTACCGCCGCCACAGCACCGGCGACTTGATGTCGCGCATTTCGGAAGACGTGAGCCGCGTGCGCATGTACCTCGGGCCGGCCATCATGTACTTCCTGCAGCTGGTGCTGCTGTTCCTGCTCATCGTGCCGCTCATGCTCATGGTGAACGTGAAACTGACGCTTTACACGCTGCTGCCACTGCCCATTCTGTCGGTCAGCATTTTCTACGTTAATAATCTGATTGAGCGCAAGTCCGACGAGATTCAGAAAGCCCTGTCCGGCATGACCACCTTCGTGCAGGAAGCCTTCTCCGGCATCCGGGTGTTGAAGTCCTTCGTGCGCGAAGCCGACTCGCACGAGCAGTTCGTCAACGCCAGCAACGAATACAAGGAAAAGTCGCTGAGCCTGAACTTCGTGAACTCGCTGTTTTTCCCGCTCATTCTGTTCCTCATCGGCCTGAGTACGCTCATCACCGTGTGGGTGGGCGGGCAGGAGGTCATCCGCGGCACCATCACCACGGGCACCATTGCGGAGTTTCTGATTTACGTGAACCTGCTGACCTGGCCGGTGACGGCCCTGGGCTGGACGTCGTCGCTGGTGCAGCGCGCCGAGGCCTCGCAGGCCCGCATCAACGAGTTTCTGGACCAGAAAACCGACATCGTGTCGCGCCAGAACGTGGAGCGCGAGCTGGCCGGCGACATTGTGTTCGAGAACGTGTCGTTCACTTACCCCGACACCGGCATTCAGGCCCTGAAAAACGTGAGCTTCCGCGTGAAGCCGGGCCAGACGCTGGCCGTCATCGGCAACACGGGCTCGGGCAAAAGCACGGTGGCCGCCCTGCTCTGCCGCCTGTACGACGTGTCGGCCGGCGACATTAAGGTGGACGGCGTGGACGTGCGCGACTACTCGCTGCGCGCGCTGCGCGGCCAGATTGGCTACGTGCCGCAGGACGTGTTCCTGTTCTCGGACACCATTCGCAACAACATCAACTTCGGCCTCGACGAACCCGACGAGGCCCGCATGCTACAAGCGGCCAAGGACGCGGACGTGTATGAAAACATCTTGGCCTTCCCCGAAGGATTCGATACCAAAGTAGGCGAGCGGGGCATCACGCTTTCGGGCGGGCAGAAGCAGCGCGTGAGCATGGCCCGGGCCCTCGTGAAAGAGCCCAGAATCCTGATTCTGGACGACTCGCTGTCGGCCGTGGACACTAAAACGGAAAATGCCATCTTGGGCAGCCTGCAGCGCATCATGGCGGCGCGCACCAGCCTTATCATCTCGCACCGCGTGAGCTCGGTGAAGCTGGCCGACGAAATTCTGGTGCTCGATGACGGTCTTATCGTGCAGCACGGTACCCACGACGCCCTGATGGCCGAAACCGACGGCCTCTACCGCGCCCTCTACGAGCGCCAGCTGCAAACCGAGGAAGCGTAAGGTAGCGCGGACTCTGATGAATCAGCGCCCACCCGCGCAGCCCAATGAATTCCCATCAATGCCCGGACTCGCAAAGTCCAGGCTACCATCTGGATGAACCAACGCCTCGCTCACGTCACCCTCCTCGTCCGCAACTACGACGAAGCCATTGCCTTCTACACGCAGGTGCTGGGGTTCAGGCTAGAATCCGACCTGGACATGGGCGAGGGCAAGCGCTGGGTGGTGGTGGCTCCACCCGGTACGGGCGGTTGTGGCCTGCTGCTGGCCGAGGCCAAAACCGAAGCCGAAAAGAGGGCCTTGGGCCAGCAGGGCGCCGGCCGGGTGTGGCTCTTTCTGCACACCGACGACTTCTGGCGCGACTACCCCATCATGCAAGCGCGGGGCCTCCATTTCCTGGAAACCCCGCGCAGCGAAGTGTACGGGCACGTGGCCGTGTTTGAAGACCTGTATGGCAACAAGTGGGACCTGCTGCAGCCATTAGGCAAAGCGCCAAGCACAGCCGCTACTGGCCTATCATGACGCGGCGCATGCCGGTTTTTTCGTAGGCCGTGCAGTGCACGATGTAGGCGCCGGCCGGTAACTGGCTCACGTTGAGCACGGCCGGAATCTGGCCGTTTAGCATGGTGTGGGTGATGACGGGGCGGCCGCCGGCGTCGGTCACTTCCACGCGGGTAGGGCCGGGGTTGTCGGTTTTGACGGTGAGCTTGCCGGCCGCCGACTCTGCCTTCACCTTGATGGCGTTGGGGTTGGCGGCGGGGGTTTCGGGGGCGGGGGCAATGAGGCCCGGCGCGGGCGTGGCCGCCGGAGCAGCCGCGGCAACGGGCGCCGCCACGGCGCCGTTGGGTAAAATGGCTTCTTCTTTGGCGGCGGGAGCGGGGGCCGTGGCCGGCGCTTGCGCGCGGGCAGCCCCGAAACCCAACGTGCTGGCGAGCACAAATAGTAATAACTTTTTCATAAGTAGGATAAGAGCAGGATGTGGTAAAATGGCTACGGTAAAGCTAAGCAATTCTGGGGCCGCTTTAGCAGGAAGCCGTTTTTGCCGGGGCGTGGCCGCGGCGCCTGACGCAGGATTTACGAAACTTTATTTGCGTTCGGCTTGCACCACTCTCAAAAATTGCCTTACCTTTGTCGCTCCAATTACCAATCGGGGTGTAGCGTAGCCTGGTATCGCGCCAGCATGGGGTGCTGGAGGTCGTAGGTTCGAATCCTGCCACTCCGACGGAAGAGCAGCCGCTCAAACAGCCTCCGAACTTTCGGGTTCGGGGGCTTTTTTCGGCCGCAAATTGGAAAACAGAAAACAGGCCGCCCCATCGGCCTGCTTTCGGGGTGTAGCGCAGCCCGGTAGCGCGCGTCGTTCGGGACGACGAGGCCGTAGGTTCGAATCCTGCCACCCCGACTCGAAAACAAACTGAAAAGGCCCGCTGAACAGACGTTCAGCGGGCCTTTTGGCTTCTAGGGTTCTAATTCCGCTCGTCATGCAGCGCGTAGCGAAGCATCTTTACCGCGCAACGCAATCCCATCAACAAGATTGGTGGTGGCGGGCAAGATGCTTATGCTTCGCTACACGCTGCATGACGAGCTTCTAAAAATACTTCTCTACCGGCTGGCCGAGCCGTAGCGGCGGCCTACCTCGCGCCGGTGCGGCTTGTCGCCGTTGCGGGTGAGCAGGAAGATGCCCCCGCCTACCACGGCGGCCAAGGCGGCAATTTTCACCAGCATGCCGCTTCGGTCATGTTTCCACTGGGCGTTGTAGCCTTTTTCGGCCCAGATATTGGGCACCGTGCCGTGGGCGATGTCGTCGATGATGCCTTCCACCACGTTCACCTTGTCGGCCATGAGCAGGGGCAGCCAGTGCAGGTACTCGTTTTCGCTGTACTTGAAGGCGAAGCGCCGAATCATGCCGCTCAGGCCGGAGGGCGGTACCGAGTTGCCGACCACGGCCGTGTAATCGGGCCGCTCAATGGAGTGCAGCACCTCACGGTCGAGCACCTGCTGGGTGGGCCGCACCCAGGAGCGGCCGTCGTGCTCCTCGCCGGTCCGGTGCCGGTTCGGGTAGGTGGGTTCGTTTTTAGGGTCGGCGTCGATGCCCCAGCCGGGGATGTGGGCGAAGTCTTCTGCGGTCTTTTTCATGGTGGGCGGCATTAAGCGTTAGCAGTGGGGGGGATGAGGACCGGCTTGATGCAGTTGTCGAGCTTGGCCGAGAAAATGCGGTAGCCGTCGGCCACGTCTTCCAGCGGGATGCGGTGCGTTATCAGTTCGCTGGGCTTGAGGATGCCGTTCATGACGTGGTCAATCAGGCGGGGCAGGTGGCGCTTCACCGAGGCCTGGTTGCCGCGCATGGTGATGCCTTTGTTTATCAGGTTGCCAATGGGCACCAGGTTGTCGGTGGGGCCGTACACGCCCACGATGGACACCACGCCGCCTTTGCGCACCGAGTTGATGGCCCAGTGCAGCGCCGTGGCCGAACCGGCCTGTAGCAGCAATTTGCGCCCGGTGATGGTTTGCATGGCGTTGCCGGCGGCCTCGGCGCCTACGGCGTCGATGCAGGCGTCGGCCCCAATCCAGTCGGTTTGCTTTTTGATGAACATCACCGGGTCGTCCATGTCGCTTTCGAAGTTGTAGGCTTCGCACTTGGCGAAATTCTGGGCGAATTCCAGCCGGTAATCTTCTTTGTCGATGATGATGACGCGGCCTGCGCCAAACAGCCAGCAGCAGCGCGCCGCCATGATGCCCACCGGGCCCGCGCCAAACACGACCACCGTGTCGCCGGGCTGAATGCCGGCCATTTCGGCGGCCTGGTAGCCGGTCGGGGTGATGTCGGTGAGCAGCACGGCATCGTCGAGGCTCATGCCCGCCGGAATGACCGTGGGGCCGAAGTTGGCGTAGGGCACCCGCGCGTACTCGGCCTGGCCGCCGTTGTGGCCGCCCCCGGTGTGCGCATAGCCCAGGAAGCCGCCCACGGCCGTAGCCTCGGAGTTGGATTCGTGGCAGTTGCCGAACATGCCCTGCTTGCAGAAAATGCAGCGGCCGCAGGCAATGTTGAAGGGCACCAGCACCCGGTCGCCCACTTTCACGTTGGTTACTTCGGAACCAATTTCCACAATTTCCCCCACGAATTCGTGCCCAAACGTCATGCCGACGCGGGTATCAGGCACGTTCCCGTTGTAAAGGTGCAGGTCGGAGCCGCAGATGCACGTGCGCAGAACCTTCACAATGGCATCCTCGGGATGCAAGATGGTGGGCATGGGCTTTTGAACGGCGCGGACCCTCTTGGGGCCCCTAAAATCCATTGCTAACATAGCTAGAAAGGTTAAGTGTGGAAAGGATGTGGATTGCTGGCTTTGCCTGAAGAACAATCTCTTATTCAAAGCGTGGCAGGACCTACTGGCTGTACTGCCTGGGGAGGGCAGGGTTTCTGTTTGGCGGAATAAGGCCATGGATTTCAGTACTAGTTCGAGCGATACGTACGGGCGTCTCCGTCTTAATACGGAGGGAGCGCAACGGCCCGGCTGCTGAGAAAAAAGCACCGCTACCTTTACGGCTTTACCAGTTTTCTACCTTTTTCACATGAAAAAAATTGGACTTCTCGCATTGGCGCTCGCCGGTGTGCAAGCAGCACAGGGACAGAGTATTGCGGCCGGAACTGTGTCTTTGGGCGGCAACATTGGCTATAGCCGCACCACCAACAAGCAGAGCAGCACCTACAACCGGTCGGGCAGTGGCGGTACCTACAGCTACTCCAGCGAAAGCTCGACCAGCCAATTCAGCATTGCGCTTTCGGGCGGCTACTTCGTGGCCGATAACCTGGCCCTGGGGCTGAGCGTGATGCACGGTTCGGCCAGCAGCACCTACAAAAACACGTCCTCGTTGTCGCCGCAGCCGGTCACGCTGCCCGACCTCGCCCCGAACACTACCACCCGCGTAGGCGGCTTTGCCCAATACTACAAGATGCTGAGCGAGCAGTTCGGCGTGGTAGGAACGCTGGGAGCCGGCTATCTGCACAATAAGGCGAATTCCTATGACAACAACGGCAGCGGTGGCTCCGTTGCCGTCAGCTTGCAGGGCAATGGCTATTATGCCGACCTCACGCCTGGCATCGTCTTCTTCCCCATTCCGAAGCTGGGGTTGAGCGCCTCCATTGGCTCGCTGGCCCTGGCGCACATTAGCAACGACCCGCCGGAATACGCCGGCAACAGCACGGTGCGCCCGGCGGAATACGAGAATACCGTCACCACCTTCGGCGCCAACTTCGGGCTGGACCGGCTGCAGTTTGGCGGCACGTACTACTTCGGTCGTCAGGCCCTGCCGCTTTTGAAAGCAAAAGCCCCGGGCCAATATGGCCCGGGGCTTTTTTGTGCGCATCAAGCGTAGGTGCGCCTACTTCACGCCCACCCACACCTCAGAGGCCTCATCGGCCCCGAAGCGTTCTAGGTAAAAGTTGCCGCGCTGGGTGAGCTTCTGGGTTTTCACGGCTTCGAGGGCCGCGGGGTAAAGCTTGTTGGGGGCCAGCAGGTAGCTCACGCCCTGCAGGCGCGCGGCCACCACGCGCTGCCCGGCGGGCACCACGCGGTAGCGAAAGCCGGCGGGCAACGGCTGGGTGGTGTCGGCCAGGGCCAGCCCAATGAAGGCCCGGATGGTGTCGCGGGCCGTCTCGGGGTCGTTGAGGTACAGGTTGGCCAAGTCGCCGTGCAGGCGCGTCTGGGCGTCTTTTGCCCGGCGGAAAAGGCGGCCAAAGGCGTCGCCCGTCACCACGCCGTGGTAGGGCTGGCCGGCCAGGTACAGCGGCGCGGTCGTGGTTTCGAGGGCAACTTTGGGCGAGCGGGCGCCGCCCAGGTACACGTACACGCCGGCCGCGCCAACGGTGAGCAGGATGATGGCCAAAAAGAGGTAGCGGGTCATTTCTGGGGAGTAAGCATTAGCCGTTGACCACGTATTGCATGCGGTAGAGTTGGGCGTAGTAGCCGCCCTCCAGGCGCAGCAATTCCTCGTGGGTGCCGGTTTCCTTGATTTCGCCCTTGTCGAGCACGATGATTTTGTCGGCTTTCTGGATGGTGCTCAGGCGGTGGGCAATGACGAGCGAAGTGCGGCCCTGCATCAGCTTTTCGATGGCCTGCTGAATGAGCTCTTCGGTCTCGGAATCGACCGACGACGTGGCTTCGTCGAGCACGATGATGTGCGGCTGGTACACCATGGCCCGCACAAAGCTGATGAGCTGGCGCTGGCCCACCGAGAGCGTGGCGCCGCGCTCCATCACGGGGTAGCCGAGCCCTTCGGGCAGGCGCTCGATGAAGCGGCGGGCGCCCACGAGGTCGGCCGCTTCCCAGATTTGCGCATCGGTGATGGTTTTGTTGCCCAGCGTGATGTTGTCGCGGATGCTGCCGGCGAACAAGAACACATCTTGCAGCACCACGCCGATTTGGCGGCGCAACAGGCTGAGGTCGTACTCGCGCAGGTCGCGGCCGTCGATGCAGATGCTGCCTTCCTGAATGTCATAGAAACGGCTCAGCAGGTTGATGATGCTGGTTTTGCCCGCGCCGGTGGCGCCCACGAAGGCAATGGTCTGGCCGGGCTTCACGTGGAAGCTGATGTCCTTGAGCACCCAGTCGGGCTCGTTGTAGGCAAATTTGACGTGCTTGAATTCCACGTCGCCCCGCAGCTCGGCGGGGGCGAAGGTGCCGCTGGGGGCCACCAGCTCCTGATTGTCGAGCAATTTGAGCAGGCGCTCGGTGCTCACCAGGCCCAGCTGCAGGGTATTGAACCGGTCGGCAATCTGACGGATGGGGCGGAAAAACAGCGCGTTGTACATGATGAAGGCGATGAGCGCGCCCTTCGAGATGGAGCCCTCAATCTGGCCTTGCGCCGCGTACCACACCAGCAGGCCCACGCCGATGGCGCCCAGTACCTCGGCCACCGGGAAGTAGATGCTGTAGTAGAGCACCGAGCGAATGTTGGCCTCGGTGTGCTCCTTGTTGATGGCGGCAAACTTGCGGTACTCGCGCTCCTCGTTGTTGAAAATCTGCACCACGTTCATGCCCGTGAGGTGTTCCTGCACGAAGCTGTTGAGCTTGGCCACGGCCGTGCGCACGTCCTGAAACGAGCCCTTGATTTTTTCCTTGAACACGTAGGTGCTGAACAGCAGCGGCGGAATGACGGACAAGCTCACCAGCGTGAGCCGCCAGTCTATCCAAAACATGAAGGCCATGATGAAGAGCAGCTGCAGAATGTCGCCCACCATGGCCGCGAGCCCTTCGCTGAACACGTCGGACAGGGTTTCCACGTCGGAGATGTTGCGCGTCACGAGCACGCCGATGGGCGTCTGGTCGAAGAACTTGAGCTTGAGGCTGAGCAGGTGCCGGTAGAGGTCGGTGCGGATGTCGCGCACGATGTACTGGCCCAGCCAGCCGCCGTAGTAGGTCTGCAAATAGCTCACGCCGGCGTGGGCCACCAGCAGCACCAGCAGCAGCAGAAACATAAAGTTCAGCCCCTTCATGTCGCCTTGCTCGATGCTGACATCGACCATGCGCTGAATGAGAAAGGGCCGCAGCGTGCCCAGCACCGCCGTGGCGATGGTAAGCACGATGAGGCCAACGAACACGCGCCGGTAGGGACGCACGTAGCCGAGCAAACGGCGCAGCACGGCCCAGTCGAAGACCTGGCCGGTTTTGGTGGCGGAAGTGGTGGGGTCCATAAGTGAGGCAAAGGTCGGGAGTAAACCGCGGCCAACCCGAAAGAGTTACCCCCGGTTTCGCCGTGCTCCCGAACGCCGCCCCGCCCCGGCCTACCGCACGATTTCGACCCAGCCCTTCAGCTGGCTGCTGCCATCGGCAGTACCGAGCAGGTAATAATAGATGCCGGCCGGCAGCCCGGCGCCGTCCCACTCGTTGTGGTAAGTGGGACTGTTGAACACGGGCTGGCCCCAGCGGGAAAAGATTTGCAGCCGCCCCAAGCAGCCGCCGATGCGGGGCGCAAACACGTCGTTCTGCCCGTCGCCATTGGGCGTGATGACGTTGGGCAGCACAGCCGGCTGCACTTCCAGAAGCGACAGGGCCACCTGGCGAGGGCAGGGACCCGGCCCCGTGCCGCCCGCCAACGACGCCTGCGGCTGGTAGCGGCCGGCCGCATAAATGTGCTCCACCACCGCGCCGCGGCCCGGGGCACTGCCGTCGCCAAAGTCCCACTGCACCTGCGCCGCCGCTGGTCCCGTGGCTTCAAAGCGCACCAGGCGGGGCGCCAGGGCATTGCCCGAGCAGTCGATTGCCGACCACCGCGCCGCAAACGTGGGCTGTGCCGGCACCGTGACGCGGTAGGGAGCCGTGCCGCAGCCGTCGGGCAGCGAGTAGGTGAGCACGCTGGTACCCGGTGTGAGCGGCGGGGTGAAGACGCCGGCTGCCGTCACGTTCGGGCCCGCCCAGGTGCCGCCCGCGGGCGTGGCGCGCAGCCGAAACGGCGCGGGGTCGAGGCACAGCACCGTGTCGGCGGGCAGGCGGATGGGGGCCAGCAGCGTCACCTCGGCCACGGTGGTGACTACTTGGGTGCAGGTCAGAAACGGCAGCGTGTAGGTAAGCACGTGGCGCCCCGGCCCGGCCAGCGTCGGGTTGAAGCGGTTGCCCACCACGCCGGGGCCGCCAAACGTGCCGCCGGGCGGTTGGGCCGTAAGCACCACGCCATGGGGTGGCGACGCGGCGCAAAAACTTATCGGCGCCAGCGAATCAAGCGCGGCCGCGGGGAAAGCCAGCACCTGCACCTGCAGCCGCCCGGAGGCCGGGCACTGCGAGGGGGTGGTAGAGGCAGAGGTGGCATAAACCAGCGTTTGGAGGCCCACCAGGGCCACGCTGGGTGTGAAGCTGTAGCCGCTGGTCGGCGAGCCCGTCACGCCCGGCCCGCTCCAAATGCCACCGGCTGGAAAGGCGCTCAGCACCTGTGGCCCGGCCGTGGGGCACACGGTGGTGTTGGGAATGCTCAGCTGCACGACGCCCGCTTGCAGGGTCACGGTGCGGGTGGCCCGGGCCGGGCAGCTGGCCGTATCGAGCACCGCGCCCGTGTACACCAGCGCGCGGCTACCGGTCAGGGTGGGGCTGGGCGTGAAAAAGAAACCCGTGGCCAGCGAGCCCGTCACGCCGGGCCCGCTCCAGGTGCCGCCCGCGGGCGTGCCGCCGCGCAGTCGAAAGGCGGCTGAGGTGGTGCACAGCACCGTGTCGGCCGGCACCTGCACCGCGCCGCTCACCGGCTTCACCCGCACGTACAGCGTGTCGCGGATGGGCGCGCAGAACTGCGTGCCGCTGAACACATACACCAGCCGGTGCGTGCCAATCAGGGCCGGGCTGGGGGTGAATACGTAGACGCCGAGGTTATTCACGCTCACGCCATCGCCCATCCAGCTGCCGCCAGGCGGCAGCCCGCCCAGGGCGTAAGGTGGGTCGTTGGCGCATAGCACCACCGGCGGGCCCAGGTCGACGTAGCGCAGCCCAAATACGGTGAACGTGACCGACGCCACCGACGGGCAGCGCCCGCCCGAGGCCGTGCCCGGCAACACGTAGCGTACCTGGTGCTGGCCAGGCCCCGCCGCCACGGGGTCGAAAGCAAAGGGAGCAGTGCTCGTCACGCCCACGCCCACAAAAGTGCCGCCCGCGGGCGTGGCCGCCAGCCGAATCAGGGGCGGGGGCGGGCCCTGCGGCTGCAGGCATACCGTGGTGTCGCGCGTTGCCATGCGGGCCAGGGCTTGCGGCAGCACGGTGATGCGCCGGGTGTTGGTGACCGTGCCCGTGCCCGCGCAGGTGCCTGCAAGCGGACTCGTGTACGTCAGCACGAACGTGCCGAGGCGGGCCGTGTCGGGCGTAAACCGATAGCCCGTTGCCACCGAGCCCGTCACGCCCGTTCCTGTCCAGACGCCGCCCGCCGGCGAACCGCCCAGCATCACGGCCCCGGACCGGGCACACACCGTGAGGGAGTCGGTTCCGGCCGGATTAGTGCCGGCCGTCAGGTCAAATCGGAAGGCCGCGTTGTTGCAATGGGCCGAGCCGTTGGTGGGCGAGTAGGTGTGCGCGCCGGCCGGAATGGGCAGGCCGGCGCCGGTGCCCTGATTGCAGGCGCACACGGCCTGGTAGAGCGAGCCCTGCGCATCGAAGCGCGACAGTCCCCCGTCGACGTGGTCATCGGCCGAGGTGCCGAAAAAGGTGGCGTATTCCAACACCCGCGCCTCGTCGGAAAGCTGCATCAGGTAGAAATCCATACCGTCGGTGGTGGCTTGCAGGGCGTTGGGCGTCACTTCGAGGCCCGCGGTGGAACCGTTGTTGGGGTCGAGCCCGCCGCCCCAGCCCGCCACAAACAGGCGGCCGTAGCAGTCCACCTCAAACGCCGTGGGCGAAATGTCGGGCATGGCCCGGCCGCTGCCAAACACCGTGGCAAACCCCGCCGTGCGCAGGTCGGGCGCCAGCTGCTGAATGAACTGATGGCCCCGTGGGTTGCCATACACTCCGTTGCTCAGGCCCGGCCAGTTGTTGGTGAGCGTTTGCCCCAGCACGTACACCTGCCCGCCCGCCGTGCGCCGCACGAAGTAGGCTTGGTCCTGAGCCGTGCTGCCCAGGTAAGTGCTCTGGATGAGGCTTCCGGTGCCCGACAGGCGCGCCACAAAGCCATCCACCACGCCCCCGAAAGCAGGCCGGTAGCCATTCGCCGTGCCCCCGAAGTTGGCGCTGGTGGTGCCGCCGGCCACCAGCAGGCCGCCGCTGTCTTCGCGCTGCAAAGAGTAGGCCGCTTCGGCGCCCGAGCCGCCCAGCAGCGTGGTCCAGCGCACCTGGCTCAGGCTGGAATCGAGGCTGGTGACGAGGCCATCGGTGAGGCCCCCGCGAAACGTGGCGCCGGCGGCCAACCCCGGAAAATCGGCCGAGGCCGTGGTGCTGGCTACGAACACGTTGCCCAGCGCATCCACGGCCAAGTCGCCCCGGAAAGCGTCGCCGTAGTTGTAGCGCAGGTTGGGCGCCGGCGTTTGCGGGTCGAGCAGGCCGTCATTGGCCGTGCCGCCCAGGTACGTGCTGGCCCGCAGCCGGCCACCGTCGGCGCTCAGCCGGCTGATAATCAAGTCGGAACCGTTGGGTAGCACAAAGGCCGAGCTGCTGCCGTAGGGTGCAATGCGGGTGCCGCCCCGAAACGCCGTGCCCGCGGCCTTGCCGGTGGTGGGGTAATTGGTGGAAGACGTAGTGCCCAGCATCAGCAGCTCGCCTCGCCCGTTCACCACCAGGCTGTGCGGAAACTCCAGGTTGTTGCCGCCCAGGTGCGTCGCCCAGGCCCGGGCCCCCGGCCCCGAGGTGGCGGTGTTGAATTTCATGATGGCAATGTCGACGCTGCCGCCAAAACTCGTCTGGTAGGCGCCGGTGGTCACCGGGTAGCCGGGCTCGAACACCACGCCGGCCGTGTAGAGGCTGCCCGCCGCGTCGTGAGTGGCCGCAAAGCCCCAGTTCTCTACCGTCGAGCCCGTGTAGCTGGCAAACTGCACCACCGGGTCGATGACCAAGGGCCGCCGCCGGTCGTAGGCCCCCAACTTGAAGCCGACCTCGGTACCGCGCAGCTCAAAAGCGCACGCCACGGGCTGGCGCTGGCCGGCGGCATTGGTTTGCCAGGCCCGGGGGCACAACTCAGTGAGCGGGCCGGCAGAGGTTTGCACCAGCAAGTTGCCGGTAATTGCGTCGAGGCGCATTGCCTCGGCGCCGCGGTAGCGCAGGCGGGCCCTTGCGGGCGCGGCGCCGGGTGCCAGCAGCAGGTCGTATTCCAGCTGATGAGCGGCGCTTTCGTGCAGCACCAGGTCGGTACCGGGCCACAGTTCGCGGTAGCGGAGCTGGTGGAAGGTGCGCACGTCGGCGGCCCAGCGTTTGGGGTCGTTGCCGCGCAGGTAGTGCTGGCGGCCAGCCGCCGGGTTTTCGGCCAGCAGCTTGGCGCCTGCCAGCGGCTGCACAAATTCTACCCGCAAGCCATGGTTGCGGAGCAATGCGCTGGGCGAAGAAGCCTGCTCGGGGCCAGACTTGGCCGGGGCGTGGTCGGGCAGCCCGCTCGTGAGGGCGTAAGTAAGACCGCCCGGCTCCACAAAGAGCCAGGCGCCCGTGGCCACGTGCGCCGCGTAGGCCGCCCGGGCATCCCACTGGCCTTTGTTCTCTGTAAATTCCACGGTGGGCGCTGCTTCCTGGGCCCAAGCCGACCGGAAGAAAAGCACCAGAAGCAACAACAGGGTAGATGTTGAACGCATAGGCAAACGGAAGTAAAGGAGCAGTGCACCTGCGAGCCGCGCGAAAATGGCGCCCGCATTCTTGGCAGTCTCTTGCAAATTACTCCTAAAGTATTGCCTTTTACCGAATTATTCAGCCTCCGGCACAATCCCGTCCTCGTACTCCACCCGGCTCAGGAACAGGCCCCGCGCCGGCGCCGCCCCACTGGCATCCACGCGCCGCTGGGCCCAGAGCAATTGCTGAAACTCGCACGGCGTCATCTTGCCCCGGCCCACGTCGAGCAGGGTGCCCACCACCAGCCGCACCATGCCCCGCACAAAGCGGTTGGCCCGAATGCGGAACACCCAGCCCCCCGGCGCCGGGTGCCAGCCGGCGGCCGTGCAGTAGCACACGTAATGGTTTTCGCCGCCCTTCACCTTCGAGAAAGACGTGAAATCGAACTGGCCCAGCATGTAGCCGGCAGCCTCGTTCATGGCTACAATGTCCAGGGGCCGGTCCACGTACAGGGCGTGGTCGCGGCGGAACGGGTCGGGGCGCGTTACCACGAAGTACTCGTAGTTGCGCTCCTCGGCCGAGAAGCGGGCATGCGCCTCATCGGGCACGGGGTGCAGGCGCAGGGCGCCGATGTCGGGCGGCAGGGCGCGGCGCAGGCGGTAGAGCAGCACGTCGAGCGGCATGGTGTCCGGCAGCTCGGCGTCGAAATGGGCTACTTGGTGGCTGGCGTGCACGCCGGTATCGGTGCGGCCGCTGCCCACGCAGTAGGTAGGGCGGCGCAGTATCTGGGTCAGGCAGCGGTCGAGCTCGGCCTGCACGGTGGGCTGGCCGGGCTGAATCTGCCAGCCGCGGTAGTAGGTGCCGTCATAGGCAAGGTGCAGGAAGTAGCGCATGGGCCGCAAAAGTATAGGTGCGGTCTTTGGCGTTTCTACTCCACCACCACGCGCTTGGCCACGGTGCCCGCGTCCGTGCGCAGCCGCAGGGTGTACACGCCCGGGGCCAGCCCGGCGGTTTCGACGCGGAAGCTGGGGCCGGCCACGGCGGGGCAGCGCACTACTTGGCCTAGGGCGTTGAGCAACTCGGCCTGCGTGCTGCCGAAGCCAACTGGCAGCTGCACGGTGAAGACGCCGCGGGCCGGGTTGGGGAATAGCGAAACGTCGGCCGCTGCGGGATGGGCCGTGGCCAGCGGCGTGAAAGTGCCGGTGTTGAGCATGACGCCAACGGCGTTGGTATGGCTAGAAGTGAAAACGATGTCAAGCCGACTGTCCCCGTTTACGTCGCCCAACGACAGACTGACATTTTGGGCGACAAACCCTGCAGAGAAGGTGCTGACTGGCCCAAAGCTGCCTCCAACTTGGCCTAATAACACCAAAATTGTCCCTGAATACGAAGTTAAAGCCACTAAGTCGAGCCGGCCGTCCCCATTGACGTCACCCAATTCGACATCAATATAAGGACGAACTAATGTCGGGAGAAAAGAAGACAGGAGATATGGAGTCAAAGGAGCAAAACTGCCTCCAGCTTGCCCTAGTACCACATCCAGGTAGCATACTCCCGGAAACCTAGGTGAACTGGCACCGGACGAGACGATGTCGAGCATACCGTCTCCGTTCACATCGCCTACTTCTACGTCACCCCGCTCGGTGTCTTGGTTAAGATAATACCGCATTCCTGGCGTAAAGCCTCCGCTCTGGTTTAGTAGGACGGAACTTCTTGGAATAGTCTTATCGCCGATAACGATGTCAAGCCACCCATCGCTGTTGACATCACCCAGCGCGACATTATTCGGCCAATAGCCCGTTGGGTAGGTGATGATTGGGCCAACGCCGCCCCCAACTTGGCCGAACTGTACTCCAGCCTTCGAAGTCAGAATGCTTGAAACGACATCGAGTCGGCCGTCATTGTTAAGGTCACCTAACGCAATGCCAGCGAGGTTGCTTGAATTAACTGGGTAAGTAGCGCCTGCCGTAAAGCCGCCGCTAGCTAGTCCTGACAGAATCCATAATTCTCTGTCGCTATTATTGGACCTGTTTGTGGCGTACACAACAATGTCTAACCATCCATCACCGGTCATATCCCCTAAGGCGACATAGCCAGGATTAGTGCCTACTGGATAGTTAATGGGCGAGGTAAATCCGCCAGGCTGTCCTAATAACACTGCTATGCTACCCCTACCTTCTACGTTGCTCACGATGATATCAAGGCGGCCATCCCGGTTCACGTCCCCAAGCACCGCATTGGTTGTGTAGGGTGATGATGAAGCCGTTCCCAGCGGATACATGCTCGCCGGGCCAAAGCTCTGCCCCCACGCCGTCTGCCCGGCCGCGCCCAGCGCCAGCAGCAGCGCCCCGCGCCGGGCGTAGGAAGAGAAACGATTCGCGGTAGAAGTAAAAAGGTGTTTCATGCGGGGAAGTGGAAAGAGGGTTATTCAAGTAAGCGAAAGATAAGCAGACTTCCTAACGACAGAAGCCCGTCCCATACAAGCGTAATACTTGTTTGGGACGGGCTTCCATTCTTTTTATATTCTGCTGCCTACAGCTTCTCGTAAATGACAGCCGCGCCCTGGCCCACGCCCACGCACATGGTGGCCAGGCCGTAGCGCATGCCCTCGCCGCGGCGGTGCATCTCGTGCAGCAGCGTGGCCGTGATGCGGGCGCCCGAGCTGCCCAGCGGGTGGCCCAGGGCAATGCTGCCGCCGTTCACGTTCACCTTGGCGGGGTCCAGGCCCAGCTCGCGGATGCAGGCAATGCTCTGGGCCGCGAAGGCTTCGTTGAGCTCAATCAGGTCGATGTCGGCCAGGGTGAGGCCGGCGCGCTGCAGCACTTTTTGGGTGGCCGGAATGGGCCCCAGGCCCATCACCGCGGGGTCGACGCCGGCCACGGCCGAGGCCACCACCCGCGCCAGGGGCTTCAGGTTGTAGCGCTGCAGGGCCTCTTCGCTCACCAGCAGCACGGCCGCCGCGCCGTCGTTGATGCCGGCCGAGTTGCCGGCCGTCACGGTGCCGCCCTCGGGCTGGAAGGCGGGCTTGAGGGTGGCCAGCTTCTCCAGCGAGGAAAAGCGCGGCTGCTCGTCGACATCAAACAGTGCCGTGTCGCCCTTGGGCTGCGGAATGAACACCGGCACAATCTCCTTGCGGAAGCGGCCTTTTTCCAGGGCCCGGGCGTACTTGCGCTGGCTCTCGAAAGCAAACGCGTCCTGCTCTTCGCGGGTGATGCCGTACTGCTTGGCCACGTTTTCGGCCGTCTGGCCCATGGCAAAGGGGTAGTGCATCTTGCTCAGCTTGGGGTTCACGAAGCGCCAGCCCAGCGTGGTGTCGTGGGCCGTGAGCTCGCGCCCGAAGGCCGACTCCGACTTGGCCATCACAAACGGGGCGCGGGTCATGCTCTCGGCGCCACCGGCCAGGTACACGTCGCCCTCGCCGCACTTAATGGCGCGGGCCGCGTCCATGATGCTTTGCAGGCCCGAGGCGCAGAGGCGGTTCACGGTGTTGCCGGGCACCGTGATGGGCAGGCCAGCCAGCAGCGCAGCCATGCGGGCCACGTTGCGGTTGTCTTCGCCGGCTTGGTTGGCGGCGCCAATGATGACGTCCTCCACGGCATTCTTATCAACGGAAGGGTTGCGGCGCATGAGCTCGCGGAGCACGTGGGCGGCCAAATCGTCGGGGCGGACGCTGCTCAGAGCGCCGGCAAATTTTCCAATCGGGGTACGCACCGCGTCCACGACATAAGCAGTTGGCATTACAGGTAACAATAGCGGCGCAAGCGCCGGATGGGACTAAATTTGCGGCCCCGGCACTCGCCCGGACCTTGTTCAACACTACAACAAAGATGATACAAAGAATCCAAAGCGTGTTTTTACTGTTGCTGGCCCTGGCCATGCTCAGCGTATTGGCGTTGCCGCTGTGGCACAAAGTCGACGGCCTCACCCACCAGGAGCTCACGCTCACGGCCTTCGGCTTCCAGGCGCAGGGCCTGCAGCTGCCCGCCAGCACCGGCGCCGTGTGGCTGATTGGCGCTCTGGCCGCCGCTTCGGCTGCCCTGGCCGGCTACGAGATTTTCCAGTTTAAAAACCGCGCCAAGCAATTGCTGCTGGGCTCGCTCAACCTGCTGCTCATCGTGGCCACGCTGGGCGCCATGTTCTACTTCTCCAACAAAGGCGAGCAGCTGCTCAACCTCAAGCTAGAAGGCCAATTCCTGGCCGGCTTCTACCTGCCCACGCTGGCCCTGCTGCTCAACCTGCTGGCCAACCGCTTCATCCGCCGCGACGAGCAACTCGTGCGCAGCATGGACCGCCTGCGCTAGTCTGCTGCACCGCACTAACAAAAAGGCCGCTGTGAATCTCACAGCGGCCTTTTTGTTTGCATTGGAAAACGCTTAGCGTTGCGGCACCGTGCCAATGGCCTGCTGCACATCCTGCACGCTGGCGTCGAAATCGAAGGCGTCGTACACGCGGTAGAAGTTCTGCTGGTCGGCCACGTGCGGGTAGGCATACTTGGCAAATTCGACACGCGAAGCCTCGAACTCGAAGCTGCGCAGCAGGCGCTTCAAATCATCGGCCTGAATGCTGCTTTGGGCCAGTGCCTCTTTGGCCGTGCTCAGCTTGCTGGCTTCAAACGGCCGCTGCTTCACTGACTGCATGATGGCATCCACGTCCTGCGAGGGGAGCACCCGGTAGCTGCTGCTGGCGCTGCCGGGGTAGTAGCCCCCGCCGCCGTTGTTGGGACCGTTCGGGCCGTTGTTGTAGCCGCCGGGTCCGTTGGGGTCGTAGCCGTTGGGGTAGCCATTGCCGCCGCTGGGGTAGTTGTTGCCGCTGCCATTGCCGTTGGGGTCGTAGGGCGTAGGGCTGTTGTAGGCGCCATTGCCGCCATAGCCGGGGCCGTAGTAGCCGCCGCTGTTGTAGCCGCGCCCGCCGCCGTAACCGCCGGGGCCATACAGTGCCACCGCGCCCACTTGCCGCAGGTCGAGGGGCCGGCCGGGCCGCGCTATCAGCACAAACGAGGTTTCGAGGCCCGGTTGCAGCCACACGCGGCTGCGGAAGCGCACCACCCGGCCGTAGCCGGCGGGCAGCGTAAAGTCGGCCCAGTGCTGGCCGGGGGCCAGCCGGTCGACGTGCACCTGCCGGGCGCCGCCGCGCGTCACCAGGCGGCCATCCAGCACCAAGTCAAACGGTACGCCGCGCTCCGAGGCAAAGTTCACGTTGGCCGGCGCAGGCGGATAAGCCAGCGCCGGAGCCACCGCCGAAAAGAAGCTGGCAATGGCGAGGAGTAAGAGCTTTTTCATGGCTTTTGCAGAAAAGAGTCCGCCGTGTAATCGGCGGATGATTCTCTATTTTCAAAAGGTGTGCCATGTTGGACCAGCATTGTGAAGCGAGTAGTGAGAAGCAAGACTACGACACAGTTTCTTGCTTCTCACTGCTCAATTCTCAATAAAAAAAGCCCCCGCAACTGATGCTGCGGGGGCTTTTTTGAAGAAGCAAAACGTTGAGGTTACTTCGCTATTCGCGTCACCTTGAACTCGGTGCGGCGGTTGCGCTGGTACTCGGCTTCGGTCTTGGCATTCGGCACTACCGGGCGGGTTTCGCCGTAGCCTTTGGCCGTGATGCGCGACTTGGCGATGCCTTTGCTCACGATGTACGCCACGGCGGCGTCGGCGCGCTGCTGCGAGAGCTTCATGTTGTAAGCGTCCTTGCCGCGCGAGTCGGTGTGCGAGCTCAGCTCGATGCTGATTTTGGGGTTGTCCACCAGCGTCTGCACCAAGGTGTCGAGGCGGATGGCGGCATCCGGACGGATGTTGTACTTGTTGTAATCGTAGAAAATGTCCTTAACCTCAATGGCTTTGGCCAGAATGATTTTGTTCAGCGTCAGGGTTACGGGCAGCTGAACGTCGTTCGTGAGGTTGGGCAGGGCGTCCTGGCTGGGCTTGCGGCCCACGGTGCTCAGCGAAGTGCGGGCGGTGAAGTCACCGGCGCGCTCGGCGCGGAAGGTGTAGTTGCTCACCGAGTCCAGCTTCACGCTGAACTTGCCGGCGGCGTCGCTGGTCACGGTCTGCGGCTGGCCGTTGGGGCCGGTCACGGTCACGGTAGCGCCGGCCACGGGCAAGGTGGTGTTGGCTTTGTCGTCGCGCTCCAGCACGGTGCCGTCGGCGTAGAAGGTCACCAGCTTGAGCGGCTTCTTCTTGAACATGTACTCGTCGTCCGAGCCCTTGCCACCGGCGCGGTTCGAGCTGAACAGGCCAATGTCGTTGGCCATCGGCACCGGGGCGAAGTCGTCAGCGGTGCTGTTCACGTCGGCGCCGAGGTTCACGGCCTGGCCGCCTTTCACCATGAACAAGTCGAGCTTGCCCAGGCCGGGGCGTCCGTCCGACGCGAAGTACAGCGTGCCGTCGGGGGCCACGCCGGGGAAGTTGTCGTTGCCGGCGGTGTTGATGCTTTCGCCCAGGTTTTCGGCCGGCGAGAAGCGGCCGTTCGGGCCGAGGGTGGCTTTATAGAGGTCGTTGCCGCCCTGGCCGCCTTTGCGGCTCGACGCGAAGTACAGCGTGGTGCCATCCGGCGCGAAAGCCGGCGAGAAGTCGTCGGCCGTGCGGTCGTTGATGTTGGCAAGCACGGGCTCGCTCCAGGTGCCGGCTTTGTTGTAGGAAATCCAGAGGTCGACGCTCAGGTAGCCTTTCTTGCTGCCGTCGTTCGAGCGCGCAAACACCACCGTTTTGCCGTCGGGGGTGAAGGTGGCGCTGGCCTCGTGCTTGTTCTCGGAGTTGAAAGGGCCTTCCAGTTTGCGCACGCTGCCGCCGGTCATGGTGGCGGCGTTGTCGAACTTGATGGCGTAGAGGTCATTGAAGTTTTCGCCGTTGCCGAGGTACTTCTTGCCGTCGCGGCCCGACGTGAATACGAAGTCACCGCCCGAGCCCATCATCGTGCCGCCAAAGTCCGAACCCGCCGAGTTGAGCGCGTCCACCGGCATCACATCGTACTTGTTTTTCACCCCGGCCACGGCTTTGCTGGCGGCGGCGTTTTTGGCTTCGGTTTCGGCGCGGGCGGCCAGGGTGCGGTTGCCGCCGCTGCTGGCGTAGCTGCTGAACTGGGCCGCGGCCTCGTCGTATTTGCCGTTGGCGCGCAGGGCTTCGGCGTAGCGGAAGCCGGCGTCGGCGTTTTTCACCCCACCGTCGAGGGCCGCTTTGTAGAAGGGCTCGGCCAGCTCCACCCGGTTCGACAGGCGGTAGGCTTCGCCGATGCGGAAATTCGAGATGGCCGCATTCTTGCCTTTGGCCACATCGGCCTGGTACAGCGGAATCGCCAGCTCGTACTGACCGCGGGCAAACTGCTTGTCGCCCTTACTCATGGCGCCGCTGCTGGCACAGCCGTTTAGCAATGCCGTAGAACCAGCCGCAGCGCAGATTAATACTAGTTTCCTCATAGGTGGTGTGGTGGAGGGGTGGTGAGGGAGAAGGAGCCGGAAAATTTTCCCGACTAGGCATTTTTGGGTTAGCAATAATACTACGTTTAGGTAGGATTCGCGCAAGACGCTGATTTTTTTCTTCCTAACCAAAGTAGCGGGCCAGCCAGGTTTGGCATGCCGGGCGGGGCCAGCTAGTGCCCAGTTCTCCCTTTGTGGCCACCGTGTTGTCGAAGTAAAAGGTGTCGGGGCCCACCGTGCCGGCGGCCACCGCCGCCTTTATCTCGTTGTGCTTTAATAAGTAAATTTCACCATCCTGCATGAATGCCATTCGGGATTTGTCGAGCAGCTCAATGCCGAGTTCTTGTTCGAGCTGCGCCACGAAGCGCACCGAGGCATCGATGGAGCAGCCGCTGGCGCCGGCCACGCCTTCGTCGAGGCCGATGACCAAAAACTGTTGGTGCAGCACTTCCGCCGACGCCAATAGGCTACGGCCGTGGCTGGTCCATTCTTCCGAAAAGCGGGCCAGGTGAGGCAATAAGGCTACCGTTTCGGGCCCCGAAAGCGGCCGACTGGCTTGGTAAATCCATACTCGTGCCGAAGGAGGCAACTGGTCGAAGGAGACGTACATAGGGGGCGCGGAGTGAGCGGGCAGCAAGAGGGCCGCCCCGCGTTGCCAAAGGTATCAGGCAAACGAACGAGCGGCCCACTTTTGTGCCCACTGCCCAGCGCAAAAACGACGGCAGCCGCGAAAACCTACGCGTTGATGCCTTCGGCCGAAGCCACCAGCTCGGCCAGGTCGAACACCTGCACGGCGTTTTCCTGCTCCTTGTTCTTCACGCCGTCGCTCATCATGGTCATGCAGAAGGGGCAGCTCACGGCAATGATGCTGCCCTGCAGGCTGTGCTGGCTGGGCGCGTCGGTTTCGGTTTCGACGCCGCCTAGGTTTTGCAGGGCCGCAGCCGCGCCGCTTAGCGTGGCCAGGGCTTCCTCGGTGCGCTCGATGTTGATGTCTTTTTTGCCGGGCTCGGGCTCTTTCCACATCTGGGCGCCGCCGGCGCCGCAGCACAGGCCGTTGGCGCGGCTGCGCTTCATCTCCACCAGGTCGGCGTCGAGGGCGGCCAGCACTTCGCGCGGGGCTTCGTAGATGTTGTTGGCGCGGCCCAGGTAGCAGCTGTCGTGGAAAGTGATGCGGCGGCCTTTGAAGCTTTCGCCGCCCGTCACGCCCACCTTGCCCTCGTTGATGAGCTGCTGCAGGTAGGTGCTGTGGTGAATGACCTCGTAATCACCGCCCAAGGCGGGGTATTCGTTCTTGATGGTGTTGAAGCAGTGCGGGCAAGCCGTCACGATTTTCTTGATGCCGTAGCCGTTCATCGTCGTGATGTTCTGCATGGCTTGCATCTGAAACAGGAACTCGTTGCCGGCGCGCTTGGCGGGGTCGCCGGTGCAGCTTTCTTCCAGGCCCAGCACGGCGTATTTCACGCCCACGTGGTCCAGGATGCGTACGAAGGCGCGGGTCACGCGCTTGTACCGGTCATCAAACGCGCCGGCGCAGCCCACCCAGAACAAGATTTCGGGCGACTCGTTGCGGGCCGCCAAATCGGCCATGACGGGAACGGTGATTTGGCGCTTTTCGCCGGCAGCGGGAGTGGTTGGGGACATGGGGAAGGAATTGAAACGTTCGGAGGAACGTCATGCAGAGCGCCGCGAAGCATCTCGCGTGCAAGAGTAATTCAATCGTGAAAACGTCGATAAGTTAGTGGCGGCACGCGAGATGCTTCGCGGCGCTCTGCATGACGTTCTATGCTTGCTACTGACTAAGCTACCGCAGCCTTCGCCGGCTTCTCAGCCGCAAACAAGTCATCGGCCCAGTTGAACCGGTCGGAAGGCGAGAAGGCCCACGGCGCGCCGTTGTTTTCGATGTTAGAGAACATGACGTTGAGCGAGTTCGGCGCGGCCGACTCTTCCAGCACCAGGAAGCGGCGCATCTCAATAATGCTTTCCAGGGGGTTGATGTTCACGGGGCAGCTTTCCACGCAGGCGTTGCAGGTGGTGCAGGCCCACAGTTCCTCGGGCGTCACTTTGCCGCGCAGCAGGGTGGCCTCCATCAGGTCGGTCACGGGCTCGTGCTTAGCCTCGGGGCCGTACTGGTTGGGCCGGAAAATGAGGGGCGACTCGTACTTCTCCTCCATGCGGTCGCGCGTGTCCATGATGATTTTGCGCGGCGAGAGCAGCTTGCCCGTCAGGTTGGCGGGGCACACGGAGGTGCAGCGGCCGCATTCCGTGCAGGAGTAGGCGTTCAGCAGGTTGGTCCAGGGCAGGTCTTCCACGTCCTTGGCGCCGAAGGAGGTGGGGGCCAGGGCCGAGCCGTCGGGTGCGGTGGGGGCGGGCGGCACCACGTAGCTGGGGTCCATCATGGCCTTCACCTCGTGGGTGATGCTTTCCACGTTCGAAAACTGGCCCTGCGGCACCAGCCGCGAGTACCACACGTTCGGAAACGAGATGATGATGTGGAAGTGCTTGGAGCTGGGCAGGTAGTTGAGGAAGAGGAAGATGCCCGTGATGTGGGCCCACCAGCCAATGCGCTCCAGCACGTGCAGCGTGCCGGCATCGGAGGGGAACAAGCCCACGAGCAGGCTGCTGATGGGGAAAGTGCCCGGCATTTCTTCGCCGCGCACCTGGTGCAGCTTCAGGTCGGCGGTGTTCATGAAGAACAGGGCCACCATCAGGATGACTTCGATGTAGAGAATGACGTTGGCGTCGAGCTTGGGCCAGGCGCGCAGCTCCACGCCCGTGAAGCGCTTCACCGGCTGGCTGCGGTTGCGGCGCCACCAGAAGGCGGCCACGGCGAGTATCACCAGCGCGGCCAGGATTTCGTTGGTGGCCATCAGCACGTCGTACACCGGGCCGAGGAACTTGAGGGAGCGGTGGAAACCGAAAATGTTGCCGAACAGGCCGTCGATGACGATTTCAATCACCTCGATGTTAATCACCAGAAAACCCACGTACACCACCAGGTGGAGCAGGGCGGGGGTGAGGCGCTTGAACATTTTCTGCTGCCCGAAGGCCACCAGCATCATTTTGCGGAACCGCTCGGCCGGGTGGCCGCTCATGTCGCGCTCGCGCCCGACATGGATATTGGCCCAGATTTTTCGCACTTGCCAGGCAAACAGGCCGAATGCTGCCACCAGCAGCAGCAGGAAGAGGATGGATTGCAACATGCGGGTAAAGGTAAGGAGACGGGAACGTTTGCGGCCGCAAGATAGTCGGCATGCCGACTACTTTTTAATGGGCGGGCGGGGAGCCAATACTTTTTTTACTCATTTTCTTGCGCCATTGTTTTGGATTCGTACCTTTGCGGTCCCCAAAGCGCCTTCCGGAGCAGCGGGGAAACGGCAACATAGCTCAGTTGGTAGAGCACAGCACTGAAAATGCTGGTGTCGTTGGTTCGATTCCAACTGTTGCCACGAAAAAGGCCCTTAGCGCACTGCTAAGGGCCTTTTTTATTGTGCCTGGGACGGAATCTGGGACAGAACAGGCTGACCGACTCGGAAGCTTGGTTAAAAAGGCTGAAAAAGCCGTTGGTCCTACAGTAGAACCGATACATTTGCCTTGTCGGAGAGAATTAGTTGCCAAACTCCTCTTTTCGGCATTTAGGGTCGTCCTCGTTTCGGGGGCGGCCCTTTTTTGTGGCGGCGAGTTGCCGACTTAGAGGTAGAGTGGAGCCAAGGTGGCTCCAGCTATACTCGAGCTACGCTCCGAGGCCGGCTAGCTGCGCTGGCCTTGGTTGAGGGCGCGGGAAACTTCCTCCTCGGGGAGGTGGGTATAGTGACAGAACTCGGCGACCGACACGTAGGCCCGGGCGGGCTTGTTGAGCTCGGCGCGGATGCGCTGCAGCAGGACCTTGGCCGTGCCGTATTTGGTGCCGGTGAGCTGGGCCACTTCCTTGGGGTGGATGCAAACCTGGGGCATAATGGGGTACAGTTGGGTAAAAGTGGCAGGCTAAGATACAACGGCTAAAACCGGGCGGTAGGTTCGGGAAATGAAGGCCAACTGGTTTGTTTCGAGGGTGGCAGGACTAGGGCTGGCGGGGGCGCTGGCCGTGGGCTGTTTGTCGAGCCAGCAGGAGACGGGCGCGCCGCTGTCGCTGACGGCCCGCGCTGCGCTGGCGGCTGAGGCGGCCCGGGTGGTGCGCGTCATTGATGCCGATACCTACATCATGCTGTCGGGCTCTACGACGTACCGGCTTAGGCTGCTGGGCGTGGATGCGCCGGAGCAGGACCAGGCGTTCGGGCCGCAGGCTGCCGATTCGGTGGCGCGGCTACTGGCGCCGGGGCGGGTGGTGCTGGTGGCGCGGGCCGGGCTGGACCTGTATGGTCGGACGCTGGGCGCGGTGCTGATTCCGACGGCTACCGTGGCTGCTGCAGGCCGCGCGGTGCCGCTGGATTCACTGCTGGTGGTGCGCGGGTGGGCCTGGGCCTTCGACCCTAACCGAACGGTGGCTCAGCGGGCGCAGCAGCAGGTGGCCGCGCAGCGGGCCGGGCGCGGGCTGTGGAAATGCGGCGCGCCCGGGGCAGTACCGCCGAAGCTGTGGCGGTCTTTTAATTCAGAAATCAAGCGGCGCTACCGGGTTGGCTGCACCTGGTAACAAGGCCGCGCAAGTGAAAGCAGCCGGTTTTTTATCTCACTTTTTATTCCCCTTTTCTCATGGCCTCTCAAACTGGCATCCTGGGACTGCAAGGCACCGTGGGTGGCCTTGTGTTCGCCAAAGACGGCTCAGTACGTCAAAAACCTGCTTCCAACAAAGCGGCCTTTGCTAGCTCGGCTAGTCTGGCCCGCACCCGTGAAAATGCGGCTGAATTTGGCTTGTCGGCTAAGTACAGCAAACTGCTGCGCGACTCGCTGCGCGTGGCTATTGCCTCGGCCAGCGACAGCCGTTTGGCCTCGCGCCTAACCAAGGCCATGCGCGCTATCATCGGGCTCGACGACACGAATGACCGGGGCCAGCGCGTGTTCGACTCCTCGAACTCGGCTCCCCTTCTGGGCTTCAACTTCAACATTGGCGCTGGCATTGGTCAGACGATGTACTTCCCTTACGAGGTAACGGGCGCCGGTGCGGATGTGACGATGCACATTCCGGCCTTGAACCCGGCCAGCGACATTGCGGCTCCGCAGGGCGCTACCCACTTCGAGGTGGTGTTTGCGGTTTCGGACCTGGACATGGAGATGCTGACCTACACCAACGGTGTGGTGGCGGCTCCGCTGGGCATCCTGCCGCTGAATGGTGCGCCGCTGGTGAACCAGTCGCTGGTGGCCACCTTCCCGGCCGCCCCGGCCGACGCCAACCTGGTGGTGGGCGTGGTGGGCATCAACTTCTACCAGCAGATTAATGGCAAGTTCTACCCGCTGAACAACAACAGCACGAACCCCTTGGCCATTGAGTACGTGGCCTAAGCTGCGGCAGTGACGCACGAAACGGCCGGCCTAACGGCTGGCCGTTTCCTTTTTCTTCTAAGCTTTTAACCCTCAATAATCATGGCACTTACGGCCTATCAAACCCAATTCAAACGGCGCATGAAGCGCGCTATTAAGCTCCGCGCCAAAGCTGACGCGAAGGCTCGGCGATACACGCAATTGCTGTCGGATGCCATCGGGGCAGCAGAGGACGCGGCCACGCAGATGAATGCGCTGAACCAGATTTATAATGTGGACGTGAGCACCTATACGCTGCTTACGCAGGCGCTGCACGCCAATAGCGGGCAGGAAGTGCTGGAGGACCATCTGGCGCAGAGTGCGCCCGGTGAGGAAGCGGTAATCTTCAACCAAGTGCCGGATGGCAACGGTGGACAAGAACTGCCCGCCAACCCGCTGTTTGGCGAGGTGGGGGCGAGTACTCCGATTCTGTCGCCTCCGCAGGTTGACGTGCTGCAGGCGTAACGGTAAACTGCTCTGAAATGAAAAGCCCCGCTTGCAATGCGCAGGCGGGGCTTTTCATTAGGCTACTGCCGATTTAATCAAATAGGCATCGAGTGGTGTCTCCTCCACCTATCGGCATTCCGCCTAACGAGAAGATGTATTTGTAATATGACTTCGAATAGTTGAAATCATGACGTACATGTAACTGATGCCAAGGGGACTTCAATTCACCCATAATGCCAAAAAAATAGGCCGTTGTCTTTTCTATAAAGTCAAGAATGGATTCGTAAAAATGAGTTAAAGCCTCGCTCAAGTCTACCCCATTAAGCTTTGGCTCAACAATAGTTGGGCTAGCTGCGCCGGCTAAAAGAGTGAACTTGTCTAAGCGGAATAACTCGTGCTCAATGGCGCCTCTTATTTTGTTGAAATCACCCAAAAAGGCGCCATTCGCTCGGCCCATAAGGTTAATTATTGGCAAGTAGCGGCTGTCCGTAAGGTTGCCATATTCAGCGGTGATGGTTGTAAATTTCTTCTCATTACAGAAATAGAATCGTTTAAATGAAAACCCATTTGCTTCGTCCTCCAATAAACCAGAGTTAGCAAAAGACATTAAGGTTACCTTACCCCTGATAAAGAAGTCCTTCACCAGATTTCGAATCCGTATTTCAAGGCTCCTGTCGAATCGTGAGCTTCCGCGTGCGTCCACTGTGTAGAAGGTACCATTATTTACTCCGATGCGGAATGCTTCTATCAAAGCAATCAACTCCTCATGGATATCGTAAAAGTTGATTATTTCAGGCATCACAGCTGAAAAGAATTCCCCCGCACGCCTATCGAATTCAGCACCGCAAAAAGATGAGCTGGCTAAATCTTTAGGCTGTAAAAAGAACCTCATCCAAGTGCCTTTCTCAGAACCATGATGACTCAGTGTTTCTGAGTGTAAGACGAGGTCGCTCATTTAGATAGAATTAATACAGGTCGTTTTCAGCCCACAGCATTACACGAAGTGGACAAATGTAGGCGTAGGGTTTATCGAAGTTTATAATCTTTTCACAGGCATTCAATTGATTCCTATACAAATTTTGGGACACGAATAGCATAATGGCGCAGCAGGGTGCTGTACTTCTTGCGGCCCTGTTCGAAGAGGCCGGGAATGTCGAACAGCTCGACCTGCCAGACGGCGTAGGGTGCCTTCTTCTGAACGCCGATGATGGTGAAGCGGGTGGCTCCGAGCACGTCGGCGTAGAAGGCGGCCTGGCGGTCGTAGTCGTACTGCTCGATGGTGGCGCAGAAGCCGGCGTAGTCGCGGGCGCTGGTGGTTTTGAAGTCGACCAGGCCCACCTTGCCGATGCGGGGGCTGACGTGGAGCAGGTCGGGGCGGATTTTGACGGGCACGCCGGTGGCCGCGTGGGTGGCGGTGTGCGTTTGCTCGGCCTGGCCGCGAAACAGCAGGTCGCGGCAGTAGCGCTGGCGGCGCACGGCGGCGGCCAGGGTTTCGACCAGGGGCCAGTCGCAGCGCTCGGCGGTGCGGGCGTAGTGCTGGGGCTCGAGGGTGGCGGTGTGGAAGTGGCTGCCGAAAGTAAGGGCCACGGGGTTGGGCGTGTTGGGCTTGCCCAATAGCTCGGCTTTGAGGTTGGAGAGGTCGGTGTTGGAGGCATGAGGGAGGGCGCGGTGCTGGGCCTGGGTGAGCTCGGGGTGGGGCTGGACGTTGGTAAACATGGGATTGGGAGGGATTTATTGGTGGCGGTCGAGGACGCAGGCCAGGCGCTGGGACTCGTCGGCGCGGTGCAGCCAGATGTGGGAGCCGCCGCAGCCTACTTCGTAGGCCGGCTCGGGGAAGAGCTGGCGCACGGCGGGGGCCAGGTCGCGCAGGTCGGGAAGCGGGGCGGTGGTGGCGAGCAGCTGGGCCAGCTCGGTGAAGCGGGCGGTTTCTTCGGGCGTACTGGTGGGCAGCTCTTGGCGGAGTTCGGGGAGTTGGAGCATGAGGGAGGAAGGTTTGGCTGGCCCACCCATCGCAGAGCGCAACGGGCGGGCTGCCGGTGAATGATTAGGCGGCTTGGTTGAGGCCTTCCTTTGGGTCAGATTCCTGTTCCAGGCGGGGCTGCTCTTCGGCCTGGGGCACGGTGTAGCCGTGCTGCTGGCGGATGTCAGCGAGGCCGGTGTAGGTTTCGGCGCGCCAGATGGGGAAGTCGCGGGCGAAGTCGCGGCGCGCAGCTACCTCGGCGGGGTCGGCGGCTTCGTAGCTGAACTGGGCGATGTAGTAGGTGGCCTTCTTGCCTTCCTTTGTCGTCTCCTTCTTCTCGGCCTGCACCTTCACTACCACGTCGGCCAGGGTAAGGTCGTCGTAGAACAGCGGCTCGATGAGGCGGTAGAGGTTTTCGACGCTGTAGCCGTGGAAGAGCACGGCGCAGACGGCGCCCTTGTCGTCGGTGAAGTAGAGCTCGGCCCACGTCTTGCGGCCCATGTTCAGAATGTCGTCGCTGAAAATGCGCCAGGCCAGCGGGATGAAACGCAGCGACTGGCCGAGGGGCGTGGTGCCGTTGATGTTGAACTGGCCGGCCTTGGCGTCGAAGCGGATTTGGCGGGGATGGCCGGGCAGGTAGCGGAACGGGTTGCTCCAGGTTTCTTCGCCGGTGCTTTCATCCACGCCGGCGACGAGGTAGGCCGGGCGGGTGGTGGGGGTGAGCGTCAGGTCAGAAACCTGAGCGGCGGGTGCAGCCTTTGCGGCGGCGGTTTTGGGGGTTGTGGCGGTTGCCATAATGTGGAAGGGGTTGGGAAGTGAAAAAAGCGGGGCCAGTTAACTGCGTTGACCTGCGGTTGGCGGCCGGCCCCTGCGCCGTATTTGGGGTTGTGGTTAGCGGAATTGCTTGTCGTGGCAGACGATGGCGCGGCCTACGATGGAGTCCTGACCCCGCGCTTCGGGCTGGTGGTGATACCAGAGGTAGGTGGCCAGCAGGTTGAGGTAGGCCGGGTGGCGGAACTTCCCCTCGTCGTCGATGATGAGAATCAGCTCGGGCGAGAGGCGCACCACGTCGACGGTGCGGCAATCGAGCATGGCGTATAGCTCGGCCAGCTTGAAGCTCTTGCCGTTGGCGGGGCTGACCGGCTGCGGCGTGGCGCTGTGTGGGTCGAGCAAGTGGGGTTGATAAGGGGGAGTAGCGGTTTTGGGCATGTTGTGGGCTGGCTAGGTTAGAAGATTGGGAAGGCGTGGGCGCTGTCGTGGAAGAGCTGGACGGCGGCAGCTATGGCCTCGAATGGCGTGGCGCCGGTGCCGCGGAAGTGGGCCACCACGGCCCCGGTGTGGGGGCTGGGCACGTCGAACTGGCAATTGAAGCGGCGGCCCTGGGCGAAGGCGTAGCCGGTGAAATGGGCACCGGGCACGGGAAAGCAGGCGGCGGCAACCTGGGCAAGGCTGGGGGCGATGGTGGCGGGCATGGCGGGGGCTGATGGCTACTGAATGGGGGTGCCGTACTTGGCGGCGTAGGCGGCGCGGGCGGCTCTTTCGGCAGCGGCCCGGGGCGTGGCATGGTAGGCAGCAGCAGCGGCGGCATAAGCGGCGCGGGCGGCCTGACGGTGACGAGCAGCAGCCAGCAAGCGGCGGAAGCGGTTGGGACTAAAGTCATTGTCCCGCACTTCCCACAAAGCCCGGTCGGCGTAGTATTTCACTGACTGTGCGCGGGCCAGCACCTCGTAGGGGGTGAGCTGGGCCGTGGCCAGTGGTGCCGCCCCCACGGCGGGGGCGGCAATGGCGGGGGCGCACGGACTAAGCAGCATGAGCGACTAGCTGGGCAGCGGGAACGTAGCAGCAGCGGCACTGGCCTAGCGCGTCGCGCCCCTCCTGGCAAACCACGCATACTATCTCGGGCGCCGGCAGCTGCAGCTGAGCCGGTGCGCCGCTAAGGGCCTGCTCTGCGGCCGACACCATGCGGGCGGCGTGGCCCTGGGCCCCCTCGGCCAGCAGGGCCAGCCCGGCGGCTTGCTCCTGGGCGGCCTGCGCGTAGTGCGCCACGGCGGCGGTGATGGCCGCAAACGGGCAGGAAAGGCCACAAGAAAAATAAGTAACCCACCCGTGCTCCGTGCCAGCTTGCGCGACGAAATAGTGAACCCCGTACTGCGTGTGGGTGATGCTGCCCGTGATGCTGACGTGGACGCCAGCGGAATGGAGGGCGGGGCCGCACCAAGCGGCGGCGGCTAACTCTGCAAACTGAAAGTGGGTGAACATGGCCTGTAGGTGTGAGGCGTGAGACAGCAGGCAGGGCCTTTCCCTTGTGCTTGTACAAATATACGCACAAAAGAGTAAAAAGATACACACAATGGTAAGAAAAAAGCGAGAAATATGTAGAAAAATACACAAATAGTGCGTACCTTTAAAACATGGAAAAAGACAAAAAGACAGTGGCAGTGGTAGGCAGCCGGGGCGTGGCCAGCTGCCCCGCGCTGCTGGCCCGACTGGCAGAATTGGCCCCGGCACAGCTGGTGAGCGGCGGCGCTACCGGCGTGGACAGCCTGGCGGCCGACTGGGCCCGGGCCAACGGGGTGCCGGTGCGCGAGCTGCGGCCGGACTATGCCACCCACGGGGCGAGTGCGCCGCACGTGCGCAATGCCGAAGTGGTGGCAGCGGCTGACCTGGTGCTGGTGGTGTGGGACGGGGCCAGCCGGGGCACGCTAAGCGCCGCCCGGGCAGCGGCCCGACTGGGGCGACCCTGCGAGTGGCTGCTGGCGCCCGCACCTGGGGCGGGGCCAGTGCTGGGCGGCCTGGGCCTGTAGCCTGCCCGCTGCGGCGGCCCTGCCAGCCCCGACCCTACCAAACAGCTAGATGCTTTTCTCGGCGGCGCGGAGCCCGCCAATGGGCGCGTAGCGGGCCTTGTGAGGGTGGAACCCGAGGCCATGCAGAGCGGAGCGGCGCATATCACAGGGGTTTGGGGGCCGCCCCAATGAAACGCGCCCGGAGGGCACCGCATTTAGGCAGCTGTTGCTGTTGAGCCTATGGCCGCTGATGCCGCTTTTAGCCGCGGGCTGCCGTTTTTCGGTGGGTGGGGAGAGGCTGGCTGACTTTAGGGAAGCGGGCCGGGGCGGCGGGTTTCGGTAGCGGCGACTGGCCGACTGTTGGGAGGCTGGGCGGCGCGTGGGGCGAGGTTGCGCCAGGCTCAGGAGAAACCGTTGGAGGCGGGGAGGAAGAGGCCGGCACGGCGTGGCGACGACCGGAAGCCGGCGGAATGGAGCGCAGGCGCAGCAACGTGGAGCCGGAGCGTAATGCAGCCGGTCTAGAGGGAGGAGAGGCGACGGGCGGGCCGGGGTGTGGGTTGCGGTAGCGACGGCTGGCCGACCGGAGTGAGTGGAGCCCTGCGAAGCATAGTGAGCGAGGAGCGCAGGCACTAAGCGACGAGCGAACGTAGCGAAGCGTGGGCGGAACGAATGGAGGGCGGCGAGGCGGCGCGTGGGCCGGTGTTTCGGCAGCCTCAGGGAGTCGCGGGAGGGTTGCGTGAGGGATGGGAGCCAAGCGAGCGAAGGGAGCTGACCGCAGGGCCGCAGCGAAGCGGAGTGGCGCATGGCCCGACCCCGGAACGACCAGCGGGAGTGCAGGGGGTACGCCCTGAATAGTGCAATATGCTGGGGATTGGTTAGGCTGTATCGGAAGGCCTTGCTTGTGCGTATATTTGTACAAACAGCATTCAAATTCTACAAAGCCCTTGCCTTATGTTATTCAGCAGCTCAAAACTTGGTCATATTGGCCAGATACTCAGTACCGGCGCGGTCTGGGAGATTGGAACGTCGGCCTTTACGCCACCCACGGCGAATGAAATTGAGACGTTTGTGCACGTCGTTATTCAGGTGGTGGTGGGCATTGTGACGGTGGTGGCCACGGTGCGCAAGATGCTGCAAAAGCCGGAGTCGGTGGTGAAGCTGCCGGCGGTGGGCGTGGTTGCTTCTCCTGCTCCTGTTGAGCAGCCGGCGCCTGCTGCTACTCCTTCGACCGATGCAGCCGAATAAGTTGAAAGCTGCGCCCGTGGTTCGGGTGGTGCCGGTGCTGGGCTCGGTAGGGGCCAAGGTGCAGGCGGCGCGGCTGGCGCAGGCGGTACCGAGCTTGCGGGCGGCGTATGAGCAGGCGTTGGCCCGCTGGGTGGGCGACCCGGTGCTGCGGCTGGCTGGGCTGCCCATCGTGACGGAATGCTACCGGAGCCCGGAGCGTCAGGATGAGCTTTATAAGCAGGGGCGCAGCAAACCGGGGCCTATCGTGACTTACAAGCGTGGGGGCGAATCGAACCACAATAAGCTGCCGGCGCCAGCGCTGGACGTGGCGTTTCTGCTGGCCGATGGGGAGGTGTCGTGGTCGGGGTTGCTGCTGAGCAAGTTTGCACGGCTGATGAAGGCGGCCGATGCGCGGGTGCATTGGGGCGGCGACTGGCCGGGGTTTAAGGACCGGCCGCATTTTGAGGTGTAGGGCTAGACTAAATTGGAATAGTTAAGAAGTTAAAAAAAACAGGCCTGCTTGTACAGGCCTGTTTTTTTGCAGTGAACTGGAGAATTAAACTTCAACTTCCAAATTGGCTACGCTCAATCGTTCGTAGATAGGAACGCCAGCCAAAGAAGTTATTGAGACTACGAAGGCATAAGGCACATCTTCTCCGCTCTTCTTATCCCAACCCTCATGACCTGTAACAGCAAATAGCAGGCGTTCCCGATACAATTTGAATCCTTCAACAACCGTCCAATCTTTCTGAAGGGTACTGCCCAATCTGCTCACAGTATGAGAGATGACACCGCGGTTAACGGCAGCACCAATCTCCCATTGAACAGTATCTGGGGTCGAACCATCATTCACTTCAGAATCCCTTAAATCTGAGTCTGGAGCAAGCGTAACGTCTACCGTGGCTAAGAAACTTGATAAAGACTGACCTAAGTCTGCCATTTGCCATTTCAACCTAGTAGAAACGTATTTGGACATTGTCTGCCGTGTACGTCGCGGCCGAGCAGCATAAGCTAAAGTGACTTCTATACGGTAAAGAGTGTCATCTGCTAACCCATTCAGCCGGTCAAGTTGAACTTCGTAAATGTGAGCATTGCTCTTAGCCAAACGCCCTTCCTTTATAAATGTGATTCGGGAATCTGTGTTTTCAAGGCATTTCGACTTGTCGGGAACACCATAACCAAGGGTTCTTAAATGAAACAGCTTGGTTTCGTAAGGGTCTGAGTCAAGTGCCGCAGGCCATTGCGCTGATTGCACTATAAGGGCCCTGTAAAGCTGAGTTGAATAAGATGGAAAAGCAGCAGCTAGTGCTGCTGCAATGTGTGCAACTTTCGGAGCAGCGAAGGAGGTCCCAACAGCCTTACGAGTAACAATGGGCAGCCCGTACATGGTAGAAGTGACCAGCTCAGGGCTTACATCATCGTGCGGTGTTAAATCGCCAGATATACTTAGGGCAAAATCCCCCCCGTACTCGACAACATCTGGTTTTATCATGTTCCACATACCTAAACCCGTGCGGGAGAATGCCGAAGGCATATTCCGCTCACCAAATGAGGTATGCGTTGAGGAGGAAAGTCTATCAGTGCACACTGACCCAACGGTCAGTGCCTGACAGCTTTGAGCAGGGTTGCCTATTCGACAAGACGCCTCCGCAAGATAAATGGGGTATGGACGCCCTGCATCCATATGCTGTTTGATACCGAGCCGGAAAGAAAGTGGGTCATTTGAACTCACGTTACCAGCACTCGTTATAAAAAGCACGTCATTTTCGAAACTCAATTTGTCGATTTCGGCAGCCCACGCTGACATATGTGTTGTCAAACATGGTTTTTGGCTTTGAACGGACAAATTGAACAGTCTAGTCCCCGAGTAATCCGACACAATTTTCCTCATAAGAGCAGGAGGAAAAAGTCGCTGATTCATCACATTGCCCCTATTAAGAATGCGAGCGTTCTGCAACCAAGCAATTGGCTGGACGGTAGTGCCATCTGCGGGAATATCGGAGGAGTAGAGCACCGCGCCTGCAACTCTTGTTCCATGCCCACCGGTGCGCACCAAATCGGCCACCGCGGTTGCTGATTCTCCTGGGACGTAATTTCTAGATGCGGAATGCTCTACTGCAGCTCCTAAAAGTGGGTGCCTTGTCTGCATACCACTGTCTATCACACAAACCCTAGGTGCGTTAGGCGAAGGAGGCACAACAGTGACAGATACTTCTCCAAAAGATGCATCTTCCCTTTCTATCAATTCAGCACCAAGGTCATACTCGACAATGGCGAAAACGTGAGGCACAAAGACTAATTGTTTCAGGCAAACACCAGAAACCTTGAGTTTATAAGTTACAGTATCATTTTGGTCTATTTGGCTAATTTCCTCGCCCTCATATTTTTTGACTAACCTTTCTAGTTCAGCTACGCAAGCGTCTTTATGCTTAAACCAAGCTTCCGCTTCCTTTTGCCAAGCATTTTCTTGCCTTTTAGTAGCCTCTTCGGGTTTCCGAGGAAAAGGCTTGTCTAAGGAAACGTCTACTTCAATCCAAATTTCACGTTCATCTTCAATCGTGCCCCAGCGCCCTAATAATTGTTCATCTTTTACAATACTGTCTATACTAGCGCCACGGGATGAAATGTCCCACACGTAGGCCATCTGCTTTACCCCGGCCATACTGCCGCTAATCATGGTGTTTAGCTTGGCCCGTAGTTTAGGGTAGTCTGCGGACGTAGCTACCCCAAGTATGTATCCTCCCGGTTCAACCGCCACTACATCAATCCCCCACCCTCGAAGTGTATCCTCTTCGAGCATATTAGGGTCAATTTGCAGGTACAACGGCACATAGCTTAGTGCAGCTGAACCAGTAGCATCGCCGTCATTGTACTCTTCGAGATATGTAATCCAGTCTCTGCTAACTTGTTCGATTTTTGCCTTGAGGTCCCGGCCATGGTCGGGCATTCGCTGCAGGTTAATCTTAGAGAGTTCTTGGGGCTTTCGTCCCCCGCCCCCCGAATATTTATAAGTTCCAGGATAAGCCTGTACAAATTGCAGATGCGGGAATTCGGGCATAAGAACTACTGGTTCTCAATGGTAGACAACTCAAGCAAGGCTTGCTCTAGATGCTTTATAGTTACTTCTTTATGCAAAGACATCACACATAGTTTTGCGGCATCTTGTGCAATTTTAACAGTTTGGGCAGCAGAGAAACCTATTAATTGTTGGGAGAAGCTGGGAATATTGAGCGTTTTACTAACAGGCAAAGCACCTAGGGTATTTCGCAGTAGCTGGGCAATTTCCATCACACCCGGGCGCGGTATTTCTAGAACTTCATCAAAACGGCGAAAAACCGCTTTGTCAAGTGAGTTTTCTAGATTGGTCGTTGCCACTAACAGACCTGGTGCTTGGTACTCCTCTAAAAGGAAAAGTAGCATATTGACCAAACGAAACATTTCGCCTACATCTTGACCATAGGTGCGGGACTTGGCAATAAAGTCACACTCATCAAGTAGCAATACACAAGGTTGCTGCTGAGTAGCATCGAAAATGGAACGCAGGTTGCTCGCAGACTCTCCTAAATAGGAAGAAACGAGGGTGTCAAATTGCACCTTGAAAAATGGCAACCCAATATTCCAAGCCAACCGCTCTGCTCCCATGCTCTTGCCGCAACCCGGAGGCCCATACAACAAAACTTTGCGACGAGGTACAAGTCCATATTCAGCAAGCCGGTCTCGGCTTACATATTCTCGCTCTACCCTATTAAATCTTTTTTCTACCTGCTCCGGCAAAATCATATGGTGCCTCAACTCATCGCGAGGTACCTCCTTCAGCAATGGCTGTTGATGCCGCCGGCTAACAGGAAGTTCCGCAAGTTGCCCTATCGCGGTGGAACGACGAGCGGAAATGGTATTATCTCTGGGCGAAGCAGCTTGGTTCTGCTCTGCAGCGTGGAGTAAGCCCTCCAGCTCCATTACAAGAAGTAAATGCCCTTTTTTCCTTTCCTCATCCACGATTCCTCTAGCCACGCTAACTAGCTCAGGACTAGGGCGCAGCTGAATAGAACGAAAGAGACGTTTCAGTGTATCTGATTTCACGATGTATACAGCTTATTAGCTATTCGGAAACAGAAAAGCTTGCTAATTAGTCGCAAGCTAGCACAGATAGATTTGTAAATTTAGAATCTCAAATCACTTCGCAAATCTTAGTTGGTCTACTCAGTAGTGAAGGCCACGGCTTTCGAATGACTGTTGGAACTGGGCGAAATCGTAGGCAACGAAGGCCAGGCCGTGGGCGGCTCTCAGCTCATTGAGGAAAGTGCGCTGCTCGTCGCGGAGGGTGTCACGACCGGCCTTCACTTCTACGCCGATGAATACTCCGTCGCGGTTGCGGAAGCCGATGATGTCGGGGACGCCACGGCGGCTTTGAGGGTTGACGCGCCAGCGGGCTTTGGCGGCGTCGTAGATGCCGGTGGTGTTTTGGCGCCAGACGGTGTAGCCGTGGTGGGTGAGGAAGGCCAGGATGGCGCCGGTGATGTCGGCGGCGTAGAGATGGCCGAGGTCGAAGGGCAGCTGGTCGTGCTTTTTGGCGAGGGCCATGGCGGTTACGGGTTGGGGGTGCGGTAGCGTTGGAGCAGGGCCTGGTTCTCGTGGTGGTGGCGCTGGGCCATTTGCTGCTGGGCTTCGGGCGTGGGCTGCCAGTCGGGGCGGGGGTTGCGCTGGGTTGCCTGGCGGGCTTCGGCGCGCTGCGCGGCGGCTTGCGCGGGGGTGATGAGGCCGCGGGCTTCGCGGGCCTTGGTGATGGTGAGCTTGTGGCGGAGGGCGTCGGCGTTGGGGTGGTCGGCGGGAATCTGCTGGGCCACGTGCTCGAGCAGGCGGGGCGCGGAATCGCCGAGCAGCTGCACGTCCTGGGCCTGCTTGCTCGCGCCGGTGGCTTTCTGGTCGAGGTGGCGGTGTTCGAGGTATTGGGCTTTGCGGTCGAAGTATTCGGCGACGAGGCGGTAGAGGGTGCTCATGTCGAGAGCCTGGAAGAAGTTGGTGCCGGCGGTGCGGGCTTCTTTGAGGGCCAGGATGATGTCTTTGAGGCTGTCGTGGGTGTAGGTGGTGGCCAGGGTGCTGGCCAGCTCGATGAGGTCGGCGGCGTCGGGCTTCTCTTTGACGCGGAGGGAGTCGACGAAGGCGCGCAGGACGACCACCAGCAGCTTGACGACTTCGCGCTCGCCGAGGCGGTGGGTGAGCTGGAAGATTTTGGGGGCGCTGAAGGCCTGGGCTTTGGTGAGGCCGATGCTGATGTCGGCCAGCATCTCGCGCAGCTCGGGGGTGCTGCTGCGGGCCAGGGCGCTAATCCCAACGGCTTGAACGGTAGCCAGTAGTTGGGATTCCGGTGTCGGCGTAGGTGGCGCCAGGCTGGTGGGGCTGGACGCCAGGGGCGAGCTTAAGGCGGTTTTCGGCAACATCGTTGAGGAAGAATTGCTTGGAGGTGGCGAGCCAATCGCGCCGGCGGGGCACTTCGCCCTTTTGTCGCCAGTTCAGGATTTTCTCGTGGTAGAAGCGCAGGTCGGCCAGCGCGTAGTCGGTGCCGTCGAAGGCGGCCATGAACGCCGGGAGGTCGGCCAGCTCGGATTCCGTGAAAGGGATTTCGGGGCGCTGGGGCCGGCGGGGCGTGGGGGCCTTTCCTTTTCGCGCAACTTTTCCTTTGGAGGCTGGCTCTGTGGCTGTCAGCTCGGAATCGTCTGGCTCTAAAAGCTGACTCGGTGGGGAAGAAGCGAAGCCCTCTTTTTTTTGTGCTGCCGCCTCATCTGGTTTGATTGATAGAACGGGTTTGTTCTTGTTTCCTTTAGTTTCTACCTGTTTATCAAAAGAGACTACGGCTTGACCACGGCTTGCACCAGTGCTTGCACCACTTCTGGTGCGAGCTGCGGGTGGTTTTGAGTACAGTGCTTGGTCCACTTCTGGTGCAAGCTGTGGTGCAAGCTGGACGGGCTGCAGCTCGTGCATGAGGCAGCGGCTGGCGCGGTATTCGGAGCGGGAGGGCTGGTAGGTGATGAGGCCGTAGGCCGTGAGCTCACGCAGGCACTTGAGGTAGGTGCTGGCGCTGCCGATATGGGCGGCCTGCATGACTTCGGCCCGCACCAGCATCACCGATTCCGGAAACCGCTCGTCGTTCCACTGGCTGAACAGGGCCATGTAGAGGCTGACGTGGTGCGGGGTGGCATCGGCGCGGTTCGCCAGCAGCTCGAGGGCCAGGCGGATGTGGCGGATGAAGTTCATGGCGGGGGTGGGGAGGCCGGGACTATCATTCAGCGGAGGCCAGGGCGGCGGTGCGGGCCTGCAAGTCTTTGGAGTGGGCGAGCATCTCGGCGGCCACGTTGAGGAACTGCTCGGTGATGTCGGCGCGGCTGGAGCGGCCGTAGATGACGTTGTAAACCGTGCTAATGGCTACTACGGTGCCTTTTTCGGCTAAGCGTTCCACTACTTTCTTGGCGGCGCGGTTGCGTTCGCCGAGTCTTTTGTAGACCTGAAACAGGGTCGGTGTTTGCTCGTTAGTATCTTTTGTTTGCCGGTTATTAGTAATCTGTTCCATTTTGTTTGTAATTTAGTACATTTGTCTCGTAAAGCGGTGCGAACTGTGTACAAACATACGCGAATGGCCGCGCATCCGGTGTATTAAATGACGAAGACTATGGAACCCACAGCCCACGTAAGCCAGCGTTTGCAGCAAGTGCTCGACCATTATCAATTGACTGCCAGGCAGGCAGCGGTGAAAATGGGTGATGAGAAAAGTGGAAAAATATACAAGCTGCTGAGCGGCGACGCGAAACCGGGTTTCGACACGCTGACGCAGATGCTGGAGGTGTGGCCGGAGCTATCAGCCGACTGGCTGGTGATGGGCCGCGGGCCGATGGTGCGCGGTGGGGAGGCAGAGCCAGCGAAGGCGAGCGGCAAGGCTCAGGCGGCGGAAAGCAAGCAGCAATCGGAGCCATGGAAGAACCTGGGCAACTTCAAGGTGCTGACCGTGACGGTGGACCGGGATGGCAAGGAAAACACGCTGCTGGTTCCACTGACGGCACAGGCGGGCTACCCATCTTTATGCAACGAGGCGGTTTACCTCCAAGACATGAAGCCCTATCACCTGCCGGGCTTTGAATGGGGCACGTACCGGGCCTTTGAGGTATCGGGCACGAGTATGAGCCCAACGTTTGGCCACAAGGACATTGTGGTGTGCAGCGTGGTGGACCGCAAGGACCTGCTGAAGCCGTGGGAGTGCTACGTGATAGTGACGTCGGAAAACCTGCTGCTCAAGCGCATCAGCGCGGTGATTACCGAGGCGGACGACACATTTGAGCTGCACTCCGACAACCCGGGCTACGAGCCGTACCGGTTGCCAGTGGCCGACATTCAGCAGCTGTGGATGGTGCGGGGCTACCTCTCGACGAGCATTCCGGCCCGGCCGATGGACAAGACGGTGCAAACCATGGAGCGCCTGCAGGAAGTGATTGAACTGCTGGGCCACGACTACCACGAGGTACGGCGCTTCCTAGAAGAGAACGTGCAGCAGCCGGCGCAGCTGCGCGGGCAGTAAGCGAACGAAAGGGGCGCATGGCTACCGGCTTTTGGCGCTGGGCTTCACCGTGCGCTTTTCGCTCTGCAGGGCGGCTAGTACCTCGGCCTGCTTGAGGTAGGTGCGGCGGCCCATCTTGTGGTAGGTGAGCAGGCCGCGCCGCTTCCACTCGTGAATGGTTTGGGGGCAGACGTCGAGCAGTTCGGCGGCCTCCTGCACGGTGAGCAGGTCGGAGGGGCTGTTAGCGTCGGCGGGGGCTGGGGCGGCGGGGCGCTGAGTGGTTTCGTGCCGGATGATGGCGCGCATGTCCTCCAGCAACTGGGCGTAGGGGACGGGGCTAAGGATGAAAGGCTCCATGTGGGGCGGCGCTGGGGGTGTGGGCCAGCGACGGCACAAAGGGAGTTCGGCTTTCATGCGGGTTCAATCGGCGGCATGAAACGCGCACGAAGTCCGCATGAAAGGGCGGTGGGCCCGCATGAAACGGCGGGCATTAGCTAGTTGGTGTGGGTATTGGTAGGGTGTTGTATTGTGGGGAGGGGCTTCAGCGAAACTGCCAGCAGATGGCAGCGCTATGTGCTTGGTGCAGGGGATAAGCCTGCGGTGCTAATAGATGTGGAGGGACAAAAAGCCAACGCTGGCCGGGTTTCGCGCCAGAATGAAACGATAACCTCTTCGTCAACCACGGCGTTAGGCAAGGATGAGTTTATTTTCCTTTCTGGCCGCGCTGCTCACCCTGGCGGGCCTGTTTTCGTACCTGAATGCCCGGTTTTTGCGGCAGCCGGCGGGCATCATGTTTTTGCTGCTGGGGGTGGTGGCCGCGGTGGGAGTGCTGGCCGTGGGCCAGGTGGTGCCGGGCTTCGCGGCCCAGGTGAAAACCACGCTGGTGCAGTTCGATTTCACCGAGTTTCTGATGGGCTCGGTGCTGAGCTTTTTGCTGTTTGCCGGCTCGCTGCACGTGCGGGTGGAAGCGCTGAAAGCCGTGTGGCGCAGCATCGCAGCCTATTCCACGCTGGGTGTGCTGCTGGCCACAGGCCTGGTGGGGCTGGGCACCTATGAGCTGCTGCAGCTGGCGGGTGCGCCGCTGCCGTTGCTGCCGTGCCTGCTGTTCGGGGCCCTCATCGCGCCCACCGACCCCATTGCGGTGCTCGGCATTCTCAAGACCACCGACCTTGACCCCAAGATTGAAACCAACCTGGCGGGCGAGTCGCTGTTCAACGACGGCTTCGGGGTGGTGGTGTTCGTGACCCTGCTCGAAATTGCCACGCCCGGCAGCGCGCCCACGGCGGGTTCGGTGGGCCTGCTGCTGCTGCAGGAGGCCGGGGGCGGGCTGCTGGCCGGCGCCGCGCTGGGCTACTTGGGCTATCAGCTGATTAAAACCATCGACCATTTTCAAACCGAAGTGATTCTCACGCTGGCCCTGGTGATGGGGGGCTACGCGCTGTGCCACCACCTGCACGTGTCGGGGCCGCTGGCCATGGTGGTGGCGGGCCTCATCATCGGCAACGTGAGCCGCTCCGAGGCCGTGTCGGACACCACGCGCGACTACCTGGAGAAGTTCTGGGAGGCGCTGGATGAGGTGCTCAACGCCGTGCTCTTCGTGCTGATGGGGCTGGAGCTGGTGGTGGTCGGGTTCAGCCCCTTCTACCTCGGGCTGGGGCTGGCGGCAGCGGTGCTGGCGCTGCTGGTGCGCTACGTGGCGCTGGCCGTGCCCACGCGCTTGCTGGGGCTCTCCAAGCAGCTGCCGGCGCGCACGCTGGCCATTTTGAGCTGGGGCGGGCTGCGGGGCGGCATTTCGCTGGCCCTGGCGCTGGGCCTGCCGCCGGCGCTGCACCCCGAGGTATTTGTGCCCATGACCTTTGCCGTGGTGCTGTTTTCGGCCGTGGTGCAAGGCCTTACGTTAAAGCGACTGCTGAGCTGGCTGAACCGGGCCTAAATGCTCCCGGCGCGGGCTCCTCTTAGCTGTACTAACCCATTCCTTGTGCTTTCCACCCAACTCTATTTTTCCAACGCCGTGGGCTCGGTCCTATTCGTGCCCGGCTCCTTTGTCTACCTGCACTTCTCCGGCGAGCCGATGAGTGGCCCCGAGCTGCGGGCCCTCTACGTGCACGCCGCCAACCTGCTGGCCCGCCACGGCCTCACCGGCATCCTGGCCGACCACCGCGCCATGCCCGCTGCTTTCGACGCCCCCGACCAGCAATGGCTGCTAACCGAGTGGCTGCCCAACACGGTGCCCCCGCCGCCACCATCCATCCGCTACGCCGTGCTGCCCAGCCTCCATCCCACCCGCCGCCTGCACACCGAAGATGTGCTCCGCGACCTGGGCCACTACGTGAAAGTGGCGGTGTTCGACAAGTTGGAAGAAGCGGCTAACTGGCTGAAAGATTCGCCCACCGCTGCAGCGACCACCACACCAACGGCTTAACACTGTTCGCTATGCTCCAGGATTTCACGGCCGTCGCGCACACGTATTGGACCCAGTTTTTGTACGTGCTGCCCCGGCTGCTGGTGGCCGCCGCCGTGATGGCCGGCGTGTGGCTGGCCTCGGGCCGGCTGCGCGGCTACCTGGCCGGCCGGCTGGCGGCCCACTCGGCCGACCCGCTGCTCACCAACTTCCTCACCCAGGTGGGGCGCTGGCTGCTGGTGCTGGGCGGCCTGTTGGTGGCCCTGCAAATTGTAGGCTTTTCGGGCGTGGTGGGTGGCCTGCTGGGCGGGCTGGGCTTGTCGGCCTTTTTGGTGGGTTTTGCCTTTAAGGACATTGCCGAAAACTTCCTGGCGGGTGTGATTCTGGCTTTCAACCGGCCGTTTTACATCAACGACAGCATTCAGGTGAAGGACATGCTGGGCCGGGTGGTAGAACTGAACCTGCGCACCACCCGCATCAAAACCTTCGACGGCAAGGACATTTACGTGCCCAACGCGCTGGTGCTGAAGGAGCCCGTGACCAACTTCACCCGCGACGGCCACATCCGGCAGGACTTTGTGGTGGGCATCGACTACGACGCCGACCCGGCCCACATTATCGAAATCATCCTGGACCAGGTGCGGCAGGAACCCAAGGTGCTCAGCGACGACGGCCACCAGCCCTTTGCCGTGGTGGAGGAGCTGGCCACCAGCACCGTCAACCTGCGCGTGTTCTTCTGGGCCGCCTCTGAGCAGTACCGGCGCGGCGTGCTGGAGCTGCGCAGCCGGGTGATGACGCGGGTGAAAAACACCCTCATGGCCGCCGCCGAAGTGAGCCTGCCGGCCGACATCACCGAAATTCAGTTTCCCAAAGAGCTGCCCGTGCTGCGCGTGGAGCTGCAAGGCGCCGCCCCGGCGCCGGCTGCTGCGCCGGCCACCGAAGCGCCCCAACCCTAGTTTTTGCCGATGAATTTTCCGCTGCTCCGCTGGCTGCACGCCCACTTCGACCTGAGCGCCGACATGGCCGAGCCGGCCGAAATCATGACCGACGTGGAGGAGGGCCTGGCTTTCCGGGGCACCAACCTGTGGGTGCTCATCTTTGCCATTCTGGTGGCTTCGGTGGGGCTGAATGTCAATTCCACGGCCGTTATCATCGGGGCCATGCTCATCTCGCCGCTCATGGGGCCCATTGTGGGCATTGGCTTCGGGGCGGCCACCGTGGAAGTCGATTTGATTCGGCGGGGCGTGAAAAATCTGCTGGTGGCGACCGGTATCAGTCTGCTGGTGTCGGCGGCGTATTTTAAGCTCACCCCCCTCACCGATGCCGGCTCCGAGCTGCTGGCCCGCACCACGCCCACCACCTGGGACGTGGCCATTGCCCTGTTTGGCGGGGCGGCCGGGGCCATCGGCTTCACGCGCCGCGAGCGGGGCAACGTGGTGCCGGGCGTGGCCATCGCCACGGCCCTGATGCCGCCGCTGTGCACGGCCGGCTACGGCTTGGCCACGGCGCACTGGGCCTACTTTGGCGGGGCGCTGTACCTGTTTTCCATCAACTGCGTGTTCATCAGCCTGGCCACGTTTCTGGTGGCGCGGCTGCTGCCGCTGCCGCACCACACGTTCGCCCACGGCCCCAAGGGGCGGCGGGTGCAATGGGCCATCTGGGCGGTGGCGCTGCTCACGGCCGGCCCCAGCGTGTACTTGGCCGCCGGCATCGTGCGCAACACGGTGTTTGCCCACAACGCGGAGCGGTTTGTGGAAGAGCAGCTGAACCGGCCCGGGACCTACGTGGTAACGCACCGGGTGGCGGCCGGCCCGCGCACCATCAACGTGCTGCTGGCGGGCCAGCTGCTCACGCCCGCGCAGCTGGCCACGGCCCGCGCCAGCCTGGGCAAATACCGCCTGGCGCGGACGCAGCTCACGGTGCGACAGGGCCTGTCCCACATCGACTCGGCCGATGCGCAGACCCTACGCAGCAGCCTGTTTGAGGACCTGCGCAGCCACAACGAGCAAGCCATGGCCGGCTACGATGCCCGCCTGGCCCAGCTGCAGCAGGTGCTGGGCCAGCGCGATTCCGTGGCGGCCGGTCCGCGCCTGCCTTCGGCGGCCGCCCTGCTGCGCGAAGTGCAGGTGGAGCACCCGGCCGTGCGCCAGCTCGGCCTGAGCCGCCTGGCCACGCCCGCCGCCGACTCGCTGCGGGCCGACACCACGCTGGTGGTGCAGGTGCGCACGCGCGGCCCGCTGCCGGCCGCAGAGCAGACCCGCCTGCGCCAGTGGCTGCGGCTGCGGACCGGCGGGCAACAGCCGGTGCAGGTCCTGGTCGAGGCCGCCCAACCGGGTAGCAAAGGAGTGCGCTAAGCTACAGGGGTTGAACCGCCAGCAGGCAGCGGGCGCGACCAACCCAGGTTTTGACCGTGCCCACCGGGACAGACAGCTCCTCGGCCGCCTCTACCTGGGTGTAGCCGCGCAGGTAGAGCAGTTCCATCACCTGGCGGTATTCGGGCCGCAGGCCATGCAGCAGTTCGGCCACGCCGATGTGTTCGGGCTGAAAGCCGGCCGCGGCGGCATGTTGCGCCGCCGCGCTGTCCTCCAGCGAGGCCGTGCGGGCCGTCAGCCGGAAGCGGCCGGTGCGCACGTGGTCGATGGCCGTGTTGCAGCAGATTTTGGCGGCCCAAGTAAACAAGCGGCTCTGGGTTTCGTCGTAGGAGGCAATGGCGAACCAGACCTTCACCAGGCTTTCCTGCAGCACGTCTTCGGCGCTCTGCCGGTTGCGAACGATGCGCAGGATGGCGCTGTAGAGCGCCGGGCGGTACTGGTGATAGAACAGGGTCATGGCCCGGCTTTCGTGGGCCAGTAGTCCCTGCACCAGGGCGGCATCGGTGGTGGGCATTGGCAACGGCAGCGAAGAAGTGTAGCGTCCCGCTTGTACGCCGCCGATACCGTTAAAGTTAGTCCCCGGGGGCCGGAAATAGGAAAGCCCAAAAGGGGGGCCAGGACTGCTGCGCTACACGGCGGACGCAGTTCACCTGGTGGCGTTAAAAAACCGCATGGCCCTATCGCACCCTCGGGCGGCGGTGTGAGGCCGAGCCGCGAGCCGCCGACCCGTGGCGGCAGTGGCGGCAAGCCCTACTCGCCCGGCGGCAGCTGCAGCTGAAAGTGGAGCTGGAGCAGGGTTTCGATTTTCTCCCGGTTGAGCGGCTTGCTAATCAGGCCGGCAATGGGCAGGTCGTTCATCCGCGACAAATCCCGGGCATCCATGGAAGTGGTGAGCATGACGATGACCGTGGCGTCCTGCTGGCCCTTGGGCAGGCGCTGGTAGGCCCCCAGAAACTCGATGCCGCCCATGCCGGGCATGTTCACGTCGAGCAGCAGCAGGGTTGGCTCGTAGGGCGGGTCCTGGGTGAGCAGCCGCAGCGCCTCCTCGCCGGTGTAGGCGGTGCGGACGTGGTCGGTCACGTTGAGCCGTTTGAAGAGCAGCTCGTTGAGGAAATTGGTGGTGTCGTCGTCATCGACGAGCAGTATTTGGGGGAGTTTGGTCATGATACGGGGCTATGCGCGGCCAGGGGCAGGGTCACGGTGAACGTGGACCCCACGCCGGGCGCGCTCCGGACGGCAATGGTGCCGCCGGCATTTTCAATCAGGCGCTTAATCAGGTAAAGGCCCACGCCCGAGCCCTCGACGTGGTAGTGCAGGCGCTTGAACATCTGGAAGAGCTTGCCCTGCTGGGGAGCGTCTAGGCCCAGGCCGTTGTCCTGCACTTCCAGCACCAGCTGCTGGGGGGCGCAGCGGGTGCGGATGTGCACCACGGGCGCACGGTCGGGGGCGCGGTACTTCACGGCGTTGCTGAGCAGGTTGTAGACGATGCTGCGCAGGTCCTTGAGGGCAAAGCGCACGGGCGGGCAGTGCGCCACGTCCAGCAGCAGTTGGGCCTGGGTGCCTTCCAGCAGGGGCAGCAGGTCCAGGCGCACATCCTCGACGACGCGGGCCACGTCCACTTCTTCCTGCGACTGGCCGGTGTGGTACTGCAGGTGCGACACATCGGTGAGGTGGCCCACCGTCTGCTGGAAGCGGGCGATAGCGCCGCGCATCCGGTGCATCAGCTGGGGCACCAGCGGCTCCTGGTCGGCGGGGGGCAGGTACTCGCTCAGCACGTCGAGCAGGCCCTCGATGTTGGCAATGGGGGCCTTCAAGTCGTGCGAGGCGGTGTACACGAAGGTGTCGAGGTCGGCATTGGTGCGCAGCAGGCGGCGGTTGCTCTCGTTCAGCTCCTCGTTGGTGGCGTTCAGCTCTTCGTTGATAGTGGCCAGCTCCTCATTAAGCGACTGCACCTGCTGCCGGGCGTGCACCTGCTCGGTCACTTCCGTGCCCATGGCCAGCAGGCCGGTGGTGTGCCCCTGCTCGTCGAAGAGGGGCTGAAACACAAAGTTGACGAAGCCCTGCACGGGCCGGCCGGTATGGGCCCGGGGCAGCAGCACGGGCGCCTCGGTCACGATAAAGGGTTGGCCGGTTTGCAGCACCTGCGCCAGAATCTGCTCAAACCCCTGGCCGGCCGTTTCCGGCAGGGCCTCAAAATAGGGTCGGCCCAGCACCTGCGCCGCCGCCCGTCCCCAAATGGTTTCCACGGCCCCGTTGGCCAGCTCTATCACCAGCTCGGGCCCGCGCAGGAGGGCAATGGCCACCGGCGCCTGGGCAAAAAGGCGCTGCAGCTCGGCCCGCTGGGCCTCCACGGCCTGGCTCGCCCGCACGCGCTCCGTGACGTCGAAGCCGAAGAGCGAAACGCCTACGATGCGCCCCTCTTCCCGGTAGGCCTGGTAGGTAAAATCGAAGTAGCGCCGCAGCGGGGGCTGCCCGGGGCCTTGCGGCACAGACACGGGCACCTCGCGCTGAAATTGCGTCTCGCCGTGCTGGTACACGCCATCGAAAAGCGTCACCAGGGCCGCGTTGTCGGGCTGCACCTGGGCCAGGGTCTGGCCCCGCAGCTCCTGGCCGGCAAACAGCGCCTGGTAGGCCGGGTTGAGGTACTCGATGCGGTGGTCGGGCTCGCGCAGCAGGCACACGGCGGCCGGGGCCTGCTCGAAGAGCTGGTAGGCGTTTTCGCGCTCCTGGGCCTGACGCCTGGTCACGGCCAGGATGGCGGTTTGCAGGGTTTCAGCCTGCTTGCGGGTCCGCACACGTTCGGTCACGTCCAGCGCAAACACCAGCACGCCTTCGGGCTGCTGCTGCCCGTCGAGCAGGGGCTGGTAGGTGAAATCCAGGTAACGCGGCTCGGGCTGGCCGGTGGCGGCGTCCTGAATCATGAGCATGATTTCGGTGCCGACGAAGAGCTCGCCGCTGGTGTACACCTGGTCGAGCAGGCCAATGATGCCTTGCTCTACCAGCTCCGGAAAGACCTCGGCCACCGTCTGGCCCAGCACGGCGCGGTCGGCCGAGATGGCGCCGTACGCCGCGTTGAAGTAGGCGAAGCGGTGCATCGGGCCGCTCAGCGTGGCAATGGCGGCGGGCATCTGGCCCAGAATCTGCCCCAGCCGCGCCTGCTGCTGGTGGGCTTGCTCGCGCTGCTTCTCGGCCTCGAAGAGGGCCGCTTTGGCTTCGGCCGAGCGGGCCGTGACCCGCATTTCCAGCTCCTGGTTGAGCTGCTCCATTTGCTGGCGGGCCAGCACCTGCTCGGTCACGTCGATGGCAATATCCACTACGCCCAGCACGCTGCCGTCCGGAGCGTACAGCGGCTGGTACACGAAGTTGAAATAGTGGGTTTGTACGCTGCCGTCGGGTTGGCGGAGCTGCGCCGGGGCTTCCGTGCCCACAAAGGGCACCCGGGTGCGGGCCACCTGCTGCATCAGCTCGGTGAAGCCCTGGCCCCGCAGCTCGGGTACCCCATCCAGCAGGGGCCGGCCCAGCACCTGGGCGGGCGCGTGGCCCCACATGGCGCACAGCAGGTCGTTGGCGGCGCTCACCACGCAGTCCTCGCCCTGAAACAAGCCAATGGCCACGGGCGCCTGCGTGAGTAGCGCCTGCAGCAGGTTGCGCTCGCGCTCGGCCTGCTGGCGGGCCGTTTGCTCGCGGGCCTGGCTTTCGCGCAGGGCTTCCTCAGCGGCCGCGCGGGGTCCCGCGTGGGTGTCGAGGAAATTGACGACCAGCACGTTTTCGCAGCGCTGGGCCGCGAGCACAAAGTAGCCGTCCAGCCCATCGGCCTGGTAATGCGTTTGGTTGCGCTGCGGCTCGCCGGTCAGAAACGCCTGACAGCACTTGTTGAACATGCCATCGGCCTTGGCCGTGGGAAACAGCTTGAGCAGCGAGGCGGTGGGGCACTCGGGCTGCCGCAGCAGCTGCTGGCCAGCGGGGTTGAGGTGCACCCAGGCAAAATCGTGGATGACGGCGGATTCGGCCTCGTAGAGCGGCCGCAGGACGGCAATAGCCGTCAGCGACACGGTGAGCAGCGTGTGCAGCAACCCGGTAGGGGAGGCCACATCGGCCAGAGACGCCGGCGCAGAAGAAATGAGCATAAGGAAGTTGGCTTCGTGCCGGAACACCCGCCGCCGCTACTGCAGCTGGCTAAATTTTAATGAGCAGGGAAGTACGCTCACAACCGGACGAAATTACTAATCAGCCAGCTACCCACGGTAGCCTCCATCAGGCGCCCTCCGTAATCAGGAGCTTGGTGCCAAGCGCACCGGGCTTATGGCCAATGGCAACAGCGCCGATGGTCCGGTGACGGTTTCCCGCAAGTTCGCCAGGCGCCGCTGCACGACGTGGAGGACGGCGTCGGCAGACTGGTCCTGCAGGCGGTGAATCAGGCCCCGCAAAAGGTGGATGTCCTGGATGGCCAGTTGTTGCACGGCCGGCCAGTGGGGCGCTCCTTCTGCCTCGGTCACGTATTGCCACCGGGTGGTGATGGCCTGGCTGGCGACGGCGGCCAGCTCATTCAGTACGGCTTCTTCCTGGCTGGTGAAGGCCCGCGACTGATTATCGCTCAGGCACAGGGCCCCGACGGCATACTGCTGCTCGATGAGCAGGGGCGCGCCCGCGTAAAACTCCATCCGAAACCGTTGCGCCGTTTGCCAGTGCGGCGAATCGCTGCCCTGGCTGATGTCGTTGAGGACCACCGTGGTGTGTTGGTGCACCGCCATGGAGCAGAGTGCCGCCTCGCGGGGCAGCACCCGCAGGTCTGGCACGCCGTGCGTGGCTGGAAAATCTACCTGCGCGCCGTCTACGAGCGACAGAAAGGCCACCGGCAACCCAAAAATGTGGGCGGCCAGCGTGGTTAATTCCTGAAAGATGGGCTCTTGAAAGGCGGTTGGAACGTGGTACTTCTGAATAATCAGGAGCCGGGCCTGTTCATTGGGCGGCTCCAGATGGGAATAAGACATTTAGAATAGGCGTAATAGCGATAACCGGGTTCATACGAAAGCCCGACAGTAAAGGTTATGCTGGTACTCAGGCGCCCCGGTGGCTCTGGTCTTGTAAATAGCAAACGGGCCCACTTTTTTTCTCAAGAACGGTGCCCGACTGCATTTGCTAATTCGCCCCATTCACCGCGCAGCAAACCTAATCTTAGTAGCCATTATTCGTTAAGCCAAAGATTGTATGTCTGCTTTGTATTTACTATAGTCTATCCAGTCTAGAATCTTTATTACCTCAAAAGCCAGGTTTTGTAAGTTATAATTATCAAAGACTGGGTCAAATTCAGATGACAATTTTGCGAACACCGCTACAATCGGAGGACGACAATTTCCTTCTTCATAATGCATTGTTTGATTACGAGCTTGCCAAACAACATCTTTTAAGTTTTGTGTCCCAACTGTTCTTCCGTTAGGACACGTATCCGTTCCATTGTAAACTATTGATATTCCTTGTTTAACAATTTGTAAAAGGCCAGAACATAAAGTCTGAATCGAGTAAGTATGTGTCTGTATTTGTTCTTCTAGTTTCTGATAAGCTTCGCTTTTATGAAATAATTGTTTGTCCTCTTCAAAATATGTCTGCCAGTGCACACCAGCACCTAACATTACATCATCAGGGTCATCACTGTCCATTAAAGACTGAGCTTGTCCATACTGATGCTGTACAACAGCTTGAAGTTTCTTTATTTCATTTTCTAGTGACTTTTGCTGATTGTGTTCGTGCCAAATGTCATCAATTAGTCTTGATGCAGCATATTCTGTATCCTGTATGTAGCCTGATATTGTCATTTTACTGTATTTTTTTATAATGGCCACCAACATTTTATTTGCCGCTGCTCCGCCATATTGCAAGTAGCAGCAATCCGAAAATAGTATGCCACTGGGTAGCGTACTCCAAGCCAAAATAGGCATGATTTCCCTTACTCCGTCCCCTCCACCCGGAACTTCGGGGCCACGTAGTCCTTGGGCAGGTAATCGGCAGGAATGGTGGTCTGGTTGCCATCTCGGGCGGCGCGGTAGTGGGGCGACATGATTTCGACGCCAGCCGCGTTGAACTGGTCCTGGATGTGCTGGTGGATGCGCGAGTAAATGGCGGCTTGGCGGCTGGCCTCGCGGGTGTAGGCGTTGAGCTGGTAGCTCACGTAGAAATCGTCGAGGCTGGTTTGGAGCACGAAGGGCGCGGGCTCGGCCAGCACGCCCTCGGCCTGCGTGGCCGCGGCGACGAGCAGCTGGTGCACCTGCGCCCAGGGCACGTCGTAGCCGATGGTGACGGTGGTGTGCAGCACAAGGCCCAGCGTGGGCGCGGCGCTGCTGAAGTTGGTGGTGTAGGAGCTCATGATGGAGGAATTCGGGATGGTGATTTCCTCGTTTTTGATGGTGCGAATGCGCGTCACGAGCAGGTTTTTCTCGATGATGTCGCCCGTCACGTCCCCGATTTTTACCCGGTCGCCCAGCTTGTAGGCGCGCATGTAGGTGAGCACCAGCCCGGCCACGATATTGGACAGCGACCCCGCCGAGCCAAACGTGAACAGAAACCCCAGGAACACCGACACGCCCTTGAACACCGGCGACTCGGAGCCCGGCAGGTAGGGAAAAATCACGACCAGCAGGAAGGCAAACACCAGCACCCGCACAATCTGGTAGGTGGGGTTGGCCCAGTCGGGGTAGAAGCCGTCGATGGTGAGCCGGCCCAGCCGGATTTCCTCCTTGAGGAAATGCACGCCCCGCAGCACGTAGCGAAACACCGTGACGATGACCACAATGGTGACCAGGTTGGGCAGGAAATCCCACAGCGCCAGCCCGATTTTGCGCAGCGGCGTCAGGACGTAGCCCAGCAGCGTATCGGCCACGCCCTGCGTGCCGGGGAAGATGCTGAACAGCAGCGGCAGCACCAGCGAGATGACGAGAAAGATAAACACCCAGCGCAGCACCGTGAGCAGCAGCAGCGCGGCATCAAGCCCCCGGCGCGGGGTGAATAGCTCGTAGTTGTTCACGCGCACGGCCCGGAACCAGGTGGTTTCCTTGGTCAATAGCTTACGGCGCACCCACCCAAAGAGCCGGTTCACGAGCCGCACCACGAAGTAGAAGGCCACCAGCACCAGCAGCACCAGCCCGATTTCCTTCAGGATGTTCACGAAGCGGTGCGCCTCGCGGTAACGGGCCACGGCCTGCACGATGCGCGCCCGGTACTGCCGGGCCAGGGCGTCGCGCGGCTGGCCGGCCCACAGCGCATCGGTTTCCGACACGCTCTGCACCACCAGCTCGCCGTACATCAAATCAATGGTTTGCTCGGCCGGGTAGAGGCGCAGCGAGTCGGGCCGGAAGTCAGGGTTGGCTTCCAAGCGCTGCACTTTCTCGGCGATGAGGGCGGCGCGCTCGCGGGGCGAAAACGGCCCCAGCTTGGTGTACACGCGGAACAGCGTGTCGGCGCGCAGCACCACGGGGTAGCCCGGGGTCGTGGCCCGCAGCGCGCCGATGCGCTGCCGGGCCTGGGCGAGCCGCAACGAATCGGCCCGTTGGAGCAGGGCGGTGGCCCGAATGGAATCGGTAGGCGGGGCGGTTAGGGTTTGGGCATTGGCCGGGCCGCCGGCCAGCACGGCCAGCAGCACCAGCCAATAAGAGAAAAAGCGACGCATTGGGGGAAGCAATAGCAGCATCAGGTACCATACCCGGCGCAGGCATACGCTCAACAAGGTACCGGCTTTTCACCCAACCCCCACCTAAAAGTGCCGACCTTGCAGGAAATACGGCTTCGCCGCCGGGCCCGAGTGCTCATCCACCCGAAATTCCTCTGAATGCCTGATTCCCCGTCCCGCTACACCCGCCTCCTCGCCTGGCTCGACCGCCGGCTGCTCCGCCGACTCTATACCGACCGGGTGCGCCGGCTGATTCTGCAGAGCTTCCCGTTCTGGTTTGCGTCGGTGGTGGTGGGCGGGGTGGCCGTGGGCTACGAGCGGCTGTTTGCCTGGGCCGAGCAACTGAGCTTTGCTTGGCTGCGCCACGAGCCGCTACTGGCGTTCGGGCTCACGCCGCTGGCCTTTCTGGTGTCGTGGGTGCTGGTGCAGCAGCTGGCCCCGGCGGCGCGGGGCAGCGGCATCCCGCAGGTGATGGCGGGCATCGAACTCTCCACTCCCAGCCGGCACCCGCGCGTGGGCTACCTGCTGAGCTTGCGCGTGGCCTTTGTGAAGGTATTAAGCAGCGTGGCCCTGCTGCTGGGCGGCGGCGTGATTGGCCGCGAGGGGCCGACCATCCAGATTTCGGCGGCCATTTTCCGGGCCATCAACCGCCTGCAGCCGGCGGGCTGGCCGCAGCTCTCGCGGCAGATTGCGCTGGTGACGGGCGGCGCGGCCGGGCTGGCCGCGGCGTTCAACACCCCGCTGGGCGGCATCGTGTTTGTGGTGGAAGAGCTGACCCAACTACACATGGCCCGGTTTCGGATGGCGGTGTTTTCGGCCGTCATCATTGCCGGGCTCACGGCGCAGACTTTTCTGGGGCCGTACCTCTACCTGGACTTTCCAAAGGTGACGGCCCACGTGGGCTGGATTCTGGCCACGGTGGCGCTGGTGGCCGTGGTGTGCGGCCTGGCCGGGGCGCTGTTTGCCAAAACGCTGCTGTGGCTGGGCAGCTTCCGCAAGCGCTTCGCCAGTTTCGGCCAGCAGGCGGGCTGGGTGCTGGGCTGCGGCCTGCTGATGGCCGGGCTGGCCTACCTGGTGGGCCAGGAAGGCGTGGGCACCGGCAAGCCCATCATCAACCGCCTGCTGTTTGCCAACGACGGCCAGACGCCTTGGTACCTGTTTCCGGCGCGTTTCGCGGGCATGGCCCTGAGCTACAGCGGCGGCGGGGCGGGCGGCGTGTTTGCCACCTCGCTCAGCGCCGGGGCCATTCTGGGCGATGGCCTGTGCCGGCTGGGCGCGGTGCCCCTCGAAGACCGCAACCTGCTGATTCTGGTGAGCATGGTGAGCTTTCTGACGGGCGTGGTGCGCTCACCCTTCACGGCCGCCATCCTGGTGCTGGAAATGACGGACCGCCACTCGGCCATTTTTCAGTTGTTGCTTAGCGGCCTGATGGCGCAGGCCGTGGCCTCGCTCATCGACCCACACTCGCTTTATGAGCACCTGAAAGTGAGTTTCATGCGCGAAACCCTGGACCAGCCGGCCCCCAAGTCGGCTGCGCGCCCGGAGCGCCCGGAGCTCATCGACAGCGCTGAACAGCATTAATTGGTCGCAGCGGCCGCCAGCGGCAGGCTGGCCACGCCCACCACGTGGTGCGAGCCGATTTCCTGCACCAGCAGCACCGTCCGCAGGTTCGCGATTATCCAGGCAGCGGCCGGTTGGAGCGGGGCGGTGGCCGTGAACGTGCCAGTGGTGCCGACGCGCCCTGCGTGCGCCAGGCGCAGACCATCGCCGTGTGGTGCAGCCGCTGGCAGGGGTTTTCAACCCGCCTCAATTGGCTGAACGGGCTGGTTTCGGCACCACTTTGACGCGGCAACCCGTCAGTCAGTGCAACTCGGTTGAAAAAAGGCCACGCCGCCGACGTATTGCTGCATCATCTTGGTTACTCCAGCGCGGGAAGGATAGTAAAAGGGAGGATAAAAGATAAGTTGGCGATAAACGGCAGTCAATTATTTACCAAGGTTTGATGCAGCAGTTCACGGGGCGCTACTGTGCGTAATATGGGAGTCGGAAGCTTTCCACACTGTAATCCAGCGGCGGGCTTCGACTAGGTAGTCCTGGAAGCGGGCGCTGCCGCTGCCGTCTTTGAAGGTGGCCAGGCGGTCGCTGAATTTGACGTGGAATTCTTCCTCGAAGGCCTTGCGGTAGACGGGGGCGTCGGCGAAGAGCATGAGCTTGGCTTCGAACAGGGCTCGGTAAGCGGCAGGGAAGGCGCTGAGGGGTGCGGCGGCTTTTCCCTTGAGCTCGCCGAGGTGCCATTGGCCGGTGGTAGCGTCGAGCACGCCGAGGGAGGTGAGCAGGGCGCGCAGGTCGGTGGGTTTGAAGTTGCCGGAGCAAAGCGTGGCCACGTTGGAGGAGAGGGGCACGGGCGCGGGGCGCTGCGGCTTGTTGGCGGCCCGGGCTCCCTGCACCACTTCTTCGGTTACGCTCCGGACGCTGCGGGTGCGGCTGTTTTGGGCAAAGGGTATCAGTACCACGAACAGGAAGCGCAGCAGCTGGACGGTGTTGGCGTCGGTGGGGCGGTACTGCAGGCGGGTGAGGGGCAGGGCTTCCCACTCGGCGCGCAGGCTGGCGCGGGCGCCGCGCAGGCGGGCCCGGCCGGTGTATTCGCACAGGGCCTCGGTGAGCCGGACGGCCAGCCAGGAAAAGTAGTACTCGTCGAAATACAGGTCCAGGTCGGTATCGGTGTAACCCGGAAAGGCGCGGAATTCGGCCTGCAGTTCCACCAAGTCCATGGCGGCTTCGGGGTAGGCTTCGCCGTTGACGCCGCCGTGCAGGGTGAGCCGGCACAGGTAACGGATGCGGGTTTCGGGGGTATCGCAACCAGCCAGGTGTTCCTCGAAGTAGTCGGCTAGGTTGGTGGATGTGAATGGGCTGGGCGCGCTGAGCCAGTCGCTCAGCGCGTGCAGGAGGCTTTCGTAGGCATCGCCGACTTCGGCGGGCAGTGCGTCGGAGGGAAGGGAATATTGGCGCATAGCTGCCTGAAACCGGCTGGGTTAGGCGAATGCGCGGGAAAACTCATCGAGCATAGTGTCCTCAGTGACGTTGACGTAGCGTCGGAAGGCTGAGAGGCTTTTGTGGCCGGTGATGCGCATGACGACTTCGGGGCGCACGCCGGCTTCGAGGGCCAGCGTGACGAAGGTGCGGCGGGCGGTGTGCGTGGTGACAAACTCATACTTGGGGGCCGTGGTGGCGCGGCGCTGGCCGCCGGCGTAGCGCACCCGCTCGGTGGGCGCGTCGATTTCGGCCAGCCTCGCCAGTTCCTTGAGGTGTCCGTTGAGCTTTTGATTGGCCAGTGGGCGTAGCGTGCCTTCGGTGACGCGGGCCAGCAGCGGGCGGGCCTCGGCGCGTACCGGCACGGTGACAGTGAGGCGGGTTTTCTGGGTGGTGACGCGGAGGCGGTCGGCCTGGATGTGCTCGGGGCGCAGGGCGGCTACATCAGAAAAGCGCAGGCCGGTGTAGACGCCTACCAGAAACAGGGCGCGGGCGTTATCGAGGGCCGGGCGGGCGCTCAGGTCGAGGTCGACCAAGCGTTGCACCTCCTGGCGGGTGAGGGTGAGAATGTCGGGCTCGCGGTGCTGCCAGCTGAACTTCTTGGGGTCGGCAATGATGGGGTAGCCGTTGTCGAGGGCCCAATTGAGGAAATGCTTGAGCCGGAACAGGTTCTTGTGTACGGCGCTGTCGACGAGGTTGCGCTTAGTGAGCAGGTAGCGGGCGAAGCGTTCGGCGAAGCCGTTGCCCACGGTGGCGAAGTCGACGGCGTAGCCTTCGAGCTTCTGTAGGTCGCGCAGGTGCCGCAGCGACGTGCGGTAGGTGCGGAGGGTGTTGGGGCTTTGGGTAAGGCTGCGGCCTTCTATCCACTCGGAAAAAACGGTGAGCAGATTGGGGCCGGCGGGGGTAGCAAGCTCTGGTTCGGCAGCGGCGGGCGTGGCCTCTTCGGGGATGGCCAGCATGCGCAGCTCCTCGGCGGAGGGAACGGTGCCGGCGGCCACATGTTTGTCGCGGCAGGTTTCGATTCGCTCGGTGAGAACCTTGAGCCAGTCGTTCAGGGCGCCGTTGCGCGGGTAGCCGCGGGTCAGGGCTTTTTGCTCGCCAGCGTCCCATTGCTTGGGGTGAATGGAGTGGCCGGAGTAAACTTTTATCCGGCGGCCCGCGAAGCTCAGAAACGTGAATAGCGGGGTCGGTTTTTCGGCGCTGGGTTCTACCAGCAGGAAGCGTATTTTTGCCATTGAAGTGAGAATTAGTTGCCACTTCAAAGCTAATGAATTTAGTGGGACATGGGACGGAATCTGGGACAAAAGGGCCGATTCTAGCTTATGTATTTAGTCAAATAAGCGGGTTTTGGATGGTTTGAGCATGGATTAATGTGGTTGAAATGGTGTTCTAAAGCAGTTAGTATCGGGGTGGGGTATTTTGCTTTAGTACAACTGTTGCCACGAAAACGCCTCCTGCATTGCGCGGGAGGCGTTTTTGTTTGGGCTTGGGCCGATGATTAGCGTGGTGGATGAGCTTCTCCTTGCCAGCCGCCCAGCCTGAATGATGGAGTGGCTTAAACGCCGGGCGGCCCCCAGACTTGGCCCTGTCAGGTATCGGCTGAGCCGGCCGCCGCCGAGCAGGACAGCACAGGAGAATTGGCGTTTAAGCGGCTTCTACCTTGGCCTGCCACGCCGGTGACTCCGCCGGGCGGCCATTCCCACCCACCATGCTTCTCCGCTCTTTGTTGGTCAGTGCCTGCGCGTCGACCCTGTTGCTGCTTGCTGCGCCTGCTCACGCGCAGGTAAAAACCAACGACACCACCACGCCCCTGCACCTGCTCAAGCCCGATTACCCCGTGCCCTACGGCCAGACCAAAGCCGAAGACGTGAAGCAGGTGCTCGACCGTGTGTACGCCTACCTCAACGCCGCCACGCCGGCCCAATTGGTTGATAGAAAGACCAACGCGCCCATTGCGGACCGCAAGAAATTCAACCCCGACGCCATCATCAAGCCCGGCGACTTCCGCCTCACCAGCTACGAGTGGGGCGTGACCTACGCCGGCATGCTGCGCGCCTCCGAAACCACCGGTGACCCTAAATTCGCCGCCTACACCCGCAGCCGCCTCACGTTTCTGGGCGAGCTGGTGCCCTACTTCCAAGCCTACCAAACCCAGCACCCCGAGGCGGCCACGCCGGTGCGCTCGGTGCTGCAGCCGCACGCGCTGGACGATGCCGGCGCCATCTGCGCGGCCATGATAAAAACCCAGCGCCTCGACCCCAAAGCCAACCTGCGGCCGATGATTGACAACTTCGTCAAGTACATCATGACCAAGGAATTCCGCCTGCCCGATGGCACGCTGGCCCGCAACCGCCCCCAGCCCAACACCCTCTGGCTCGACGACCTGTTTATGAGCATCCCGGCCCTGGCCCAAATGGGCAAGCTCACCGGCGAGGCCCGCTACTACGACGAGGCCGTGAAGCAAATCACGCAGTTTGCTCCGCGCATGTTCGACCGGCAAAAGGGCCTCTACATGCACGGCTGGGTGCAGGGCATGGCCGAGCACCCCGAATTCCACTGGGCCCGCGCCAACGGCTGGGCCATCCTCACCAAAGTGGAGTTGCTCGACGTGCTGCCCGCCGACCACCCCGGCCGCCCGGCCGTGTTGGAACTGCTGCGCGCCCACGCCCGCGGCCTGGCCGCCCAGCAAAGCGGAACCGGCTTCTGGCACCAGCTCCTCGACCGCCCCGACAGCTACCTCGAAACCTCGGCCACGGCCATCTACGCCTACGCCATCGCCCACGCCGTGAACCAGGGCTGGCTCGATGCCCAGGCCTACGGTCCCATGGCCCTGCTGGCCTGGAATGCCGTGAGCACCAAAGTCAACGCCCAGGGCCAGGTCGAAGGCACCTGCGTGGGCACCGGCATGGGCTTCGACCCGGCCTTTTACTACTACCGCCCCGTGAACGTGTACGCCGCCCACGGCTACGGCCCCGTGCTGCTGGCCGGCGCCGAAATCACCCAGCTGCTCAAGCAGCACCCGTATGGCATCAACGACAGCTCGGTGCAGATTTTGAAGTAGCTTGGGCAGAGTTTACAAGCAATTCTCCATCAGCATGAGTTACGATTTAATGGTCTTTAGCGCGGAAGCAGCACCGAAAACACGCGCTGAATTTATGACTTGGTTTGACGTACAAACGAACTGGTCTGAGTCTGCCTATGATGACCCTTCCGTGACTACTCCCGAACTCAGGGCTTGGCTTTTAGACATAACCAAAATTTTTCCTGACATGAATGGTCCTGATGCGAGTGAGGACCATGAGAGTGATTACGAAACGGATTATTCAATAGGCAAGTCTATTATATACATTGCCTTTAGTTGGTCATTATATACCGAGGCCAACCAAGCTGTTATCAGACTCGCCGCAAAACATCAGGTCGGCTTATTCGATGCAAGCGGCACTAGTATACTTTTTCCTCATAACGGCGAGTTGAAGCCGATGGAAGAACTTTACGGGCAACCTCAGGAAATCAAGAAGCCTTGGTGGAAATGGTGAAGCTGCTTGAGTAAGGTGTTAAAAAACCAATTGCCATGAAAAAGCTTCTCCTGTTTCTGTTGCTCCTGCCGGCCCTGCTGCCCGCGCAAACCCCGGTGGCGGCGGACAAGCCCCTCAACATCTTTACCCTGGGCGACAGCAACGGCACGTTTCCCCACAGCTGGCCCAAGCAGCTGGAACTGGCCCTGCCCCGGGCGCAGGTCTTCAATATCAGCAAATCGGGCCGCACCATCGGCTTCGTGAACAACGGCGACAGCACCTTGAATTCGCTGCTGGTCATCGACGAAAACCTGCGCAAAGCGGCCGAGTTTACCAAGGACCGGCCGTTCGATTTCGTGGTGCTGGAGCTGGGCACCAACGACGCCAAAGCCGTTTTTGCCGACCGCCAAAAAGAAGTCCCGGCCAACCTGGAAACCCTCATCAAGAAGATTAAAAACTGCCCATATCCAGCCATCAGCAAAGCTCGGATTATCATCATCTCCCCGCCACCCTACGGCACCAAAGCGGAAGCCCTGCCCAAGTACCAGGGCGGCGACGCACGGGTGCGCGCCATGAGCATTGCCTTTCAAAAGGTGGCGCACCGCACCCATTCTCAGTTCGTGAATGGCTACAACACGCCGGGTCTCGATATCAACGCCATGACTGCCGACGGCCTGCATCTGGACGCCGCTGCTTCTCGGGTGCTGGTGGCACCTGTGCTGGTCATTATGGGGCGGTAGGGTTAATCGTCTTAGAACGGAGTAAGGGAAACCTGAAGCGGTAGAGATGCTTCGACTGCGCTCAGCATGACGGTCTAATGACGTTCTAAAATTTTGCCTCACTTCAGGGCCACGTCCCAGAGCTTGGCCATGCGGGCTTTGCCGGCGGGGCCTTCCACGTCGAGCACTACGAGGTACTTGCCGGCGTCTTTGTAGCGGTGCACCGGGCTGGGCTCGGTGGAGGTGGTGCCGTCGCCGAAATCCCAGTGCCAGCGCTTGATGGGGCCGCGGCTTTCGTCGCGGAACGTGACCTGGCGGCGGGCCATGTCCGTCACCTGGAACGACCATTGGGCCGCCAGTTTCGGCAGGTATTGCGCGGCCAGCGGCAGCAGCGTGAACACGGTGCCCAGGCTGGAATTGCCGTACATCTTGTGGTTTTTCGACAGGTTCCAGAAGCCTTTTTTGCTTTCGTCCTGCACGTCGTCGTAGTCAATCACGGCCCAGGTGAGGCCGATTTTCTTGCCCTCCGTCAGCACCGACTCCACGGCGCGGGCCGGCCCTTCGGCCCCGGCGTAGTCGAAGGGCGTAATCCAGAACTCGGCCGTGAGTTTGCCACGCTGGCCGGGCCGGAAGTCGTAGCTGTAGGCGATATTCGAGTACGGCAGCTTTTTAATCCAAGGCTGCGCGCCCCAGGCCAGGGCCCAGTCTTTGCCCTCGGCGGGCATGAAAATGTGGTAGTTCTGGGCGTGCACGCCGTGGAAGGCGAAGTAGCGCTCCATCAGCGGCAACTCCTGGTTGGGGTGCTGCTCGGCGATGAGCGGGCCGCCGGAGAGGTCGCCGTCCACGATGATTTCGAAGGTGTCGTTGTGCAGGCCGGGCTGGCTGAAGTCCCAGTAGTCGTCGGTGGCTTCGTAGAGGAAGTAGAGACGGTTGAGGCCCGCCACCCAGGCCACGCGCACCTTCACATCGAGATTGGTGGAATCGGCTTTGGGATAGTGCTTAGAGTCGTCCCAGAGCTGGTCGGTGCCCACGATGTATTCCTTCGGGAACGTGGCCCAGTCGTCGGCCTTGCCGTCGATGCGCGGAATCATGTTGGCCGGAAACTGGTAGATTTTGAAGCCCCGGTCTTCCTGGGCGCGGGCGGCGAATGGCAGCAGAAAGAGAAAGTGCAGGAGTTTCATAGCTGACGTTGCACGAGGTAGAGACGCAATATTTTGCGTCTCGTCGTTGCTGATGTTGTTTGTTCTGTGCGGTTATGCACAGTTTGGCGCCGTCCCGGTCGTTCAACGACAAGACGCAAAATATTGCGTCTCTACTGCCACACCACCACGCCCGCCGGCTGCAGCACCCTCTCGCCAACCAGCACCTTGGCCCCGGCCGGCACGGCCACGGTATACGGCTTTTCGCCGTAGTTCACGCCCACCCAAAACCCGTCGCGCCAGTCCAGCATCACGCCGTCGGGCAGGTTTTCGATGGCGATGCCCGCCCGCTCATACACCCGGCGGATGACCTCTTTTTCCAAGGCGCCGTCGTCGGTGTCGGGGCCCACGTAGGTGACAGTGCCCTTGCCCAGCCGGCGCGACACCACGGCCGCCTTGCCGCTGTAGAACTGGTTCGAGTAGGTGGCCCAGACCTCGGTGCCGGGCTGGGGCTCCAGCACGTCGGCCCAGTTGTTCCATTTGTAGGTTTTGCCACCGGCCTCCACGGTGCCCGCCACCCAGCTCGGCAGCAGGTCGTACATCGAAATGCTGGCCCCGATGAGGTCGTGAATCGGCTCGGCCCACTTGGCTTCCCAAAGCTTGCCGGTGCGCTCTTTCTGGCCGGTGCGGGCGCTCAGGATGAGGTGGCCGCCCTGCTCAAGGTACTGCTTCCAGCGCGCCACCAGGGGCCGGTCGAGCAGCTCGTAGGCGGGCGCCACCAGCACGGGGTAGCGCGCGAAATCTTTGGCTTCGGTGATGACGTCGACCGGGGCGCCGGCCTGCTTCAGGGCGCCGTAATAGTGCTTGAGGTGCAGCATGAAGCTCCACTGGTCGGTTTGGGGCTGGTTGTCCATCTCCCAGCGGTTGTCGGCGTTGTAGAGCACGGCGGCTTGGCGGCGGCGGTAGGCCGCGGGCACGGGGGCCTTGGGGGTGTACTGCTGCTGCACCTGCTTCAGCTCCTTGATGACCCGGATGTATTCCTGCCCGCTGGTGCTCGGCGTCACGCCGTCGGTGCCGATGATGCCGTAGTGGTACTGCTCGCCGCCGGTCAGCGGCTGGCGGAAGCGGTAGTTGCACACGAAACGGTTGCCGCCCGCGAAGGCGTGCCAAATCCACATGCGCACCGCGCCGGGCAGCGGCTGGGGGTTGAATTTGCCCCAGTTCACCTGGCCCGGCTGCAGCTCCATCACGCCGGTGGTGCCGTTGAAGGACCGAAACAGGTCGTTGGCGAAGGCAATGCTGGTGGCCGAGCCCAGCCGGAAGCCCTGCGGCCCCGTGCCGTTGTCGTAGCCCGCCACCAGGTACTTGGTGTAGGTCAGGAAGTCGAGGCCCGTGATGCGGGTGGGGTCCACGTCCACGTGCTCGGGCATGAGGTTGGTAGTAATCCACTGGCTGGGCGCCAGGTATTTGCGCAGGATGGTGTACTGCGCGCTCAGAAAGTCGTTGGCCTCGTCGGCCGAAAACCGCTTGAAATCCAGCACGGCGTGCGGGCTGGGCTGGGCAATCAATTCCTTCTGGTTCGGAATGAGCACCTGGGCGAAATCGTTGTAGCGAATGCTCCAGAAGGCCGTGCCCCATGCTTTGTTCAGGGCGTCGAGGGTTTGGTATTTGGCTTGCAGCCAGCGCCGGAAGCTGGCCTGCGCGGCCGGGCTGTAGTCGTACTGCCCGTAGTGCGAAGGCTCGTTATCCAACTGCCAGCCCCAGATGCGCTTGTCCTGGCCGTAGTGCTTGCCAATGGCCTCCACCATGCGCGCCACGTACTGCCGGTACACGGGGCTCGACCACGAAATCTGCTGGCGCGAGCCGTGCTGCATGGTGCGGCCCTCGGCGTTCACCATCAGGATTTCGGGGTGCTTCTGGGCCAGCCAGGCCGGCGGCGTGGGCGTGGAAGTGCACATGATGACTTTGATGCCGTTCTGGTGGGCCAGCCCCACCGCCTCGTCGAGCCAGGCAAAGTCGAACTTGCCTTCCTCGGGCTCAATAAACGACCAGGCAAACTCGCCAAAGTGCGTAAACTGAAACCCCACCTCGGCCATCTTCTTGATGTCGCGCGCCCAGTTGTCGTGCGGCCACTGCTCGGGGTAGTAGTAGCTGCCGATGCTCATCAGCTCCGCGTTGTTGAAGAACCGCGGCTTGGGCTGGGCTTGCGCAGCGGCGGAGGTTGCCGTGGCCAGGCAGAGCGCTAGGGCCCAGAGAGTGGACTTTTTCATATGAAGTATGTTGGTTGGCCTCTGCATTGACATGGTGGTTCTGACGGGCGCCTCACCCCCTGACCCCCTCTCCCGAGGGAGAGGGGGCACCAGTATTGCGCTTTTGCCGAAATCGGCTGGCTCCCTTCTCCAATGGGCTTCGCGCTTCAAGCGAACCGGGGCCGGGGCGCTCGTTAATATTTTCGCTTCAGCCACTCCTGCGGCACGGGGATGATGCAAATGTTCATGCTCCGCCCATCGGCCGAGAGCATGGCCGATTGAATCTCAATCTTGGTGCCGTCGGGGCTCATGGTGGGGTGGGGGTGGTCGGCGGCAGTTTCCTTGTGGCCGGTGCTGAGCAAGCGCATTTCGCGGGTGTGCCGGTCGATGAGGTAGATGCTGCGCGAGAAGTCGTCGCCCACGGCCCAGCGGCCGTCCGGCGAGCCGCTTACGTGCCAGAGGCCGCTGCCGCTGGGCGTCTGGCCCACGATGGTCATTTCGCGGGTGCGGTGGTTCACGATGCCCAGGCCGGTGGGCTTCTCGCGGGTGCCGGAGGGACCCCAGGCGGCTTCCTGGCCGGGGTTGGCGCCGCTCACGGCCGTGCCGGCGGCCACTTCCTTGGTCGAGCCCGGAATCTTGCGGTGGCCCATGATGGCAAAGGCGGTTTCATCCTTCGATATCACGGCCTCGTGGGTCACCCACTCGGTTTCGGCTTCGGGGTAGAGGGGGCGCAGGCCGGTGCCGTCGGCTTGCACCGTCCAGGTGCGTTGGGGCGACTTCCCGCCGGTTTCCCAGCAAAACACGATTTCGCCCGGCACCCAAGGGTTGGTCTGGATGTGCCCCACCTGAAACGGCACCGACACTACATATTTGATGGCACCCGTCTGCACGTTCATGGCCGCGATGCCGGCCGGCCCGGCGCCCATGTGGCGCGGCCCAAATTCGGCTTCCAGCTTGGTGCCGGGCGCGAGGTGGCGGGCGGCTTCGTCGCGGCCCACGCGGAAATAGGCCCAGGTTTCGTCGCCATCGAGGGCCATGTCGCCGCCGGCCTGCAGCTCCGGCGGCGTGGTGCCGCAGATGCGCTGGTAGGCGCTGGCGGGCTGCATCTTGCCAGCCTTGCTGTCGGCAAAAACTTTGGCCAAATCCACTTCCACAATCTGCACGCCGGCGGGCCGCTCCTTGCCTGCGCCCGGCAGGTTGCGCATGAAATACAGCTTCATGGCCTTGCGCGCCACGTTGAGCATGCCGGTGTAGCTGCCCTCGCTTACCTGCACGATGTCGCCGGTTTTCTCGTTCACGGCCAACGCTTCGTCCTTGGCCCGGTTCGAGCGGAAGATGAGCCACTGGCCGTCGGCGGTCCACTGGTTGTGGGTTTGGTAGATTTTGCTGTCGCCGGCCGACGTGCTGGTCAGGAAGGTGAGCAGGGTGCCCGTCACGGGGTCTTTCACCACCTTCTTCTCCGAGGGGAAACGTCGGCCGATTTGGGCCCGGGAGGTGCCGGCGAGGAGGAGGGCGACGAGAAGTAAAGCAGTTTTCATGGGCGGGTTTTAGAAGGGCGAATTGAACGAGGTAGAGACGCAATATTTTGCATCTTGTCGTTGCTGATGGTGTTTGTTCTGAGCCATTTTAAGCAGGTGGCGCGGTCCCGGTCGTTCAACGACGAGGCGCAAAATATTGCGTTTCTACCTCGTTCTGGTGGACTTCTTCAGGGGTTCACTCTCGGTTATTTCCAGCCCGCGCACCCCCTTCAGCACCAGCAGCGGCGCCGCCCCGGCTTTATCGGCCGATACGTGCCGCAGGCCCGCGCCTTGCACATCCACGAGCATCAGGGCCGGCCGCGTTTCGGCGCCCAGCAAGTGCAGGCTCACGTCGTGCAGCTCAACGTTGCGGGCGTGGCGGATGTAGCAGCCGTAGGCCGGGCCCACGCCCAGCTTCTGGGGTTCGGGGTAGCCTTTTTCGTCCTCCGGCAAGTCCTGCTGAATGGCTGCTGCCGATGCCGCGTCCAGCGGCTTGTACCAGATGTTGATGTTGCTTAGGCGCACCTCCTCAATGGGATGGTCCGGTACGCCGTTGATGAGCACGGCAAACCGCGAGTCGGCGTTGTACACGTTCACGTTGCTGATGCTGATGCGGCGCAGGGCTCCCACGGCCGTGCCCGCCGGCGCCCGCAGCCGGGCCCCCAGCCGCAGGAAAAACGGCGCGTTGATGACGTCGCGCATCGTGATGTTGTCGATGACGACGTCTTCCAGCAGGCCGCCGTCCACGGTTTCCAAGGCCAGGCCGCGGCAGTACTCGAACACGCAGTTGCTGATGGCGATGTTGCGAAACCCGCCGTTCGACTCGGTGCCGAACTTGATGCGGCCGGTGGGGCCTTCGTGGTCGGGCACGAGGGCGGCCTCGTTGCGCCGGTAGGTGCCATCCAGCAAGCTGCCGCGGTCGAAGCCGCTCACCTGGCAGTTGGTGATGGTGACGTTCTCGGTGGGCCGGGCGTAGCCGAGGGCGAAGGAGCTTTTCAGGCAAATGCCGTCGTCCCAGGGCGAATTCACGGTGCAGTTGCTCACCCGCACGTTCTGGCAGCAGTCGATGTCGAGGCCGTCGCGGTTGGTGTCCAGCTTCAGGTTGTCAATGGCGAGGTTGTCGACGCCCGTGGCCAGCAGGGCAAAATGCCCGCCCTGGCGCACCGTGAAATCCTTGAGCGTCACGTTGCGGCACAGCTTCAGGGCAATGGCCTTGTTGCCGACGGGAGCTTGGTGCGGCCCCTCGCGCGTGAGGCCCTGCCCGTAAATGGTGCCCGGCCCGAGGATGGAAATGTCTACCAGCCGCTCACCCCAAATCAGGCTGTTGTGCCAGTGGCTGTGGCCGAAATCCTGGAATTTGTCGTTGTCGGCCGGCTCCGGCGCGTCGTAGCCGGTGGCGCCCACGGGCGCGGCGGCCAGCAGCACCGCGCCCTGGTCGAGGTAGAGCGAAATGTGGCTTTGCAGCCGGATAGAGTAGCTGCGGTAGGTGCCCGCCGGAAAATACACCGTGCCGCCGCCCGCCTTCGCGGCCGCCGCAATGGCCCGGTTAATGGCGTCGCCGTCCAGCGTCGCGCTGTCGCCTTTGGCCCCGAAGTCGCGGATGTTGAAGCCGCCCGCCGGTGGGGCCGCGCTGGCAGCACCCAAGCCGAAGAAGAGAAGAGCAAGCAGCCAGGCTCGCCGAAGCAGCAGTTTTCCGAAAAGCATCGCGCACGGGTCAGGTAATCGGTGGGAAGCCCACTTTACTCCTGCGCAAGAACCATTGCGTTGCGTCCGAAACCTACCTGCACTCTTCTGGCACTGCTACTTATGCCGGCGAGGACCGCAACAAGGCTAAAACTCCACAATGAACCCAATCGTGGGCACCACCAGCGCGTCGCTGTCGCCCAGCAGGATGGGCACCGCGTTGCTGCCGTCCGGGCGCAGGGGCTGGCCGTCGGTGGTGACGTAGCCGGAATTGTCGGGCAGGCGGTCGAAGGTGTAAGAAGGTACTGAAACTGGCTTGGCAAGCAGCGCATTCTGCACGTCGACGTAGAAATCGAAGCTCAGGCGGCGCAGGTTCACCTTTTTATCCAGGCGCAGGTCCAGTTGCTGGAAGCCGCCCAGTCGGCGGGTGTTGAGCTGGCTGTAATCGAGAATGCCCGTGCCCACTGCCTGGTAGCTGGCGCGGCTGGCGGCTTCGTCGTAGGGCGTGTAGGGGGCACCGCCGCCCACGCGGTACTTGGCGCCCAGCTCCCAGCCGCGGCCCAGCTGGTAGCCCAGCAGCGCCGACCCCAGGAAGCGCGTGTCCCAAGCCGTGGGCTTGTATATGCCATTCACTCCCGAAAACTCCGACCGGAAACCCGTCAGCGACACAATGGCGAAGAGCTTGCCGCTGAGCTTCTGCTGAAAAAACGCCTCGGCGCCGTAGGCGCGGCCCTGGCCGGTGCTGGTCACGGCCTCGTTGCCGATGGCGTTGAAATCGCCGCCCAGGTTGGCCAGGCTGATGCTGTTGCGCACCGACACCGGGTAATAGGCGTATTTCTTGTAAAAGCCTTCCAGCGTGAAACGGGTGGCCTTGCCGGGCAGCCATTCCAGGCCCGCCACGGCGTGGTCGGAGCGGATGTAGCGGCTGTCGGAGTTCACGCGGGCGCCGTTGGGGGCGCGGTAGCCGAGGATGGTGCTGGGCGGAATCTTGAAGTAGCGGCCCAGCGAGGCGTTCAGGTTCAGCGTCGGCAGCAGGGCGTAGCTCAGCGAAGCCCGCGGCGACAGCGTCCGGTCGAGCCGGTAGCCTTCGGTGAGGGCGGTGGTGCCATCGGTGCGGATGCCGGCCGACACCGTGAGGCGGCTGGTGGCGCCGTAGGTGCGCGTGGCCTGCACGAAGGCCCCGTAGCGCAGGAAATCGAGGTCGGTTTTGAAGCGCACCGTCACGGCCGGGCTCACGAGCTGGCCGCTGGCGTCGCGCACCTCGGAGCGCAGGCGCTGGGTGAGGTCGTTGTCGTAGTGCTGCAGCTGGATTACCGTGCCGTAGCTGTACTGCCAGCGGCCCACGCGCTTGTTCACGTCGGCGCGCAGCTTGTTTTCGGTTTCGCCGCTGCGGGCGCCCAGCTTGCGGCGGCTTTCGTCGCCGGTGTAGCCGTACTCAAAAGCGTCGGCGGCGCTGTGTTGCTGGGTGCGGCTCAGGGCCACGTTCACGAAGCCGTTTTCCACCAGGTGGCGCAGGTTCAGGCCCACGGTGTAGTTCCACTGGTCGATGGTGGGGTTGGAGCGTAGCACGTATTCTTTCGAGGGCGAGCTTTTCTTGGGCGGCACAATCTCGAAGTGGTCGATGGCGCCCAGGCCCAGGCTGGTGAGCGTGGTTTTCTCCGACAGCTTGGTGGTGGTCTTGAACTGGAAATCGTAGAAATCGGGCCGAATGGGCAAGTCAATCAGCTTAAACAGCACCTGCAAATAGCTGCGCCGGGCCGAGGCCAGAAACGTGGTGTTGCCCGTCAGCGGGCCTTCCAGCGTGGCCGCCACCTCCGTGCCCGAGGTGCGCAGGTTGCCCTGGATGCGCTCGGAGTTGCCGTCGCGCTGCCGGAACTGCAGCACCGAGCTCAGCGCGTTGTCGTAGCGTGCCTGGAAGGCCGAGCTGCTCAGCGTCACGTCCTCGATAAAGCTCACGTTGAGGATGCCGGCCGGGCCGCCGGCGCTGCCCTGGGTGGGAAAGTGGTTGATAACTGGCACCTCAATGCCGTCGAGGTAGTACACGTTTTCGTTCGGCGCCCCGCCCCGGATGATGATGTCGTTGCGGAAACCGGCCGTGCCGCCGCTGCCCCCGCCGCCCACGCCGGGCAGGCTCTGCACCACCCGCGAAATGTCGAAGTTGCCGCCCGGGTTGCTCTTGATTTCTTCGGTGGTGAGGCGCTGCACGCTCAGCGGCGTTTCGGCCGTGGCCACCCGAATGGCGCGGTTGGCCGTCACGGTCACTTCGCCCAGGGCCTGGGGCACGGTGTTCAGCTCCAGGTTGAGGGTGTTCACGTTGCCGCTGCTCAGGGCAATGTTGGAGCGCACCAGCGGGTCGTATCCCACGAAGGTGGCGCGCAGGTTGTAGGCGCCGGCCGGCACGCCCGTGAGGCGGTAGCGGCCCTCGGCGTCGGTGGCGGTGCCGAAGTCGGTGCCCTCCAGGGTGATGCTCACGCCGGGCAGGGCTTCTTGGGTGGCGCGGTCGCGCACGGTGCCGGCCACGGTGGCCGTGTTTTGGGCCAGGGCGCGCAGCGAAAACAGCAGTAGCAGCAGCAGGGTAGCGATTCTCATGCAGCAGGAAGTAGCCAGCAGAACAAATGTTTTATCCGGGGGCCTCCCGGTCCGACGGTTAAGCCGGCAGACCGGTTGCCGTCAGCACGATACGGCCTCCCAACGGCCGATGAAAACCGCTCGAAAGGCGTTACGGACTGACCGGAGCAAAGGGCACATTCCAGAAAAAATACTGTCGAGGCAATCCGCTGGCGCAGCCAGTGGCGTAGGTGGGTCATAATCTTCAATAACTAATCATTTCTTTATTCAGATGAAAAAGACGTTGTTTTCGCTCGCCCTGGTTGCCATGTTCAGCGTTGGTGCTGCCACCACGGTTTCGGCCCAAGCTACCAAAACCGTGATGGTGGGCGGCGCGCCCATGTACCCCACGAAAAACATCGTGGAAAACGCCGTTAACTCGAAAGACCACACCACGCTGGTGGCCGCCGTGAAAGCCGCGGGCCTGGTAGAAACCCTGCAAAGCGCCGGCCCCTTTACCGTATTTGCCCCCACCAACGCAGCCTTCAACAAGCTGCCCGCCGGCACCGTGGAAACCCTGGTGAAGCCCGAGAACAAGGCGACCCTCACCAAAATCCTGACCTACCACGTGGTGGCCGGCCGCATGACCGCCGCCGACCTGATGAAAGCCATCAAAGCCGGCAAAGGCACCGCTACCCTCAAAACCGTGAGCGGCGGCACCCTGACCGCCATGGCCAAGGGCAAAACCATTGAACTGAAGGACGAAAAAGGCGGCGTGTCGACCGTGACCATCGCCGACGTGCTGCAAAGCAACGGCGTGATTCACGTGGTGAACACTGTGCTGATGCCTAACTAATTAGCGGAAGCTAGCAAAGTTAAAAACCGTCGTGGGCGAAGGCCTGCGACGGTTTTTTTGTGTGCCACGCCGCTCGGCCCGTTCGCGCCCCGGCCCCGGCGCTCTGAAATTCCGGCCGCCCGCCCCTACAAAAGCCGTGAGTTGTAGTATCTTGCTCTCACGATGAGCGGCGCGCGTTCGCGAGTCGGGCACGATGGCCAGCACCGCGGCGCCTGACGGGGTGTGGGGGCAGCCCGCCCCCGGGCCCCAAGCGTTGCTGCCCAAGCAGTCTCCGTTGTCTTTCTGAGCTTTTAACAAACGCAAAAACCGCCGCCGGCCTCAGCCAGCAGCGGTTTTTTGTTTGGTGTGCGGCCGGGGCCGCTAGCGGCATTCGGCCTCGGCGGCGCGGGCGTATTCGTAGCCTAGGCGCAAGGCGCGGCGATAAAACTCGCACGCTGCCGTGGTATCGCCGGTGTGGGCCGCCAGGCGACCCAGCAGGAAGTGCGTGCGGCCATCGGCGGGCCGGGCTTGCAGCACGTGGAAATAGTCGGCGCGGGCGGCGTCGTAGCGGCCCAGGGCCGCAAGCGCCACGCCGCGTACCTGCACAAACTCCCACGGCGGGCCGGCCCCCGTGCGCTGGCGCTGGGCCAGGCCCTGGGTGAGGTCGGCCACGGCTTTCTCCGGTTGGTTGAGGTCGAGCAGGCGGGCCTTGCCCCGGGCCAGGTAGGCAGCGCTCAGGGTCGAGTCCAGCGTGAGGGCGCGGTTGAAGCTGAGCTCGGCGGCGGCGGGACGGCCCAGGGCCGTTTCGCAGCGCCCCAGGCGGTAGAGCAGGTCGGCGGCCACGCGGCGCGGCGGGCGCTGCAGCAGGGCCGCCTGAAAATCGGCCCGGGCGGCCTGGGGGTTGTGGTTGAGCAGCAGCTCCAGCTCGCCGCGGCGGCGCAGGGCGGGGGCGTAGTCGGGGCGGAAGTGCAGCGTTTCTTCTAAGAAAGCGTGCGCGGCGGCAAAGTTGCCGTTGGCGTAGGCGCGCAAGCCGTCGTCGTAGTTGCGGTTGGCCGAAATGCGGTCCATGGTCACCTTCACGGCCAGCGAAAACACCACCAAACCCAGAATGAAGAGCAGGGTGAGGCCCCAATCGCGGGCGTTGAAGCGCGGCTGCTGGCGCGGAATGCGCTGGTAGTGCCGCTCGCGGCTGCCGGCGGGCGGGCGCGTGCGCAGCGGGGCGGGCGGCGGCATGGGCACGCCGTACACGTGCTGCGTGGCGGGGCGGTGCTGCTGCTGGCGGCGGGCTTCCTCGGCGCGGCGGGCGGCTTGCTGCAGCTGGAAATCGTAGGTGGCCCGGCGGCCGGGGTCGCTCAGCACGCCGTAGGCCACGGCCACGGCCTTGAACTGGTCTTCGTACCGGACGTCGCCGCCGTGCTTATCGGGGTGGTAGCGCACCACCAGCTGCCGGTAGGCCCGCTTGATGTCGGCGGCCGCGGCGGTGGGGGCTACTCCAAGAACTTGGTAATGATTCTGACTCACGCTACGGCAGCAAACACAAACGACGGCACAAAAGTCAGCCACGCGCCGAAATTTTCCGTAGAACCGACGCAATCTGCCGGTCTGTTTATATAGAATGGCTGAGCTTTTTCGCCCTTTTTCCTTTCTTGCCACTCCATTTTCGCGCCGTATGGTCACCGACGACGACACCTCCAAAACCCCTCGCAACGACAGCCTGATTGGCAACCTGACCGGCTACCTCGACACGCGCATCGACCTGGTGCGCCTCGAAATCCAGCAGAAAGTTTCCACGGCCCTGGTGGGCACCATTCACGGCGTGATGCTGGCCGTGCTGGGCATTTTCTTTTTGATTTTTCTGAGCGTGTTTGCCGGACTGGCCCTCAACTCGGCCCTCGACAGCGAGTTCTGGGGCTTCGGCATCGTGGCCGGCTTCTACCTGGTGCTGCTGGTGCTGGTGCTGGTGGGCGTCGACAAAGCCGCCTTCCAGGGCCTTGCCAACAAGGTGATGAAAGACACCATTTACAAATCCGACAAACGCCAAGCCTAGCCTGCTATGAGTGACCTGCAAAATCCCCTGTTTGACGAAGAAAAAGAATTTCTCGAACGCAAAAAGCTGGAGTACGAGCGCGCCCTGCGCGGCGACGTGGACCACATCAAGGACCAGTCGGTGAAAGTGGGCAAAATTGCGGCCGTGGGCGCGGGCCTGGCCGGCGGCATCTGGCTCATCACCAAAGCCTTTGGCGGCAAAAAGAAAAAGAAGCACAACCCTTACGTGGAGGAAGAAGGCGACTACGACTACCGCGGCGCCGAAAGCCACGGCTACCACAACGGCTTCGACACCCACGAGTTTGACCGGGACGGCGACGCGTACGACCCCGAGGACGAAACCGGCCGCGGCTACTACACCGCCGGCAACGGCAAGCGCTACAAGAGCAAGGTTTACCGCAAGTCGGCCGCCGATTCGGCCCGCGCATTTGTGGAGCAGGACGAGCCCGAGCAAAGCCACGAGGCCGACGACCTCGGCTTTGGCGGCAAGCCGTCGGCTACCGATGCCAACGCCAGCGGCCAGCAGGGCTCGTTCCGCGACACCGAAGAATTTGAGGACGACCCTTTCCAGGACCTGCCCTATGACGACAGCCGCCGCCTGCCCGCCTCGCACGCCTTCGACGACGCGGCCGCCCTGGCGCCCAACCGCGCCAATGGCCGCACGCGCTTCGTGGCCGACGTGCTCCAGTCGTTTCTGAAGTCCGACACGGGCAAGGTGCTGGTGGGCCAAGTGGCCGCCGTGGCCCTGGCCCTGGTGTCGAAAAAGGTGAGCGAGTTTCTGCCGTCCACCAAAAATTCGGACGCTACTTCCGACCTTGCGACTTCCGCGGGCTACGCGCCCGCCGAAACGGGGTTTGCCCCCGCCGCCTCGTCTGTCCCCCTAGATTCCCCGGATGCGTCCACCCACTCCCAGTCTTTATGATGCGTTGCGGACCCGTCAGCAGCACGGCCGCAAGGCGCTGGCCGTGCTGCTCGACCCCGATAACTTAGACGAAAACAGCATGTTGCACCTGCTGCGCTTGAGCGCGGTGCACCCGGTCGATTACTTTTTCGTGGGGGGCAGTCTGGTGCTGAGCGAGCACCAGGCTGCCCTCATTGCGTTGATTAAGCAGCACTCCACCGTGCCGGTGCTGCTCTTTCCCAGCCACAGCCTGCACCTCGACGGCCCCGCCGACGGCGTGCTGCTGCTCTCGCTGATTTCGGGCCGCAACCCCGATTTTCTCATCGGCCAGCACGTGGTGGCCGCGCCGCGCCTGCGGGCCAGCGGCCTGCAGCTGCTGCCCACCGGCTACATGCTGGTCGACTCGGGCCGGCAAACCACGGCTTCGTACATGAGCGGCACCACGCCGCTGCCGCACGACAAGCCCGGCATTGCGGCCTGCACGGCCCTGGCCGGCGAGCAGCTGGGCCTGAAGCTGATGTACCTCGACGGGGGCAGCGGCGCCCAGCACCCCGTCTCGGCCGCCATGATTGCGGCCGTGCGCGAAGCCGTGAGCACGCCCATCATCGTGGGCGGCGGGCTGAACACGGGCGAGAAAGTGTACGCCGCGCTGGCCGCCGGGGCCGACGTGGTGGTGGTGGGCAACCACATCGAAGCCAACCCCGATTTTTTGGGCGAAGTGGCGGGCGTGGTGGCTTCTTTCAACCGCGTGGTGGCCACGGCCTAGCCCGCGTTTAAGAGGCCAACCCTTGCCTAACGCCGGTAATGAGCACTGCGGGCCAACACCGTGAGCGCCACCAGCGCAGCGCGGGCGCGCGTTTTCACGGTGGCCACCGGAATGCCTAGTTGCTGAGCGGCTTCCGATTGGGTGCAGCCGCCAAAATACAGCAAATCAATGACCTCGCGCTGGCGGGGCTTGAGCTCCAGTGTGAGCTCACGCAAACCAATATGCTCAGGGTTGAAGGTAGCCGTGGCCTCCACGTGGCAGACAGCGCTGGCTTCCAAGGGCCGGTTGCGGTTGTTGAACCGATGGCGGGGATTGCGGAGGGAGTCGATGGCATGGTTGCAGCACACGCGCACCATCCAGGTAAAAAAGCGGCCTCGCTCCGGCTGGTAGCTGGCAATGCCCTGCCAAATCTTGAGCATTCCCTCTTGCAGAATGTCCTGGGCCAGGGCTTCGTCGCGCACCAGCCGCACTATCACCGTGAGCAGCTGCTTGCCGTAGGCCCGTTGCACGCAGCCCAGCGCCTGCTCGTCGCGGGCCTGCAGGCGGCGCACCAACTCCGTTTCGTTCAGCAACGCAAGCGGTGCCACTGAGATAGCCATTCAGAAATAGTAGAGAAAGCAATAGGCAAAAGGAACGGGGCCACAGCACCGCAACTAAGTACGCGCACTGCCGTCCCGAGGTTGGGCCGCAGCGACTCTGCGTCAAGCTTTAGCATTTGAAAACCAGTGGCATGGATGTATTGTTGTGAATATTTTGGCTTTGGACAGGAATCCCCGTGTAGCGGGCCCGGTCAGTTGAGCGACGCAGGCAATGCGCGGGAGCCCGCACTTGTTGTGTAACTTTCGAATGCCCGGGCTTACGCCTTTTTCTTAATGTATTGGCTTGCCCGCTTTTGTGTTCATGTCTGCTCCATCTTCTTTGGTGCCTCCCTACGAGGCCGAGCGCCTGCAGTCCCTGCGTCATTACAATTTTCTGTCGACGCCGCCCGATGACGTTTTTTACGCGCTGGTAGCATTGGCTGCGCAGGTATTTGGCCAGCCTACTTCTTTCGTGGCCCTCGTCGATGCCAACGAGGTGCTTTTTCCGGTGCGCCACGGCGCGAATTGCATGCCGTCGGTGCCTCGCGACCAAGCATTGTGCTCGTCGGCCATCCTGGCGCCGGGGGTGGTGGCCTATGAAAACCTGGCTGCCGCGGCCCTTACCGGGGCCGATGCGCCCGCCATTGGAGCCGCGGTAGCTCGGGGTAATGGGTTTTACGCCGCGGCGCCCCTGCGCATGCCCGACGGCTACCACATTGGCGTGCTGTGCCTGATGGGCCCGCAGCCGCGCACTTTCAGCCAGACCGAGGCCGAAGCCCTCGAAGCCCTGGCCAACGTGTTCAGCGTGGCGCTGAGCGTGCGACATCTTTGTCTTGAAACGCCAGAATTAGGTCCCGAAGAATGGGCCGTGATTTGCGGCCGTCTCCGCACGGGCTTGGCGGCGCTCAGCCGCCACGTCTTGGAACTGCTGCCGCCCCATGGTGCCGTGGTGCCCACACCGGCCGCCGTGCTCGAGCTTCTGCAGCAGGGCTTGCGGAAGCTGCACTTGGGGTTGCAAGAGTAATTATTTGGGTTTTTGGGGCTTGCCGCCGTCGTTTTGAGGCGATGACGCTTGACAAACGGCAGGGCAAATTTTCACGTTGCCTGCCAGCTGGTTTTTCAGGCGGGCAAGGGCCGCCGGGGGCAGGCCACAGCAGGGCAGGCGAATGCAGCGGCGCTCGTCCAGATAGAAAAGCAGCGCGGTGGGAACGCCACGCTCCACCCGCCACGAGCGTATTTCCTCGGCCAGGAGCAAATAGGTTTTGCGAGGCAGCCGGTAGGGGTAGCAAATAGCCACCAGCCCGTTGGAAACGCTGATTCGAACGGCAAAGCGCAGCGTCAGCCCGGCCACCGCTACGGCGGAAAGGCCGCCCAGCCCAGCGGCTCCCGGCACGGCGCGGAGCCAGGGAAAGCAGCCTAGCAGCGCGCCCAGCGCCCCGAGCCAGCCCAGGCTGAGAAGGCCCAGCCGTAGCCAGGAGCTTTGTATTTGCGCGGGAATAGGCACTTACAGGCGCACGTTGAGCGAGAAAATGGCGCGGTTCTCGTACGTGCGCAGGTCGGGCTGCCAGCCGGCGGGCAGGGGCTGGTCGGCGTAGCCCGACGGCGAGGTGGTGCCGCCGGGCCCGGCGAAGTAGGGCACGTTGGCGGAGCGGTGCAGGTACTCCGCGCGAAACGTGACAAAGTCGGAAGGCATAAAATCGAGCGTAAGGGTGGCTTCTTTGGCCGTGAGCCGGCTCGCGTCGGCGTCCGTGAAGCCCACCGCCGACGGGCTGAAGCTGAGGTAGCGCGAAGGGTTCTTCACGAAACCCACGCGGGTGGTGAAGGCGAGCGTGTTTTGGGCAAACCACAGCCGGTGCGCCAGCGAGGAGCCCAGCATGAAATTGTCGCGGGCCCGCAGCCCGTCGCCGCTCTGGAAGCCGAAGTGGTTGTTCAGGCTGAAAGCGGCCTGCGTGATGCCCCGCAAGGAGCCGGTGCGGGGCTTGTGGTAGTAGCGGGCCACCACGGAATGGTCGTGGTGAAAGCGCACCACGTTGGGGTAGGCCCGGGCGCCAATGGCGGCGGAATCGGGCGCGGGCCGCGAGTCGTTGCCGTAGTAGAAGTTGGCCGCCACTTGCAGGTTCTCGCTGGGGCGGAAGTAAGTGGACTGGCCCACCGCCGGCCGGCGGTTGAAGCTGTTGTAGGTCTGCCAGCCGTTCATCAGCCAGAGCTCGGTTTTGAGGCGGCGACTGGGATAAAACTGCACCCGGGCGCCCTGGAAGTAAAAAGGCGTGAAGTCGCACACCAGGCTGCGCTGGTAGCTCCAGTTTTCCTGCAGCACGTAGCTCTCCAGGCCGATGTAGCTCATGAAAATGCCCAGCTCCACGTTCAGCCCATAGGCTTTGTTGAAATGATATCCGGCCGCAGCTTCGCGGATGAACTTGAGGTTGCCGGTGCCGGTGTTACGGCCGCGCAGCACCGAGCCATCGGTTTCCTGCACCACGTGGAGCATCGAGCCGGTCTGGACCCAGAGCCGGCCGATGACGTTCTTGTAGGTGGTCTCGATGCCCGCCGAGGCCAGGTTCAGGGAGAACTCCTGGGCCCGGCCGGTGGTGGCCGAAATGGTTTGGGTGTGGTCGAGGGGCCGGGCGAAATTGTAGTTGAAGTAGCTGTCGAGCAGCACGGTACCGGTCAGCACCGTTTCGCCGGCGGCGTCTTTGAACTGGAGCGGAAAATCGCGCTGGCGGTTCTGGCCATTCACCCACGTGAGGTCCAGGCCCGCAAAAGGTACTTTGGCCGTGCCAGAATCAGCGGCCGGAGCCGACTTCTGGGCCGCCGGTTCGGTCGATTGGGCGCCGGCCGGCAGGCTGAGGGCAAGCAGCAGGGCGACGGGCAGCCCGCTTTGCCGCGGGCGCAGAAACAGAATGTTCATGAAAAAAGTGGGGTGGGTGAGCCTGCAGCAGGAACCGGTGAACCCGGTGGGCTACACGTTGAATACCAATTGCTCGGCGGCCAAGGCGCTGGCCGGCACCGGGTCGGCGGCGCTTTCGGCGGGCACGCGCCGCAGTTCCAACTGGCGGTAGGGCTGAATGGTCAGGGGCACGTTTTCGACCACCACGTCGCTGGTGTCGAGGCCGAAAGCTTGCTGGTCGCTGATGGCGAGCTTGTTGAAAAAGAAGTAGCCGTTGAGCACGAAGCGTTCGAAGAAAGACAGCTGGTTGTCGTAGCTCAGGATTTTGTCGAGTACCACGAAGCGGAAATCGCCGGGCAAATGGTGCTTTTGCAAAGTGGCGTAGCGCGAGGTGATGTCGATTTCGCCCTGGGCGCCCATGTCTTCCAGCACCCGGCGAAACAGCAAATTGATGCGCGGCTGCACGCGGAAGCCCAGCCGGAAATTGATTTTGTAGGCCACGTCGGGCACCAGCGTTTCGAGGGTGTAGTGCATGCCGAAGGGCTCGTTGAGCAGCGAGATGTTCAGAAACCAGTACCGGTCGGCACGCTTGGGCTTTTTGCGCAGGATGGAGTAGAGAATGCGCGACTCAATCTGCCGGGCATTTTTACTGCGCGTGAGGTACACCAGGTTGGAGGCGTACTTGCTCACGGTGGCGTCTTGGCTGAGCTCCTGCAGAATGGGCAGGTGCTCGGCCCACTCGGTCATGTCGAGGTAGCGGTTCTTGATTTGGCGGCCCTTGTAGCCCACCCACATGCCCAGAATCAGGGCCCACTCGAAGACGAGGATGCCGAGTCGGTTGAGGAGCTTGGTGATGTTGGCGATGAGGAACGACAGCTCCACTGTCAGAAACACCAGCATGATGCCGCCCACCACCGGCAGGGCCCAGTGCCGCACGCCGCGCAGGTACTGCGAGAGCAGCAGGCTCGTCATGAGCATGGCCACCGTGATGCTGAAGCCGTAGGCCGCTTCCATGTTGCTGCTGGTCTGGAACCAGAGCTGCACGGCCACGCAGCCGGCCCACAGCATCCAGTTGATGCTGGGCACGTAAATCTGCCCGCGCTGGTCCGTCGGAAACAGGATGCGCACCTTGGGCCAGAAATTCAAACTCACCGCCTCCGAAATCAGCGTGTAAGAGCCCGAGATGAGGGCCTGCGAGGCAATGATGGTGGCCGCCGTGGCCAGCAGGATGAGCGGCAGCAGCGCCCACTGCGGCGCAATGAGAAAGAACGGGTTTTGGTCGCCATCCAGGGCCTTGCCCGCAAACTGCATGGCCCACGCCGCCTGGCCGAAGTAGTTCAGCACCAGGGCCGTCTTGACGAATAGCCACGATACCCGAATGTTCTGGCGGCCGCAGTGGCCCAGGTCCGAATACAGCGCCTCGGCCCCCGTGGTGCACAGAAACACGGCCCCGAGCAGCCAGAAACCCTTAGGGTATACGGTCAGCAGCTTGATGGCGTACAGGGGGTTCAGGGCCCGGAGCACCTCCGGGTGGTGCAGCACCTGCACAAAGCCCAGCGTGCCAATGGTGCTGAACCACAGCAGCATGATGGGCCCAAACGAGGCCCCCACTACCTTGGTGCCAAACTGCTGAAAACCAAACAGCAACGTGATGATGGCCAGCACAATCACAATGATGGTACTTTGCGAGAGGCCTGGGTCGAGGATTTTCAGGCCTTCGATGGCCGACGACACCGAAATGGGCGGCGTGATGATGCCGTCGGCCAGCAGCGTGCCCGCCCCGATGATGGCCGGCCACAGCAGCCACTTGCCGCGGCGGCGCACCAGCGAATACAGCGAGAAGATGCCGCCTTCGCCGTGGTTGTCGGCTTCAAGGGTGAGCAGGATGTATTTGATGCTGGTTTGCAGCGTCAGCGTCCAGAACACGGCCGACACGCCGCCGTACACCAGCAGCTCGCCAATGGGCCGGTCGCCGAGGATGGACTTGAACACGTAGAGCGGCGAGGTACCGATGTCGCCGAAAATGATGCCGAGGGTGACCAGCAGCCCGGCCGCCGTGACGCGGCGGGCGTGAATGTTGGGAGTGGAAAGTGCGGGAGAAGCCATGAAAATGAAGATGGTGGCGGGCCGTCAGGCCGCGCCGGTGGCAAGGGGCAACGTGAAAAAGAAGGTGCTGCCAGCGCCGGGCGCGCTACTCACGCCCAGCTGGCCGCCCTGGCTGGCGATGAAGTCGCGGGAGATGCTCAGCCCCAGGCCGCTGCCGTCGCGCGGGGCCGCGCCGCTGGCGTCGGGCACTTGCACAAAGCGCTGGAAGATGCGCTCCTGGTGCTCGGGGGCGATGCCGGGGCCGTGGTCCTGCACGCTCACCTGCACGGCGCGGCCGTCGGGTGTGGGGGCCGCGCGCAGGGCAATGCGGCCGCCTTCGGGTGAGTAGCGCACGGCGTTGGCCAGCAGGTTGAGCAGCACCCAGGCGGTTTTTTCCAGGTCGGCGCGCACCGGGGGCAGGTCGGCGGGCACGTGCACGTCGAGGGTTAGGCGCTTGGGGGCCAGCTGCAGCTGCAGCGGGGCGGTGGCGGCCGCCACCAGGTCGGCCGGGGCGGTGGGCTGCAGGTGCAGCGGCACGGCGCCCGATTCGAGCCGGGACACGTCGAGTAGGGTGCCCGTGAGCTTGAGCAGGCGCTGGCTTTCCTGCTTGAGGGCCAGCACCAGCTCCTGCTGCTCGGGCGAGAGGGTCCCCACGCGCTGGTCCTGCAGCAGCTTGAGGTGGAAATTGATGGTGGAAAGCGGCGTCTTGAGCTCGTGCGAAACGGTGGCCAGAAAGTGGGACTTGGCCTGGTCGAGCCGCTTAAATTCCGACACGTTGTGCAGGGCCACGATGGTGCCCACAAACTCCACTTGGTCGCGCACCGGGTTGAAGGACACGGCCTGGTGCACCAACAAGCGGTAGTGGCGCTCCTCGCCGCCCAGGGTGAGCGTGAGCGGCTGCGCCTCGGCCGGGCGGGCGCCCGAAGACGGCAGCAGCGGCAGCAGGGTGGCCATCACGGGGGCAAGAGCAGCCAGCCGCTCGGCGGACTGGCCCACTACCCGCGCCTGGGGCAGGCCCAGCAGGGTGCAGGCCGGCGGGTTGGCCACCAGCACCACGCCGGCTTCGTTGAGCAGCAGCAGCGCCTCGTCGAGCGTTTCGACGATGCTGGCCACGCGGTGGCGCTCGGTCAGCACCTCCGCCAGGTTGGTGTTGCGAAACTCGTTGAGGTGCACCAGCAGGCGGTTGAAAGCTTCGGCCACCTGCCCAAACTCGTCGCGGCTTTCGACGGGAATGGTGGCCGCGAAATTGCCCTGCGCCGCGTGCTCGATGCTGGCCGAGAGCTTGCGCAGGCCGCCCACGGCCGCTTCGGGCACGCCCAGGGCCAGGCCCAGCGCCAGGAGCAAGTTGAGGGTGATGAACACCAGCAGGTAGCGCCCGGCCCAGACGGCGGTGTGGTTGGCCTGCTCATTTTTGCGGGTGAGGGCCTGCATGTTGAGCTGCACCACGCCGTGGGTGAGGCGGCGCAGGCCGGCCAGGGCGGCGGGCCGGGCGGCCGCCGGCAGTGCCGCAAAGCGGGCCACGCCGGCCGTCAGGCTGTCGACCAGAAGCTGTTCGCCGGGCTCGGTCACGTTGGCGGCCTCGCGGCGGAGCTGCTCCCGGAAACGCGGCAAGCCCTGCGGCGCATTCGGGTCCGCTTCGGCGGCGTCCAGCGCCAGCAGCATGCCCTGGCCAAGCTGCACCGAATAGAAGTTGTCCTGCAGAATGGTGCGCGAGCTACGGTCGAGGCGCTGCACGGTGTAGTGGGCGTAGGTGCCCATGGCTAGCAGCAGCGCCAGCACGGCCAGGAATCCGAGGGTGATTTTGGTTTTGATGTTCATGACCAGAAGATGAAAGGGGCTTTGCCAACCACAAGCCAAGGTGCCAATATAACTCGTGTTGAGGCGACAAAACCCTGTAAATCAGTAAGTTATTTTGATTGGATTAAAAAATACCAAGGCCCCGAAACAGAGGCACCCTATCATTTTGACACGGTGGAAGGTCAAAACGATAGGGTGAAGGGCGCCCGCCGGCCCGGTTACAGGCCGTATTCCTGCAGCTTGCGGTAGAGGGTCTTCAGGCCGATGCCCAGCACGCGGGCGGCTTCGGTCTTGTTGCCGGCGGTTTCGTGCAGCACCTGCCGAATCTGGCGTTTTTCTAGGGCACGCAGGGAGCGGCTATCGGGCGCCTCGTCGGCCGCCGGCGCCTGCTGAAACTCGGCGGGCAGGGTGTCGGGGGTGAGCAGCTCCTCGTCGGCGAGGATGACGGCGCGCTCCAGCACGTTTTTCAGCTCCCGCACATTGCCGCGCCAATCGTAGTGGCGCAGCAGGGCCAGGAAGTCGGCGTCCATGCCGCGCAGGCGCTTGCGCAGCTTGGCGGCGTAGAGCTGCAGGAAGTGGCGGGCCAAGGGCTCAATGTCGTCGCGGCGGGCATTGAGCGGCGGCACGGGCACCACAAACACCGACAAGCGGTAATACAAATCGGCCCGGAAGTGGCCCTGGTCGGCCTCGTGGCGCAGGTTGCGGTTGGTCGCCGCCACCAGGCGCACGTTGCCTTTGGTGGGCGTGGTGGCCCCGAGCTTGGTGTACTCTTGGCTTTCGAGCACGCGCAGCAGCTTGGCTTGCAGGTTGATGTCGAGCTCGCCGATTTCGTCCAGAAACAACGTGCCACCGTGCGCCTCTTCAAACAGGCCCTTCTTGTCGGCCAGCGCCCCCGTAAAAGCGCCTTTCTTGTACCCAAACAGCTCCGATTCGAGCAGGTCCTTGGGAAAGGCGCTGCAGTTCACGGCCACAAAGGGCTTGGCGCGCCGCGGGCTGGCGTGGTGAATGGCTTGGGCAAACAGCTCTTTGCCGCTGCCGGTGGGCCCTTCCAGCAGCACCGCGGCCTCGGTGGGGGCCACGCGCTCGGCCAGGGCCTTGGCCTGCGCAAGGGCGGCCGACGGGCCAATCATGGAGGCGAAGCTGTACTGGGCGCCCACCTGCTTTTCGAGGTCGGCCACGCGGCGCTGCAGCCGGGCTTTGTCGGCCGCGCGCGCCACCACCACCAGCAGCTGGTCGTCGGAGTCGCCTTTGGTGAGGTAGTCGAAGGCCCCGCTCTTCATGGCCTGCACGCCGTCGGCAATGGTGCCGTAGGCAGTGAGCAGGATGAATTCGGCACTGGGGGCCAGGGCTTTGAGGCGGGGCAACAGCTCCACGCCGTGAGCGTCGGGCAGCTTCACGTCGCAAAGAACCACCAGGATGTCGGCGGCGTGCTGCTGCAAGGCGTCGAGGCCGCGCCGGGCATCGGGAGCCTGCAGCACGGTGTACCCTTCAAAGCCCAACACCCGCGAGATGACCTGCCGCAGGTTGGCTTCGTCGTCGATGAGCAGGATGGTGCCGTCGGGCATGGGGGAGGGGCAGCGCCGGGAAAGGCCGGCAAAATACGCGCAACGGAGGGCACCGAGCGGCCCACAAAAGCCTCCCGTGCCCAAAGCCTTGGTTTTGCGGCGTAACTCCCAGCGTTTTAAACGCAAAAACCCGGAAAACTGCTTTCACAACATGAGAAGCGGTTTTCCGGGTGTGAATGTGTGAGCCGATTATTGGACTCACACCAACACCAAGAAGCACTCGGTAAAACGCATATAATCAACCGCTTGCATGGTGGTAAGCGGGTGCTGTTCTTTAAGAGGTAGCGTCAGGGGTGCTACTTTCAATCAAGTGCCTCCGAACCTCGCCCCGGTCGAAGCCCAGTTGCTCGATTACTTCCCACAGCCGTTCCACGGTGATATCGGGCGCGCTGGGGATATAGCTGGAGACGTAACCCCGCACGCGCCACAGCTCGATGATGTCGCGCGTTTCCAATCCGTAGGGTGACCGGTGCGCGTTGTCGGAATGCAGCATCACTTCCTTGTCATTCGCCCGCAACCGGTTTTTGATGCGCTTCAGCATCACCGATTCGGGCGTGACCACCACGTACACCTCGCCCGGCTCCAACAGCCGCAGCTCATCCACCCGCGTAGCCACCACCACGTCGCGGTGATTGATGGTCGGGGCCATGCTGTCGCCTGCCACCTCGAAGGCCCGGAACTCGCCCCGCTCAAAGCCGGGAATTTTATAGGTGCCAAACTGCTGCAGGTACACCGCCTCGTTGTGGGCCAGCGAGTACCCGGCTTGCGCCGGAATCGGCACGAGCACCGTGTTTTCGTTGCCCTTGTCGTCCACCGTCACCACGACCACCTTGTCCCCGCGCACCACCTGATGCAGCGAGGCAGCCGGCCTGGCCTCGTCCGTTGCGCCACGCAGCATCGGCCCCGTACCCATCAGCAGCCAGTCGGCCGACAGCTCCGGAAAGGCGACCAAAAAGTTTACAATGGTGTCATAGCTAGGCCGCACCTCGTTTTTCAGCACCTTGTACAGCTTCGATGCACGGCCATATCCGAGGCGGACATTGGCCTCGTAGGTGCTCAGCTTGTAATGGTCAAGCACTTGCTTGATGCGCCCGCCTGTATCGGTGTCTACGCCTGCAGGGGCAACTTTTTCACGTTGCTGCTCAATTTGTTCCATAATAATGCGCTAAAAAGCGTACACTTTATGCCAAATTCGCGCACTTATGTGCGTTAATTGCAGAAGTATTACGCACAAATATACTAAGCGCATAACAAAATGCAACTAACCGCAACCAAAATTGACGCACAAGAAGATAAAAGCGTCACCCTGCGCGCCCTCATTGCCAGCTTAGGCAAGCGCACCAACGTGGTAGCCGCCGCCCGCAAGCGGCTCCTGGACGCCGGCCACGAGTACACCACCTCGGCCATCTACAGCACCATCCAGCGCAACGGCAGCAACAACCCCACCATCGCCGCCGCCCTGCTCGATGCCATTGAGGCTGCCCAGGCCGAACGCCGTAGCATTGATGACCGCCGCGCCAAACTAGCCTCCGCGTAGCCCATGCAAACCGTTGTCATCATTCCCGAACCGGAGTGGCGGCAGGTTCTGAGCCGCCTGGAGAAGCTGGAAGAAGCCGAGCAGGCCCGCGCCGTGGCCACCACCGCCAAGCCCGACGAAGTGCTGAGCACCAGAGCCGCGGCCGAGTACATCGGCCTGTGCGCGGAGGCCCTGCTGCGCGCCCGCCGCGCCGGCCGCATTGCCGGCGTCCGGCTCAACGAAAAAGATTGGGGGTTCCGCCGGTCCGTCCTCGACGCCTACCCCCGTCGCTACCACCGCGCCGCCCTGGCGGCTTAGTCACCGAGCCGGTGAATTACATCCAACACACCCGCGCCGCTCACCAGCAGCTCAGCAGCAACGCCGCGGCCACGCCGCACCACGTCAGCCTGTATTGGGCCCTGTTTTTCGCGTGGAACGCCGGCTTCTTTGAACACGGCCTCGACCTCGACCACGCCGCCGCCATGCAGGCCGCGCACATCGGCAACGAACGCACCTACCGCGCCACCCTGCGCGACCTCGAAGCGTGGGCCCTGCTCCGCTACCAGCCCAGCCAGTCACGCCACCAGCCCAGCCGCTGCTACCTCACCGATTTATCGGGGGCAAAAGTGCCCGAAGTAAAAACCGCTACCAGGGGCAAAAGTGCCCCCGGTAAAAACGGGCTACCAGGGGCAGAAATGCCCGAACCGCTTGGGGCAGAAGTGCCCCCGGTAGGCAGTTTATCGGGGGCAGAAGTGCCCGAACACTCCTTATATGATAAAACAGGAAGTGTTAAAACAGTACAGCAAAACAGCGCCGCCGCTCCGCAAAAAAAAATAGGGGAGAGGTTCCAGGGCGAAGGACATTCAGAAGCGCAGGTGCTCGATGCCGACCAGCCGCCCCCAGGCGCAGCCCCAAAAAAGACGCCGCGAATCAAGCGGGGCGTTGCGCAAAAGAAAAAAGGGGTACAGGCCGACACCATCCGCGCAGCTGCCACCGCCGCCCGCGACGAGCCCCGCCGGCGCGGCCCGCTGCCCGAGCTGCCGTTCCGCCAGGCGGCCATCTACGACTTCGAGGCCTTTACCGCCGCCTTCGCCGGCACTGATTACGCCCTGGCCGACCTGCGCCACTATCACCAGCTCATCGACAACTGGCGCGACAAGAAAACCGGCCTGCCGCCCCTGCGCCGCGATTGGGTAGCCACCTCCAAAAAATTCATGCTCAACGATGCAGCTGACAACCGCCTCAAACTCGCCCCCGGAACCCAGCCCCACCACCCCGGCCAGCCTGCCCCCGACGCCGGAACACGGCCTGCTGCAACTGGCTACCGCTCCAAGTACGATGCGTGAGCTGGCCAGCACCTCCAGCCCCGAGGCCCGCGCCCTGCTGGCCGAGGTGTCGGTGGGCCTCACCGTGGCCCAGGCCGTGGCCGCGCCCAAGCTGTTCCAGCTGCGCCACCGCTTAGGCGAAACCGTGCTTATCAAGCTGCTGGTGGTCGTGCTGCGCGCCTTCGTGGATTCGCTGCGCGTGCCCGACAAGCCCGACGCGGCCGACATTCTGGAGCTGGCCGACACGCTGGCCTGCACCTACACCCACGACAGCCTGAAAGACATAATTCTGGCGCTGAAGGAGGCCCGCACCAAAGGCACCAAGTTCTACCAGTCGCTCGACGTGAGCACCCTCTACCGGCTTATCCAGGAGTATTTCGACCGCAAGGCCGCCTTCCTCGAACACCGCCACCTCGACCAGAAAGCCACCGGCGTCAGCCAGCAGGCCGCCGACGTGAAGCTGTTGGGCGACGCCGCCCCTCGGATGCTCGAACACGTGGCCCAGCAGATTCCCGACGACCACCCCAACGCCGAAGGCTTGCGCCAAAAGCTCACCATCACCAAGGCCCGCGAGTCCCGCGGCCTCATCACCCCCGAGCAGGCCGCCCAGCAGCGCGCCGAGGCTCGCGCCGCCACCCAGCGCAAAGACCGCCCCGACTGGAAAGCCAGCCCCGAGGCCCAGCAGCAAATCGACAAGCGCCACCGCCAGGAAAACCGCAAAATCATGGAACGCTACCGTTCCCCCAACCCCTAAAGCACCATGGCCCTCGCCAAAAAGCACGACCAGCTGCCCCTCGACCTCGGCCAGCTCTACGCCGCCGACATCACCGGCGCCATCCTGGCCTACCTCACCCACCACGGCTACACCGTCTGGCGCCAAAACACCACCGGCATTTACGACGCCGCCAAAGCCCGCTGGCGCGTCAACCCCCAAAGCCGCCGCGGCGTCCCCGATATCATCGGCTTCCGCAACGCCGACGGCGTGTTCATCGGCGTTGAAGTGAAGGCTGGCCGCGACACCCTGCGCGACGACCAAAAGCAATTCCTCAACGAGCTGAAGCGGGCCCAGGGCCTGGCCTTCGTCGCCTACGATTTTGCCCAGTTCCAACAGTCATTCGAAAGCCGCGGCCTTCACCTGCAGCACCGCCATGATTAAGCTCCCTACCATCAGCACCTACTACGGCGGCAAGGGCAGTAGCGGCACCTACCAGAAGATTATCAACCACGTCCGGCCCCACGACACCCTGATAATTCCCTTCCTCGGCAACTGTGCCCTGACCCGTCGAATCCAGTGGCCCGCCCAGGTCATCGCCAACGACCTCGACCCCTACATCATCGACCAGTGGCGCAACGCCGAGTTGGGCCCGCGCCTCGACCTCTACAACCTGCCCGCCCTCGACTTCCTGGCCACCGTGCTAAAGCGCCCCAACCTCGGCCGGGTCGTCATCTATTGCGACCCGCCCTACCCACTCGGCAGCCGCAAAAGCCAGCAGCTGCGCTACCATTTCGAGATGACCGACCGCGACCACGAGGAACTGCTAACGGCCATCCGTTTTCTCCGCGTCGACTGCCTGGTGAGCACCTACCCCAACGAACGCTACGCCCAGCAGCTCAGCCACTGGAACCGCACCGAGTTCCAAAGCCAAACCCGCCACGGAGCGGCCACCGAGTGGCTTTTCTACAACTACCCCATACCTGAAGTTCTACATGACACCCGCTTTGCCGGCAATAACTACCGCGAACGTGAATACATCAAGCGCAAAGCCGCCCGGTGGGTGGCTAAATGGGCTTTATTGCCACCTCATGAGCAGCAGCACATCATGGAGCAGCTAATCATTGTCACGCCCAATGTTATTGTAAATCAGATTAATAATTGAATGGGTAATCAAATAAAATTGGCAAATGCTAATTAATATAGTTTTTCGAGGATTACTGCCGCTTGTTCTTGTTGCTTTTTTTGTTGTTTAGCTAATATATTTAGTTGCACATTGTGTGTACCTTTGAAACTCCTGAATCTGCTTTGTCAACACTTGTTGCATGAATAAATCTAAAAATCAATCTGCGTTGCCTATCCTGCAAACACTCGAAAAAGAGGAGCTTATCCGAATGGTGGAAGAGCTGCAAGAGGAAAAGCTAATGCGCGACACCTTCGGTCATATATCCGAAACGGGGGCAAATGATGCCATGTTGATGTGGCGTGGGCGCAATCGATTCTTGTCTGAAACGGTGCGCCCGGTAAATATTAGAGAACTCAAAGCGAAGAGCTACCCAGTAGGCGTAGGTGGCGACCACCGCATTATCGATGGTGATAACCTTTCAGTGATGCGTTCATTACTGAGTGAATTTCGCGGCGGTCCGAAGTCGGGTATTGATGTGGTGTATATGGACCCGCCATACAACACTGGCAAAGACACTTTCGCTTATAATGACAATTTTCGTTTTTCTAGAGCTGAGGTAGAGCAACTGCGCAACGCAATTGGTAGGGTTGAGAAAATTGTGTCCTTGGATGACCCCTCGCGCCACACTAAGTGGATAAATCACATGGCGCCGCGCCTGTATGCTGCTCGAAAATTGCTCAAGGATACAGGGGTAATTATCGTGAGCATCGATGAGCACGAGTTACCGCGCCTGTGGATGTTGATGGAAGAGATGTTCCAGGAGCGAAACCGTCTGGCTACTCTCATTTGGGAAAGGTCGCGCAAAAATGACGCTAACTACTTTTCTGAAGGCCATGAGTACATGCTTGTGTGGGCAAAAGACAAGTCTGCGCTTGACGAGAAGATGAAGGCCATGGCGCAAACAGATGCCTGGTCTGGTTCAAAAGGAAAATGGCGCAAGCCGAAGGATGGAGCAGAAGAAATACTAACTGCTTACGCGGAGGCAAAATTGAAACACCATGGGGACATTGGTAAAATTCAAGCTGAGATGGATGCCTATTTCAAAGGGCTTCCGGACGAGCATCCTGCCAAAAAAAGCAGATTTAAAAAAGTGGATGGCCGTGGGCTCTATCGTTCAGATGGTAATTTGAACAAGCCTGAACAAAACGGAGCTCGTTACGAAGTTCTGCATCCAGTTACCCAAAAACCATGTACCATACCTTCCGGTGGCTGGCGCTATCCGAATCCGGCAGATATGCAGGCGTTGATTGACGATAAACGAATTCACTTTGGGGAAGACGAGAAGAAAAAACCAAGCCTGATTACGTACCTACATGAACAAGACATGGAGGTCCGAACCAGTGTGATTCAGCGTGTTTCTCAGCCATCAGTACAATTGTTGGAAGCCGTCTTAGGAAAAGGTGAGTTTTCGAGTCCGAAGGATTCAGAGGTGCTAGCGGAACTGTTCAATCTGGTTACGTGGCGCGACCCCAATGCTAAATTTTTTGACCCCTACGGTGGTAGCGGTACCACAGGTCACGCTGTGCTAGCGATGAATGCTGAAGACGGCGGGAACCGCCGATTCATAATGGTAGAGAATGGCGACCCAACGAACCGCAAAATTCCGCGGGATGAGTACACAGACCGGTTAACGGCTGAGCGTATCCGGCGGCTAATGTCCGGTCATTGGGCAGACGGGAAGGAGCACCCGGCTTTGCCTGGAGGTTTCACATTTTATGAAGCACGACGCAGTGTTAGTCGGAAGTCTATCATGGCCTCGAATCGTGAAAATATGGCCGATATAATTCTGCAATTGGTGGAGGAAGACTCCAATCGCCAAGATTGCAGAGTAGATGGCTATGAGTATCTAATTGGCAAAACACGCTTGGGGTTCGGTATTGCTTTGGTATGGGAGGAAGGAAAGAGAAAAGGCGAAGTGGCTCACCTAACTAAGGACATTCGTTCTAAAATCATGGAGGAGGCACGCCGTGCTGGAGTGAGCCGGCCGGTGTATATATATGCAGTGGCCAACGTGTCGCCTATTAACGATACGCTATACCGTTTCCAGCAAATTCCTGATTCACTGTTGGCACGGTTGAACATGCTGGAAGATGAAGCCCGCGACAACGAAGACGAAGAATAAGCTTGTTATATGCTCTCCCTAACCCGTGAAACCCTAAAGCCTTTTCAGCTTCGCGCTGCTGACCAGCTGGCGCACATGCTGCAAACGTATCCAAATGCCCCTTTTACGCGTCGCTTTGATGGTGAAACCGGCCAGCCATACCCATTTATTTGCCGGTTAAAAGCAATTACCGGCAGTGGAAAAACCCCAATGCTGGCAGCTTTGGCCACCACACTTGGAGATGCGATTATCCTGTGGACTACCAATCGGGGCGCAGTAATCGAGCAAACCCAGGAGAAGCTAAGTGCTGGTGGAAGCTATGCCGGACTTCTACCAGAAGACACGCAGATAAAGGCCCTCAATAGTATGTCTGCTCTTGATTGGACAGACGTGCTTACTGCTACATCGGGTTTGACAATCTTACTTGGGACTGCCGCGCTTTTTAACCGTGACAAGGACAAGAACCCTGAAAGCCTAAATTTGCATAAAGACCGCAATGGCACTAGCTATTGGTCTATGTTAGGAGGGGATGGCCCAGATAGCCGCAATCGACCCTTGTATGTGGTGTACGATGAGGCGCACGGTACTACAGCAAAGCAATTTGACCGACTAACTGAGTTGCATCCTCGTGCTTTTGTTCTAGCATCAGCTTCGCCATTGCCCGAAGGCTTGGCTCCTCTACTTCCTGGTAATTCAGAGATAGAAAAAGGTGCTGCGTTGGCGCGTCAGACGGTTGTGGTTCCAACTCCCGAGGTGGTAGAGGCAGGCTTATTGAAAACACGGTTGTACTTGACCGACTGTGACACTACTCGGGCACAAGCCATTCATGAGTCGAATGATAAATGGCGGGAGTTGCGTGCTAAAGTCAAAGGGGAAGAGGGACCAATTTGGTGCGGTATCGTCAACAAGACACTTGATGGTCTAGAAGTGTGGGCTACACTTACCAGAGAATTGGGAGTGGACCCCCAGCGAATAGCAGTTCATTTGGCCAGCGTCGACGCCAACATCGCAGCTGCTGGCCCAATCGCTGATTGGTCACAATTGCGTGATACTAAAAAGATGAAGCTCACGCCTGAGCAGCTTCGCAGCAATGGCTACACGCATATTATCTGGAACTTGTCATTGCGTGAGGGTTGGGATGAGCCTTGGGCTTACGTGGCTTATCTTGATGCTTCTGGTAAGTCAGAAACTGATATTGCCCAAAAAATAGGTCGTTTTGTTCGGCAGCCTAATGCAACACCGTTCGAGGATGGTGACCTTAACTCGGCGTATTTCTACTTCAACGTTCCTGATGAAGAGTTCACAGCTTTAATCAAAGCCACTCAAAACGAGTTGCAAAACGAAGGATACGAAATTATCAGCTTGCGTAGTAGCAAGGCTAGTCCTGGCGGTTCACGCTCAGTGCCTGTTAAGAAACAAGTTGAGCTGCCACGAGTGGCAGAATCATTCGGAGAAGACCTTGAAGCACTTGACAATATTGTGCTGAACAGTATCCCGTCATTTGCACCTGATGCTTTAAAGGCTCCTGGCAGCATCAAAACGAAAGTGTATGATGTGAGCCGCAATAAAGAAGATGGCGAACTTGAGAGAGTGCAGAAGCGGGAGGAAAATGCTGAAGTACCTGTTTGGAAATATCTGTTTGAGCGGCTTGCTGGCATCGACGGGCGGCTTGTAAAAAAGGAAAACACCCGTTTTTCTCCTAATTTGAAGGAGCATGCTAAGATGAAGCAGCGCATGCAGTTCGGCTCAGAGGCCATGCGTCAACTGAATGATAGGCTGCCCCAGATGCAGCAGCTATTGAATGCCGAGTTCCGTTTAGAATCAGAGCCTGACGACCCTTACTTGGTCAAGGAGTTTATAATGTCTTCGCCCGATTTAAAAACGGATGACGCTGCTAAGCGTGCTAAGTATGCAGTGCGTCAGTATGACAATGCACTTCATGGTGAATACAACGGATTGAACCCATTTGAAGCCGAGGTAGCAGAGGCACTTGATAAATTAGCACTTACATGGTGCCGTAACCCAGTGAATGGGGGGTATGGTATTCCTATTCCGATTTTAGGAGAAGGAACAACAGCATTCTATCCTGACTTTTTACTATGGGCAGGTAAGAAAGGAATTTGGGCAATTGACCCAAAGGGGAAGCATATTCTAAATGATGCCATGACCACCAAGCTCTTTGGCGTGGCTGATATCCACGACCTGTCACAGCGAGTACGTGTTGCATTTGTCGTTGAGGGTCAGTATGCAGTTGAGGCCCCTAACTATCAACCAAAGCGAATGGGTAAAACTGGCTGCACCCTCATTTGGCGAGATGGAAGCCAGCCAAAAGGCAGGCACTTTGATAATCCTAGCCAGTTGGTAGCATATCTAGCTAAGTTGTAGCCATGCAATAACTAAGTCAGGCTAAACAACGGGGCCAGCCAGTCGGACATCACGCCCGGCCAGCCGGCCCCGTTGTTTATAGTGTTAGGCCTGAACTACTTACCGGCCCGGTCGCGCTTCTTATCCACGAGCTGCAAAATCACATTGACGGCCGCGTGTACGAGTATTTGCCAGAGTTTCATGAGTAAAGAGGGGTAAAGAGTGAAAAAACGTGAGGCCCGGACTTATCCCAGCACCTCGAAATGCGGCCTGTCCTTGAAGTCCCCCGGAAAGTCCCCGCCCCAATGCACCCGCGCATCGGCCGCCTTCATCAGCCGCGCAAACTTGCCCAGCAGCAGCCCCGACCACGACGCCGCCGAGGCCGTGCTGGCCGCCCGCGCCGCCTTCCCGGCGAACCCCTCGCCGCCCTCTACGACCCCACCACCATGCCCCCGGCCCTGGCCTGCGCCCACGCCGCCCTCGACCGCGCCGTCGACCGCTGCTGCCGCCCCCAGCCCTTCCCCTCCGAGCTGGCCTGCCTCGAATTCCTCTTCGGCCTCTACCAGCAACTCAGCGCCCCCGAGCTCGGGGCCGCGCCCAAGGCCCGGCCTGATGCGCGCCACCCGCGACGGGTAGCCCCTTGCCCCGCTATTCGGTTTCGCTTGCCCCCGCCGGGCGCAGCCGCTGGTAGAGCAGTTGCGCCGCCGCTGCTAGCAGGGGCTGGTCGGTGGTGCGCTCCTGGCACCGCTGCAAATCGTAGTGGCACAGTGTTCCGAACGCCTTGCCCTGCCCGTCGCGGATGAGCACGCCGCAGTAAGAAATCACCGGCGTCGCAATGCCCCGTGCCTGCGGGTCCGCGGCCGCGTCCAGAATCTGCACCAGCGCCTCCGTGCGGCCCACCAGCGAGCAGTACGTTTCGGCCAGGGGCGCGTCGGCGCCCTGCCGCACCTCGGGCAGTTTGCGGTCAAACAGGGCCTCGCTGCGCAGCGTGTCTCCGTCGAAGCGGTACACGCCCGTGTAGCGGTGCGGCGTGCGGCCGTTCAGGTAGCCCAGGGCCGCGTGCACCCCCTGCCGTTCCAGCACCGCGCCAAACGCGGCAATTTCCGCCTGCATGGCGGGTTCTTCGTTCAGGGTAGGAGTCGTCGTCATTGGTTGGAAAAAATAAGCGGGCGCACCGGCAGACAAGCATTCCCGGCCGCGGGTTGTTCAGCAATTCCAGCGCTCACTCGGCCCGCAGCCACGCGTCGGCCGCCGCCGCCTCGCCAAAATACGCCACGTCGAGCGTGCTCGTGCCCAACTCCAGCACCATGTGCCGCGTGCCCAGCCGGTTGAAGGCCTGCGCCGATTCCACAATGGCGCAGCGGGAGTAGCCGGCCTCGGCCACCGCCCGCGGCACCCAGGTGCGCGTCATCCACTCCCGGTCTTCGGCCCGAAACGGGGCCATCTGCCCGTGGTCGGTCAGGACTTTGGTCAGGCCCGTGCGCTTGAGCAGGTGCAGCGCGTGCTCGTACACGGCCCGCAGCGCCGCGCTGTCCATCGGCGCGGCCTGCCAGGCGATGCGCACGTAGGCGTCGTCGACCAGCTCGACCCGGCCCAGGGCGTTGTGAAAATACAGGGAAGCGGAAGCGGGGGCGTCGGCCACGAATAAACGGGAGGGAACAGGCGCAGAACAATAAAATAATTGGTTACCAAAACCCAAAACTTCCTCTTTCGTTTTCTACCCATCCAGGGTTTCGTTTTTGGTGCAGCAAGTGCCCCGGTTCCCGCCACAAGCCTTTTTTGTTCCCGCCCGCTTCTCCCCATGTCCCTCGCCGCTTTGCCCGTTCAGTACCAGCGCCTGTTCCGCGCCCTGCCCGACAACTACCTGCTGCTCGCCCCCGACGGCACCGTGCTCGACAACTCCGACGCCCACGTGCAGGTCTCGCTGCGCCCCCGAGCCGAGTCGGCGGGCCGCCACATCTTCGAGGCCTACCCCGTGCCCGACCCCCGCCAGCAGGCCGAGCTGCAGGCCTCCCAGGACCACGTGCGCCGCCACCTGGAGCCCCACACCCAGGCCCTGCGCTACGACCTCGAACGGCCCGCCGAGCAGGGCGGGGGCTTCGTGGTCCGCCATTGGGAGCTCACCCACTACCCCATCCTCGACGACGACGGCCGGCTGCTCTACATCCTGCAGCGCCCCCAGGACGTGACCGAGCAGAAGCAGGCCGCCGAGCGCGCGGCCACCCTGCAGCGCGAGCGCGACGAGGCCCAGCACTACGCCCAGTTCGTGCTCGACACCATGCCCGTGCTCGTGGCCACCACCCGCCCCGACGGCCAAGCCGAGTACTTCAACCCCCGCTGGCTCGAGTTCACCGGCCGCCCGCTGGAGGAGCTCACCAACGGGCGCTGGACCGAGCTGGTGCACCCCGACGACCTGCCCGTGCTGCTGCGCCAGCGCGACCTGAGCGTGGCCGAGCTGCGCGAGGTGCAGTACGACTTCCGCCTGCGCCGCCACGACGGCCACTACCGCTGGATGCTCGGCCGCACCACCCCGCGCCTCGGCCCCGACGGCCGGGTGCAGCTGCGCGTGGGCGTGAGCCTCGACATCCACGAGCAGAAAGAACTGGTCCGCGAATTGTTAGAGGCCGGCGAGCAGCAGGGCGTGCTCGCCGAGCAGGCCTACCAGGCCCACCAGCAGGTGCAGGCCCAGCGCGAAACCTTCTACTCCCTCTTCACCCAGGTGCCGGCCGTCATCGGCATCAGCAAAGGCCCCGACCACGTGCTCGAATTCGTCAACCCCCGCTTCGCCGAGTTCCTGCCCGGGCGCGCGCTCGTCGGCCACCGCCTCGCCGAGGCCGTGCCCGAGGCCGAGGCCCAGGGCTTCCTGGCCCTGCTCGACGGCGTGTACCGCACCGGCGAGCCCTTCCACGGCCGCGAGCTGCCCATTGCGCTGCAGCGCCCCGGGCAAGCGCCCGAGCCGCGCTACTTCGACGTCACCTACCAGCCCTTCCGCGAAAACGGCCAGACCGTGGGCCTCTCCATCTTCGCCTACGACGTCACCGCCCTCGTGCTCGCCCGCCAGGCCCTGGAGGCCCGCTCGTCGGCCGCGTCGGCGTAATTTCAGTCCCTTTCTTCACCGGCGCTGCCATGCTCCTTTCTATTCCGGTTCCCCCTGCGGATGCTTAATCCCTTCGAATTTCAACAAGCCCGCGTCAAGCAAGTCGTGTTCAAGTCCCGCCTGCGCTCGGTGCTCTACGGCGTGCGCCCCGCCGAGCCCGACCTGTGCGCCCTGCCCGCCAACCCCCTGCACCAGTGGGTCGAGCAGCACCTGCGCCCCAGCTACCCCGCCGCCGCCGAGCTGCCCCAGCTCGACGCGGCCCTGCGCCGCCAGCTGGCCCGCGGCCAGGCCCTGCTCGACCAGTACCGCCGCGGCCGCATCGAGGAGGCCCGCGCCGGCCTCTCCGCCATCGACACGGACGCCGCCGAAATCGACGGCCTGCTTCAGGCCCTGGAGCGGCGCGGCGCAGCGGCCTAGCCGCGCCCGGCGCTTAGCCACGCCTGGCGGCCTACCTTCGGGACCCGGCCCGCCGCCTCGGCCCGCCGGGTGGCGGCCCCGCCCGTGCGGGGCACCGCCCGCTTGTCCCCTCCGCTGCCCCCACCGCCGCCCATGACGCCCGCCGCTTCCCTCGCGCCCATCGCCCCGCCCGATGCCCTGCTCAACGACCTGCTGGCCGTCTCGCTCACCGGCGTCATTTTCTACACGCCCATCTACGACCCCGGCGGCTCGGGCGCGATAGTCGACTTCACCTTCGAGTACCTCAACCCCGCCGCCCAGCGCATGATGGCCATGCCCGAGCGGCCCACCGTGACCCACAACCAGCAGTGGCCCCACAGCATCGCCCACGGCACCTTCCAGTTCCACGTCGAGGCCTTTGAGACCGGCGAGCCGCGCGAATACAACGTCAACTACCAGGCCGACGGCTACGACAACTACTACCGCCTGGCCGCCCGCCGCTCCGGCGCGGGCCTGCTCGTCAGCTTCACCGACACCGCCGACCAGCCCCGCACGCCCGTCGAAGTAGCCCTGCGCGCGGCCCAGGCCGCCGAGCAAGCCGCCCGCGCCCACGCCGAGCAGCAGCGCCAGCACCTCTACGAGGTGCTCCTGCACCTGCCCGCGCAGGTGGCCGCCTACCGCGGCCCCGACCTAGTGTACGCCCTCGTCAACCAGCGCTACCAGGACTACTTCCCGGGCCGCGCCCTGCTCGGCCGCCCCGTGCGCGAAGCCATGCCCGAGGCCGGCGTGCAGGCCGTCATCGAACGGCTCGAAGACGTGTACCGCACCGGCGAGCCCTTCATCAGCCACGAGCTGGCCCTGACCCTGGACGCGGACCCCGCCGGCCAGGGGCCGCCGGTGTTCATCAACGCCATCTTCCACCCCCTGCGCAATGCCGCGGGCGAGGTCGACGGCGTGCTCGACTTTTCCTACGACGTCACCGAGCAGGTGCTGGCCCGCCGGCAGCTGCAGCAGCTCAACCAGGAGCTCGAAGTCCGCGTGCAGGCGCACATCCGGGCCGCCCTGGCCGCCCAGGCCGAAGCCCTGACGGCCGCCCAGCACCTGGCCCGCGAGCGCGAGGCCTTCTACCACGTCTTTGAGCAAACTCCGGCCCTCGTCGCGCTGCTGCGCTCCCCCGGCCACCGCTTCGAGTACGCCAACCCCGCCTTTCAGCAGCTCTTCCCCGGCCGCCCGCTGCTCGGGCTCGACTACGCCGCGGCCCTGCCCGAGGCTGAGGCCCAGGGCTTCCTGGCCCTGCTCGACGGCGTGTACCGCACCGGCGAAACGTATTTCGGGGCCGAAATGCCCTTTGTGGCCGCCCCACCTCCCGGCCAGGCGCCCCGCACGGCGTACTACAGCTTCACCTACCAGGCTTACCGCGAAGACGGCCGCATTGCCGGCGTCACCATCTTCGCCTACGACGTCACCGAACAGGTGCTCGCCCGCCAGCAGCGCGAAGCCGAGCGTCAGCAGCTGCACGGCCTGTTCATGGATGCGCCGGCCCCCATCGTCATCCTCAGCGGGCCCGCGCTGGTGTTTCAGCTCGTCAACCCCGCCTACCAACGCATCTTCCCCGGCCGCGACCTGCTCGGCAAGCCCCTGCTCGAAGCCCTGCCCGAGCTGGCCGATACGCCCATTCCCGCGCTGTTGCAGCAGGTGTACGGCACCGGCGACTCCTACGTGGCCCAGGAAGTGCCCCTGATGCTGGCCCGCCACGACGGCGCCCCCTTGGAGGAAATCTACTGGACCTTCACCTACCAGGCCCGGCGCAACGCCCAAGGCGCGGTGGACGGGGTGCTCGCCTTTGCCCACGAAGTCACCGACCAGGTGCAGGCCCGGCGCGTGGTGGAAGAAGGAGGGGCCCAGGCCCGGGCCCTGGCCGGGGAGTTGGCCGAAGCCAACCAGCAGCTCACGCGCACCAACGCCGACCTCGACAACTTCATCTACACCGCCTCGCACGACCTCAAGGCCCCCATCACCAACATCGAAGGCCTGCTCCAGGCCCTGCGCGACCAGCTGCCGACCCCCGCCGAGCCCACCGCCCTGGTGCCGCGCCTGCTGGCCATGATGGAGGCTTCCGTGGCCCGCTTCCAGCTCACCCTGGCGCAGCTCGCCGACATCAGCGCCCTGCAGCAGGCCCACCTGCAGCCCGCCGGCGTGGCCGACCTGGTCGCCGTGGTGGCCGCCGTGCGCCTCGACCTGGCCCCGCTCCTGGAAACCGCCCGGGCCGAGCTGCGCCTCGACGCCGCCCCCGGCGCCACCCTGCCGCTCGCGCCCAAAAACCTGCGCAGCCTCGTGTACAACTTGCTCAGCAACGCCGTCAAGTACCGCGCCCCCGACCGCGCCCCCGTGGTGCACCTGCGGGCCTACCACACGCCGGCCGGCGCCGCCGTCCTCGAAGTGCAGGACAACGGCCTCGGGCTCGACGCCGCCCAGCAGGCCAAGCTCTTCGGCATGTTTCAGCGCCTGCACACCCACGTCGAGGGCTCGGGCATCGGCCTCTACATCGTCAAAAAGATTGTCGAAAACGCCGGGGGCGCCGTCGCCGTGCACAGCCAGCCGGGCGTGGGCTCCACCTTCACGGCATCTTTTCCGGGCTAGGGCCGTACCCTGCGGGCACCCAGCCCTTCCCATGCCCCGCCTCCCCAGCGTGCTTCTCGTCGACGACGACACGACCAGCAACTTCCTCAACCAGCTGCTGCTCGACCGCATGGGCCTGGCCGAACACCTGCTGGTGGCCGAAAACGGCCGCGAGGCCCTCGACGCCCTGGCCCGGGCCTGCCCCGCGCCCGGCGCACCCGCCTGCCCCGTGCTCGTGCTGCTCGACGTGAACATGCCCGTCATGAACGGCCTCGAATTCATCGAGGCCTACCAGCGCCTGCCCCTGGCCCAGCACCACACTCCGGTCATCGTCGTGCTCACCACTTCCCTGCACCCCCGCGACCTGGCCCGCCTCCAGGAATTGCCAATCGCCGGCTTGGTCAGCAAGCCCCTCACCCAAGAAAAAGTCGAGGCCATCCTACAGCAGCACTTTTAGCGGCGGTTTCGGCGGCGTAGTCCACCCGGCCAGCTCCTGCTGCAACCCAACCCGAGCGGACCCGCCGGCCCGCTCGCATCGTTTCCCCCCTACACCTCAAAATGCGGCCGGTCCTTAAACCCCGGCCAGTCGCCGCCCCAATGCACCCGCGCATCGGCCGCCTTCATCAGCCGCGCAAACTTGCTCAGCAACAGCCCAGACCACGACACCGACCCATCAGCCAGCAGAAACGCCACGTCCAGCGCCGGCGTAGGCACCTTGTTGTGGTTGGATTCGCCCCCGCGCTTGTAGGTCACCACCGGCCCCGGCTTGCTGCGCCCTTGCTTGTAAAGCTCGTCCTGACGCTCCGGGCTCCGGTAGCACTCCGTGATGATGGGCAGCCCGGCCAGCCGCAGCACCGGGTCACCCACCCACCGACGCAGCGCCTCCGAGTATGCCGCCGCCAGGCTCGGCACCGCTTGCCGCAGCCGTACCGCCTGGCTTTGCACCTGCGCCGGCGTGAGCGAGGGCACCCAACGCCGAGGCGGCAGCGCGGCGCCAGCGGCTGCAGGCTTACTCGGCGACATGGCCAGCATCGGCAGGAGTGGGGTCAACGGCCGCAGGAGCCGGCACAACGGGCGGCGCCACCACCGCACCCACGGCCGGCAGCTTCACCACCGTTTCCGGCTTCTGGAACATCTTGCGCACGGTCGCATAAATCGTCACGATGCCCACCACCACTTGAATCACGACGTGCACGAAGGTTTCGATTTCGTTGGCAGTAGGAGGGGTGAAGGCCGAGGTACCGATTTCCCAGACCGCGCCGGTGCTAATTATCTGGCCAATGTGGCCAAGTTTCGAGCTGCTGAATAACATGGTATAAATAAGTGCGCGAATGTTTAGCGCACTTATATACAATAATACGGCATCTTTATCTTTTGCGTCGAGCTGATTTCAACTTCTGCGGGATATAACTATTTTGGGTGCATCCCCCTCCGCGCCCGTTGGTCGCTCCGGGGGTCGGGCTGTCCAGGGGTGCGCTTCGCTTCCGTGCTGCGCACCGCGCCCGCTGGGCGCGCCCTTCCCATCCCTTGCACATTTCGGCAGCGGCTCAGCGACTCGCCAGCTACGGCCCGGCAGCGGGGCAGGCCGCGCCCAAAAAAGCGCCGCCAGCCCCTACCACAACCCACCGCCCGCGCCGGCCGCGGCTTCGCATCGGGGCTGCGGAGCCCTCCGTTCGCTCCCTCTCTCCCGTTGGTCGCTCCATCGCTCACTATGGGCCCTCCGCCCCGACGCTCCGCCTCGTCCCGCGCTCTACCCACCCGCCTACTCCCGATTCTGTGAAGCTGCAGCACCACCGCCAACGGGGCGTCACGCTTCCCGCTGGTCAGCCAGCCGCCCCTACCAAAGCCACCGCCCCGGCCCGCCTCCCCATGGTCGGCCAGCCTCTCCCCACCCGCCACCAGAGACCAGGAAGCCCCAGAATCACCGTCAGCGGGGCAGCACGCCTCCCGACGGTCGGCCAGCAGCCCCTACCGCAAACCCGCGCCCCGGCCCACCTCATTCCGCGACGGGCGGCCGGACTGCGCTGCGTGCCTCCGCTTGCCGGCAGCCCGTCGCTCCATTCGGCCGGCCTCTGTCTACCCACCCCCAAAGCATCCATACGCCAGCCCACCGCGCCGGCCCAGGTTGCCGATGCGCAAGGTCAGCGCCTCCCGTTGGTCAGCACTTCTCATGCGCGGCCCCCTGGCCGTACCCCACGCACCCACAAAAGCCAGCTGGAGCAGCGTCTGATTCGACGGTATTAAGGCCAGGGCGCGGCCTGATGCGACACAGGCAGCTACAGCGGCACTAGCGGCCCCTGGCTGAATTAGGTGCCCTGCGGGCCGGTGCTCAGCGGGGAGTCCCCCGCACCCCCGTAATATGCTCCATTCCACTCTGCATTGCCTCGGGCTCCGCAGCCGGAAGCCGGCCGCTACGCCCTCATAAGGTGCCCTTCGGGCTGTGGTGCGGCTGCGCGCGCACCGGGGGCCTCAAGGCCGGCCCCCGCTCCCCCTGGCCAAGGGCATTTAGTGTTTGTTGGGTCGGGGGCTTGCTGGTGGCCACCGCCGCCAGTTCCAGCGGTGCGGGCCTCATAGGCCCAGCCCGCCCGGCACTGGCCCCGCGCCAGGTGCCGGGGCCGCCAGCCACTCGCAGCGCCGGCCCAGGGCAGCAGCGGCACGGACGGCGCTCAGCGTGCCTCGGCTTTGGCCGTCCCACACCACCAGCACCAGGTTGGCAGCGGCTACTATTGCCCGGTTCCGCACATGGGGCGCGGCCCCGCCGTGGGCGGTATAGTCTGGCCGCAGCACGCGCAGGCGCACCCCGTTGGCCAGTGCCCATGCAGCGGCCAGGGTATCGGGGCCGGCTGCGCCGCCGCTCACCACTTGGTCGGGGGCCAGCTCGCGCAGCCGGGCCAGCAGGGCGGGGCACGCTGCTATGCCACGGCTGCCCACCACCGCCACCGTCATTCCCTTGCCGGCGCCGCCTTCGCTTTGCACTTTTTCCATACTGCAAGTTACGAAATATTAGCGCACTTATGTGTAAAATGTGGATAACTATTATTATCAATAAGTGTATCATTAGCGCACATTTAGCGTATATTTGTATAGTAGTCGGGGGAGAGGCCCCCGGCGCTTTGCGCCAGCGGCGCGCGCAGGGCCCGGCCCGCGTCGCAGTGCATTTCACCACCTATCACCTACAGGTCATGTTTACTCATTTCCAATTCGCAGAGCTGGCCGCCGCCGCTTGGTGTGGTCCCGCACTTCATGCCGCCGGCGTTCACGTCAGCATCACCGGCAGCGCCGCCCGCCCGCAGTACGGAGTTCACTATTTCGTCGCGCAGGCCGGCACGGAGCACGGTTGGGTCTCGCACTTCGCTTGCGGTCTTTCGTGCCCATTCGCGGCCATTGCCGCCGCCGTGGCTCACTACACGCAGGCCGCCAAAGAGCAGGCCGCCGGGGTAGTCATGCTGGCCGAGGCCGCCGAGGGCCACGCCGCCCGCGTGTTGTCGGCGGCAGAGCAGGCATTTAGCGGCGCACCAGCACAGGAGCCAGCGCCCGAGGTGGTTTGCGTCGTGTGCGAGGAAGGGCGCGACGCGCTAGGCCAGTGCCGGTGCTGCTATTCCCCCGCTCCCCAGCTGGTGGCTCATGCTGCTTAGCCCGTGCGCCCCGGCCGCTCCCGCAGTGGGGGCGGCCCCCATGCCGGCCCCGGCCCAGCTCACGCCCTACGAGGTGCTGGCCCGCGCGCAGTCGGTCAAATACTACGCCGACCGGGCCCTGTGGGAAATTCGGGATAATGACTTTGGCCCCGGCCGTTTCCGCAAGCTCTTAGCCGCCGCCCGCCACCGTCAGGCCGCCCGCGCCGCTTATGCCGCTGCCGCCGCTGCCTACCACGCCACGCCCAGGGCCGCCGCCGAAAGAGCCGCCCGCGCTAGGTACGCCGCCAGGTACGGCACCCCCATTCAGTAGCCACCGGCCCGCGCCCCGTCGCGCGGGCCCCTTCTGCCCCCACCATGCCCGCTTGCCTCGCTCCCAGCTTTCAGCAGGTTGCCGCCGCCTGCTTTCCCTTGCCCGGCTGCTCGGTGAGCGGCTACGCTTTCGCCCAGGGCACCCGCTACAACATCACCATCTACACCCCGGCGGGCGCCGGCTGCCCCAGCCAATACCACGCCACCGGCGGCAGCTGCTACGAGGCGCTGGCCGCCGCCGTGCAGCTTTTCCATGCCAGCGCCCACGCCTACCCCGGCACCGTGGCCTACGCTCCCCTATAGCCAGCTTTTCAACTCTTAAAACCGCATTCTGATGCCTGCCACCGCTACTACTTACCAGCCCCATTTGCTCGACCCGCACAGCGCCCAGCCGCAGCCGGTCAGCCCGGCCAACGGCAAGAATTTCAAGCTACCCGAGCTATACGCCATGCTCGATTGCCAGACCGTCGACGTGGTGCGCCTCACGCCCGAGCTGATTCTGATAATCGACGACGAAGGCAAGTTCCGCCACCCGGCCTACCTCAATCTGCTGGCTACCTACCTCTGGCACCAGCACCAGCCCGCCGCCCGCGGCGTCGACTGCATTGTGGGCCGCGCCATCCTCTGCCACGACAAGCAATTCCGCTAACCAAAAACGGCGTAGGGGCCGGCCGACAACTGGCCCCGCTTTTTTACTTCCCACTCACCGCCCACATGGCAACTCCCAAAACCACCGCCGCAGGTGCCGCAGCCGCCGCCCCTGATGCATCCCTGACCATCACCCCGCCGCCCACCCGCGCCTACCTCACGCCCACCGTGGACGAGGCCAGCGGCGAAGTCACCGAAACGAGCCGCTTCCGCTACCTGGCTGGCCATCCACGCCAGATTCGTTTCGACGCGAAGGCCGGCCAGTTCAACATCGGCGGCATCACCCCGCTTGGCAACTCGCTGGAATTTGTGCCCCTGGCTTGGCGCATTTTCTCCGACAACATCCTAAACATGGGCCGCAAAACGTGGGCCGAGCTGTTTTTTGTCGACGCCAAAGGCGCCGTGTGCGCCGTGCTTTTCCACGGCTACAGCGTCGAGAACCTATACCGCCTCATCGAGCCACTGTTTTACGACGACCTGACCCTGGCCGACGTGAAGGTGAAAATCACGGCCGAGAAGAAGCAGACCATCAAGGACGAGAAAACGGCCACCTACTACATCGCCCAATTCAGCTACACGCCCGCCGACCCGGCCGAGGTGCAGGCCCTGTGCGAGTTTGCCGAGGACTTCCCCATCTGGCGCGAAGAAACCTACACCGGCCTGGCCGAAATCAAGACCAGCGCCGGCTACACCGTGCCCCAGGCCGAGGACCAAGTGACCCCTTTGGGGCAGCAGCTCGAAGCCGCCGAAGACGCGCCGGCCGCGGCTGCCTAACCACCGGGCGGGGCCAGCACCGCCACAGCTGGCCCCGTCCGAATCGGCGGCACCCTTCGACGATACCGCCAGAGCTAGCGGCCCACGGCCCGGCTCAATTCCTCACCGCTTCATTTCCATTCCCATGCTGCAACTCCCCGAACTCCGCCAGGAGCAAGCCCCCAATTCCCCCGAGGAAGCCGCCCGCCTCACCGAGCTGGCCCAACTGGTCACCACCACCGCCCCGTTGGCCGACGTGCGCGACCTCGCCCCCGACGTGCGCCGGCTGTTTCCCGAGCCGGCTTACGAAGTCGGCTGCGGCGGCTCCCACATCTGGCTGCACCGCGCCGACGAAGGCCAGCGCCTGGCCTGCATCATCGACCGCTACCAATAGCCCCATTCCAAACCGCAATTCCCTAAACGCCGCCATGTTCACCAACCACCGCCACCACGCCGGCCTGACGCAGGAAGCCCACCGCGCCCTGCCCTTCCTTTCCAACACGGACCTAACCGAAGCCAAAAACCGGGCCCTCGGCATCACCCGCCAGCCCAACCCGCAGGCCCTGGCTTTCGGCAGCCACTTCCACACGGCGGTACTGGAGCCCGACCAGTACCAGCGCACCACCCAGCGCGTACCGTGGGCACAGATAGAGGAACTGGCCGCCGCCGTGCGCCGCCAACGCTTTTGCCGGGACCTCCTTTACCGAGGCCAGGCCGAGCAGACCCACACCGCCACCCACGAGGCCACCGGCCTCACCGTGAAAGTGCGCCCCGACCTGCTAATCACCAGCCCCAAAACGGGCCGGCGTGTGCTAGTCGACTTCAAAACCACCAGCGCCCAGGATTATGCCCACTTTGTCGCCACCATCGAGCAGTACGACTACGACCGCCAAGCCGCCCTATACTCCGACCTGCTAAGCGCCGCCCGCTTCATTATCATTGGTGTTCAGAAAAAAAGCCCGTTCGAGGTCTGGCAGTTTGAAGTAACGCCGGCCCCTGGCCTCCTCGAACAGGGCCGCAAAAAGTACGAGCGGCTGCTGAAGGCCTGCGTCCGGCAAGGGGCTCGCTGAACCGTGCCGGCGGAAAAATGGTCGGCTGTCGTAGTTTATGCCCGGCTTACGTTCATTGCTTGACCCCATGTCCCCCTATCTCAAAAACCTCAGAAACAAAGTGGGTCCCGACCTCCTGCTGTTGCCTTCTGTAACCATACTGGCATTTGACGCGGATGGAAAAGTATTGCTGGTTCGTCACGCTAATCACAACGTGTGGGTGGCCCCGGGCGGCATGGTGGAAGTAGACGAGGACCCGAAGCAGGCCGCAATCCGTGAGATGGAAGAGGAAACCGGCTGCCAGGTAGAAGTAGACGAACTGTTGGGCGTTTATGGTGGGCCGAACTTCCGGGTGAACTACCAAAACGGGGACGAGGTGGCCTACGTCATGACCGTTTACGCTGCCCGCATTGTCGCCGGCACGCCAAGGCCAGACGGGGAAGAAACCTTTGAAGCCCGATTCTTTACTTATGCCGACACCTTGTCCTTGGCGACCGGTGAGTGGCTGCCCGAGGTGTTAAAAGATGTATTCGGACGCCGGGCTTAATTAACCAGCGCAGCGTGGTCATTGCCTCAGCAAGTACGAGAATTGGCTAAGCTGCTCGTCGCGCAGGTGCGCCATCCACCGCGCCGCCGCTTCCGGGCTGTCCATTTCCGAAGCCGGCAATGGGAATATGGGAGAAACGGAGCTGCCTTCCCCGAACTGCATGCGCAGCCCGTAGCCGCCCAAATGAGGCGACAGCACCACTTCAAATTTGAAACCGCGGGCCTCATAAGGTCCACAAAACTCCGTGATAGATTCCGCGTCTGGCAAGAACTGTTGCATAGCAGTTAAGAATAAAGGGTAGAAGAAAAAGCCAGCCGCCAGCCAGCCCGTAAAAAGTTAGTAGACCACCAACAGGTCCTCCAGTCGCGTGGTGTAGGCCGGCGTGCGCCACGCCGCCTGCCCCTTCCAGGGCGCCGGCTCGCCGGCTTTCGGCGCCATAGAGGCCGCCAGCTGCACCGTCCCTCGCCCGAAGCGCGAATTCAAGCCATCCAGCGCCGCCATCATTTTGGCGCTGCGCACGTCGGCCGCTCCGGTCACCAGCGGCGGGGCTTCTGCAAACAGGCCCAATTGCTGCGCCCCCGGAGGTTCCAGCCCCGACAGCACCACGCCCGCGTTCACGTACTGCCCGCCCGGTTCCCACAGCCGCCCCAGCAGCAGCCGGGCCCGGGCCGTCAGTTCGCGCGTGTCGCTGGTGGCCATCGGCAGCGTCAGCACCGCCGAGCGCGAGTGCCCGCCCGCATCGGGCCCAAACCGGCTTTTGCTGAGCGACACCGTGAGCACGTGGGCCAGGTCGCCCTGCTTGCGCACCTTCTCCGCCGCCCGGGCTACGAACGCCGACACCGCCCCCAGCACCGACGGCCATTCCCGCAACGGCCGCCCAAACGTGCGCGAGTGGCTGATGCTCTGCCGGCGCAGCGTCCCGTCCTCGCTCGGCGACAAGCCCGCGCAGGGGTAGCCCTGCAGCTCGCGCACCAGCCGCGCCCCCACCACGCCGCCCAGGTGCTTGCGCGCCCAGGCCTCCGACACCCGCGCCAGGTCGGCCGCCGAGTCCACGCCCGCCGCCGTCAGCTTCTGCGCGTACTGCCGGCCCACGCCCCACACGTCGCCCACCGCCACCTGCTTCAGCGCCCAGGCCCGCCGCTCGGCCGAGTCCAGGTACAGCACCCCACCCAGCGAAGCATCTTTCTTGGCCAGCCGGTTGGCCAGCTTGGCCAGCGTCTTGCTCGGCGCCACGCCCACGCACACCGGAATGCCGGTATGAGACTTCACGCCCGCCCGCAGCCGTTGGGCCAAGTCGGTCAGGTGCCCGAGATACGGCGTCAAATGCTGTTCCAGGCCGCCCAGGTCCAGGAAAGCCTCGTCAATCGAGTAGATTTCCACCCCCGGCACCGATGCGCCCAGGTACGTCATCACGCGCCGCGACATATCCCCGTACAGCGTGTAGTTTGAGCTGAACACCTGCACGTTGTGCTGCTTCAAAAAGTCTTTCACCTGAAAATAAGGGTCCCCCATTTTCAGCCCCAGCGCCTTCGCTTCGGCCGAGCGCGAGATAATGCACCCGTCGTTGTTCGACAGCACCACCACCGGCTTTCCTTCCAGCCGGGGCATGAATACCCGCTCACAACTCACGTAGAAGTTGTTGCAATCCACCAGCCCGAACATCCTTAGTCGCGGCTATGAAGCAGGGCAGCGAGCCGGCCCGGCAGCAGTTCGTGAACAACATGCGTCACCACGCCCCAGATAAACAGTTCTTCCCCGGTCCGAATCTGGTAGGGCTTAAAGGCCGGATTCGCCGGCACCAGCCACCACGATTCCCCTTTGCGCTCCAGGCGTTTCACCGTCACCTCGCCATCCAGCACGGCCACCACAATGTGCCCGTGGTCGGCCTCCAGGTGTTTGTCGACCGCCAGCAAGTCGCCGGCATGAATTTCGGCTCCGCTCATGCTCTCGCCCGCCACGCGAATCATGTACGTGGCCGAAGGGTGCCGAAACAGCAGCTGGTTTAGATTGAATTCACCCTCCAGCTCATCGGTGGCCGGCGAGGGGAATCCAGCGGGTACCCGGTAGCTGAACACCGGCAGGAAGGCAGGCATCGGCGCTTCAAGCACCGGGATAAGCAGGACGTCGTGCATAAGGCGAGTAGGATGGGTTGAACCCCCAAATAAACGCCTGCTAATTATATTAGTTTATGCGGTGGCTAACCGAATTGGCATTTGCGCCTGACACTCAGGCCAAAAACTTTTCCAACAAGCGCATAACACGTTGGTAATTATCTATAATATAGAGGTATCAAAGTTGATGAGCAGCATAATAAATTTGAAGCTGGAATTTGCCGAGCCATTCGGTGCTATCTAAATTGGCATTGGTTTCACTCCCTATTGCGCTATCCATCCCCACTAAAATGCCGAAATCAGCTACCCGCACCGTGACCTTAGACCCCGCCCAGGCGCCCGACCTGGACGGAACCACCGACTTCATAACCGACGACCCGCAAGCCGACTACCAAGCCGCCACCGACGCCGAGCTGTGCCCCATCTGCCACGACCTACTGGCCTGGCACGAGCAGGCCTGCGAGGCCCCTGCTGCCCGCGGAGCCGTTGCCGAACCCGAGGAAGAGGCGCCCGTTGCCTTGCCGACCGCCCAGGCCTTCGCGTTCGGCATCGGTCACCGCGTGCAGCCCACTTTCAGCGCCCCCGCCGCCATTACCTGGCGCGGCCAGACCAAAGAGCGCCACCCCGCCACGGGCCTTGTGCAGCGCATCAACGTCTACTACCTCGACAACGGCTATTGGGACTGCTACCGCGAAGAGGAGCTACAAGCCGCTTAGCTGCCATACCGCGCGGTTTCCACTGGGGAGCTGGCAAGTTACTTCTGCCCCGCTTCCATTTGCGCTTCACGCAGCCATGCCTTGGCCTCCTCCATGTTGCCAAACATGCGCATGTGCAGTTTCCCATCCAACCCCAGGCGCATCGATTCGGCCGACAGCGCCGCCATGGAGTCGGGGCTGACCACGTTGGCGAAGTAGGTCAAGCCGATGGCCAGGGCCCGCGGCGCCCAATCCGTCACAATCCACTCCACGGCGTGGTCCCAGGGCCCCACCACTTCCCGGTTGTCGTTGAGCAGGTACGCGCAGGCATTTTTTGCAGCGGAATCAAACAGGCGTCTGCGCCCACAATGATTCCTGGCTGCGTTTGATACCCCACCCAGTTGTTGTACACCCAACCGCTCGCCTCATCAAATTCCGTCGTGAGGTACACTTTGCCGAAGCCGTTTGTTAGTTCTGTCATCACCAGGAATCCAAGGTTGTCCGTTTGCTGCAAACCGCGACAGCCAAGGGAAGCGTAGTTGAAGGAGCTGCGAAGGTAGCCCCTGCTTGAAGTTGCCGCCACGCATGACTGCTACGGCCGACCTTACCTTTGAAGAAAACCAGCGCCACGCCATGCCCGACGAAGTTATACTTTCCGAATCCTATGGCTCCGTGCTGGTCGACGCCCTTGTTCCCTGTGTCATCGTCCAGTTTCACGGCTTCGCTAACCGAGCGGAATTTATAAACATCATGGAAACCGGGTTGGCGTACTACGAGGCCCACGCCACCGCTGAGCACCCGTGGGGCTGGATTGGCGACGTGCGCCGCATGGGTGCCATCCCCAAACCCGTACAAGACTGGCTTACCACCGATTGGAACATTCGGGCATTTAAGGCCGGTGTGCGTGAGGTCAGCATCGTAGTCGCCGAAAACGTGCTGGGCCAGTTGGCCACCCAGCAGTACGTGCAGAACACCACCGCGCGCAAAGACCAATACGAAATTGCCACGGCCACTTATCCCTCGCTGGAGGCAGCTAAACAGGGCGCCCGTGCGGCTTTCCTCCTATAAGGCTCCGCACGGCAGCACACGCAAAAAGGCCGGCTCCCAACGAAGGAAGCCGGCCTTTTCATTTGCTTGCAACAGCTGATTAGGCAGCGCGGCTCTAGCCTCTGCTTAGTCAGCTGCCACTTGTGCTTTGGCCGGAGCCGCATCAGCCGGCGCCGGGGGAGTGATGGGCGTACCCGCCACCAGCTCACCAAACAGCGGATTGTCCGGCAGCGGCTGCCCGCCGTTGCCGTCCGCCACTTGGTTGAAGAGCACCAGTTCTTCGCCGGGCGTGCTGTTTCCCAGCTCGTCCACCAGGGCACCCTTCACGCCATTGGCGTGCAGCGCCTGCGTAAGCAGCGTGTAGGTGCTCACGTCCACGTTGTAGAGCTGGTTCAGCGCATTCATCTGCGCGGCGGCGTCCTCGGCCGCTCCAATGGAGTCGGCCAACAGTTGAGCATAGCGCCGGGCCTTGGCATCGGCTTTGGCGCGGAGCTTAATGGCGCGCTTCATGCGCCGCTTGAATTGGGTTTGATAGGCTGTAAGTGCCATAACTAGCAAAAAGTAAGGAGTGGAAAAAAGAGCGGCCGGCCGTTAGTGGCCGGCCGCTCTGTACCAAAGTGCCCGAAGGCTAGGCCACGTACTCAATGGCCAGGGGGTTCGTGCTGTTGTTGTTCAGCGGGTAGAACTTGCCATTAATCTGCTGGTAGAAGTTGATGCCAACCACACCCACCACCAGCGAAGCATCAGCCGGGGCCGCGGGGAAGGTGGCCACCACCGCCTGATTCGCCAGCGGCGCGCCATTCAGCGGCAGAATGCCCAGCGGAGCCGCTACCACGCCGTTCGTGTAGGTCAGCGCCTCCATGTCCAGCTCCGAGGCGGCAAACACCACCTCGAAGTGCGTAGCACCCTGCGGTGCGGCAATGTCGCTGGCCGGATTCAGCGCCGGAATGCGCATCGTCACGTCCGCGCCGGCGCCCGATACTTCATAGGGGAAGTACATGGTCTGGCCGATGCCGGCCCCGGCGTTGAAGTTGAAGCCGAGCAACGGGGCCGAGTTCGAAGCGTCGAACACGCGCTGGCCCCGGTCGTTCGTGTCGTCGAGGCCGATAAGCTCGCGCATCTTCTGCGTGAGGCGCGAGGTCACGCGGCTGTCGCTGGCCGCCGAAATAGCCACGCGCAGCGAGTCGCGCAAGAGCTTGCTGTACTTGGCCGCCAAGCCAAATTCAGCCGCGTTTTCACGGGTACGGGCCATGCTGGCCGAGCCAGAGAAGGCCGCTTTGTTGGAGGCGGGTTTTTGACGGACAGTGCCGTTTTTGGAGAAGACAAGGCCGCCTACCGTGCCTTGCAGTCCCAGAATGCCAGTTTGAGAGGCCATGAGAAAAGGGGATAAAAAATGAGAGTAAGAACCCGGCTGCTTTCACTTGCGCGGCTTTGTTACCAGGTGCAGCCAACCCGGTAGCGCCGCTTGATTTCAGAATTGAAGGACCGCCACAGCTTGGGCAGCACGGCTTGGCTTACGCCGCACTTCCACAGCCCGCGCCTGTCCCGCTGCGCCGCCACTTGCTGTTGTGCCCGCCCCGCCACCGTCCGGCTCGGGTCGTAGGCCCAAGCCCAGCCCCGCACCACCAGCAGCGAATCCAGCGGCACCGCGCGGCCCGCCGCGGCCACCGTCGACACCGGCAGTAGCACCGCCCCCAGCGTCCGGCCGTAGAGGTCCAGGCCGGCCCGCGCCACCAGCACCACCCGCCCCGGCGCCAGCAGCCGCGCCACCGAGTCCGTAGCCTGCGGCCCAAACGCCTGGTCCTGCTCCGGCGCATCCACGCCCAGCAGCCGCAGCCGGTAGGTGCTGGAGCCCGAGAGCACGATGTAAGTGTCACCGTCGATGACGCGCACAACGCGGGCCGCCTCCGCGGCGGCAGCGGCGCGCACGGTCAGCGACGAGACCGAGAAGTCATCGGACCGGCTGCCAATGCAGCCCCCCGCCAACAGCCCCGCCAATGCGAGCCCGCTCACCCTCGAAATAATCCGTTTACACAACATGGGCCGAACCTACGGCCCGGTTTTAGCGGTTGTATCTTAGCCTGCCACTTTTACCCAAAACCCTCCCATTATGCCCCAGGTCTGCATCTGCCCGAAGGAGGCAGCCCAGCTAATCGGCACCAAATACAGCACCGCCAAGGTCCTGCTGCAGCGCATCCGCAAGCACTTCGATAAGCCTGCCCGTGCCTACGTGTCCGTGGCTGAGTTCTGCCAGTTCACCCACCTCCCCGAGGCCGAGGTTTCCCGTGCCCTGAACCGTAGCTAAAGCATGGCTAAAGTATGGATGAAGCATAGCTGCAGCTTCGCCGGCTCCGCTCACACGCGCCCATGGTTGAAGGTGCAGCGTTTTATGATGTTGGCAATAGCAGGTCTTGGACTTGCCGCCTCGACGACACCGCCAGAGTTGACAGCGGCCGAAGCAGCCAAGCGCCCCGGCCAGTATGTCCACGTCCGGGCTACGGTCGTCGGTTTCCGCACCGAGCGCGCCAACCTCTGCGTGCTCAGTCTTGACCGCACCGGGCCCAAGTGCCCCCTTTTGGTTGTCGTCAAGCCTGAGCTGGTGAGCAAGCTCCAGCTGCCACCCGCCAAGCTGAAGGGGCGGGTGGTGCTGGTGCAAGGCTATGTTCACGCCACCGCCGGCGCTACGTCGCAAATCTGGTTAGACCGGGCCCCGGCGCTGTCCATTTCCCCTAATTGACCGTCCCAAATGCGGCGCATGGTCTGGTGCTGGAAATCCTCGATAATCTTGGCGTAGATGAGGGTAGTTTGCACCTTCTTGTGTCCAAGCACTTTCTGCAGCACCTCCACCGGCATCCCGCGCAGCAGGCTTTGCGTGGCAAATGTGTGGCGGGCCGTGTGCATCGTCACCAGCTCGCACTTGGGCACCGCCGCCCGCACGATGCCGCCGCTCTCCGTGCTCACCAGGTCGGCCGCCCCCGTCAGCCCCGCCAGCTTGGCCACCCGCTTCAGGTACTTGTTCATTACTTGGTTCGGGTGCACCGGCAGCAGCTTCAGCCGTTCGGGGTCGTCGTACTTGTCCAGAATGGCCGAGGCCGCCGACGTTAGATAGATGCTTACCCCGGCCCGCGTCTTGCTCATCATCAGCTTCAGCAGCCGCCCGCCGTCCCATTCGTGCAGGTGCCCTCGGTGCAGACCCGATACATCCGAGTACCGCAGCCCGGTATAACAGCAGAACAGAAATATATCCCGCGTGGGCACCAGGTTGGCCGGCAGCATGGCCGAGGCAATGCGGTCCAGTTCCGCAGCTGTTAGATACAATTTCGGGGTGTCAAACGACTTTATCACCAGCTTGCTTATTTCAATCCCTACGGCAACGCCACGTTCATCCCGCAGCCACCGCAGAAACGTTTTCAGGTCCTTGATGGCCGTGGCCACCGAGTTAGGCGCCAGCTTTCTTTCTTCCCGCAGGTACACCATCAGCCGGTCGTGCAGGGCCATGTTGTAGGTCGTTGGGTCCAGCAGTACCCCGGCCCACTTCTCAAAGCAGGCCATCCAGTTGCGGGTAACCAAGTTGTGGCGCAGCGTTTCGAACGCATACCCCCGCGCCTTCATCGAGCGCCGGTACTCGTCGTACCACACCGTCACCGATTCTTGCTTGATTACCACTGCCTCAGGTGCGGGAGCTGGCCGCAACGCTGCCTTTAGTCCTTCCAGCGTGGCAGTTTCGCCTGCAGCCCGTAGCTTGCGCCACCACGCCAAGGCCTCCGCTGTTAGCCGAGTGAGCAGCATATTGGCTTCCTCCGCGAGTGGGTAGGAGGCCCGAAACTTTTGCCGGTCAGCGTTCCAGTCCGCCGGCTTACATTTTTCGCCCGTCGAATGAACGAGGCGGAGGCCATCAAAGTAGGCCATCAGATACACCGGGCATCGCCCGGCAGCGTCCATCTTCTGGACACGGAGCACGAATTTTGTGGTCATAAACCAGGTAGCGTAATGGGTATCGCTACTCGCGTAGGAAACCCCATGATTCGCGTCGTGGAGAACCGAGACCCCCAAACGCAAAAAACCCGGAAAACTGCTTTCACGACGTGAGAAGCGGTTTTCCGGGTGCTCCGGGTGTGAATGTGTGAGCCGATTATTGGACTCGAACCAACGACCTGCTCATTACGAATGAGCTGCTCTACCAACTGAGCTAAATCGGCTTGTTCCCGGCCAACGGTTTTGGAAGGGAGTGCAAAGATAGGCAGCGCGCCGGAAGCCGCGCAACCGCCGCCCCAGAAAAATTTAGAAACCCCGCCGCCGACGCCGCGTTTGAAACGCAGCCTCCTTTCCCGCACCGTATGAAACCCCTGCCTTCGCTCGCCGCTGGCTTTGCCGGCGCCCTCGCCCTCACCGCCCTGCACGAAACCGTGCGCCGCCTGCGCCCCGAAGACGCCCCGCGCATGGACGTGCTGGGCATGCGCGGCCTGCGCAAGCTGTTGCGCAAAGCCGACGCGCCCCAGCCCGACCGCGACACCCTCTTCGACCTCACCATGGCCGGCGATATCCTCAGCAATGGCCTATACTACACCTTGGTAGGCAGCGGCAAGCATGCCCTGCGCCGGGGCCTGCTGCTGGGCGTGGCGGCGGGCGTCGGCGGCGTGGTGCTGCCCGGCCCCATGGGCTTGGGCGAAGGCCCCAGCAACCGCACGCCCCAAACCCGGGCCATGACCGTGGCCTGGTACACCGTGGGTGGCCTGGTGGCCGGGGCCGTGGCCCGGGCACTGCGGAAACGTTAGCCACCGCCCGGGCGTTGGGATAAAGCAAAGCCGGAGCTAGCGCGTCAACTAGCGTTGCCCGTACTTTGCGGCGGCCTCACCATATCCAGCTTCTATGCGCTTCTGGCTCATTTTCATCATCATTTTTTTCGCAGTGCGCTACGTGTTGCCCATCGTGCTGCGCTGGGCGCTGAACAGTTTTGTGCGCAAGCAGATGCGTAATGGCGGCTTCGTGGTGCCCCCGCAGTCGGCGCCGCGCCAAGACCGGGAGCCCGGCCAGATTCACGTCGATTACGTGCCGCCCACGGCGGCCAAGCAGAAGCCAAACGAGTTCAAAGGCGGCGAATACGTTGATTTTGAAGAAGTGAAGTAGACTGGCTGAAGCCATTCCGGAACGGTTCTGCGGAGCGCCGCTGAAGCATCTCTATTGGGAAAGTAATCTGCTTTACTCCCGGGGTAGAGATGCTTCGGCGGCGCTCCGCAGAACCGTTCCTCGTTCAGCGGATAGCGGCTTCGCGGGGTTGTGCTGTACCTTCGGGCACGTTTTTGTGTTCCCTCAAATTTGCCCTGATGGCTGCTGTTGCTTCTGCTTCTTCTGTTTCGTCCGCGCCGTGGTGGCAGCGGGCCTTGCCGCACGTGCTGGCGGTGATGTTTTTCGCCCTGCTGGCCTGCGTGTACTTCTCGCCCATTGTGTTCGAGGGCAAGACCTTGGCCCAGCACGACATCACCCAGTTCCAGGGCGGCGCCCACGAGGCCCAGCAGTACGCCAAAACCATGGGCAGGGAAGCCCTGTGGACGAATTCCATGTTTTCGGGCATGCCCACCTACTTGGTCAGCCTGCACTTTCCGGGCGACTGGTCGGGCTACCTGCAAACGGCCCTGACGCTGGGCCTGCCCGCCGTGGTGGCCAACCTGTTTCTGGCGCTGCTGTGCGGCTATATTCTGCTGGTGGCGCTGGGCGTGCGGCCGCTGGTGGCCGTGGCGGGCGCCGTGGCGCTGGGCTTTTCGAGCTACAACCTGGCCATTCTGGCCGCTGGCCACAACACCAAGAGCCTGGCCCTGGCCTACGCGCCGCTGGTGTTGGGCGGCATTCTGGTCACGTACCGACGGAATAAGTGGCTAGGCGCCGCCCTGTTTGCCGTGGCCCTCACGCTGAACGTGCACGTCAACCACTTGCAAATCACCTACTACCTGCTGCTGCTGGTGGCCATTTTCGCGGTCATCGAAGCCGTGGCCGCTTTCCGCGAAGGCCGTTTGCCCGATTTCCTGAAGCGCACCGCGCTGCTGGCGCTGGGCGCGGCACTGGCCGTGGGCGTGAGCTTCGGCCGCCTCTACACCACCGCCGAGTACAGCAAGTACAGCAACCGCGGCCCGAGCGAGCTGAAAACACCCGCCCCCACGGCCCCCGGCCAGGCGCCGGCCGCTGCCGCCGAAGACGGCGGTACGGGCGTCGACCGCGACTACGCTTTCCAGTACAGCTACGGCGTGGGCGAAACCATTACCCTGCTGATTCCCAACTTCTACGGCGGGGCCAGCTCCATGCCGCTCGGCACCGATTCCAACCTCGGCCGCGCCGGGCTGCCGGCCGAATACCTGGGCGCGATGCCGACCTACTGGGGGCAGCAGAGCTACACGGCCGGCCCGGTGTACATGGGCGCGGTGGTGTGTTTCCTGTTCATTCTGGGCCTGTTCGTGGTGGAGAAGCGCACGCGCTACTGGCTGCTGGCCGGCACGGTGCTGTCCATTCTGCTGGCCTGGGGCAAGAACTTTGAGACGTTTAACTACCTAATTTTCGACATTCTGCCGGGCTACAACAAGTTCCGGGCCGTGAGCATGGCGCTGGTAATTGCGCAGCTGGCCATGCCCATTCTGGGCGCGCTGGCGCTGAGCCGGGTGTTGCGGCCGCGCGCCGTGGTGCCCGCGGCGACGCCCGGCGCGGCGGCCGCTGCAGCTCCGGAAACGGCGGCGCTGCTGCCGAAAGTGCTGTATGCCGGCGCCATCACGGCTGGCATCTGCGTGCTGGCTTACCTGGCCAGCTTCAGCTTCGATTTTGCCGCGCCCATCGACGGCGAGCTCACCAAGCAGGGCTTCACGCCGCAGCTGCTCACGGCCCTGCGCGCCGACCGCGCCGACCTGCTGCGCAACGACGTGTGGCGCGGCCTGCTCTTCATTGGGGCGGCGCTGGGCGTGCTGTATTTCTACCTGAAAGGCAAGCTGGCCATGATGCCGGCGGCCTTAGTGATGGTGGCCCTGGTGCTGCTCGACCTCTGGGGCGTGGACAAGCGCTACCTGGGCGAGAACAAGTTTCAGCGCGAAACCATCGCCGAAGAGTTTCAGCCCACGCCGGCCGACCAGCTCATCCTGCGCGACACCGACCTGAGCTACCGCGTGCTCAACGTGCAGAACCCCTTCAACGAGGCTCAAACGTCGTATTTCCACAAGAGCATCGGGGGCTACCACGGCGCCAAGCTGCGCCGCTACCAGGACCTGATTGAGCGCCAGATTTCCAACAACAACCAGCAGGTGCTCAACATGCTGAACACGCGCTACCTCATCACCGGCGACCCCAAGCAGCCGGTGCAGCGCAACCCCGGCGCGCTGGGCAATGCCTGGTTTGTGAGCAGCGTGAAAACCGTGAACAGCCCCGACGAGGAAATGGCCGCCCTGAGCACGCTCAGCCCCGCCACCGAAGCCGTGGTGGACGCCAGCAAGTTTCCGCAGCAAAAAGCCGCCACTTACGACATCACCGGCTCCACCATCGCCCTGGCCGGCTACAGTCCCGACGAGCTGAAGTACCGCGCCAACGCTACCCACGACGGCGTGGTGGTGTTCTCCGAAATCTATTACGCCGACGGCTGGCAGGCCTTCATCGACGGCAAGCCGGTGCCGCACTTCCGCGTCGACTACGTGCTGCGGGCCCTGCAGGTGCCGGCCGGCAACCACACCATCGAGTTCAAGTTTGAGCCGAAGTCTTACGCCGTGGGCAACACGGTGTCGCTGGTGTCGAGCATTGTGCTGCTGCTGGCCCTTATCGGGGCGGGCGTGTACGTGGCCCGCCGCAAGCCCGACGCGGCCGCCCCGGCCTACGCCGCCCCGCTGGCGTAGCCTCAGCAGCTGAAAACCGGAACGGCCATGCTGCGCACGCGGCGTGGCCGTTGCTATTCAAGCTAACCGAACACGAGCCATGAGCCAGCTGCTGCAGGAACTACCCGAACCCTTGGCCCAGGCCCGCGGCGTGCGCCTGCTGCTCTGGCGCGACGACCTGGCGCACCCGGACCTGCCCGGCAACAAGGCCCGCAAGCTCAAATACAACCTGCAGGCCGCCTGCGAGCAGGGCCACCACACGCTGCTGACGGTTAGCGGGGCCTATTCCAACCACCTGGCGGCCGTGGCCACGGCCGGGCGCCTCTATGGGCTGCGCACCATTGGCCTGGTGCGGGGCGATGCGCCGCTTCCTGGTGCCGGCTCAGCCGCGCTCAACCCCACGCTGGCCCGGGCAAGCGCCGACGGCATGGAACTGCATTACCTCGACCGCAGCACCTACCGCCGCCGCGCTGAACCGGATTTCACCACCGAACTGCTCGCCCGCTTCGGCCCCGCCTACGTGCTGCCCGAAGGCGGAACCAACGCGCTGGCCCTGCCCGGCTGCGCCGAGTTGGTGGCCGAAATTCGGGCCCAAACCGACTTCGACGCGCTGGCAGTGGCGGTGGGCACGGGCGGCACGCTGGCGGGGCTGCTCACGGGCCTGGCCGGGCAGCAGCAGGCCGTGGGCGTAGCGGCCCTGAAAAACGGCGGCTTTCTGCGGGCCGAGATTGATGCGCTAACCCGGCAGGCCAGCGGCCGCGCTTTCAGCAATTACTCGCTGGAAACCGGCTACCACTTCGGCGGCTACGCCAAATACTCGGCGGAGCTGCTCGGGTTCATTCGGGCGTTTGAGGAGCGGCACGGGGTGCTGCTCGACCCCATCTACACCGGCAAGCTGCTGTTTGGCGTGCTCGATATGATTGCGCGCGGAGATTTCGCGCCGGGCAGCACGGTGGTGGCCATTCACACGGGCGGCCAGCAGGCCTGGGCCGGGTGGAACGAGCGGTTTGCGGCGAGGTAGAGACGCAACATATTGCGTCTCTATGCGCTGCCAAACGCCTTGCAGCTCCAGGGCGGCCAGGACGAACACCACCGTCAGCACCGGCGCCAGAAAGCGCACGTCCCAGTCCTCGACGGTGAGCATGATAATGGCCGCCTGCAGCAGGAAAACAGCGGCCAGAAACACCCGCGCCGGGCGCCAGATGTGGGCCCGGCGGGTGGCGCGGGCGGCCAGCCAGTAGCCGGGCCACAGCACCAGCACCCCCAGCACCCGGTGCGCCAGCGAGTAGTGCGGCTTGAGGTAGCTCACGAACACAAACAGCTTGCCCAGCATCAAGCGCCCCAGGTACAAGGGGTTGTGCGCGGCGAAGTAGAGAACCCGCATGGCCGGGCCGGTGCCGGGCGGGGGCATTTGCAGGGGCGCGGCCTGGTGCACAGCCCAGAGCGGGGAACGGAAAATCAGCTCGCCGCGCTGGTAGGTGTCCATGAGGTAGTAGGTGGCCAGCTGGTGGTTGAGGGCGCGCCACAGCAGCGGCGACAGCAGCACCAGGCCCAACAGGGCAGCGCGCCAGGCCCGGTGGTCGGGGCGCCGGCGCAGGGCGTCGAGGCCGGCCAGCCCGGCGGCCAGCGCCACCAGGAAGCCGTTGGGCCGGGCCAGTGCCGTGAGCGTCAGCAGCAGAAAAAAGCCGAGCCAGTGGCGTGGGCCGCCGTGCTGCAGGCGCGTGAAAGCGCCAAACGACAGCGCCACCAGGCTAATGAACAGCGACTCGGTGAGCAGAAAAACGTTGAACTGCTGAATGTCGGGCCAGGCAATGAACAGAAACGCGGCCAGCGCGGCCGCGCCCCCGCGCCCTCCCGCCAAGCGGCGCGTGCCCCGGTACACGGCCCGCGTGGCCAGGGCCGAAATCAGCAACTGGCCCGCCACGATGCCCCACCAGCCCAGGCCCAGCCGCAGCCACAGGCTCTCAAATAAGGGGTAGAGCACGTAGCGCAGGTTGTGGCCGGGCTCGAAATAAAACCGCTCGGCGATGTTGGCGGCGTAGGAGAGGTAGCGGCCGCTGTCGTTGGCGAAGTGGGGGCCGCGGAACTGCAGCAGGAAGCGCACTTGCACCAGCACCCACAGCGCCGCCAGCAGCCCCCGGTGCTGCCGGCCGAGGCCTTTACCCAGCAAACGAAAAAACCAAAATGCGCGCATTGGCCGCAAAGCTAGCCCGCGCCTCCGCCCAACGCCGCCGAAGCCCAGCCGTACTTACCCGCATATGAACCTTATCCGACTGTTTCGCCGCCTGCTGCCGCTGCTATTTCTGGTGGCGCTGGGCTGGTTTCTCTGGAAAAAAGTGGGCCCCACCCTGGCCGGCCTCAACCCGCTGGCGGCCGACGAGCCGCGCATCACCGTGACGCACAACACCGTCCTCACGCAGGTGGAAGCCCTGGGCCGGCTGGAACTGGTGCGCTACCGCTTCAAAGACGTGGTGGAGTACCGGCGCAAGGCCTACCGGTTTTTGCCCGAGTCGAAAGTGGCCCTGGTGGTGGGCGGCGAGGCCGTGGGCTGCATCGACCTGCGCAAGCTCAAGCCCCAGGACGTGGTGCTCGAAGGCGACTCGGTGGTGCGCGTGGCCCTGCCCGCGCCGGAGCTGTGCACTTTCCAAATCAACCACAACCAAAGCCGTGTCTTCAGCACCGAAAATGGCCTTTTTCAGGATGCTGAGCTGGTAGACGAAGGCTACAAATACGCCGAAGCCCAGGTGCGCAACGCCGCCCTGCAGTCGGGCATTCTGGCCCAAACCCAGCGCAACGCCGAGCAGATTCTCGTGCCCATGCTGCGCACCCTCACCGGCCGCCGCGTGATACTGGGCCAGCAACTGGTGCTGCCCAAAGCGGGCCCGAAACAGTAAGTCGCCCTTCTGTCATGCTGAGCGCAGCGAAGCATCTTATCACCGCTGAGTGACTCATGCAGACGTGATGAGATGCTTCGCTGCGCTCAGCATGACATTACTCGTCGTCCTCCGGCGTTTTGCCCAAGTCATCGAGCGCGATTTTGATGAGGTCCTGCTCGTAACCTTTGCCCGTGAGGTACTGCGAGATTTTCATGCGACGCACGCGCGGGTTTTTTTCCTTTTCCTGGCGGTCTTTCTTCTCCAGCACCTCGACCAGGTTCTGGTAATACTCCTCGCCGTCAATCTCCTTCATGCCCGACTTGATGCAGTACTCGCTGATACCTTTCTGCTTGAGTTCCTGCACAATGCGCCGGCGGCCCCATTTCTTCTGGCGGTAGTGGCCGCGCACGAAAGCCTGGGCAAACCGCTCTTCGTCCAGCAGCTTTTCGCGGCCCAGGCGGATGATGATTTCGCCGGCTTCGTCCTCGTCGAGGCCGTAGGAGCGCAGCTTCTGCTCCACCTCTTTCTGGGTGCGCTCCTGGTAGGCGCAAAAGGCGGCAATCTTTTGCAGGGCTTCGCCGGGCGTGTATTGTTTGGGCGCTTTGTCGGGGTTTTTGAACATGAATACCGATGAACAGTTAGCAGGTAGCGGCGCGAGGCTTCTCGGCCGGGCCCGCAGGTTTTTACCTAACATCCTTCCGCAAAGTTCGTTTCCCACCCGTCGCGCTTCCCGTCGTTTCATTGGCTAGTAATCTTTCTCCCGGCGTGCGGCTCATGCTGCTGAGCACCGTGCTGTTTGCGGGCATGAACGCCTGCGTGAAGCAGCTGCACCACCTGCCGGCGCTCGAAATCATTTTCTTTCGCTCGCTCTTTTCCATCGTGGCCAGCTACGCGGCGCTGCGGCGGCTGGGCGTGGCCCCGTTTGGCCACAACCGGGCCTTGCTCATCAGCCGGGGCAGCACGGGCGCGCTGGCCCTGATGTGCTACTTCGCGTCGTTGCAGCACCTGCCGCTGGCCACGGCCGTCACGGTGCAGTACCTGGCCCCCATTTGCACGGCCGTGCTGGGCATCTGGCTGGTGCGCGAGCCCGTGCGGCCCTGGCAATGGCTGTTTTTCGGGCTGAGTTTTGGCGGGGTGCTGCTGGTGGGGCACGGCAGTCCGACCGCGGCGGGCCGCGCCGCGGTGGCCGCGGGCAGCAATTGGCTGTACCTGGCGGTGGGCGTGCTCAGCGCCGTGATATCGGGCCTGAGCTACAACGCCATCCGCACCTTGCGGGGGCGCGAGCATCCGGTGGTTATCGTGTTCTACCTGCCGCTGATTTCGCTACCGCTCACGGCGGTGGCCTGCCTGTTTCAGTGGCGCACGCCGCAGGGGCTCGACTGGCTCTGGCTGCTGGCCTGCGGGGCCTTCACCCAGGCCGCCCAGGTGGCCATGACGCGCGCCTACCAGCTGGAGCGCCTCGGCCGGGTGGCGCCGCTCAATTACCTGGGCATTCTGTACGCGTTGGCGCTGGGGTACTTGCTGTTTGGCGAGAGCTTCGGGTCCCTGGCGTATGCGGGCATTGGGCTGGTGCTGGCCGGGGTGGGGCTCAATGCCTGGTACACGGGCCGGCGCAGCGCGGCCGCCGCCGTGCCGGCGCCGGCCGCGGAAGTGGCGGCGTAGGAAGCAAGGGTCTTGTACATAGCGCTTTGCATATAAATGTCAGGGTTTCTACCGATTTGTCTAAGGGTTTCTACTCAAATATGGCGGTGAGGCAAAGCGGGGGCGCAGCGGGGGCGTAAGGGATTGAAGTTCTTCTCCATTCACCCTTTCTACATTCCTTTTATGCACAACCCCAACAACCTCCTGGCCGAGCCCGCCGATGCCCCCGGCCGTGGCCTGACCAGCCCGTTGGCCCGGCGCAGTTTCTTGCGCTACTCGGGCGCGGGCCTCGCTCTCGGCGGCCTGTGGCTGTCCGGCTGCTCCAAAGACGACGACACCGACCCCAACAGCGGGCTCATCGACGTGGGCAGCGGCGACACCGGCATCCTCAACTACGCCTACGCGCTGGAGCAGCTCGAAGCCGCCTTCTATACCCAGGTGGTGGCCTCGTACTTCACCGGCGCCACCGCCGCCGAGAAGGCCATCCTCTCGGATTTGAAAGACCACGAAATCAGCCACCGGGAGTTTTTCAAGCGCGCCATCACGTCGGGCCGCATCAGCGACAACCTGCAGCCCGATTTCAGCAACATCGACTTCACGCAGCGCACCACTACCTCGGGCAAGCTGGGCGTGCTGAACGCCGCCATGGCGTTTGAAGACCTGGGCGTGGCCGCCTACAACGGCGCCGGCCGCTTCATCACCGACCCTGCCTATCTGACCCTAGCTGGTAAAATCGTATCGGTGGAGGCGCGGCACGCCGCCCTGATTCGGGAGATGATTACCGCGAACACCTTCGTGGCCAACGACGTGGTGGACCTGACCACCAGCACCACCAACAACCTGAGCGGCACGGGCAACGTGTCGGGCAACGTGAGCGGCACGGGCCAGGAGCGCTCCAAGCGCCCGCCGGTGGTGCTGAGCACCGCTAACAACTACCTGGCCGCGGGCTCCAAACTCAGGGCCAACAGCTTCGCCTAGCCCGGTCGGCCCGTTTTTCATCTCCTAATCTCCGCTATACCATGGACTTATTTCAAATCATTGACGACATCGCCAAGGTCGACCCCGAGGTGTATGACCGGTTCGATTCGCGCCGGGCGGCTTTCCGCAATTTTCTGGGCTTCGGCAAAAAAGTGTCGGCCGCGGCCTTGCCGCTGGCCATGAGCACCCTGTTCAACAAGGCCTATGGGCAAACCGCCACCCCCGTGGTGACGGCCACCCTAAACTTGGCGCTGCAACTCGAATACCTTGAGTTTTTCTACTACGACCAGGCCCTGAACTCGCCCGGCCTGAACCTGACTTCGGAAGAGCGCCGCGCCATTGAAATCATTCGCAACGACGAATTGCTGCACATCAACACCTTGCGCGGGGCGTTGGGCACCGCCGCCATCGCGCCGCTCACCCGCCAGAACTTCGACTACACCACTTCGCAGAACAAGAGCCGCACGCCTGTGCTGGCCCCGCTGGTGGCCCTGGGCGGCACTACCGACCCCGTCAACGGCCAGTTTACCGACAAAGCGGTGTTCCTGCTTGCCGCCCAGCAGTTCGTCGACACGGGCGTGCGGGCTTACAAAGGCGGTGCCCCCAACCTGATGTCGAACAAAGACATTTTGGAAGCCGCCCTCAACATTCACTCCGTGGAGGCGCGCCACTCGTCGCGCATTCGCTCGTTGCGGCGCGGCGGCGCGCTGGCCACGGCCGCCCCCAAAAGCTGGATTACGCCGGACGAAACCACGGCCACGCCGCCGCTGCCCAACAGCAGCAACGTGGCCAACGCCCCCGCCAACGTAGGCCCGTACATAGCGGGCCTGCCCGTGGCCACTTACCCGGCCGAAAACAACACCACCCAAGCCACCTTCGACGTGCAAGGCGTGGGCAACTTGTCTTCGAGCACGGCAGGGGCCGAAGCGTTTGACGAGCCGCTGAACGCCGAAACGGTGCGCGCCATCGCCAAAAACTTCGCGGCCAACCCGGCCCAGTTGTTCAACCCGTAGCCAGCTGTGAGATTAGAAAAGCAGAAGGGCCGCCCGTGGGTGGCCCTTTTTGTTGGGAATGGCCCAAAGCAACCTCCGCCGCGCGGTTGGCATCAGTTACAGCGGGGCCGTACCTTGGGCGGGCCTACGCTTTCTGCTACTTGCCGCTGTATGTCCTCGCCTGTTCTGCGTTTTCTTCTCCTTGCCTTATTGTTGAGCGGGCTGCCTGCTTTTAGCCGTGCCGGCGTCATCAAAGGCACCGTGCGCGGGGCCAACCAGCAGGGACTAGCGTTTGCCAACGTGGCGGTGCGCGGCTCGGCCACCAGCACCGGCGCCAACGAGCAGGGCGAGTACCAACTGCGCCTCGCGGCGGGCCGCTACGAGTTGGTGTTTCAGTACGTGGGCTACCGGCCGCAGGTGCAGCCCGTGCGCGTGCCCGGCGGCGACTCGCTCCTGACCGTGAACGTGACCCTGCAGGCCGAAGCCTACAACCTGGGCGAAGTGCTGGTGAAGTCCTCGGACCGCGACCCGGCCTACGCCATCATCCAACAAGCCCAGCAGTGGCGGGCTTACCACCGGCGCGAGGTGGCCGCCTACCGGGCCCGCATCTACATCAAGGCCCTGGGTCGCATTGACGACACCCCAGCCAAAATCATGGGCCTGTTCAAGCTGGGCCCCGACATCAAAAAGGGCATCTTTTACCTGTCCGAGAGCTTGTCCGATTTCAGCTTCACGCAGCCCAACGTGGTGAAGGAACGCATGATATCGAGCCGGGTGAGCGGCGACTCGCGCGGCCTGAGTTTCAACCGGGCCAGTGCGGGGCGCAACCTGGGCTTCTATGAGAACCTGATAAAGCCGGCGTTTTCGGAGCGCGGGTTCGTGTCGCCCATTGCCGCCAACGCCATGCTGTTTTACAAGTACGAACTGGTGGGCAGCACGCCCCGCGGCGGCGAGGTGGTGCACAAAATCCGGGTCATTCCGCGCCGGCGCACCGACCCCGTTTTCTCGGGCTACATCTACATCGTGGACGGCTCCTGGCGCATTCACTCCGTCGATTTGAGCCTGGACCAGGACGCCCAGATTGACTACGTCGACAACCTGACCATTAACCAGCAATACGCGCCCGCGCCGGGCAACCCCAACGTGTGGCTCATCCAGTCGCAGCAGGTGCGCGCCAGCTTGTCGGGGCTGGGATTCAAAGGGTCGGGCTACATCACGGCCGTGCTTTCCAACTACGCCAACGTGGTGCCCACCTACCCGTCCCCGCCCGAGCCCAAGGCCGCCCCACCCGTGGTGGCCGAGAAGCCCGACGCGCCCATGGGCCAGGAAACTGCCGCCCAAATTCGCAAGCGCAAGCCCGACCTGCGCGGCCTCAACGCCCAGGTGCGCAAGAAGGTGAAGCAGGCCCAGCGCGACTCCCTCAAAAACGACCCCTTTGCCAGCATGGGCCGGGGCGAGGTGCAGCGCATCGAGAAAGGCGTGAACGAACGCGACTCGGCTTACTGGGACGCCATTCGCCCGGTGCCCCTCACGGCCGAGGAAATGAAGGACTACCGCGTGAAAGACAGCACGGAGGTCATCCGCAAGTCGCGCCCCTACCAGGACTCGCTGGACAAGAAGCGCAACGAGTTCGAGTTTACCAGCCTCATATTGGGCGGCTACACCCACCAGAACACCTTTAAAAAACAGTCGGTGTCGGTGCTGCCGGTGGCTCAGATTTTCCAATACAACACCGTGGAGGGCGTCGTGCTCAACGCCCAGGCCATCTTCAACCAGCGCACCGACGACCGGCGGTATTTCACCATCACGCCCACGCTGCGCTACGGCTTCAGCAGCGAGGCGCTGAATCCCAGCCTGAACGCCACCTGGCAGCTGCACCCGGCCAAGCTCAAGCAAATCAGCGTGGTGGCCGGCCGCACCATCGAGAACTTCGACAAGAACACGCAGCTCACGCCGGCCATCAATACCTTCTACACGCTCTACCTCAACCGCAACTACGCCAAGCTCTACCGCCGCGACGGCGCCGAGTTTACCTACCTCACCGAGCCGGTGAACGGCCTGAACCTGCGCGCCTCGGCCGGCTACTTCGACCGCCACGAGCTGGCCAACACCACCGACCGCCTCATCCACGACGTGCCGGGCCGGGCCTTCACGCCCAACGTGCCCCTGAGCGACGAACTGACCGACACTCAATTCGGCCGAAGCCGCATCCTCACCGTAGGGCTGTCGCTCGACTACAAGCCCGGCCAGCGCTACATCAACCGGCCCGATGGCAAGTTCAACTTGGGCTCGAAGTGGCCTACGTTCAACGTGCAGGGCCGCGCGGCCCTGCCCGGCCTGCTGGGCGCCGACGTGCGCTACCTGCTGCTGCAGGCCGGCGTGCGCGATGCCGTGCCGCTGGGCCTGCTGGGCACCAGCAACTTCCGCCTGAACGTGGGCGGCTTTGTGGGCAAGCGGGAGGGCATGACCTTCATCGACTACCGCCACTTCTCCGGCAACCAAACCCTGCTCACCGGCAATTTCAGCTACTTCCAACTGCTGGACTACTACCGCTTCAGCACCAACAACGCCTACCTCGAAGCTCACTACGACCACCACTTCAACGGCTTCTTCCTCAACTACGTGCCGCTGCTGCGCAAGCTGAAATGGCAGGAAGTGGCCTCGCTCAACTATCTCACCACGAAGCAGGCCGGCCACTACGTGGAAGTGGGCGTGGGCCTCGAGCACATCCTGAAGGTGTTCCGGGTCGATTTCTACACCGCCCTGCAAAGCGGCGAGCGGCTCGGCACGGGCTTCCGGGTAGGGTTTGGCTTTTAAATAAATGGCCCCAGAGGCTTCCGCCAAACGCCGGGAGTATTTGCTGGCTAAACGGTTATGTTTGTTCCTCACCCCGCACCGCTCGCCCATGTCTTCCACGCCTGCCGATTTGCTGCCCGCTGATGAGTCCGAACGGCTGCGCAACCTGCGCGCCAACGAGGTGCTGCCCACGCTCATTGAGCCTGTATTTGAGGAATTTGTGGCCCTCACGGCTCAGGTGTTCAGCCTCCCCATTTCGCTCATTGCCGTGGTGGAGGAAGACGACGTGTACTACCCCGCCAACCACGGCATGCCCGGCAACGACCGCCAGGCCCGCGTGGAGGCCTTGTGCTCCACGGCGGTGCAGCAGGCCCGCGCCGTGGTCTACCACGACTTGCTCCTGGAAACCGCCGCCCTCACGCCCGAGGCCGTGCGCGCCGCCGAGGAAAATGAGTTGCGCTTCTACGCCGGGGCGCTGCTGCACTTGCCCAACCAGCCGCCGCTGGGCACGCTCTGCATCATCGACCGCCAGCCCCGCACCCTGAGCGAGGCCGAGCAGCAATTGCTGGAACAGCTGGCGGCCCTGGTCAGCCAGGCCATTGCGGTGCGAGTGGCATGCCTGGGGCAGCCCGCGCTGGGAGTAGAGCAATGGGAAACCGTGCGGGCGCAATTGCAGGAAGAGCTGCGCGAGCTCACGGCGTTGGTGCGCTACCTCTTCACCCGCCACGGCGTGCAAGTGCCCGTGCCGGCCGAGCTACTCACGCAGGTGAGCCGGCGTCTCTCCGACATTAAGGCGCTACTGGACGAACACCGCTGCGCGTAAGCCTGCCCGCCAGTACTTCGCGCCAACAAAAACGCCTGCCCGGCCCCACGAGCGTGGGCCAGGCAGGCGTTTTGCTGCCGAACGCAGCCGAAAGTTAGTCGGCAGCGGTGCGCTTGCGGTCGCGCAGGCGCTTGAGGCCGTAGGCCGCGCCGCCGGCCAGCAGCAGCGAAGCACCGCCGTCGATGGGCACTTCGGCGGCGGGCGTGCCGGGCGTGGGGCCGCCCGAGCCGGGGCCCTGGGCCAGGGCGGGCGTAAAGGCACCGGCCAGCAGGCACACGCCCGCGGCAGAAAGAACGAGGCGAAGCGCCGGGGTCAGAATTTTCATGGGAAAGAAAGAATGAGTTGCAATGAGACGGAAACCCGGCCCAAGCCGGCCCCGGAGCTACAGCAGCACCCGGGGCCGGCGGTCAGGCCATTCAAGCTATTGTTCTACCACGAGGCGCTTCACCACGAGGCCGGCGGCCGTGCGGGCCTGCACCGAATACACACCGGCGGCCAGGCCGCTCAGGGGCAGTTCCAGCGCGTCGGCGGAGCCGGCGGCCAGGGTGCGCGTCAGCACGGTGCGGCCCAGGTTGTCCACCACCGCCACGGCCGTGGCCTGCTGGCCGCGCAACGCCACCGGCAGCACCAAAGTAGCCGCGCCGCGCGCGGGGTTGGGGTACACGCTGGCCAGTTGGGCCAGGGCGGCGGGCGCCGTGGCCAGCACGCGGTTTTGGGTGCTGAACACCACGGCGTAGCGGCCGCCGGCCGCGGCGTTGGCCGTCAGCGTCAGGCTCACCGAGGGGGTAGCGGCCAAGTCGGTGTAGGCCCCGGTGAGGGCATCGCGCAGGTACACGCGGTAATTGGCGGGCACGTTGGCTAGGTCGTCGACCGTGAGGGCGTACGTGCCAGCCGTAGCCGCCGATACCAGCAGCGGCACCACCACGTCGGCGCCCGTCAGCTCGGGCAGGCCGTTGATGGCCAAGGCCTCGGCACCGGCTTCGGTGGCCAGGGTAAGCCCGTTGGACCCGGGCAGGAAACTGGCATCAAAAGCGCGGTCGAAGCTGGCGGTGGCGCCCTGCTCCACATACACCGTGGCTTGAACGCGGGCCTTGGCATTGCTCAGGGCCAGCGTCAGTTGCGGGCGGATGTCGTTGGCGCCGCGCTGGAAGGGCGTATTGTCGAAAGTAGCCACTCGTTCTTGGTTCGTGAACGTCACAGAACCGCTGGTGCCGGCGGTGCTGGCGCGCACGAAGAAGCCCTGTCCCAGCGGAACGATGTTGGTGCCGCCGTTGGTGCCCACGCCGTTCACGTAGCTGGCATAGGAGCCGGTGTATTGGCCGCTGCTCTTGAACACGTACAGCGCGTTGTCCACGTTGCTCAGGCGCCCGTTGCTCACCATCGCCGTCCAGTTCAGGGGCGAGGGGAAGGGGTTGCCGCGCAAGTGGAACCCGCTCTGCGCCTGCGCACCCCGGGTGAGGCCGGCGGCGGTAAGAGGCGAGGTGCCGTTGTTGAGCGTGCCCACAAAATCGACCAGTTGATTGGCGTTGATGTTCACGGTGTAACCGCGCGTCACTTCCAGGGCATCGCCCGTCGAACCGGGCGAGAGAAAGCCTTTGTCGAAATCGATGGAGCCGGCGTTGCCGCTGGTGTTCACCCGGGTTTCATCATAGGCGAACACCGTGGGGAACGGCGTCACGGTGTTGCCCACCGTGTTGTAGTTCAGGTTCACCACCGGCGTGAAGCCGGCCGTGGCCAGGTCGGCCACCGTTGAGTTGGCCACCGGCGAAGAATAATGGCGGTAGCCCACCCCGCCATTCAGGCTCGGGTCGATGTAGCGCTGCACGGTGGCCGTGCCGCTCACGGTGCCACCGGTGTTCACCACGTAGGCCGTGCCGCTGGCACCCGACAACAACGTAAAGGCCTGGCCCGAGCCAATGGCCAGCGAGCCACTGACCGTGAGGCCGCGCTGGATGGCCACGGGGCCGGTGGTGGCGGCACCCGCCGTGCCCACGCTCAGGTTGGGGAAGGTGGAAAGCGCCGGCCCGGCAATGGTTTGGGCCGCGGCGCCGTTCAGCGTCACCAGGCCCGAGCCTGCGCCGGCCACGGTGCCCGCGGCGTTGGTGAAATTGCCCACCACGCTCAGGTTGCCGCCGTTGGCGGTGGTGAGGGTGGCGCCGGCGTTCAGCGTCACGGTGCGGGCCTGCTGGGCGTTGCTCACCACGGGCTGGTTGGCGGCGGCGCCAATCACCACGTCGTTGCTGGCCAGGGGCACTTGGTTGGGCGTCCAGTTGGTGGCCGTGCCCCAGTCGGTGCTGGTGGCGCCGGTCCAGGTGAGCAGCGAGCCCGTCGGGATAAAGGCGGCCAGGCCGCTCACGTCGCCGCCGTTGCCCACGGTGCCTTTCAGCGTGGCCGCGCCGGTGGCCAAGTCCAGCGTAAAGAGCTGGTCGTCGATGCTGGCGCCCGCGTTGGTCAACACGTAGGCCGCGTTGGTGGTGGTGTTGGGCGTGTTAAAAATGTCAAAATCGGCGCCGCGCTGCGTAGTGGGCGGGGTAATGCCCGATGAGCCCACCAGCAACAGCGTGCCGTTGTTGGGCGGGTTCTGAATGTAGAGGTTGCTGTTGGTGGCGTCGTAGTCGTACAGCGTGGTGGCGTTGGTGGGCGCCTGGTTGTTGATGTACGCGGCTGCGCTGACGACGGGGCCCGCCGTGAGGGCACCGTCGGTGGCAGCCACCGCGCCGGTGGTGGGCACCAGGCGGTAGTCGGCCCGGTTGGTGCTCACCACCCGAATGCGGTCCACGGTGGGGTTGAAGTCGAAGCCAATTCGGTCAGACGCCCCGCCCAGCGCCAGCGGCACGGGGCCGCTGCCAATGGGCGTGAGCGCGCCGGTGACCAGGTTCACGGTGTAGAGGCGGCCGGTAGCCGCAGCGGCGTTGTAGCCCAGGGCGTACAGCTCGCCGGTCAGGGGCCGGAAGTCCATGCCGGCCAGGGTTTCGCCCGCGTTCAGGGCCCCCAAGGCCACCGTGGAGCGCAGCAAGCTGGGCGAGTCGGAAAAGAAAGAAACCAGCTGCCCGCCGCTCACCGCATACAGTAGCTGGCCGGTGGTGGCCGGCGCCGTGGCCGAGGGCTGCGCGGCAATGTCGCGAATCTCAAATGCCGCCGCTGCGGGCACGGTGTTGCCCACCAGCGTGGCCTGGCCCGTGCCCAGGTTCAAGGTGTAAAGGTTGCTGCCACCCGTGCCGTTCACTTCTTCCAGGTAGCCCACGTTCTGGCCGGTGGTGGGGTTGAAGTAAATGTCGAGGTCGAAGCCGCGGGCCGTGCTAATGCCGAAGGAGCCCAGCCGCAACTCGCCCACGGTGTTCAGCGTGCCGTTGTTGGGCGGGCTTTGAATGGCCAGATAGCCAATTTGGTTGTTGTTGTTCTGCTCATCGATGTCGTAGAGCTGGGTATTGAGCGGGGGCGTGCCCGTCACGGAGTTGGTGTAGGCGGCGGCGCCCACGCGCGGCGTGGTGCCGGCGTTCGCATCACCCGCAGCGTAAGCCAAGTTGGTGTCGGTGGCCGCAACGCCGCCGGTGATGGGGTTGAGGCGGAAGTCGGCCCCCGTCGAGCTCACCACCCGAATGCGGTCCACCATGGGGTTAAAGTCGAACCCGATGCGCACCGGTGCCGCCCCCAGCGCCAGCGCAAACTTGGCTGCCACGGCCGTGGTAAGGCCCGTGGCCGGGTCGACGGTGTACAGCTGCGCTTGGTTCACGCCGTCGTAGCCCAGCGCGTACAGCCCGCCGGTAGCGGGCCGGAAGTCGAGGCCCACCAGCGGCAGGTTATCGGTTGGCGAGGCGTACACAATGGGCGTGGGCGACAAGGTATTGGTCATGCCCGTGGTCAGGTTGATGGTGATGAGGCCCTGCGAGCCCGCCGGTACTATCACGCTGTTGGTGGCCGTGCCCAGCCCGTAAACCGTTTGCGCCTGAGCGCCCGGCGTCGCTCCTAATAGCAGGCCCGCGCCCAACGCCGCGGCCCCTGTTAAACGACGAAACCGCTGGCGCGCTGCCAACGGTGAAAGTAGGTGTTTGAACATGGAGTAGGAGGTAAAAATGAAACGATAAGCAACGGGCGGCGCAGCGTTATTTCGCCGGGTCGCCCGTTACATACGTTGGCATTCAGCCGCAAGGATTACCCCGCTCCCTCTTTTAATCTCAAATTAATACGACCCCCGCGGGCCACCCCGCCCTCACGGGTTTTTAATGGCGCGCAGCAGGTTGGCCAGGGCCGCCGCCGGGTAGGCTTTGCCGCGCGATATCACCGCGTCGATGTGCCTGATGTTGGCAATGTTTTCCAGCGGATTGGCCGTCAGCAGCACCAAGTCGGCATCTTTGCCCACGGCAATGGCGGCCGTGCGCTCGGCCACGCCCATAAACTTCGCGCCGTTGACGGTGGCCGCCTGCAGGGCCTGCAGCGGCGTGAGGCCCGCCTGCACCAGCAGTATCACCTCGTCCTGCAACGACGCGCCGGGGTAAATGAACGAGTTGAAGGGCCCGCTGTCGGAGCCAGCCAGCAGGGGCACGCCCGCTGCCTGCATCTGCGGCACCAGGCTCATAAACTTGGTTTCGAGCTTCTTGCTAAACTGCTGGGCCGCCAGCGGCTGCTGCTTGGCGCTGTTGAGCCGGCGCGCGTAGGTGGCCTGAATCTTCGGGTCGATGTACGCGAGCAGGGTGTCGCGGGCGTGGTCGTTTTCGGGCAGCTCGGTCAGCGTTTTGCCAATGTGCAGCGTGGGCACGGCGGCGGTTTTGTGCTTGGCCATCAGCTTGAAGATGCGCGCGGCCGCCACGGGGCTGTAGGTGTCGTACACGGCCGGCAGCACCGCAAACAGGCCCAGCGGCTTGGGCGTGTTCAGGCTGGCGCGCACGGCCGCCGTCAGGCTGTCTTCCTTGCCGGAGCAGGCCTTGAACACGTAATACAGGTGCTCGGTAGCGTCGAGCCCGCGCTTCACGGCGTCGCCCAGCTTCACGGAATAGGGCATGTGGCCGGTGGTTTTCAGGCCGCGCCGCTGCGCCTGCGCAATGGTGTTGAGGTAGGCTGCGCCCGAAATCTTGCTGTCGTAAATCTTCACGAAGTCGACCCGCAGCCGCTGCAGCGAGTCGAGGGCCTTGCCAATCTGGGCCGGCGTTTCCACTTCCAGCGAGCCCGGCCAGTAGGCCTTAGGACCGTCAATCTTAGGGCCCGAGGTGAAGATGCGCGGCCCGGCGTAGCGGCCGGCGTCCATGTCGGCCCGCCACTGCATGACGTTGCGTGTCAGGTCGCCGCCGCAGTCGCGCACGGTGGTCACGCCGTGGGCCAGAAACAGGGCCAGGCTTTTCTTGTTGGCCGCCGCCAGGCTGTCGCCACCCCGGAAGTGCACGTGCATGTCCCACAGGCCCGGAATAAGGTAGCGGCCGTTGCCGTTCACGTACTGCTTGGCGGCGTAGCTGTCCTTGTCGGCCGTTTGCACCTCCACAATCTTGCCCCGCGAGATGGCCACCACCTGGTTGGGCGTGAGCTGGCCCGTGGCCACGTCCACGAGGGTGACGTGGTTGATGACCACATCGTAAATCGGCAGCTTGGTGGGCCGGCGGGCGCAGCCGGCCAGCGCCGCGGCCAGGCTCAGGCCCAGTAAGACTCGGGGGAAATTCATGCGGAAGAGCGGCAAACGGCCGCGGCAAAGTTAGGCCGGCAGCCGCACCGTAAATTCGGTGAACTCGCCTTCCTCGCTTTCCACCGTGAGCGTGCCGCCGTGGCCCTTCGTGATGATGTCGTAGCTCAGCGACAGCCCCAGGCCCGTGCCTTCGCCCATGGGCTTGGTGGTGAAGAAGGGCTGAAACACCTGCGCCGCCACCTCCGCCGACATGCCGATGCCGTTGTCGCGCACCCGAATTTCCACCGCGCCCTCGGCCCGGCGGGTTTGCACGCGCACCACGGGCTGGTAGGTGGGCTCGTCGGCCTGGCGGTGGCGCACGGCGTGCAAGGCGTTGGTAAACAGGTTCAGAAACGCCCGCCCCAGCTCCTGCGGCACGGCGGGCACCGGCTCCAGGTGGGGGGCCAGCTCCACGTCGAGCTGCACGGCCGCGGCCCCGGCCGGCCCCGGCGTGCTCAGGCCGGCCAGGCGCAGGCTTTCGGCCAGCAGGGCGTTGAGGTCGGTGGGCTCCGGCGCGCTGCTGCCGGTGCGGGCGTGGGCCAGCATGTTGGTGATGATGGACGAGGCCCGCTGCCCGTGCTGGCTGATTTCGCGCAGGTTCTGCTTCAGCCCGGCCATGATTTTCTGCTCCAGGCCGCTGGGCTGGTCGGTGCCGGGCAGGGCGGGGCCCTGGTCGAGCAGGGCCTCGCTCACGGCCGCAAAATTGCGCATGAAGGCCAGCGGGTTTTGCAGCTCGTGGGCAATGCCGGCCGAGAGCTCGCCCACAAACGACCATTTCTCGGCCGCCACCAGCTGGTCCTGCATGGTGCGCAGCTCCGTCAGGGCCTGGTCGAGGGCATTGCGCTGGGCTTCAATCTCGGCATTGCGCTCGTTTAGCAGGCGGTTGGCGCGGCGCTGGTGGTAGGTGGTGCGCCACAACGACGCGGCAATCAGCGCGCAAAAGCCCAGCGCCGCCAGCAGGGCCATGCGCTGGTAGCTAGCCGTTTGCAGCTTGTGCTCGGCCCGCTGCTGCAGTTGGCGCTGCTGCTCGTTGAACGCCAGCAGCTGCAGTTGCCGGAACTTGTCGGGCCCAAACAGGCTGTCGTGCGCCGCAATGGCCAGGCCTTGGTAGCGGTAGGCGCTGTCGAGGTTGTTGCGCGCCTGGTAGAGGCGGGCCAGCAGGTTGCCCGCATCGAGCACGGTGATGCGGTACGACACCCGCTGCGCGGTTTGCAGCGCCCGGCGGGCATACAGCAGGCTCGAATCGGGCTGGTGCAGCGTGTGGTAGAGGTCGGCCATGCGGTAGTACGCCATCGAGCGGTTGCGCAGGTCGTTGGTCAGGGCGGTTTCGCGCAGCGAGCGGCGGTAGTAGCTCAAGGCTTCGGGGTAGTGGCCCAGCCGGGCCTGCACGCGGCCCATGTTGCGCAGGGCCAGGGCCTCGGCCAGCTTGGGGCGCGGAAACCGCGCCAGCAGGTCCTGGGCTTGGCGCTGGCGCAGCAGAGCCGAGTCCACCACGTTCAGGCGCTCGTAGCAGCTGCCTTGGTTGGTGAGGGCGCCGGCCACCCAGGCCGACTGGTGCGTGCGCTGAAACAAGGCCTGCGACAGCTCATAATAGCGAATGGCCTGCCGGTACTGGCGCAGGTCGAAGCTGATGTTGCCCAAGGCATTTAGGCTCGCGGCCTCGCCTTCCAAGTCGTGGGTGTCGCGGCTCAGTTGCAGGGCAATGGTTTGGTTGGCAAAGGCTTTGGGCAGCTCGCCGCGCTCGCGCAGCACAATGCCCATCATGCTCTGGGCCCGGCCGCGGCCCTTGTCAAAATTGTAGCGCCGCGCCAGCTGCCAGGCCTGCTGGGCCAGGGCCATGGTCGAATCGGGCTTGGAGGCGCGGTACGTGTAGGCCAGCTTCAGCAGGGCCAGCACCCGGCTCGAGTCGGCGGGCGTGCGCTCGTACACGCGCCGCAGGCTGTCGGTGGCCGGCGTTTGGGCGGCGCGCAGCGGCTGGGCGGCTAGCAACAGGCCGCCGCTCAGCACAAGCCACCGGGCTACAAGCAAAGGGGCGTAAAAGAATCGGATAAAAAAGTGGGTAAAAGGACCCGACGGCCCAGGGTGAAAACGCATGGTGCATGCCGGGCACTGCCGGCGAATAATAACGCCTGATGGGCGCGGAAAGGCCAGCTTGGGGTGCATTCAGCGCCAACGCACTTTGGCGCCGGCCTGGCCCGCGTGCAGCCGGGCGGGCACGCTGGCCAGAATGAGGTCGCGCAGGGCCATGAGCAGCGGGGTGCGCACGAAGCCGTGGTGCACCACCAGGCTGACCTCGCGCACCGGCGCCGGCTCGGCAAAGCGCTTGAGTAACGGGTTGTGGCCCACTTCGTCCAGCACTGCCAGCTCCGGCACCAGTGTATAGCCATGATGCCGTCGAACTAGTTCCATCAGCGTTTCAATCGAGCCGCTCTCGTACGTGACGGCGCCCGTAGAAGAAGCCGGGCCGCACACGTTCAGCACCTGGTTGCGGAAGCAGTGGCCCTGCTGCATCAGCCACAGGCCGGGTTGGTGCAGGTCGGCGGGCTGCACGGTGGCGCGGGCGGCCAGCGGGTGGGTGTCGGAGGCCAGCAGCAGAAACGGCTCCTCCAGCAGCGGCAGCTCGCGCAGCTGCCGGTCGTCGAGCGGCGTCACCAGCAGGCCCACGTCGAGGCGGTGCTCCTTAAGCTGCTGCATGATTTCCTCGGAGCGCAGCTCCTCTACCCGCACCCGCAGCTCCGGGTAAGCCGCGGTGAGGCCCACCAAAAAACGCGGCACCAGGTACGGCGCCACCGTGGGGATGACGCCCAGGCGCAGCTCGCCCACCACTTCGCCCTTCTCGGCCTGCACCAGCTCGCGCAGCAGCTGGGCCTCGCGCAGCACCTGCCGGGCCTGGGCAATGACCTTCGCGCCCACCGCCGTGGGCTCGGCGCCGCGCTGGCTGCGGTCGAAGAGCAGCACGCCCAGCTCTTCTTCCAGCTTCTGTACCTGCACGCTCAGGGCGGGCTGGCTCACGCAGCTTTTGTCGGCGGCAAGGCCAAACTGGCGGTGCGTATCGAGGGCCACCAAGTACGTGAGTTGCTGCAAATTCATGCCGCAAAGATAACCAGGGGTTATAATAGCACGATTATAAATTGGTTTTGATTATGGAATTCGCTGCGTAAATACTTGGTGGGCTTGGGCATGCCAGTAGAAGATGTCCTAGTAGGCACTTAACAGAAAAGCGCCGCTTCGAACAAACGAAACGGCGCTTTAAGCAGTCGAAAGAGAGGCGCTAGATGGCCACTTTCACGTTGTCGAATTTGCCATATACCCTAATGGTAACCAATGGGAACATGGCGACGGAGCCGGGCAAAGGATTCAGCTGACTGGGGGCTCCCAATTCGTACCGGCCACTGATAAGGTGCCGTTTGGCATCGTAAGCCGTGATGGTCAGATTGCCGGTTAGTTGGGGCGTGGTTTCGCTGAAGGGGAAAACGGAAGTCGCCCCGTCCCACCGGAACTGGTAATGCACCACAGCCGGGTCGTTGGGTCGGTCGAAGCTCTTCCACGCATACGTACCCAACAAATCGCCGCCGCGCAAAGCGCTGTCCCGTCGCTTCAGTTGAGCAGCGTCTATGTCTATGTGCAGGACGGTTGTGGAAGACACGAGCTCAAGCTTCAGGGCCCCCGTGCCCAGCACTGCCGCGCTCCGGATGCTGGGCGGGTCGTTGGTAATGACATAGGCGCTTCCATCCGGCCGGACTATTCGATTAGCCAGTTCGCAGTAGGGGGCAGGGTCGGCCGATGGCGCCTCGTCTTTGCGGCAGGCGGCGAGGAACGAGGTGGCCGTGAGGGCGGCCAGGAGCCAGCCGCGGGTAGAGTTTAGCATAAGAAAGTGGGCAACAGCAGCGCTGCGTGAAAGGAAGGCAAAAGAAAGGTAGGCACGAATGCCCAATTGCACGCGCAACGAAATGAGCCATTCTCCCAGCCCTGCGGGCAAGTGCTGGGAAAATGGCTCATGTGGGAAATGCCAGCGCTACAGCGGCTTCTTGCGCTCGGCCTGGAATTTCTTCAGCTGCGGCTCCACCACCTTTTTATCGCCCACCACCACGATGGTCATGGCCTCGGGGCGGATGTACTTGCGGGCGATGTCGCTCACTTGCTGCGGCGTCACGGCGTTGATGTTTTTCACCTGCTCGGTGAGGTAGGTTTCGGGCAGGCCATGCAGGTCCAGCGCGTTGAGCTGGCCAATGATGCCGGCCGGCGTGGAGTTGCGCAGCACAAACATGCCCCCTTCAAAGTTCTGAATGCCCTTCAACTCCTCCGTCGAGGGCGCTTCCTTCTGCAGGCGCTCCACCTCGTTCATGATTTCCTTGAGCGAGTTGCCGGTCTCGGCAGTCGTCACGTCGGCCGTTTCGCTCCAGGTGCCGGCCCGGTAGTGGGTGGTGAGAGAGCTGTAGGGCGAATACGTGTAGCCTTTGTCCTCCCGGATGTTGCGCGTGATGCGCGAGCCAAACGAGCCGCCCAGCAGCGAGTTCATCACCCGCATGCGGATGTAGTCGGGGTGGCTGGGGTCTACCACGGGCAGGCCCACCACAATGGTCGACTGCGGGGCGTTGGGCCGGTCCTGGGTCAGTAAGTCGCCCTTGGTCAGCGGCTTGGCCACCTCAATCTTAGGCGCCGGGCCCTGCGGGAATCCGGCCCACGCTGTGGTGATGGCCTGGCGCAAGGCCGGCGCATCGAAGCGCCCGGCCGCGTACACGCTGGTGCGCTGGGCGCCGTACTGGGTCCTGTAGAAGTTCTGCACCTGCTCCAGGGTCAGGGCCTCAAGCTGGGCATCGGTGGGCAGGCCGCGGCCGTAGGGGTGGTCGCCGTAGATGGCCGTGTTGAACTTCATGCGGGCCTGCACACCGGGCTGGGCGCGGGCCAGCGCCATTTGCCGCTTCAGGTCGGTTTTGAGGCGGGCCACTTCGCTGGCCGGCAGGGCCGGGTGCAGCACCACGTCGGCCAGGAGGGTGGCCAGCTCGGGCGCGTACTCGCTCAGGCAGGAGGCCAGCAGCGTGGTTTGGTCGGCGCCCACCGAAATGTTGAGCGCGCCGCCCATGCGGGCCACCCGCTCGGCCAGCTGCGTGGCCGACATCGACGCGGTGCCTTCCTGCAGCAGCTTGCCCAGCAGGTCGGCCACCGACGCTTCGTTTGCCGCCTCGTGCACGTTGCCCGCCTGAATGGCCACCATCAGCGTCACCTTCGGCACCTGCCCGAACGGCACCAGGCGGGCCCGCAGGCCGTTGTCGAGCGTGAAATCTTCCTTGGCCGGCAGGGCAAAGTCGCGCGGCTGGCCGCCGGCGGGCGGGGCCTGCTTGGCCGCGGCGTTGGCTTTGGCCGCCGCCACGGCCCGGGCCGCACCTTTGGAGTGAACGACCGGCTTGGCGGTCGTTTTGGTTTTGACGGGGGCTTTCTGGGCCTGCGCACGTGGCGCCCCGGCGCCCACCAGGGCCGCGCTGAGCAGCCCCATAACTAGCTTTTTCATATCAAAACAGCAGGAAAACTAGCTTTTGGCCAGGGGGTTGACGGTGATGATGGTGCGGTTGGTGGGCCGCAGGTACTCGCGAATGGTCTTTTGCATGAGCTCGGGGGTCACCTTCCGGAACTCGCCTTCGAGCCGGTTGATGCGGCTGGGGTCGTTGTCGAACAAGGCAAACGCAGCCAGCAAATCGGCCCGCCCGAAGTTGTCGGACCCGCTCACCTGGTCATAGAACGCCGAGCGGATTTTCACCAAGGCCAGGTCCAGCGTGGGCTGGTCGATGCCGGTGCGGGCCAGCCGGTCAATTTCTCGGTCGAGCACGCGCACCACCGAGTCGGCCTGCACGGCGGGGTCAAACACGAGGTCGCCCATCCACAGCATGGGGCCGTTGTAGTTGAACTGATTGCCCAAATAGTTGATGCCGCCGCTCACGTTGTCGGTGTAGCCGCGCTTCTGCACCAGGGCCTGGTAGAGACGGCTGTCGTTGCCCTGCAGCAGAATCTGGTCGAGCATTATCATGGCGTAGTACTCGGGCGTGTTGCGCTCGGGCATGTGGTAGCCAAAGGCCAGGGCCGGCTTGGTGGCCAGCTTGTCGTCTTTGCTGAAGCGCTGCTCCTGCTCCTGGCGTGGCTCCGCAATGTCGGGCTTGGGCGGCTGCGGCGCGCTGGGAATGGCGGCGTAGTATTTCTGCACCCAGGCCTTGGCCTCGGCGGGGTCGAAGTCGCCCACCACGGCCAGCACGGCGTTGTTGGGGGCGTAGTAGGTTTTGAAAAACGACTTGGTATCGGCCAGGTTGGCCGCGTCGAGGTCGCTCATGTCGCCGTAGAAGTTGTGGGCGTTGTTCCAGTTCTTATTGGCTTTCATGGGCATGTCTATCCACGGAAAGCCGCCGTAGGGCTGGTTGAGCACGTTCACGCGCACTTCGTTTTTGACCACGCCCTGCTGGTTGGTCAGGTTGGTTTGGGTGATGGCCAGGCCGCGCATGCGGTCGGCCTCGGCCCACAAGATGGTTTCGAGCTTGTGGGCCGGCACCACCTCAAAATAGTTGGTGAAGTCGAAGCGCGTCGAGCCGTTCAGGGCCCCGCCGTTCTTCTGAATCAGCCCGATGAACTCGTTCTTGCCCAGGTTCTGCGAACCCTGAAACATCAGGTGCTCAAACAGGTGCGCAAAGCCCGTGCGGTTGCGCGGCTCGGTGCGGAAGCCCACGCCGTAATAAGCCGCCACCGTGGCCGTGGGCGCCGTGTGGTCGGGCGAGAGCACCACTTTCAGCCCGTTGGGCAGCGTGTAGTATTCCACCGGAATCTCAAACGCCGGCCCGGCGGGCGGCGGGGTGGGGGCTGCCGCCACCGCGGGGGCAGCGCTGCTGGGCGCAGGCGTCGTGACCACCGACGTGGCCTTGGGGCTGCACGCTCCGAGCGCCAGCGCGGCCACCGGCGCCCATCGCAGGCCCCGTGGCAGGGTAAACAACTGTCTCATAGGGAAAAGGTGTGAAGTAGAAGAGAGGTGTAAGAGGCTCTTAATGTAAGAAATGTCGGCTCCATGTCAACCCGCCCGACGGGCAACGCCGGAACAATGAAGAGGGATAATGCCCGGCCGTTGCATCACCGCCGGGCTTCACAACATTTTAGCACCCGCCGCGCGACCTTTGCGCCGTGTTCGCCTTTTCCACGCTGCCGGCGTTGCTTGCCGGCCACCTGCTGCAAGCCCCCGCCGACCCCGCCGCCGAGGTGCGCCACCTGCTGCTCGACAGCCGGCGCGTGGGCCTGCCCGCCGGTGCCTTGTTCTTCGCCCTGCGCGGCCCCAGCCACGACGCCCACCGCTACCTGCCGGCCCTCTACGCTCAGGGTGTGCGCCTTTTTGTGGTAGGGGTAGGCGCTGAAATCCCCGGCGGGCTGGCCACCTATCCCGGAGCCGGCATCCTGGCCGTGGCCAGCCCGTTGGCGGCGCTGCAGGCCCTGGCGGCGGCGCACCGCGCCACCTTCGCCGGCCCGGTGCTGGCCATCACCGGCTCCAACGGCAAAACCATTGTGAAAGAATGGCTGGCCCAACTGCTGAGTCCCGACGAAGACATCTGCCGCTCGCCGCGCTCCTACAACTCGCAGGTGGGCGTGCCGCTGAGCGTGTGGGAACTGAACCCCGCCCGCCACACCTTGGGCATCTTCGAAGCCGGCATTTCGGAAGTGGGCGAAATGGCCCGGCTGGCGGCCATCATTCGGCCCACCGAGGGCCTGTTCACCACCCTGGGCACGGCCCACGACGCCGGCTTTGCCTCGCACGAAGAAAAGCTGCTCGAAAAGCTGAAGCTGTTTCAGGCACCGGGCTTTCAGCGGCTGTTCTACTGCGCCGACCAGCCGTTGGTGCGCGCCGCCGTCTCTCGCCTGGGCTTGCCTGCCTTCAGCTGGACGCGCCACGTGGGCCAGCCGGCCGACGTGTTTTTTGAAGCCCAGCCCGGCCCTCCCGACCGCAGCCGCTGGCTGGCCCACGCTGCCGGCCCGGAGCCCGCCGCCGAATTCACCTTGCCCTTCGCCGACGAGCCGTCGGTGGAAAATGCCCTGCACTGCCTGGCCGTGCTGCTGCACCGCGGCCTGGAGCCCGCCGAAATCCAGCGCCGCCTTGCCCGCCTGCACCCCGTGGCCATGCGCCTGGAAATGAAGCTGGGCCGCCACGATTCCTACCTGCTCGACGATACCTATAATAACGACCTGGCCGGCCTGTCGCTGGCGCTGAACGCCCTGGCCCGCCAGCCCCGGCCGGGCCGCCGCACCCTCATCCTGAGCGACGTGCTGGAATCGGGCCTCAGCAGCGCGGAATTGTACGCGCGGGTGGCGGCCCTGCTGCCGGCCGCCGGCATCACGCGCCTCATCGGCATCGGGCCGGAGATTAGTCAGTTAACGGTGAGAAGTGAAAAGACGAAAGGCCCGGATGTGCCTTTGCCCGTTAACTCTCAACTTTTAACTGAATTTTACCCGACCACCGAAGCTTTTTTGGCCCAGCTGAATCCGGCCGATTTTGCTCGCGAAGTGGTGCTCGTAAAAGGCGCCCGCCGCTTTGGGTTCGAGCGTATCGTGGCGGCCCTGCAGGCCCAGCAGCACGGCACCGTGCTGGAAGTCAACCTCGACGCCTTGGCCCACAACCTGCAGCACTACCGCCGCCAGCTGCGCCCGGGCACCAAGCTCATGGTGATGGTGAAGGCCTTCGCCTACGGCGCCGGCTCCTACGAAGTGGCCAGCCTGCTCGAATTCCAGCGCGCCGACTACCTGGCCGTGGCCTACGCCGACGAGGGCATTGCCCTGCGCGAAGCCGGCATCAGCCTGCCCATCATGGTGATGAACCCGGCGCCCGATTCCTTTGCCACGCTGCGCCAGTACCGTCTCGAACCGGAAATCTATTCGTTCGAGATGCTGAATGAGTACCTGGCCGCCTTCGATGCCGCAGCGTCTGGCGGTTCGCTGCCAGTGCCAAGAATTCACCTCAAGCTCGACACGGGCATGCGCCGCCTCGGCTTCGACGAAGCCGACCTGCCGGCGCTGACTGCCCGCCTGCGCGAGCACGCCGCGCACCTGTCCGTGGCCAGCGTGATGACGCACCTGGCCGCCGCCGACGAGGCGGTGCACGACGATTTCACGCAACAGCAGTTGGCGGCCTTCCGCCGCATGGCCGCGGCCGTGGAGGAAGCGCTGGGCTATTCGGTGCTCAAGCACGCGCTGAACTCGGCCGGTATTCTGCGCTTTCCCGAAGCCCACTTCGACATGGTGCGTCTGGGTATCGGCCTCTACGGCGTGGACGCCAGCGGCCGCGACACCGATGCCCTGCGCTCCGTGAGCCAGCTACGCACCACCGTTTCTCAAATCAAAACGTTGCCCGCGGGCCACACCGTGGGCTACGGCCGTCGGGGTGCCGCGGCCGATGCCGACCGACGCATTGCCACGCTGGCCATTGGCTACGCCGATGGCTACGACCGGCGCTTCGGCAATGGGGCAGGCATGGTGCTCATTCGGGGCCAGCGGGCGCCCCTGGTGGGCTCCGTGTGCATGGACATGTGCATGGTCGACGTGACGCACATTGCCGAAGCCCGGGCCGGCGATGTGGCCGTGGTGTTTGGCGAAGGCCTCCTGCTGCCCGAGCTGGCGGGCCGCATCGGCACCATTCCGTACGAGTTGCTCACCAACGTGAGCGAACGGGTAAAGCGGGTATTTGTGAGTGAGTAGCATCCAGCATAGCCCTGCTTTTATTTCCAAAAGCTGAAAAAGCAGGTTGAGGATGTGGGGAAGAATTCTTGAAGTCTTAATCGACTGTAGAGAAGGCTTTGTGTCTTAAAATCAACTGTTGGCCGAAAAAGAAGGAAGAGCTACTGTGCGTTTGGGAAGTTTGTGTCCAAAAAATAGAGCAGAGTCTATTTTTTGGACACAAACTTTTCCACACGTTATTTATGCATCTACTTCGACTCTCTTGTTTTCTAGCTTTGGCAGTTGGCGCTGGCGTCCCAGCCCGCAGTTGGGCCCAAAGCGAAATCACCAGCGCGGCCACCATTACCGGAACCATCCAAACCGAAAGGGGCGGGGCCCTCACGGGCGTATCAGTTACGGTGCTACACCTGCCCACGGGCATCCGGCGCGTGGCCACCACCGACACCCAAGGAACATTTACCATCAATACCCTGCTTACGGGTGGCCCGTATGCGCTGCAAATCAGCCAGCCCGGCTTCCGCGCGCAAGTCATCAACAACGTGTTTCTGAAGGCCGATGCGCCGGCAAATTTCGCCCTCGTGCTGACCCCCGACGTGGTGGCCGTGGGCACGCGCCGTCTCGACCGCACGGCTCTGGAGTCGGTGGCGCCCGTGGACGTGATTGACATGCGCGAGTTGGCCCTGGCGGCCCCGCGCGTCGACAATACGCAACTGCTCAACTACGCAGTGCCGTCCTTCAACTCGGTGCGCGAAACCTCGGCCGACGGCGCCGACCACGTGGACGCCGCCACGCTGCGCGGCCTGGGCTCCGACCAAGTGCTGGTGCTGGTGAACGGCAAGCGCCGCCACACCTCGGCCCTCATCAACTTGCTGGGCAGCCGCCCCTACGGCAGCGCCACCACCGACCTGAACACGATTTCCTCGAACGCCCTGGACCGCGTGGAAATCCTGCGCGACGGCGCGGCGGCCCAGTACGGCTCCGACGCCATTGCCGGCGTTATCAACCTCAACTTGAAAAGCGACAACCACGGCGGCAGCGTTATGGTCAACAACGGCATTCACCAGTCGGGCTTTGGCTACAACACCACGCTGAGCCTCAACAAAGGCCTGAAACTGGGCAGCAAAGGCTTCCTGAACGTGACCGGCGAAGTGGACTACCGCGGCTACACCACCAGCCCCGACTACGCCCGCGACCTGAATTCCTGGCCCGTGTACTCCAGCATTCGGGCCCGCGAAGACTCCTTCCTGCTGGCCAACAAGAAAACGGCCAAGGACTACCGCCAGCGCAACGGCGACGCCATCATGACCAACTACCGGGCCGTGTACAATGCCGGCGTGGAGCTGTCGGAGAAGGCGCGGTTCTATTCCTTCGGCACCTATAATTACCGGCGCGGCCAAGCCGTGGCGCCCTGGGTGCTGCCCAGCGCCAACCCCGCCGACTTGGGCACGCAGCCGGGCTTCAGCTTGGGCTACCAGCCCAACATCAATACCCGCATTCAGGACGGGGCCGCCGTGGTAGGCCTCGACCTCAAGTTGGGTCGCTGGGACCTGGACCTGAGCCAGAGCATCGGCACCAACCGCATGCGCTACGACCTCGACAACACCCTCAACCCCTCGCTGGGCGCCAAGTCGCCCACCTCGTTTGAGGCCGGTGGGCTGCAGTTCACCCAGGCCGTGACCAACGCCACGGCCAGCCGCCTGTTCGACAACGTGCTGGCCGGCACCAACGTGGCCTTTGGCACCGAATTCCGCAACGACTACTTCGAGATTGTGGCCGGCGACGAAAACTCCTGGAAAGACTATCAGGCGGGCCAGCCCGGCGCCTCGGGCGGCTCGCAGGGCTTCATCGGCTTCGACCCCACCTCGGCCATCGCGGGCAGCCGCCAGAACGTGGCCGGATTTCTGGACGTGGAAGCCGACGTGCTGAAAAACTGGACCGTGGGCGCCGCCGCCCGCTACGAGCGGTATTCCGACTTCGGCTCGGCCCTCATCTACAAGGCCACTACCCGCGTGCAGGCCACCAAGTGGCTGGCCCTGCGCGCCGCCTACAACACCGGCTTCCGGGCGCCGTCGCAGCACCAGCAGCTGTACCGGCAGCTCACGCTGCTGCCCACGGCCAGCGGCACCACCTATTCGGGCATCTACAACAACCAGAGCGACATTGCGCAGGTGGCCGGCATCAGCAAGCTCACGGCCGAGAAGTCGCGCAACGCCAGCCTGGGCCTGGTGCTCACGCCCACCAAGGACCTGGTGTTCACGGCCGACGCGTACCAGATTGACATCGACGACCGCATTTCGCTCACCAACGAGTTTGGCGCCGGCATTTCGCCGCAGCTCGACGACGCCCTCGACAAGGCCGAAACCACGAGCGTGCAGTTCTTCGCCAATGCCTTGAACACCCGCACCCGCGGTCTCGACCTCGTGACCAGCTACAACCGCACCCTGGGCCGCGGCACGCTGCACGTCACCGCCGCCGCCAACTTCAACGAAACCACCCTGCGCAGCCTGAATGTGCCCACGCTGTTTCGGGGTATTCAGACCGATGAAATTGCGGGCAACAACTTCATCGGCCAACGCCAGCTGTCGCTCATCACCACGGGCAGCCCCAAAAGCAAGCTGCTGGCCAGCGTGGGCTACGAAAGCGTGAAGTGGGGTGCCACGGCCCGCTATACCCGCTTCGGTCAAGTGGCCTCCTACGATTTCAACTTCGACGGGCTGGAAGAGGGAAGCTACTATTTGGTCTTCAGCCCCAAATCCGTCACCGACCTCATCCTCACCTACAAGCCCACGAAAGGCCTGACCCTGGCCGCCGGTGCCCAGAACCTGTTCAACGTGCGGCCCGACAACCTGCTGCAGGCCGCCAAAAACGGCCACGCCCCCGACGGCTTCGCCTCGGCGGCCGACTATCAGGCCTACTACCTCAAAACCTACGGCTCGCCCTCGACCACGCCCTACGACCACGACATCCTGCCCCACCACATGGTGCAGATGGGCGCCAACGGGGCCTTTTTCTACCTGAAAGCGACTTACGCCTTTGGGCAATAAGTTTTTAGGTTGTTGCTTGCGGGTTGAATCATCATCCCATCCAACCTTAATTATTCTTGCATGAACGACACTGCTACTCCTGCTTCGTCGCGCTTGGCTCGCACCGACCTGCTGCGCTCCCTGCAAAAGGCCTTTGGGCTGGCTGTGGCCGCCGAGCAGCCCGGCGCGCCCTCCGTGCCCGAGCTCATTGCCCAGGCCGAAAACCAGGGCCGCCGCCGCTTCCTGGCCAACAGTGCCCGGTTTGGCGTGCTGGCCGGCGCCACCGGTCTGCTGGCCGCCTGCGAAACCGTGGCCCCCGAGCCCGCTCCAGACCTCACGGCCTTCCGGGGCAGCAACGCCCAAGGCGGCGCGGCGCGGGTGGTGATAGTGGGCGCCGGCATGGCGGGCCTCAACTGCGCCCTCAAGCTGCAGAAAGGCGGCGTTCAGGCCAGCCTCTACGACGCGAGCACCCGTGCGGGCGGGCGCATCTTCACGGCCAAAAACCTGATGGGCAACGGCCTCACCACGGAGCTGGGCGGCGAATTCATCGACAGCGGCCACGTCGACATGCTGAACCTGGTCACGGAATTTGGACTGCCGCTCTACGACGTGGAATCGCCCAGCGAAACGGCTCTGGAAAAAGACACTTACTTCTTCAACGGCCGTCGGTACTCGCTGCAGGAGGTTATTCAGGCCTTCCAACCCTATGTAGCCCGCATCACCGACGACGTGCGGGCCATGCCCAACACCATCGTGTTCGACAATTATGGCGCGGCCGGCCCCTACGACCAGCTGTCCATTGCCGGCTATTTCGATTCCATTGGCATGACGGGCATGATTCGCACGCTGCTGGAAGTGGCCTACGTGACCGAATACGGCCTTGAAGCCAACCAGCAGACGGCCATTAACTTCCTCTGGCTGTTTTCGCCCGACACCCGCAAGGGCACGTTCGACATTTTCGGCATCAGCGACGAGCGGTACAAGATTCAGGGCGGCAACCAGCGCCTGACCGACGCCATGGCCCAGCGCCTGGCCGGCCAGATTACGCTGCAGCACAAGCTCACGGCCATTGCCAAGCCCGCCGACGAGTACCTACTCACCTTCCAGCAGGCCAGCGGGGCCACCGTCACCGTGGCGGCCGACGTCGTGGTGCTCACCATTCCCTTCAGCGTGCTGCGCCAGGTAAGCCTCAACTTGCCCTTGCCCGCCTGGAAGGTCAACGCCATCAACAATTTGGGCTATGGCACCAACGCCAAGCTGTTTTTGGGCTTCAACAGCCGCCCCTGGCGCACCAACGGCTGCACCGGCTACATCTTCTCCGACCAAGCCACCCAAAGCGGCTGGGACGGCAGCCAGTTGCAGCCCGGCACCGCCGGCGCCTACACCGTATATGTAGGCGGCCAGGTAGGCGTCGACATGGGCACCGGCACGCCGCAGTCGCAGGTGAGCCGCTTCCTGCCCACGCTGGAGGCCGCCTGGCCCGGCACGCAAGCCCAGTACAACGGCAAGGTGGAGCGTTTCCACTGGCCCAGCCACCCGCTCACGCGCGGCAGCTACGCCTGCTACCGCCCCGGCCAGTACACCAGCATTGCCGGGGCCGAAGGCCGCCCGGTGGGCAATCTGTTTTTTGCCGGCGAGCACTGCAGCGCCTATTTCCAGGGCTACATGAACGGCGCCGCCGAAACCGGCCGCCTGGCGGCCCAGGCCGTGCTGCAGGCCGCCACCACCAAAAAGGTGGCCCTGCTCTCGCGCTTCCGCCGCGCGGCGGTGCCCGCGTAGGTTAGCGGCGCAGTAGTTGACAAAAGTCCCTCGTTTTCGTCCGGAAGCGAGGGACTTTTTGATATAATTGCTCCTTCGGATTAAGCTTGGCAAGGTATTTATTTTGCTTCTTTACCGTTGGCGCACCGTGGCTCTAATAACTTTGGGGGGCCATTGGCCTTTGTGACGCTTCTTTTTTAGCTATGACCATCAATACGTTTCGTGTGATGCGCCTGCTGGGCGCATTCTTTATCTGTTTCGCGCTGGCGGCTCCGGCATCGGCCCGCGTGGCGCCTCGGGCCGCAGTAGCCGACGTGCCTCCCCTCGACGGCCTCTGGAAAGGCCAGCTGAAAGTGCCCGGCGGGCAGCTCGAAGTTATTTTCCGCTTCGTGAAGCTTACCGGCGGCGAGTACTTCGCCACCCTCGACGTGCCCCTGCAGAAGGTGAGCCGCATGGCCGTGAAAACCGAGGTGAAAGCCGACACCGTGCGCCTGTTTGCCGAAGAAGCCAACAGCCGCTTCATTGGCAAAGTATCGGCCGATGGCAAGCAGATGGTGGGCACTTGGCAGCAGCCCGGCTTTAAGGTGCCCATGACGCTGACCTTTAGCGCCCTGCCCGCCATGAACGCCAAAAACGTGCGCCTCACCCCGCCTTACCGCGAAGAAGAGGCCACCTTCAGCAACCTGAGCGTGAACACCCGCCTCAGCGGCATGCTCACCATTCCGGCCGGCCCGGGGCCGTTTCCGGCCGTGGTGCTGCTCTCCGACGCCGGCCCGCAGGACCGCGACGGCACCGTGGGCGACTTTGCGCCCCTGGGCCTGCTGGCCGATTACCTCACCCGTCGCGGCGTGGCCGTGCTGCGCTTCGACGACCGCGGCGTGGGCAAGTCGGGCGGCACGCCCGCCGTCACCACCGCCGACCTGGTAAGCGACGCCCAAGCCGGCCTCAACTACCTGCGCACCCGCCCCGAAATCGATTTGGCTCATTTGGGCTTGGTGGGCCACGGCGAGGGCGGCAACGTGGCGCTGCTGGCCGCGGCGCAGCCCCTGCCGCCGGCCTTCGTGGTGGCGCTGGCGGCCTACGGCCTGCCCGGCCGCGACATCGTGGTGCAGCAGCAGGCCACCACCCTGCGCACCCTCGGCACGGAGACGGCCCAGATTGAGGCCGCCACCAAGCGCCAGCAGGCCATGCTGGAAATCATTCGCCAAACCACCGACAACGCCCAGGCCCAGGCCATTGTGGCCAACATGCTGAAGCAGAACAACGCGGCCATCGACAACGCCACCGCCCAGTCGAGCGCGGCCGAAATGACCTCGGCCCGCTACCGCTATTTCCTGGCCTTCAACCCCGTCGAGAAACTCAGCGCCGTGGCCTGCCCGGTCCTGCTGCTCAACGGCACCTCCGACCTTACCATCAACGCCGACGCCAACCTGAACGCGCTGAAAAATGGCCTGGGCAAGAACAAAGCCGTGACCGTGAAGAAGCTGCAAGGCGTGAACCACCTCTTCCAGCCCGATGCCACCAAGTGGCCCATCATCAACGGCCAGCCCCAGCCCAACTTCTCGCCCGAGGCCCAGGAAACCATCCGCGAGTGGATTGTGGCCCAGACGAAGAAATGATGCGGCCCCCGCTCGGTACCTGCTGAGGTGCAAGGCCGCACGGGCTACCCACGGCCGGCACCAGATGCCATAAGACACGAAAAGGGCCCTGCTGTGAAGCAGGGCCCTTTTCTATTGACACTTTAATGAGGTTGCTGAACGGCGGCAAAGCAGCACAGCACCCAATAATGCATTACTTAATCATGTCTACTTCGGCCTTAATCATGGCGTTGTAGCGGCGGCCCTGGCCGTTGGCCAGCGTGAGCAGGTTCCAGCCCTTGCCGATGGTGTAGCTCCAGGTGCGGCTTTCCTTGTACTCGAAGGTGGGGCGCATAATCTGGCCGTAGGGCGTGTAGTTGTCCATGAAGTTGGTGGTGTAGAACTTGTCGCCGCCCACAATCCACTCCATGGCCACGAAGAAGCCTTCTTCCGGCGCCGGGATGTTGTAGGTGCTCAGGTCGATGGTGTACCACTCGCCGCCGCGCGAGGCCGAGACGACGACGTTTTCGGTGAGCAGGTCGGTGTTGGGGGCGTTGTAGTTGCCGTCGGCCTTGTAGAGGCGCACGCGGAAGGGCTCGCGCGGGAAACCGTTTTCGCCGATGTAGAACGAGACCGTGCGCACGTTGCCCAGCTTTTTCTGCTTATCGTTCTTCACGAAGAAGGCGTACTGCGAGCCCGGCAGGCCCTGAATCATGCCCTCGCCCGGGTTGTTCGACTTCGAGCCCAGTTCCAGGTTTTTCACCTTGCCGCCCTTCACCGTCACGTTGCCCAGCTCAATCACGCGCTTCTTGAGCTCGATGATGAGGTCTTCGGTGGCGCCGCGCTTGATGAAAATGGCGCTGCGCTCGTAGCCCAGCGTCATCACGATGAGGGAGTCTTGGCTGGTTTTTTCCAGGCCGGCTAATTGGAAATATCCGTACTCGTTGGTGAGGGCACCGGTGCCCTCCTCACGCAGGCCAATGGAGGCAAACGGCACCGGGTCTTTGGTCTTGGCATCCACGACACGACCAGTAATGCGGTTTTCCTGCGCCCAGCTCAGCGCCGGCAATAGCAGCAGAACCCAGAATGCGAGAAAAGGTAAGCGTTTCATCATTGCCAAAAATAATATAGTTGGATGTCGACTGGCAAATTTACAAATTCCGAGCCATACTATTGCCATTGATAGTCAATGAAGGCAGTAATGAATTTGGGGAATGCAAATTGAAATCAGCGAGCTAAGCCCGCAAATTGGCCCGTATTGGCCTAAAAATACGTTCCAAATAGCTGGGTTGGATGTTGCATTTTTCCCGATAAAATTCCCAAACGAACATGGACTGGTTTGTTGCGTACCGGGGCCAACATTTATTCATTCACCTTTTTCTTTCTAACGTGAAAAAATGCCTCCTTTTCTCTGCTCGCGGCCGGCGCCCTGCTGGCCAGCTGTGAAACCAAACACGCCGAAACCAAAGACCAACTGACCGAAGCCGGCCAGGACACCGCCGTGATGGCCCGCGACGGCCAAACGGCCGCCGGCATGGTCAGTTCGGCCGACAACGCCTGGGACCTGACCAAAGCCAAGTTGGCCGACGTCAAGTTCAAGGAAATTAACGCGCCGGGCGTAACCGTGCGCGGCGACAGCACTTATAATGTGTATAGCGTGGACGAAACCGTGCTGTTCGACACCGACAAGGCCGACATCAAGCCCAACGCGGCCGAAACCCTGAAGCAGATTACAGGCTCCATTAGCCAGCGCTACGCCAGCAGCCAGGTGCGCGTGATGGGCTTTGCCGACTCGCGCGGCGACAAAAGCTACAGCCAGGACCTGAGCGAGAAGCGCGCCGAGGCCGTGAAAAGCTACCTCGTGAGCCAGGGCGGCATCGAGGCCGGCCGTGTGAGCGTGGAGCCCATGGGCGAAGCCATGCCCGCGGCCTCCAATGCCACGCCGGAAGGCCGCCAGGAAAACCGCCGCGTCGAAATCGCGGTACGCACCAAATAACCCAGCCGCGCCCTGCACCGCGGGGCTGCGAAAAGAAAAGCCCGGATGCCCCCGCATTCGGGCCTTTTTCGTGGCGGTTGGGAGGGCGGCGCGTTCCGTAGGGCCCCGGGCCAGAGTCAATACATCTTAAAATACCTTTTCTGAAAAGTGCTGCTCATTTTCGATGCTTGATAAACAGAATCTTGCGGAAGAATACGGCCGTTTTTTTCTGAATGCGCGGCCGGCCTGCGTACCTTTAGGGTGCCATAAATGGATTCGTATTATTTGAGATGAACAGGTACTTATTTTGGGCTTTGTTGTGGCTGGCCGGGCCGTGCGCCGCGCGCGCCCACGCGGTAGTTCCAACGGGCGACAACATCCCCCTTGCCGGATTGTGGAAAGGCAAGCTGCCCGTGCTGGGCGGGCAACTGGACCTCACCATCAGCGTGGTGCCGCTGGCGGGCGGCAAATATTTTGCGGCCCTCGACGTGCCGGCCCAGAAAATGACCCGCGTGCCTACCGAAGTCACCGTGCGCGGCGACTCGGTGCTGCTGGCCATGCCCGGCGCCGGCAGCCGCTACGCCGCCCGTTTCGACCGCGAGAAAAACGAGCTCAACGGCACCTGGACGCAGGGCACCGTGAAGTCGGCGGTGCTGCTGAAACACTCGCCCATGCCCACGCTCAACGGCCCCAGCACCCGCCTGGCCCCGCCCTACCGCGAAGAGGAAGTGATGTTCAGCAACCCGGTTTCGCGCCTCAGCCTGAGCGGCATGCTTACGGTGCCTGCCGGGCAGGGCCCCTTCCCGGCCGTGGTGCTGGTGAGCGACGTGGGCGCGCAGGACCGCGACGGCACGTTCGGCGACTACCACATGATGGGCTCGCTGGCCGACTACCTTACGCGCCGCGGCATTGCCGTGCTGCGCTACGACGACCGCGGCGTGGGCAAGTCGGGCGGCAGCACCGCCACGGCCACCACCGCCATGCTGGTGAGCGACGTGCAGGCCGCCATCAACTTCTTGCGCTCGCGCCTGGAAGTGAACATTAGCCGCATCGGCGCCATTGGGCACGGCGAAGGCGCCGACGTGGCCCTGATGGCTGCCGGCGCGCCGCTGCCTCCGGCGTTTGTGGTGTCGCTGGCTGGCTACGGCCTCACCGGCGAGCAGACGCTGCTGCAGCAGCAGGTGACCGAGCAGCGTGCGCAAAAGGTCGACCCCGCCAAGATTCAGGCGGCCTACGAGCGGCAGCGCACCATGTACGACATCATTCGGCAAACCAACGAGCCGCAGGCCAAGTCCATTGTGGCCAATATGCTGCGCCAGGACCACCCCGACCTCGACGCCAAGGAAGCCCAGGTGCAGGCCGTGAAGCTCCTCACGCCCTGGCGCCACTTTTTCCTGTCGTACGACCCCATTGCCGAGCTCGACCAGGTGGCCTGCCCGGTACTGCTGCTCAGCGGCACCGACGACCAGGAAGCCCCTGCCGAACTGCACCTCACCGCCCTGGAGAAAGAGCTGAAAAGCGTGAACCGCGCTACCGTGTCGAAACGCCTGCCCGGCGTGAACCACCTGTTCCAGCCCCCCAAAACGGAGTGGACCCTGATGAACGGCGAAATGAAACCCATGTTCTCCCCCGTGGCCCTCGACGTGATTCGGGAGTGGATTGTGGGACTAGGGGTTAAGAAGTAACCCGTTAATTTGCTGCTTGCCGGTACTGCTGGCTAAACAAAAAGGCCCTGCTGTGCAGCAGGGCCTTTTTGTTTGTGCAGAGCTGCCTTTGGCCGAACAGCCTTGCCGCAAAGAATGGGCGAATCAACGCGTTACTTAATCATGTCGACCTCGGCCTTAATCATGGCGTTGTAGCGCAGGCCCTGGCCGTTGGAGGCGGTGATAAGGCTCCAGCCCTTGCCGATGGAGTAGTTCCAGGTGCGGCTCTCCTTGAATTCGAAGGTGGGGCGCATAATCTGGCCGTAGGGCGTGTAGTCGTCCATGAAGTTGGTGGCGAAAAACTTGTCGCCGCTCACCACCCATTCCATGGCCACGAAGAAGCCTTCTTCCGGCGCAACAATATTATAAGGAGTGAGGTCGACGGTGTACCACTGCCCGCCCTGCGGCGCCGAGACGACGACGTTTTCGGTGAGCAGGTCGGTGTTGGGGGCGTTGTAGTTGCCGTCGGCCTTGTAGAGGCGCACGCGGAAAGGCTCGCGCGGGAAGCCGTTCTCGCCGATGTAGAACGAGACCGTGCGCACGTTGCCCAGCTTCTTTTTCTTGTCGTTCTTCACGAAGAAGGCGTACTGGCTGCCGGGCAGGCCCTGAATCATGCCTTCGCCCGGGTTGCTGGCTTTGGCGCCGAGGCCCAGGTTTTTCACCTTGCCGCCCTTCACCGTCACGTTGCCCAACTCCACGGCCCGCTTGGGAACTTCGATGGTGAGATTGGTGAGCGGCACGCCGCGCTTCACCAGCACAGCTCGGCGGGCGTAGCCCAAGGCCACCACCACCAGCGAGTCGGCGGTGTTTTGGGTGGGCGCTGGCACAATGAACACGCCGTGCTCGTTGCTAAGCGCGCCGATTTGCTCATTTTTGAGGCCAATAGAAGTAAAAGGCAGCGGCTCTTTGGTGTCTTTATCAACGATTACGCCCTTGATTTGAACCTGCTGCGCCCGGCCTACGGTTGCAGCGCCGGATAAAAATAGTGCTATAAAAAGTAGGCGTTTATACATAAGATGCTAGGTAGACCGAACAAAATTACAAATTAGAGAGCGGAAAGTTATTAGAAATTATTAGGACATACAACCATTGCGGAGAAGCAGGGCCCTAGCGCTCCTAAAATTGCATTATTGCCGAGGGCTAAATCAGTGGCCAAAAAATGATGGCGTCGGGAAAGCTTTTGCCTTCGTACCTTTGTTTGTATTCTTTCTAAATAAGCTTTCACGCATCTCCCACCCGTGGCATTATTCCGTCGTTCATCGCAACAGGTCGCCGTCAGCGCCGCCACCCGGCGCACCGCCAAAGACCTGCGCTTGGGCGAAAGCGGCACCATTTGCTGCTTGGAAGACCCCGAGATGGCACTGAAGCTGCTGGAAATGGGTTGCGTGCCCGGAGTGAAAGTGCGGCTCAGCGGCCGTGCCCCCCTGGGCGACCCGCTGATGCTGGTGCTGGGCGACCAGGAGTATACCTTATCGGTGCGGGCCAACGAGGCCGCCACCATTTTGCTGAAAGAATAGGGCGCAGCGTATGGCGGCGATTTTGAGCAACCCCTCGGCGGCGGAAGCCGTCGCCTTGCAAACCGGCCCGGCCGCCGGCGCGCGGCCCATGCGCATCGCCCTCATCGGCAACCCCAACAGCGGCAAAACTTCGCTGTTTAACCAGCTCACGGGCCTCAACCAAAAGGTGGGCAACTTTCCCGGCGTGACGGTGGACCGCAAGTCGGGCTTCGCGCAGCTGACCGCCACGCAGCGGGCCGAAATCGTGGACCTGCCCGGCACCTACTCGCTCTACCCCAAAAGCCTGGATGAAAAGGTCATTACCGACCTGCTGTACGACAAGACGTCGGCCAGCTACCCCGATTTTGTGGTGGTGACGGTGGACGCCAACAACCTGCGCCGGAGCCTGCTGCTGTTCACCCAACTGGGCGACCTGGGCCTGCCCGCGGTGCTGGCCCTCAACATGATGGACGTGGCCGAGCGCCACGGCGTCAACATCGACCTGCCGGCGTTGGAGCGGGAGCTGGGCGTGCCCATCATCCCGATGAACGCCCGCAAGGGCATTGGGGTGGCCGCGCTCAAGATTGTGATGGCCCAGCGGCTCGACGCGCCGCCCGTGCGCTGCTGGCAGCCCGACGAAAAGCTGCTGCCGCTCGTGCGCCAGATTCGCTACTACTTCGACCTGCACAACGACTACCTGGCGCTGCACTACGCGCAGCAATTCCGCCAAATTGGTTTCCTGAGCGCCGATGACAAGGCCTACCTGCAGGAGTTGACGCAGAAATACGGCTTCGACGCCACCGCCCAGCAGGCCAGCGAAACCATTGCCCGCTACGCCCGCATCAACGAAATTTTGCTGGAAACGGTGACGGTGACGCGCACCGAAACCCGCGAGCCGGTGAGCAACCGCATCGACCGGGTGCTGACCCACCGCGTGGGCGGCTACCTGATTTTTCTGGCCATCCTGTTCCTGTTGTTTCAGGCCATTTTTGCCTGGGCGCAGTACCCGATGGACTGGATTGACCAGGGCATTTCGGCCCTGAGCGCGACCATTCAGGAAAACTTCCACGGGCCGCTTATTCGGTTGCTGACCGAGGGCGTGCTGGCGGGCCTGGGCGGCGTGCTCATCTTCATTCCGCAGATTGCGCTGCTGTTTGGCTTCCTGGCCATACTAGAGGAAACGGGCTACATGGCCCGCGTCACGTTCCTGATGGACAAGCTGATGCGGCCGTTCGGCCTCAGCGGCAAAAGCGTGGTGCCGCTGATTTCGGGGCTGGCCTGCGCGGTGCCGGCCATCATGGGCGCGCGCACCATCGAGAGCTGGAAAGACCGGATGATAACCATCTTCGTGACGCCGCTCATGTCGTGCTCGGCCCGCATTCCGGTGTACACGGTGCTGGTGGCGCTGGTGGTGCCCGACGAGGCCGCCTGGGGCATCTTCAACCTGCGCGGCGTGGCCCTGATGTCGCTGTATTTGCTGGGCTTGTTCTCGGCGTTGGCCTCGGCCTGGGTGCTGAAAACGGTGCTGAAAGCCCGGGAGCGGAGCTACTTCATCATGGAATTTCCGGTGTACCAGTGGCCGCGCTGGAAAAACGTGGGCCTGACCATTTACCAGAAAGTGCAGGCGTTTGTGCTGCAGGCCGGCAAGGTGATTGTGGCCATTTCGGTGCTGCTGTGGGTGCTGGCGAGCTACGGCCCCGGCCAACGGCAGGAAACAGCCGAAGCCCAGGTGCGGCAAGAAGCACCCGCGCAGCAGTGGAACGACGCCGAAGTAAGCCGTCGCGTGGCCTCGGCCCGGCTGGAAAATTCCTATGCCGGCTCGTTTGGGCGGGCCCTGGAGCCGGCCATCCAGCCGCTGGGCTACGATTGGAAAATTGGCATTGCCCTGCTCACCTCGTTTGCGGCGCGGGAAGTGTTTGTGGGCACCATTTCCACCATCTACAGCGTGGGGCAGGACGCCGACATGGGCACGCTGCAGGAGAAGCTGAGTGCCGAGAAAGACGCCAACGGCCAGCCGTTTTTCACGCCGGCGCGGGCGTTTTCGCTGCTGGTGTTTTACGTGTTTGCCATGCAGTGCATGAGCACATTGGCCGTGACGTACCGCGAAACCAAGAGCTGGAAGTGGCCCCTGGCCCAACTGTTGTACATGACCGGGCTGGCGTACGTGGCCGCATTTGCGGTGTACCAGGTGCTGAGCTGATTCTGGTATTTCCGAACACACAACTGTCCATTTCAAAACGAGGTGTCCAAAATCGGACACCTTTTTTGGTTGACCTTAACTTAGATTGTGACTTAAATATTTGAAAATCATTTGATTATATAAATGGCACGGGGCTTGGCAAGGTTGAAGGGAAACCTCTCTACTGCTGCACGAAAATGGACAGAGCCATTGCTCCTTCAATCCAAAACCAACGCCGCCGCCGCCACTGGCTGCTGGGCGCCGGGGTGGCCGTGGTTGTCTTGCTGGCGGTGCTGGCCTTCCGTTCGGTGCTGAAACCGAGCCTGCGCCGGGCCGACCTACTGACGGCCACGGTGGAAACCGGCGATGTGGAAGCATCCCTGGCTGCCGCCGGCACCGTCATTCCGGGCCGGGAAGCCGTGCTCACCAGTCCCATTCAGAGCACCATCCGGCGGGTGGTGGTGGCCGTGGGTGCCAAGGTGAAGCCCGGCGAAACCATTCTGGAGCTCGACAAAGAGCTGGCTAACTCTTCGCTGGCCAAGCTCGACGACGAGCAGCTGCGCAACCAAAACAAGAACTCGCAGCTGCAGCTCACCCTGGAGCGCAGCCTGAACGACCTGCGCACCCAAGCCGAGGTGCAGGCGGTGAAGGTGCGCAGCCTGCAATCGGCGCTGCGCGACGAACAGCAGCTGTTGAAAATTGGCGGCGGCACCGCCGAAAATGTGCGCCAGGCCGAACTGAACCTGACCGTGGCCCAGCTGGAAGCCCAGCGCCTGGCCCGCCAGATACAGACCCAGCAACGCTCCAACGCCGCCGACGTGCGCGAGCTGGGCTACACGGTGTCGATGCAGCAGCGCAGCATTGCGGAGCTGGCCACCAAGCTGCGGCAGGCCGACATCAGCAGCCAGCAGCCCGGCGTGCTGACCTGGGTGAACGAGAGCATCGGCACCACGGTGCAGGCCGGCGACCCGCTGGCCCGCGTGGCCGATTTGAGCAGCTTCCGCGTCCGGGCCACCATTTCGGACAGCTACGCGGAAGACCTGCACCCGGGCGACCCTGTGGTGGTGCGGGCCAACAACACCGACCTGCGCGGCACCGTGACGACCATCAGCCCGAGCGTGGAAAAGGGCGTGGTGACCTTCTACGCCCAGCTCGACAACCCGCACCACCCGGCCCTGCGCGCCAACCTGCGCGCCGACGTGTTTGTGGTGACGCGCGCCCACCACGGCGTGCTGCGCGTGAAAAACGGCCCGTTTTACACGGGCGGCAAAGAGCAGCCGGTGTTTGTGCTGAAGGACGGCCGGGCGGTGCGGCGCACGGTGCGCTTCGGCGACAGCAATTTTGACTATGTGCAGATAGTGAGCGGCGTGCAGGCCGGCGAAGAAGTGGTGGTGTCGGACATGAAAGACCACCTCGACACGCCCGAGCTGACACTCAAAGACTAAGGCGATGAAGCGAATTTTCCTCTTCTTGCTTGGGTTGCTGGCACTCCTGATGCCGCCAGCCCGCGCCCAGGAGCCCGTGGCGTTGCCGGTGGGCCGCGGCCTTACGCTCGACCAGATTATTGCCCTGGCCCTCGATAAATCGGCGGTGGGCCAGCAGGCGTTCACCACCCGCGAAACCAGCTACTGGGCCTGGCGCGGCTACCAGGCCAACTACCGGCCGCAGTTGGGGCTGCAGGGCACGCTGCCCAATTTCAGCCGGGCCATTGCGCCGGTGGTGCAGCCCGACGGCACCACCAGCTTTCAGTCGGTGCGCATCAATAATTCGGATTTGGGCCTGACGCTGAGCCAGAACATTGGCCTCACCGGCGGGCAGGTGTTTGTGGGCTCGCAGGTGCAGCGGTTCGATGATTTCAATGGCTCGCTGCGCCGCTACAACAACCAGCCTTTCACGCTGGGCCTCACGCAGCCGCTGGGCCAGTTCAACGCCTTGCGCTGGGCCCGGCGCATCGAGCCGCTGCGCTACCAGGAAAGCCAGCGCCAGTACGTAGAGGAGCGCGAAACCATTGCCCAGCGCGTCACGGAGCTGTATTTCGACGTGCTGTTGCAGCAGGTGAACGCCGAAGTGGCCCGCCAGAATGCCACGGCCACGGCCGAGCTGCTGCGCATCGGGCAGGAGCGGTACCGGCTGGGCCGCCTCTCGCAAAGCGACCTGCTGCAGCTGGAACTGAACCTGCTGAATGCCCAACAGGCCCAAACCCAGGCCCAGCTGAGCGCCGAAAATGCCACCGTCGAATTGCAGGGCTACACCGGGCTGGCCGAGGCGCCCGCGCTGGCGGTGCCCGCCCCCGCACCCCAGCCCGCCGTGGCGCCCGCCCTGGCCCTGGAGCAGGCCCGCCAAAACCGCAGCGCCACGCTAGCCTTCCGCCGCCGGCTGCTGCAGGCCGAGCGCGACGTAGCCCAGGCCCGCGGCACCACCGGCTTCCGGGCCACGCTCACGGCCAATACCGGCTACGTGAACCAGGCAGCCTCTTTCGGCGCTACCTACCTCAACCTGCAAAACCAGCAGCAAGTGGCTTTGGCCTTTTCGATGCCGCTGGTGGACTGGGGCCGCCAACGCTCCCTCATCAAAACCGCCGAATTGGCCCGCGACCAGGTGACGCACACCGTGGCCCAGGAAGAGCGCACCTTCGAGCAAACGGTGCTCACCCAGGCCCGGCAGTTTGCCGCGCTGGCCCAGCAACTGCGCCTGGCCGGCCGGGCCGACTCCATTGCCCAGCGGCGCTACGACATTGCCCGCGCCACCTACCTGCTGGGCCGCATCAGTCTCACCGATTTGAGCCTGGCCTCGAACGCCAAAGACGGCGCCAAGCGCGACTACATTTTTGCTCTGCGCTCGTGCTGGGTGGCGCACTTCCGGCTGCGGGCCCTCACGCTGTATGACTTTGAGCGGCAGGCACCCATTGTGGCCACCCGCTGATGATTTGACCCTGTTTCACGCGCTTTTCTCATCTTTTTTCTCATGGAAAATCTGCTCGCCACCTCTTCCCACACCCGCTCGCAGCCGCTGAACGGCGCTGCGGGCGCCCCGCCCGTGCTTCGGCTCACCAACATCGAGAAGGTGTACCAAACCAAGACCATCGAAACGGTGGCGCTGAACCAGGTCAACCTCACCATCAACCGCGGCGAGTTTGTGTCGGTGATGGGGCCGAGCGGCTGCGGCAAGTCGACGCTGCTCAGCCTGATGGGCCTGCTCGACGAGCCTACCCGCGGCACGATTGAGGTAGACGGCCGCACCGTGCAGTCGTACTCCGACCGCGAGCTAGCGGGGCTGCGCAACCTGAAAATCGGCTTCGTGTTCCAGAGCTACCACCTGATAAACGACCTTTCGGTGGTCGACAACGTGGAGGTGCCGCTGCTGTACCGCAAGGGCATGGGCGGCAAGGAGCGCCGCCAGCGTGCCCTCGACGCCCTCGACAAAGTGGGCCTGAGCGCCCGCACAGGGCATTTTCCCAGCCAGCTGTCGGGCGGGCAGCGGCAGCGGGTGGCCATTGCCCGGGCCCTGGCCGGCGGGCCGGAAATCATTCTGGCCGACGAGCCCACCGGCAACCTCGACTCGGTGATGGGCGAGGAAATCATGGACCTGCTGCTGGGCCTGAACCGGCAAGACGGCGTGACCATCGTGATGGTGACCCACGACGAGCAGCAAGCCCTGAAAACGCAGCGCGTGGTGCGATTCTTTGACGGCAGCCAGGTAGGCTAAGCGGTGAACAGTTATCAGTTAACGGTGAGCATTAAAACAGCTCGCGCTGACTGCCAACTGTTCATTTCTCACTGTTAACTGATAACGGAAATCATGCTACTCTCTTACCTGAAAATTGCCTGGAAGGTGCTGATGCGCCGCAAGTTCTTCACGTTCATCAGCCTGTTTGGCGTGAGCTTTACGCTGATGATTTTGCTGGTGGTGATGGCCATGTTCGACCACTTGGTGGGGGCCAGCAAGCCCGCCACGCGCATCGACCGAATGTTGTTCATGAACACCATCCGGCACCAGATGGTGGACGGCCACGGCTGGATGAACATGCCGGCCAGCGTCCACTTCGTGGACGATTACGTGCGGAAAATGAAAACCCCCGAGAAGGTGGGCATCACCACGACCACCAGCAACGCCACGGCCTTCACCAAAAGCAAGCTGCTGGCGCTCGACCTGTCCTACACCGACGGCAACTTCTGGCAAATCATGGATTTTGATTTCGTGGGCGGACGGGCCTTCACCGCCGAAGAAGTGAAAAGCGGCCAGCACGTGTGCGTGCTGAACGAGGCCACCGCCCGCGGCTACTTTGGCAGCGCCGACGTGGTGGGCCGCACCATCGAAATTGACCTGAAGCGCTACCGCGTGGCCGGCGTGGTGCGCAACGTGTCGGCGGCGCACATCTACGCCTACGCCGACGTGTGGGTGCCCTACACCCTGAGCCCGCAGTACTACCGCGACAACCGCCTGAGCGGCGAGTTTCTGGTGGTGATGCTGGCGCCCTCGAAGCAGGCGGTGCCGGCCGTGCGCGAGGAGTACCGGCAGATGCTGAAGCGGGTGGAAATCCCCAATCCCAAAGAGGTGCAAGCCATTTTCTCCTACGCCGACCCCATTCTGGAGAGCTTCACCCGGGCCCTGCTCAACCACCAGGACCAAACCGTGGACGACGACAACCTCGGCGCGTTTTACCTGATAGTGGGTGGCCTGGCCCTGCTGTTTATGCTGCTGCCGGCCCTGAACCTGGTGAACCTGAACGTGACGCGCATCCTGGAACGCTCGGGCGAAATTGGCGTGCGCAAAGCTTTTGGCGCGGCCGGTTCTGATTTGGTGGGCCAGTTCCTGGTCGAGAACGTGGTGCTGGCCCTGGTGGGCGGGCTGCTGGGCCTGGGCCTGGCCGCCGGTGCCCTGGCCCTCGTGAACGAAGCGCATCCGGTGGCCTTTGCGCACTTCAGCCTGAGCTGGCGGGTGTTTGGCTGGGGCATGGTGCTCACGCTGCTGTTTGGGCTGATGAGCGGCGTATACCCGGCCTGGAAGATGTCGCGCCTGAACCCCGTGGCGGCCCTGCGCGGCAGCGGCGAACAGAAGTAACCTAATTGTGTAGCGCCTGTCATCCTGAGCGCAGCGAAGGACCTTCTCACCGTCGCTTCGCTTGAATACTGCCACCTGTTGCAGCGTGCGAAGGTCCTTCGCTGCGCTCAGGATGACAGGCGCTTTTCCTCACAACTTTCCTGTCCACAAAACATGCTACGCCACCTTTTCACCCTCATCTGGAACCGCAAGCGGGCCAACCTGCTGCTGATTTCCGAAATCTTCTTCTCGTTCGTGGTGCTGTTTGGGGTGGGGGCGGTGCTCATCACCGTGGGCAAAAACTACCTCACGCCCCACGGCTTCAACTACGAGCAGCTGTGGCGGCTGGAAGTGCGCGCCGGCCAGGGCCTGAAAATGCCCCGCGCCGAGCTCGACGACGTGATGCGCCAAGTAAAGACCTTGCCCGGCGTGCGCACCGTGGCACTCACCAGCGGCAACTTGCCGTTCATTTTCAGCAACAACACTTCCGATTTCAGCTACCAGGGCAAGGTGTCGGGCACCACCAACGTGTACGACGCCGACGACCACTACGCCGCGGCCACGCAGCTGCACCTGCGCGAAGGCCGCTGGTTTACGCAGGCCGACGATGGCAGCAACCACCGCCCCGTCGTCATCACGCAGGACCTGCGCGAAACCCTGTTCGGCAACGAGCCCGCGCTTGGAAAAATCTTTACCTGGGGCCATCCGGGCAAAGACATCAAGCCCGAAGACGAGTTCCTGGTGATGGGCGTGGTCGACAACGTGAACATGGAAAGCGACTTTTCGGCGCCCATTCCGGCGTTGTGGAAGCGCCTCATTCCCTTCGACACCACCCACTGGGAAACGGCCAACGTGCTGGTGCGGGTGGCCCCCGGCGAGGGCGGCGTGCTGCAGGAAAAAATAGCCCGCACCGTGGCCGGCGTCACGCGGCAGTGGACCACCGAAGTGCGCGTGGTGAACGACGACCGCCTGCACCGGCGCATGTACACGCTGGTGCCGGTGGTGGGGCTGTGCCTCATGGGCCTGTTTCTCATCATCAACGTGGCGCTGGGGCTGTTTGGGGTGCTGTGGTACAACATCAGCCAGCGGCGGGCCGAGATTGGGCTGCGCCGGGCCATGGGCGCTACGGGGGCGGGCATTGGCTGGCAGTTTTTGGGCGAGATGATGGTAATCACCACGTTTGGGGTGCTGCTGGGCGGGCTGCTGGCGGCGCAGTTTCCGCTGCTTCACGCGTTCGATTTGCCCGCCCAGCCTTACCTGCTGGCCATCGGGGCGGCGGCGGCGGCGGTCTATTTCATCACGGCGCTGTGCGCGTGGCAGCCCAGCCGGTTGGCGGCCGCCATTCAGCCGGCCGTGGCCCTGCGCGAGGAGTAGGCCGATGGCGGCTCCGGCGTTATTTTGCCGGTGGGCGGTAACGAACCGGCGCCGGCGCCGGTACCCGGGCAACCCCGGCCGCCCGGCATGCATCTGGGGTATCGAAAGCCATTCTTTTCACTCACTCATTTCCCTTTTTCCGCATGAAAGCTCTCTCCACCTTCGCCCTGCTGTGGCTGCTCGCCTTCGCGCCCGCCTTTGCCCAAACTGCGCCCGAAATTCGCGCCGTGGCTGATTTTCATGCCCTCGAAGTTTCCGACGGGGTGCAGGTGACCGTGGCCTCGGGCACCACGCAGCGCGTGGAAGCCAGCGCCGACAACGCCGAATTTCTGGACCGCCTCAAAACCGAAGTGCGCGACGGCGTGCTGAAAGTAAGCTTTGAACACAAGCTGAACGAGACGTGGAGCAAGGACAACCGCCCGCGCAACCTGCGCGTGAGCATCGTGGCCGGCCCCCTCACCGGCGTGGAGGCCAGCAGCGGCTCCCGGGTGACGGTGAAAAACGACTACGCCGTGAACAACTTCAAGCTGGACGTCTCGTCGGGTGCCGTTTTCACCGCGCCCACTCTGGCCGGCGTGGCCGTGCAGGCCCAGGTGAGCAGCGGCGGTGTGGCCACTCTCGGCGGCAAGGTGCAAAGCCTGAGCGTGCGCGCCTCCAGCGGCGGCGTGTTTAAGGGCCAAGACGTGCAGGCCGCCACCTGCGATGCCAAGGCCTCCAGCGGCGGCACCATCAGCGTGGCCGTGCAGGACAAGCTCATGGCCGATGCTTCCAGCGGCGGCGACGTGCGCTACGCCGGCTCGCCCCAGGTCACCAAGCACACCAGCAGCGGCGGCAGCGTGAAAGGGCGGTAGCATCCCGCCCGCCTGCCCGCCGCACTCACCTTTTTTCTGCATTATGTTTCTCATCGTCGACGACGACCTGGCCGTCCGCACGTCGCTCCGGCTGCTGCTGAAGCAGGCCGGCTACCCTGCTCAGGCCGTGGCCACGCCGGCCGAAGCCCTGGCCGTGGTGCGCGAAGCCCCGCCCACGCTGGTGCTCATGGACATGAACTTCTCGCTGGCCACCACCGGCGAAGACGGCCTGGCCCTGCTGCGCGATATGAAGCAGCTGGCCCCGCAGGTGCCCGTCATCCTCATCACCGGCTGGGGCTCCATCAGCCTGGCGGTGGAGGGCATGAAGGCCGGCGCGGCCGAGTTTGTGACCAAGCCATGGCACAACGACGCCCTGCTCCAAACCATTCGGACGGTGCTCAGCCTGCACGATGCCCACCCGGCCGACGCCGACAGCCCCAGCGCCAGCCGCCGCCAGCTCGACCGCCAGTATCGTTTCGCCGACATCATCGGGCAGGATGCGCAGCTGCTGCACGTGCTCCGCAACGTGGGCCAGGTAGCGCCCACCGATGCCTCGGTGCTGATTGAGGGCGAAAGCGGTACCGGCAAGGAACTCATTGCCGAAGCCATTCACCGCAACAGTCAGCGCAAAAACCAGCCGTTTGTGAAGGTGAACCTCGGGGGCATTTCCAGCAGCTTGTTTGAAAGCGAGATGTTCGGCCACCGCCGCGGCGCCTTCACCGACGCCAAGGCCGACCGGGTGGGCCGCTTCGAGCTGGCCAACGGCGGCACCATCTTCCTCGACGAGATAGGGGAGCTAGAGCTGGCCAGCCAGGTGAAGCTGCTGCGCGTGCTGCAAGACCGCACCTACGAGGTGCTGGGCGACTCCAAGCCGCGCCGCCTCGACATCCGCGTCATTGCCGCCACCAACCGCAACCTGGCCGAGATGGTGCAGCAGGGCCGCTTCCGCGAAGACCTGTTCTACCGCATCAACCTGATTACGGTGCGCCTGCCGGCCCTGCGCGAGCGGGCCGCCGACATTCCGCTGCTGGCCCAGCACTTCGTGGACCAATTGCGCGCTACCTACCACCGCCCGGCCCTGAAGGTGGGCGCCCGTGCCATGCACTGGCTGCGCGAGCAGCCCCTGCCCGGCAACATCCGCGAGCTGAAAAACCTGGTGGAGCGCGCCGTGCTCGTGAGCGGCAAAGACGAGCTGGGGCCCGAAGACTTCCAAGCCAACGCCCAGCGGCTGCCCGCCCGCGCGCCCGCGCCCGGCGAGCTGCCCACCCCCGGCACCATGACCCTGGACGAGTTGGAAGCCCAGATGATACGCCAGAGCCTGGCGCATTACGACGGCAACATCAGCCGCGTGGCCAAGGCATTGGGCCTGAGCCGGGGCGCGCTGTACCGGCGGTTTGAGAAGCACGGCATTCCGTTCGACGAGTAGGAGGTAGGCTTTCCGCAACCCATGACGCTCCGCACCCAATTCCTTCTTTTCGTCACCCTCATTCACGCCGTGCTCATTGCGCTGGCGGCCCAGCTGCGCACCACCAACCCGACGCTCTTCGTGGCTTCGGAGGCGCTGCTGCTGGCGAGCATCTACCTCACGGTGCGGCTCTATCGGGGATTTGTGCGGCCGTTTCAGCTCATCGCGGCGGGCACGGCGGCCATCCAGGCCAAGGACTTCTCGATGAAGTTTGTGCCGGTGGGCCAGCGCGAGATGGACCAGCTCATCGACGTGTACAACCACATGATTGACGAGTTGCGGCAGGAGCGCGTGAGCCAGCATGAAAAGAGCTTTTTGCTGGAGCGGCTCATTGAGGCCTCGCCGGCCGGCGTGCTCATTATGGATTTTGAAGGCCGCATCGACAGCGTGAACAGCGCTGCCGAACGCTTTCTCGGGCAGCCGGCCCAGGCGCTGCTGGGCCAGCTGCCCGCCGCGCTGCCGGGCGCCTGGGGCCCGGCCTTGGCCAACCTCACCGAAAAGCAGCCGCAAAGCCTGCGCCTCTCAGGCCTGCAAACCTACCGGGCCCACGCCGCACATTTCTTCGACCGGGGCTTCACGCGGCGCTTCATTCTGCTCGAAGAGCTGACTCAGGAGTTAATCCAGCAGGAAAAGCAGTCCTACGGCAAGCTGATTCGGATGATGTCGCACGAAATCAACAACTCCATCGGCGCCATCAACTCCATCCTGCACAGCTTCGAGCATTACCGGCCCCAGCTGCATCCCGCCGACCAGCCCGATTTCGCGCAGGCCCTCGACGTCAGCATCGCCCGCAACACCCAGCTGGCCAACTTCATTGCCAACTTTGCCCGACTGGTGCGGCTGCCCGCCCCCGTGCCCCAGCCCACCGACGTGCACGCCCTCCTGCGTGGCATTTGCCGGCTGCTGCAGCCCCAGAGCGAAGAGCGGCACATCCGGTGGCACCTCGACATTCCGGAAACACCGCTGCTGCTGCATTTCGACGCCCAGCAACTGGAGCAAGCCCTCCTGAACATCGCCAAAAATGCCCTCGAAGCCATTGGCCACGACGGCAACATCTGGGTGCGCACCACCGCACAGCCGCCCACCGTCACCATCGAAAACGACGGGCCGGGCCTGACGCCCGAAATCAGCCAGCGCCTGTTTACGCCTTTCTTCAGCACCAAGCGCGATGGCCAGGGCATTGGCCTGACCTTAGTGCGCGACATTCTGCAGGCGCACGGGTTTCGGTTTCAACTCACCACCCAAAAGGACCAACGCACAGCTTTTTTTATCGAAATGACCTCTTGATGGAAGGGTGTTTTTCTGCAAAACATCCATTTAGAGATAAAGTGACCTGAAAAATTAGGGTGTATCTGTAAATGATGTTGCATAACTTCGTGGAGTAGCCCATCATCTGCTCCCTGTTATGACTCGCAAGCAATACCTGGCCACTGCCTGCCTCGGCTTTATCCTTCTATTGGCCGGAGTTGCAGCCTTTCTGCCCCAAAGCCACCCCGAAGCCGCCGCCGACGCCTTCAATCCCGCCGACTTGGCGTGGATGCTTTCGGCCTCCGGCCTCGTGCTGCTGATGACGCCGGGGCTGGCATTTTTCTACGGTGGCATGGTGAGCAAGCGCAACGTCATCTCCACCATGCTGCAGAGCTTCATCGCGCTGGGCGTGATTTCGATACTGTGGTACGTAGTGGGCTTTTCGCTGGCGTTTGGCGACAGCATCGGGGGCGTGATTGGCAACCCGCTCACGTTCTTCCTGTTCAACAACGTGGGCACGGCCCCGCACCCGCGCCTGGCCTCCAACCTGCCGCTGGTGCTATTTGCGGCGTTTCAGCTCAAGTTTGCCATCATCACGCCGGCCCTCATCAGCGGTGCCTTCGCCGAGCGCATCCGCTTTTGGGGGTACCTGCTGTTCATGTGCCTGTTCAGCCTGTGCATCTACTGCCCGCTGGCCCACTGGACCTGGCACCCCGACGGCTTCCTGTTTAAGTGGGGCATACTGGACTTTGCCGGGGGCACGGTGGTACACATCTCGGCCGGGTTTGCGGCGCTGGCGGGCGCGCTGGCCCTGGGCCGCCGCCGCACCCACCTCGAAGGCCACACCCACGTGCCGCCCAACGTGCCGTTCATTCTCATCGGCACGGGTTTGCTGTGGTTTGGCTGGTTTGGCTTCAATGCCGGTTCGGCGCTGGCGGCCAACGCCACGGCGGTGCAGGCCTTTATGACCACACACCTGGCCTCGGCCGCCGCCATGCTCACTTGGATGATGATTGAGGCCGTGCGCGGGCAGCGGCCGTCGGCGGCGGGCGCGGCCATTGGCGCGGTGGTGGGCCTGGTGGCCATCACGCCGGCGGCGGGCTACATTAGCTACGGTCCGGCGCTGTTCATTGGCGTGGTGGCGGCGGCCATCAGCGCGGGCGCTGTCGATTTGAAGAACAAAACCACCCTGGACGATACCCTCGACGTGTTTCCCTGCCACGGCGTGGGCGGCATCGTGGGCATGATTCTCACGGCCGTGTTTGCCAAGAACGGCGGCCTAGCCACCACCGGCGAATGGACGCTGCTGCTGCGCCACCTCGGGGCCCTGGCCTTCATCTCCGTCTTCACTTTTGGCGGCTCTTACCTACTCTACAAGTTCACCAACCTGCTCATTCCCATTCGGGTAAATGCCCGCCACGAGGCCGACGGCCTCGACATGAGCCAGCATGGCGAGACGGTGTTGCCCATCGTGCCCGAAGCCGTGCCCGAAAGCGAACTGCGCTACGTGGTGCGCGCCTCGTAGCGACGTCGTAAATAATCAGCATGACGTGCTGATACGCTCATCAGCACGTCTTGTCATGTCCCTAGCACAAACACCGTCGGAATCTTGTGCAGCTCCGGCGCCGGCAGGCGCTTCCAATCCGAGACGGTCAACGTCTTGATGAACTCCCCGGCGCCTGTCACATCGGATGCCACGCACAGGCGGGTGCCTGGCTGCAGGTGCGCCAGCAAATCGGCGAACAAGGCCCCGTTCCGGTAGGGCGTTTCGATGAAGAGCTGCGACTGCTGTCGCTGCTGCGCCTCTTTCTCCAAGGCTTTGATGGCCGCCACGCGCGGCGCCTTCTCGATGGGTAAGTACCCGTGAAAGGCAAACTGCTGCCCGTTCAGCCCCGAGGCCATGAGCGCCAGCAGCAGCGACGACGGCCCCACCAGCGGCACCACCCGCAGGCCCAGCCGGTGGGCCTCGCGCACCAGCGCCGCGCCCGGGTCGGCAATGCCGGGGCAGCCGGCCTCGCTCAGAATGCCGCCGTCGAGGCCTTCTTTCACCAGCGGCACCAGCGCGGCGCGCACCTCGGCGTCAGTACTGTCTTTGTCGATGACGGTGAAGCGAATGTCCTCAATGACGCGGTGCGGTGCCACGCTTTTCACGAAGCGGCGCGCCGTGCGGGCGTTTTCGACTAAGAAATAGGGGAGGGCGGCCACGGCGGCCACTACCTGCGGCGGCAGCACCTGCGGGGCCGTGTCGTCGGCCAGGGGCGTGGGGAGGAGGTATAGCGTGGTGGGCATGGGCGCGGGAAATGAGCCACAAAGGAACGGCACAGCCACGGGTGGGGTCAGCGCTGGGCCACAAAGCCCCGGTTATTGCAGCGCAAACGCCCGCACCAGCCCAAACACTTCCTCCGGTTTTTCGGCGTGCACCCAGTGGCCGGCGTCCACCACGGTGGCCACTTCGGAGTTGGGGAACAGGGCCGGAATGCCGTGCAGCTTATCCTCAGTGGTGATGTAATCGGACTTGCCGCCCCGAATGAACAGGGCCGGCTTCAGAAACGGGGCCGCTGCCGTGGTGGCCTCGCCAATGGCCGCCAGCTGCGCCGCCAGCACCGGCAGGTTGATGCGCCAGGCAAAGGTGTTGTCTTCCTTGCGGTACAGGTTTTTGAGCAGAAACTGCCGGGTGCCCACGTTGGGCACGTGCTTGGCCAGAGCGGCGTCGGCTTCCTGACGGTTGGTGCAGGTAGTAAAATCCACGGATTGCAGGCCGGCCAGGATGTCGTCCTGGTGCTCCATGTCGGAAAAGCGTGGGGCAATGTCGACCACGATGAGGCGGGCCAGCCGCTCGGGGTGGTCCAGGGCCAGGCGCATGGCTACTTTGCCGCCCATGCTGTGGCCCATCAGCGTCACGTCGGGGCCAAGCTGCAGATGGTCGAACAGGGCCAGCACGTCTTCGGCCATCAGGGCGTAGCTGTGCTCGGGGCTGTGGAAGGAGCGGCCGTGGTTGCGCAAATCCACGCTCACCACGCGCAGGCCGGCTTCGGTGGCCCAGCGGCGGGCCAGGCTCTGCCAGTTGTCGAGGGTGCCAAACAGGCCGTGGAGGATGACCAGGGGCCGGCCCTGGCCTTGGTCGAGGTGATGAAGCAAAGGCATGGGGCAAAAATAGCGACAGGCTCCCCGGCCGAGCCGAAGAGCCTGTCGCATTCGACAAACGGCCCCGCTTATGCCGTGGCGGGTGCGCCTGCCGCGGCGCCCTCAAACGCCGGCGCAAACACCGTTTGGGCAAATTCCTCCAGCGTGGTGGGCGTGGTGGTTTCGGCCGTGCGCGGGCCCTTGGTCATCGATTTTTCTTCGTTGATGTGCTGGGTCATCTCAATGTAGAGGTCGGCCATGTTTTCGCTCAGGCCGGCGCCCACCATGCCCTGCCGGGCATCGGCATAAGGAAACGGCACGTAAGGCAGCTCCGGCCGGCCAATGGCCCGGCCCAGAATGGCCGTGGCCTCGGCCATGGAATAGTCGCGCGGGCCCAGCAGGTAATGCACGGTGTGGCCTTCCAGCGCCGAGCCGCTCAGCAGCTCGGCGGCTTTGGCGGCAATGTCGCGGGTGGCCACCATGGGGAAGGCTACGTCGGGCCGCGTGGCCGAGCCGATGATGCCCATGTGCTGCACCATGCCCACGTTGGCCAGCAGGTTTTCCATGAAATACGCCGGGCGCAGGTGCGCCACCGCCAAGCCGTCGATGGCATTGAGGCGGGCTTCCTGGTGGTGCAGGCCCACCACGGGGCCGGTGCCGGTGGGCTGCTCGGCCCCGATGCTGCTCAGGTGCACCACGTGGCGCACGCCGGCATCGCGCACGGCCTGGGCGGTGGCCTCGCCGATTTGCTGCATGTGGGCCAGCACGTCGGGCGCCGTGGGGCTGGGCGGAATCAGGAGGAAGGCGGCGTCGGCACCGCGCAGGGCATCGGTGAGGAAGGCCGCGTCGTGGGCGTCGCCGGCTTTGGTGGCGGCGCCTGCTTGTTGCAGGGCGTCGAGGCGGGCGCTGGGGCGGGCCACGGCCGTGACCTGGTGCCCATGGCCCAGCAGGTGATGCACGAGGGCGGTGCCAATGTTACCGGTGGCACCTAATACGGTGATTTTCTTAGCCATGAGTCTGGTACGTAATGCCGGGGCGTGGTTGCCCGCTGGCCATACAAAGGTGAATGCCTACCTTTACTTTTCGCAAGTACCTACTAAAAAGTAGGGTACTTACCTGGCAGAAAGAATCGTTGACAATCAGAAAAATAATTTTTATGAGCAAGCTCACCAAACAGCAACAGGCCGAGGCGTATTGGCTGGCTTCATCCACCCGGAATGACTTGGTGTGCCCGGTGCGCACCACGCTCAACGTGCTGGGCGGCAAGTGGAAGCTGCTCATTCTGTCGTACTTGCTCGACGAGCCGCGGCGCTACGGCGAGCTGCGCCGGCTGATGCCCGAAATCACGGAGAAGATGCTCATTCAGCAGTTGCGCGAGATGGAAACCGACGGCCTTGTGGCGCGCACCGTGCACCAAACCGTGCCGCCGCGCGTCGACTACAGCCTCACGGCGCAGGGCCAGCGCGTGCGGCCCATGTTTGCCGAGCTGCTGGGCTGGGGCCTGCAGTACCTAGACCGCAGCGCCGTCGCTGAGGCACCTGCCGGTGCCGGGCAAGGCTAGAGCCGTCCGGAAACCAGCAGGGTGGCTTCATGCTTCCTACAGACGTAACGGCCTAGGTTTGATGTTTTCATCCCGGGCGGCTTCGGTTGGCCCTTGTTGTTTTCGTCTTCTGAAACAGTTCCTGCCTCTGCTCGCGGGGGCGCTGCTCCTGGTGGGGCCGGCCCGCGCCCAGGTCACGCCGCCCGGCGGGGCCACGCCGGTCACCCCGCCCAACGCCGCCTCGGCCCAGGAGCCCGCCCACCAGCCCAACGACGCGCCCGGCCAGCCGCGCAACTGGAGCCTGCACTTCCAGCAAACGCTCATCGACCAGTGGCACAACGACCTGCGCACGCCGTATGCGGGCGACTACAGCCTGGCCGACCGCGAGTCGGCGAAGCTGTCGTTCACCTCCACGCTGTTCATCGGGCGGCGGCTGTGGAAAGGCGCGGCCGTGTATTTCAACCCCGAGGTGGCCGGTGGCAGCGGCCTGAGCAGCGCCCGCGGCATTGCGGGCTTCACCAACGGCGAAACTTTCCGCATTGGCGTGGCCGACCCCGTGCTGTACCTGGCCCGCCTCTACCTGCGCCAGACCATTGCCCTGGGCCCGGGGACCGATGCCGACGAAGACGACCTCAACCAGTTGGCCGGGCCCCAGCCCACGCGCTACCTCGCCTTTACTGTGGGCAAGTTCAGCGTGGCCGATTTCTTCGACCAGAACAGCTACTCGCACGACCCCCGCACGCAGTTTCTGAACTGGGGCCTGATGAGCGCCGGCGGCTGGGACTACGCCGCCAACACCCGCGGCTACACCGTGGGCGGCGTGCTGGAGTACGTGACGCCCGCCTTTGCCCTGCGCGTGGGCTCGACGCTGGAGCCTACTTATGCCAACGGCCCCACGCTGGACTTTCATTACCGCACCGCCCACGCCGAAACCGTGGAGCTCACCAAAAGCTACCGCCTGGGCGGCCGCCAGGGCACGCTGCGCCTGCTGGGCTTTCGCAACGTGGCGGCCATGGGCGACTACCGCGCCGCCACCGCGGCCAACCCGCGCCTGCACGCCGACACCTCGGCCGTGGCCCTGTTTCGGGCACCGGGCCGCACCAAAACCGGCTTTGCGCTCAACGCCGAGCAGGAACTGACCAAGAACGTGGGCCTGTTTGCCCGCGTGAGCTACAACGACGGCCGCTACGAAACCTGGGCCTTTACCGAAATAGACCACAGCGCCAGCCTGGGCTTGGTGAGCACCGGCGCCCGCTGGCAGCGGCCCGACGACCGCCTCGGGGCTGCCGTGGTGGTGAACGGCCTCAGCCCCGAACACCGTGCTTACCTAGCGGCCGGCGGCTACGGCTTCATCGTGGGCGACGGCGCCCTGAGCTACGGCCTCGAAAGCATTGCTGAAGTCTACTATAGCTTCAGCCTGCCGCGCTACCACGCCTCCATCAGCCCCGATTACCAACTCGTTATCAATCCCGGCTACAACCGCGACCGGGCCGGGCCGGTGCACGTGGCGGCGGTGCGGCTGCACGTCGAATTTTAGGGTCGGGAAGTGGCTCTGCGTGTAAAATTCGGGCATCTGGACGGTTGGGGCCGGCCGCCGCGGGCCGGGGGCCGTACCTTTGTGCCCGCCGCAAGGCGCGTTTGCGTTTCCCCATCCAACCCCAGTCCGTGTACCTTCATCATGTGGCGTCCTACCTTCCGGAGGCCGTCGTCACCAATGCTCACTTCACCCGCCTGAATGGCTTGGCCAGCGAGTGGATAATCGAGCGAACCGGCATTCAGGAGCGGCGCAAAGCGGCCCCCGGCGAAAATGCCAACACCATGGCCATTGCCGCCACCCGCGCAGCTTTCGCCGCCGCCCCTGCCTTTGCTGCCGCTAGCGTCGACCTTATTGTGGTGGGTACCTACACGCCGCACGACACCATTTTCACGGCCGCTCACGCCGTGCAGCGGGATTTGGACGTAAACGAAATTCCCACGGTGAGCATTTCTTCGGCCTGCTCGTCGCTGCTGAATGCGGTGGAAATCGTGGAGGGTTATTTTGCCATGGGCAAGGCCACCCGCGCCGTCGTGGTCGTCACGGAACACAACACGGCCTACAACAACGAGGAAGACACCATGGCCGGCCACCTCTGGGGCGATGGTGCGGCAGCGCTGCTCATCAGCAAGGAGCGCCTCGCGCCCGGCGACCTGCGCATTGCCGAGGTCATCACCGGCGGCGCGGCGCCCGTGAGCAAAGCCGACGAGTCGGTGACCCTGAAGCCCGTGGAGCGCGGCATCGTGATGCCGTTTGGCCGCGACGTGTTCCAGCAGGCCTGCATCTACATGGCCAAGGTGACCCAGCAGCTGCTCGACAAGCACGCCATTGCCATCGACCAGCTCACCTACCTCATTCCGCACCAGGCCAACCTGCGCATCTCCAAGAACGTGACCAAGCAGCTCGGCCTCGACCCCGCCCGCGCCGTGAGCAACATCGAGCGCCTCGGCAACACGGGCTGCGCCGGCGCCGCCATCGGCCTGGCCGAAGTGTGGGACTCGCTGAAAGGCGGCGACAAGGTGATTATCACCGTGTTCGGCGGCGGCTATTCCTACGGCGCTATGTTGCTGGAGAAATAGAACTCATGCTGCCTCCGCCCGACGCTTTTCTGCCCGAAATCACCTTTCAGACCAGCCGCAGCAGCGGGCCGGGCGGGCAGAACGTAAACAAGGTGGAGTCGCGCGTGGAACTGCGCTTTCCGTTGCGCGAGTCGCAGGTGCTAACCGAGGCGCAGAAAGAGCTGATTCTGGAAAAGATTGGCAACCAGCTCACCGCCGAGGGCCTGCTCCTCGTCACGGTTCAGGACGACCGCAGCCAGCTCCGCAACAAGGAAATTGCGCTGGCCCGCTTCCACGAGCTGCTGCTCAAGAGCCTGCGGCGGCCCAAGCCCCGCAAAGCCACCAAACCCAGCAAAGCCGCCGTGCGCAAGCGCCTGGAGGGCAAAAAGCTACACAGCGACAAGAAAGCCAACCGCCGCAAGCTGGACTAGCGGCCCGGGCCACTTCTAGGCTGCACAAAAGCCCCCGTGCCATGGGCACGGGGGCTTTTTTCTGGTTGCCAGTTGGTGGAGCGGCGGCTACTTCACCCCGTCGAGGGCAAGGTGGTTGCTGAGGGTGGTGCCGGAGCAGGTGTACTCGGCCGTCGGGGCGGCGCCTTTGGTGTAGGTAAAGGCTTGGGTGGCTTGGTTGTCGGTGCCCCACATCACCCAGATTTTCATCCAGGTGGTGGCGCCATCGGGCACGCCCAGGTCGCCGGGCGAGGTGGTGTAGGACTGGCCCAGCAGTTCGTTGCTGGTTTGGGCCGACGACTGCAGCTGGCCGTTGTCGTCGAGGTACACAAATTCGGTGCGGCAAACGTAGCCGCCTTGCTGGTTGAGCTTGAATTGCCCTACTTGTTGGAGTGCCATGGGGTTAGTAGAAAAAAGATGGGTGCGCCTACTCTGGGTCAAGGCTTTTCGGCAACCGCCTGGTGTCTCACTGAAGCTTCGTTTGACAGCACAAAGAGACAGCCCGGACGCCCGGCGTATAAGCGCACAACTACTTGATTTCCAAAACCCGATATTCTACGTGGTTCTGCCCCGTGTTTTTACGGGCACGGTTATTACCTGCCCGCGCCGCTTGGGTTCCAGCACGCGAAGCCCGTCGGTTTTTCGAGCCGCAGAAGCCGCTACCCATCCTTTTGCCTATTGCTGCCTTACAGCAGCGTGCCCCGCAGCAGCAGCAGGGCCACCGAGAAGTAGATAATCAAGCCCGTTACGTCGACCAGTGTGGCCACGAAGGGCGCCGACGACGTGGCCGGGTCCAGGCCCAGCCGCTTGAGCAGCAGCGGCAGCATGGAGCCCGCCAACGAGCCCCACAGCACAATGCCCACCAGCGCCACGCCCACCGTGAGGGCTACCAGCACCCAATGCTCGCCGTAAATTGGCGTGATGCTTTGCCAGATGGCAATGCGCCCGAAGCCCACCAGTCCGAGAATCAACCCCAGGGCTAAGCCTGTGACGATTTCGCGCCGCAGCACCCGCCACCACTCGCCCAGCGTGAACTCGCCCAGCGCCATGGCCCGGATGATGAGCGACGTAGCCTGCGAGCCCGAGTTGCCTCCCGAACTGATGATGAGCGGCACGAACTGCATGAGCACAATGGCCTTCTGTAATTCGCCTTCAAAGAATTGCATGGCCGAGGCCGTGAGCAGCTCGCCCAAAAACAGGATGACTAGCCAGCCGGCCCGCTTCTGCACCAGCCGCAGCAGCGGCATGGTGAGGTAGGGCTCGTCGAGGGCTTCGGAACCACCAAATTTTTGGATGTCTTCGGTGTCTTCTTCCTCCCGAATGCTCAGGATGTCGTCGATGGTCACGATGCCGAGCAGAATGCCCTGGTCCGACACCACGGGCAGGGCGTTGCGGTCGTTGCGCCGGAAAATGTCGATGGCCTCCTCCTGGTCCTGGTTGGCCACGAGGCTCACGTAGCGGCGGTCCATGAGGTCGCGCACCCGCGCCGTGGGCGCCGTGAGCAGAAACTCCCGAATGCGGATGTCGTCGATGAGCACGCCGTGGGCGTCGGTCACGTAGAGCATGCTCAGCGTTTCGGACTGCCCGCCGTGTTGGCGAATGTAGTCGAGCACCTGCTGCACCGTCCAGTTCTCGCGAATGGCAATGTAGTCGGGCGTCATCAGGCGGCCCACCGAGTATTCGGGGTAGCCCAGCAGCTGCAGCGTCACCTTGCGCTCTTCCTCCGAGAGGCTCTGCACCAGCTCGGCCACGAAGTTGGCGGGCAGGAATTCGAGCAGGGCCGTGCGGTCGTCCGGCGACATCTCGTTGAGGATGTCGGCCATCTTGTCCTGGGCCAGGTTTTCCAGAAAGTGCTTCTGCACCTCCAGGTCGAGGTATTCGAACACCTCGGTGGCCAGCTTCAGGGGCAGCAGCCGGAAAATGATGAGCTGTTCCCGTTCTTCCTCCTCCTCAATGAGGGATACCAGCTCCGACGGCTGAAAGTCGCGGAGTACTTGCTTAAGCTTAAAAAACTCGCCCTCCTGAATCAGGGACGTGATGGTTTCCACGGTCTGCGGCTGCATGAAAAGAGGGGCGGAGGTGCTTCGCTAGGCAAGCGGGGTTGGGGAACGGAAAATTGCGGTGCAAAAGTAGCGCGAAGCCGGCGGTAAATGGCCGACCGAATCAGAGTTGACGGCGATAAAAGCGGGCCCGGCTCCGCGGCATTACCTCGGCCGTAGCAGCTATCGGTTCGCTCAACAACTGCCAGCCGCGCCGCAGTGCCCGGCAAATGGTGCTGTTTCCCCGTATTCACCATTCTATCTTGCCTTTCCAAATCCGTGTTCATGTCCGCCGATTCCCCTTTGCCTTCCACCGCGCCGCTGGGCACCCTTGTGGTGCTGGGCGGCGGCGACGACGACCCCATGCTGGCCCTGCTGGCCCGGCTGCTGCCCGACCGCAACTCGCCCATTGAGGTGCTCACCACGGCCAGCCGCCGCCAGCCCGCCCGCACCGCCGCCGCCTACGCCCACGCCTGGAACCAGCTGGGCTGCCCCCACGTGCGCCACCTGCAGGTCGACGAAAACAACCCCGCCGACGACCCGGCCACCCTGGCGCGCCTGCGCCGCGCCGCCCTCGTCTTCATGAGCGGCGGCGACCAGGAGCGCATCACCGATTTCCTGCTCGGCACCGAGTTCCTGGCCATTCTCAAGCGCAAGTACCAGGCCGAAGCCGGCTTCATCGTGGCCGGCACCAGCGCCGGTGCCTCGGCCGTGGCCGATTTTATGCTCGTGAACGGCCACGGCTGGCGCAGCCTACTGGCGGGCCAGGTAGAGGTGAAGCCCGGTCTGGGCCTGCTGCCGGGCGTGCTGCTCGACCAGCACTTTGCCGAGCGCGGGCGCTACCCGCGGCTCATGCACGCCGTACTGGCGCAGCCCACGCTGCTGGGCATCGGCCTCAGCGAAGAAACGGGTCTGGTCATTCGCGCCGGGCACCCCGCCGAAGTGTTTGGCGAAGAAGCCGTGGTGATAGTGGACGCCGCCGCTGCCACCCACAACAACCTGCCCGACCTGCCCGATGACCAAGTCATCAGCGGCCACAACCTGTGCCTGCACCTCCTGGTGGCCGGCCAGCACCTCGACCTGGCCACGCGGGAAGTGAAGGCGGGGTAGGGGAGGCGGACGATGAGAAAAAGTGGATAGCGTCTGTCATCCTGAGCGCAGCGAAGGACCTTCTCACGCCTGCGTTGATTGAATTGCTGCAAATCGTTCTTCGGGGAGAAGGTCCTTCGCTGCGCTCAGGATGACAGATGCCCTCCTTTCCCTGCCTCCCTTCTCCACGGGCACCAAAGCGTCCTACATTTGCGTTGATGCGGCGAAATTATTTGGTGCTTTTCATGCGTAATCTTCGTTTGTGGCTGCGGCCGCTGCGTTTTCTGGGTGTTTTGGTGGTGGCACTCACGCTCCTGCCGTGGGCGTGCACACGCAAAACCGTGTCTTTCAAAAGCACACCCGACGAACCCGTGGCCCTCGTGGCCGACACGCTCACGCGCACGGCCGATTCGCTCAACGGCAAGCCTTCGCTCAGCACGGCTCGCAAGGTGGTGCTCACCAAAGAGCAGGAAAAAGCCGCCAAAGACGCGGACAAAGACACTCAGCGCAAAGCCAAGAAGAAGCCGAAAAACGTCTTTCTGGGCGAGAAGATGAAGAAGGCCTTCGTGAAAACCGGCCCCAAGGGCCGCAATCAGAAAATCGCCATCTTTTACTTCCTGAAGTATCCCAAGGTGCTGAGCGACTATGCTCCGGCGCATTATTACTACGACACCAAAAAGCACAAAATCCTGAAGCTGGCGGCTGTGGAAGAAGACGCTACCAACCTCAAGATTCTGCATGGGCCGTACAAGGTGCTGCAGAACAACAAGGTGCTCGAAACCGGCTTCTATGCCTTGGGCACCAAGCACCTGCGTTGGGAGACCTTCGATAAAAACGGCGTGCTGCTCACCAAAACCCACTACGAGATGGGTTTCCCGCGCGATGCCAACGTGAGCTACTACGGCGAAGACCGCAGCAAAATCAACGAAGTGGTGCCCTACGTAAACGGCAAATTGGAGGGCGACTACGCCAAGTTTCTCGTGAACGGCCAGCCCGACTGGCGCGGCCAGTTTGAGAACGGCAAGCGCGTGGGCATCTGGACCAAGTACTGGGGCTTTCGCGGCCGCCGCCACTACGAGTACCAATACGCCGAATCCGGCTACGACCCCGAAGTGACCGAGCCCGAGCTGGTGCGCGAGTACAACCGCAACGCCACCCTCATCTACGACAAAGAGAAGAACCTCGACAAGCGCGGCCAGCCCGAAGCCGAAGACCGGCCGGGCCAAACCCGCCGCCCCGGCTACACGCCCCGCACCGTGCCCAAGGCGGCTCCTAAAGTAACTCCCCGCAAGAAGTAAGCTTTAGGCTCAGTAAAAAGCATCCTCAAAGTGCTCAAGTCGGAAGCCCTGGCTCAGCAGGGTAAGGGCCACGATGTCGAAGCGGATGTCGCCGCGCCAGTCCAGTTCCTCCTGCAAATGCGTGGCGGCCAGCCGAAACAGCTCCTTCTTGCGGGTCGAAACAAAAGTTTCGGGGGCGCCGAATTGGCCCGACGACCGGGTTTTTACTTCCACAAACACCAGGAGGGCGTTGCCTTGGCGCAACACCAGGTCGACTTCGGCGCGGCCGTGGCGGTAGCCGCGGGCCAGCACCTCGTAGCCTTGGGCCAGAAAAAAGTCGGCGGCCGCGGCCTCGCCGGCCTGGCCTAATTCGTGAGGGGCGTGGGCCATGGGTAAGAAGGGTCGGAAGGGCTTGGCTGCACCAGCCCCGGCGCAAGCCGCCGCAAGCTAACCGAAGGCGCGCGCAAGCCAATGCCTACGGCGCTTAGTACCTTTGCGTCCCGTTACGTTTTCCCTTGCCCATGGCTTCTTCAGTAGAACAGGTTCCCGCGCCGCCGCACGACGCCCTCGGCCCCGACGACGCGCAGCCCACCACCAACCGGACGGTGGAGGTGCGCCGCCTGGGCCTCGTAGACTACGTGCCCACCTGGGAGTTGCAGGAAGCGCTGATGGCCGGCACACTGGCCATTAAAACCCAAAACCGCGAGGCCGAAACCACCGGTGCCCCGCACCAGGCCACGCCCAACTACCTGCTGCTCTGCGAGCACCCGCACACTTACACTTTGGGCAAAAGCGGCAAGCCCGAACACTTATTGCTCGACGATGACGCCCTCATGGCCCATCAGGCCAGCTTCCATCGCATCAACCGGGGCGGCGACATCACCTACCACGGCCCGGGCCAGCTGGTGGGCTACCCCATTCTCGACCTCGACAATTTCCGCACCGACATCCACTGGTATCTGCGCATGCTGGAGGAGGCCGTCATTCGCACCCTGGCCGAGTACGGCCTGAATGCCGGTCGCATTGCCGGCCTCACCGGCGTGTGGCTCGACTGGGAAGAAGGGGCTTCCAATCCTCGCAAAATCTGCGCCCTGGGCGTGAAGTGCAGCCGCTGGGTCACCCTGCACGGCTTCGCGCTCAACGTAACGCCCGACCTGTCGTATTTCGGCCACATTGTGCCCTGCGGCATCACCGACAAAGCCGTGACTTCGCTGGCCCAGGAGTTGGGCCCCGGCGCGGCCGTGGCGGTGCCCGAGGTGCAGGAGCGCCTCCTGCCGCACCTGCTGGCCTTGCTGGGAGCCACCGAGGTCGCCACATCTCCCAATTCGCCCTGCCCACTACCTAAGCCGTGAAACAAGATATTTCCTTCGACCCCGTAGAAGGCGTTTCGGTCGCCATCATCCCCGACAGCGGCGCGCTGACCCCCGACGGCCAGGCCCTGTGGCAGGTGTACTTGCTCAACCACAACGATTTCCCGCTGCAGAACGTCATCGTGAACGCCAACGGCTACGGCCAGCAGCCCGACGGCGAAAAAGTGCGCACCTCCACCTTGCGCTACGTATTTGAGGAAGTGGGGGCCCGCACGGCCGTGCCCGTCGAGCCCATCGACCCGGCCTTGTTTCACCTCAACAACCAATACTGGGTGAGCTATTACCACGGCACCCAGATTTTCGACAAAAAATTCATCTTCGTGCCCGATTCCATCGTGCCCGACAACTTCACCCGCATCGCCCTGCTCGACCAAACCGGGGTGCTGCACAGCTAATAAATCTGCCTCCGGGTAGCGTAAGTCATTAATTGTAACTATTGCATATGAGTCATTTCGATATTCCGCTGGGTTTGTCGTGGATGTGGGCTTTGCTGGTGTCGCTATTCGCCGTGCCGTCCATCATCTACATCGCCCACCTCAAAAACATGCTCGACACACCTAACGGGCGCACCGTGCACCAGTCGCTCACGCCGCGCCTGGGCGGGGTGGCCGTGTTCGCCGGGTTCATGTCGGCCCTCACCATCTTCGCGCCCTTGCAAAACGGGGTGAAAGAGCTGCTGGCCGGCTGCATCATCCTGTTTTTTGTGGGGCTGAAAGATGATTTGGTGGGCATGTCGGTGGCCAAGAAGTTTGTGGGCCAGCTCCTGGCCACGGGCATTGTGATGATAATGGCCGATGTCCGCATCACCAGCTTCCAGGGCATTTTCGGCATCGGTACGCTGCCGGTGGGCGTCAGTTACGCCTTCACCCTGGGCGTCATCGTGGGCATCACCAACGCCATCAACCTCATCGACGGCCTCGACGGGCTGGCCGGCACCATTGTGCTCATCATCTGCGGCACCTTCGGTTACTACTTCTACCAATACGGCGGCCCGTACTACAGCAACTATGCTTTCGTGGCACTTTGCCTCATCGGCGGCCTGCTGGGTTTTCTACGCTACAACTTTCACCGGGCCCCCATTTTTATGGGCGACACGGGCTCGCTGGTGTGCGGCTTCATTGTGTCGGTGCTGGCCATTCAGTTCATCGAGATGGGCTTGCACGTGGGGCAGCCTTTTGGGGCGGCGGCTCCTTCGGTGGCCGTGGGCATTCTGTTTGTGCCGCTGTTCGACACCCTGCGGGTGTTTTCGCTGCGTATGCTGGCGGGGCGTTCGCCCTTTTCGCCCGATAAAAACCACATTCACCACCGCATCCTGGCCATGGGCTTCCAGCAAATCAGCACCGTGCTGCTGCTGGGCCTGCTCAACGTGCTGGTGATATTGTTCGTTATCCGCTTCGCTCATTTGGGCAACACCATCCTCATTGCCGCCCTGGCCGGCTTCTCGGTGCTGCTGAGCGTTTTCTTCGGCGTGTACCAAAGCCGCATCTCCCGCCGGCAGCTGCTGGCCGCCGAAAGCGGCAACTAATGTCCTGACTATGTGGCGCGCGCGACGCATCTGCTGGCTGCTGGCGTGGGGCTTGTGCTTGGCCCTAGCCGGCACGGCACGCCCGGTGCGCGCCAGCGAGTACCGGCAGCTACCCCCGTCCACGCCAACTTCTTTGTCGGCCGACTGGCTGATTCACGACGCCGCGCGCAACCGGCTCATTTTCTATCTGCCGGGCTACCACCAGCCCGCCCACGCCTACTACCAGTGGGTGCGCATCAGCCGCAACCAGCCCTTCCCGCTGTCGTTTGCCGCCCAGCCAGGGCTGAGCTTGTTTCTTGACAACCAGCTCATTTTCAATGCCAAATCGGCGACCACCTACTCTCTCGATTTGGCGCGGCTACTGCCGGCGCAGTTGGCGCCGGGCACGCACCTGCTGGCCGTGTGGCAGCCCGACGGCTCGCCGGCGCTGGCGTCGTTCTCGGGCGTGAGCGCCAGCAGCGCTGCCCCCGGCCAGGCCGAGGCGCGCGCGGGGCTGGCCCAGCCCCGCGTGCCCGCGCCGCAGGGCCAAAACGTGTATCTGGGCTTTTTGCTGGTGTTGGGGCTGTCCTATGGGGCCGTGCGCGCCACCTACCAGCCCGGTCTGGCTCGCATCTTCCAGATTGACGAGCTATTCAGCAGCGGCGCCGACCAGCAGGCCTTTCTCGCCAAGCCCGCCTTCTCCCTCCTGAATCTGTTGCTGGTGGTGCTGTTCGCGTTTTCATTTGCCCTGCTTCTCACGGCCCTGCACACCGACCTGCAGAACCTGCCGCTGCTGCGCCGCTTCTTCGACGTGCCCGAAACCGCCATCGTGGCCCGCGTGCTGCTCTACGCGGGCGTCATCACCGTGTTTGTATTTGGCAAATACGTGTACGTCGCCTTGTTGGCTTACACATTCGGGTTGCAGGGGCTGGTCAACGTGCAATACCGGGAGTTTTTGCGCACTACGCTGCTGGCGGGCTTATTTCTGCCGGTGGTGCTGCTGCTCTACCTCAGCCTCAACAGCGGCTACCCGCAGGCCGTGGCCTGGGCCGCTAGCGCCGCCATTGCCGTGGTGCTGGTGGGCACAGTGCTGCGCGTGGCCCACACCCTGCACCAGTATGCTTCCCTGCTAAATCTCCATTTGTTTGCCTACCTTTGCGCCACTGAAGTACTGCCTTTATTGGTTTTACTCAAACTTATTGTCTTTACATACTGATTGGCCTTAGCTTCGCAATTTGCCTTCGTGCATACTACTCCTCTTATTGTCCTAGCATTACCCTTTTTCTTCCTGTATGGCCGAGAGTGCAGATAAGCCGGGCACAGGCCGGCATGCCAAGCGCATCAGTAGCATCCTAGTTACCCAGCCCAAGCCCGCCAACGACGTTTCTCCCTACTTCGCCATTGCCGAGAAATACGGCATCAAGGTCGATTTCCGGGAGTTCATCGAAGTGCAGCCGGTGTCTTACAAGGACTTCCGACGCGAAAAAATCAACATCCTGGATTTTACAGCCGTGATTTTCACGAGCCGTAACGCCGTGGACCACTTTTTCCGCATTTGCCAGGAAGCCAAGCTGGAGATGCCTGCCGAAATGAAGTATTTCTGCATTTCGGAGCAGACCGCCAACTACTTGCAGAAATACATTGTGCTGCGCAAGCGCAAGCTCTTCGTGGGCGAGCGCACGGCCGCCGACTTGTTCGATGTGATTAAAAAGCACAAGGGGGAGAAGTTCTTATACCCCTGCTCGGACATCCGCAAAGACGACCTGCCCGTGTTCATGCGGGCCAACAACCTGAAGTTCTCGGAAGCCGTCATTTACCGGACCGTGGCCAGCGACTTGTCTGACTTGGCAGAGGTGAAGTACGACTGTATCGCCTTTTTCAGCCCGTCCGGCATCAGTTCGCTTTTCATCAATTTCCCTGATTTTGTGCAGGACGGCACCCGCATTGCCGCGTTTGGCCCCACCACGGCCAAAGCCGTCCTCGACGCCGGCCTCATTCTCGACATCGAGGCGCCCCACCCCAATGCCCCGTCCATGACCGGGGCCATCGAGGCCTACATCCGGCGCCACGCGCAGCCCGATGTGGGCAAGCCCAATTCCAAAAACGCTAAACCCAACGCCTGATTCAGGTAAATGGTTGAAAACCGGAGCAACCCACCTTTGCCCCGGTTTTTTTTGTCCAAGTTTTTTGGCCGCGCTTTTTCCCTTACATTTGGAAGCGAGTCTTTCGCTCGTAACCACCCAACTTCCACCTCCCTCTTCTTTCACACCCCCGTTACCACCTGTCCTATGAAAGGAACGTTACTCGCGACCCTCTTTTTCGCGGCCGCAGCTGGCTCGGCGTATGCTCAGCAGCAGCCTCAGTTCACCCACTATGCTTTCAACGGCATGGCCCTGAACCCGGCCTACGCCGGCATCAAGGGTTACGGGGAATTCAACTTGATTGGGCGTTATCAGTACTTCAACTACGGTACCTACGGCGACGCCAACGGCTCGCCCCGCACGGGCCTCTTCTCGGCTTCCATGCCCGTTCTCGCCACCGGCGGGGGCGTGGGCGCCGTGGTGTACTACGACCAAGTGGGCCAGTCGAAAATGACCAACGCCGCGCTGTCGTACTCGCAGCACATCAAGCTGGGCGAAGGCAAGCTGGGCATCGGCATCCAGGGCATTTACACTTACCTAAGCAAAGGCACTTACATCGCCATCGACGAAAATGACGTGAACGTACCCAGCGGTGCTTCCGACAACAAATTCGACGCCGGCGTGGGCCTGTGGTACGAGTCGCCGAAGTTCTACGCAGGCTTGAGCATGAACAACCTGCTTCGCTCGCAATACACCTTCAAAAGCGCCGGCAACGTTGGCACGCCCAACAAGTATATCGCCGAGAATCACGCCTACTTTACGGCCGGCTACAATATCGACGCCTCGTCTTCCGTTGTAGTGACGCCGACGGTATTGGTGAAGTCTGTACTGCCGGGTGATTTTTCCAGCAGCAGCAAATTTAGCAACTCCAAGAACTACTCCTTTGAAGGCGGTGTTCGGGCCACTATCGACGATAAATATTGGATTGGTGCCAACTATCGTACCGAAGAATCCGTTTCTGGCCTGCTCGGCATCAGCTTTGCCAAAGACAACGCTGTACGCTTAGGTTACGCTTTCGATTTTATTGCCTTCAACCAGGATGCCCGCGCGTTCAGCTCGCACGAAATTATGCTCTCCTACCGCTTGCCTAAGGCCACGGTGAACACCCGCCCGGCCATTCGCACGCCCCGTTACAGCTTCTAATTTTCCTATTTCTCGTTCGGCTCTCAGAATGAGCATTATCCTATTCAGTTAGGATAAATTTTAGGCGGCTTCGCAAAATATAAAACGGATTAACCGAGTTATTTGCGCTATTCAGCGTGTTTGCCCCGAATTTGGTCGTGTGCAGCAAAACTTAGGTATTGCACAGTTTCCTAATTCAGTGTAGATTTGCCAGCCCATCTAAATGTACTTTAGCGGTATCGGTATCTAAAAACAGAATTTTAACACACATGAACAAGCTTCTAGCATTATCCCTTTTCGCTATCTCCGGGACGTTATTAGGTGGGTGTTTTGGAAAAGGACCCACGGGTGACCTGGTTGGTTCTGAAGACCGACCCTTCTTTATTCCCCAGGAAGTGCCTTATGGCATGGTGCCCTGCCCCGGTGGTACGTTCCACATGGGCCAAACCGACCAAGACATTTCGGCCTCCATGGTAAACATGAACAAGCAGGTGACCATCGCCGGCTTCTACATGGACGAAACGGAGATTACCAACAACGAGTACCGCCAATTCGTGGACGCCATCAAGCAGGACTCGCTCGACGTTCTGGGCGAGGAATACGTGATGACGGAGCTTTACCCTGATACCACGGTGTGGGTGCGCGACTTCACCTACCACATGGGCGACCCGTTGCTCGAGTACTACTACACGCACCCCGCATTCGATGACTACCCGGTAGTGGGCGTCGATTGGTTTGCCGCCAAATACTTCTGCAACTGGCGCACCAAATTCCGCAACGCCGCGCGTGAGGAATCGGGCTACGCCAACGACCCCAACTTCCGCCTGCCCTCCGAGGCTGAGTGGGAGTACGCCGCCCGCGGCGGCCGCGACCTAGCTACTTACCCTTGGGGTGGCCCGTACCTGCGCAACACCAAAGGCTGCATGCTGGCCAACTTCAAGCCCGGCCGCGGCGACTATGCTTCGGATGGCTTTGCTTACACTTCTGAAGTGGGTTCTTTCTTCCCCAACGACTTCGGCCTGTACGACATGGCCGGCAACGTGTCGGAATGGTGCGACGACGCCTACATGGAAGCCTCGGTGCCGGTGGTATGGGACTTGAACCCCACCAACCCGGACGACAACGAACCGCGCAAAGTGGTGCGGGGAGGTTCCTGGAAAGACATTGCTTATTTCCTCGAAACGGGCACTCGCAACTTTGAATACCAAGATTCGGCGCGCTCTTATATCGGCTTCCGCTGCTCAATGATTCAAATTGGCATGGGCACCAACAGTTCCCTCAACTAATCAGCAAGTCTTATCATAACCACCCTCCCCTTCTAACACCTTCTTCAACCCCTTTCAACAGTTAAATTCTCATGGCAGCTAAAGGAAGTTTTCTCTATGATACGCTGATGCCCAAGATTTATGGCATCGGTGCAGCCGTTGTTATCGTCGGTGCATTGTTTAAAATTGAGCACTGGGCCGGTGCTGATACCATGCTCATCGTAGGTCTGGGCACGGAGGCCGTTATCTTTTTCCTCAGCGCATTCCAGCCGCAAGCCAAAGAGCACGACTGGTCGCTGGTGTACCCCGAGCTGAGCGAAGGCTATGACCCCTCAACTGGTAGCAACAGCCTCTCGACTGATAGCTCGGCTAAAGGCCTGACGGTGAAGCTCGACGACATGCTGAAGAACGCCAACGTAACCCCCGAAGCCATTTCGAGCCTCGGTCAGGGCCTGAATCGTTTGAGCACCACCACCTCGCAGCTGTCGCAACTGGGCGAAGCCACCAACGTGACCGACGAATACACCAAAAAAGTACGCTCGGCTGCTGATTCGCTCGAAAAAATCAACGTGGCTTACTCCAACACCGTGGACGCCATTTCGGCTATGTCGAACGCCACTTCGGATGCCAAGGAGTACCACATGCAGGTGCAGAACGTGACCAAAAACCTGGGCGCGCTGAATGCTGTGTACGAAATGGAACTGCAGGATGCCAACACGCACCTCAAGTCCATGAACCAATTCTATGGTACGCTCAGCAAGGCCATGGACAACATGACCCAAGCCGGCAAAGACACCGAGCAGTTCCAGAAGCAGGTGGCCGACCTCACGGGCAACCTCACTTCGCTGAACCGTGTGTACGGCAACATGCTGAACGCCATGCGGGCCGGCGCCCAAGCCTAAGCGCTTTTTATCATCCTCTCCACAAATTTTAGCGGAACCAGATAATGGCAGGCGGAAAAGAAACACCGCGGCAGAAGATGATTGGCATGATGTACCTCGTGCTAACCGCTCTTCTGGCGCTCCAAGTGAACTCAGCAATTCTGCTGAAGTTCAAATTCATCGATGACAGCCTCTTGGGTGTCAACGATAAGACCTCGGTTGGCGCCGATGGTACCGTGAAAGGTATCCAAGCCGCTGTTCAGAAAAACAATAACCAGCCCCGTGACCTCGCGGTGTTGAAGCAAAGCGAGGAAATTCGGGCCAAGACCAAGGAACTGGTTTCTTACCTGCGCGACGTGCGGCAGAAACTGCTTGCTGCTACCGAAAACAAGGAGGGTCAGGAAATGACCAACCTGAGCGGTGAAGACAAAGTGGCCATCACCATGCTCGGCGGTCAAAAGCACAACGGCATCGCCTACACGGGCCTGAAGCCGAAGCTGAACGAATACTCGGAGTTCATCAAGCAGTATGTGCCCACGGCTACGCCGCTGGCCATCGACGCCAAAGACGACCCCCGCGTGACGGAAAAGGCGCAGAAGAACAAAAACTTCGCGGAGCTCAACTTCGAAAATACCCCGGTGGTAGCCGCTCTGGCCACCATCTCGCAAAAAGAGACCGAAGTACTGAAGTACGAAGCTGATGCTTTGTCGGCGCTTGCCCAAAAAGTGGGTGCCAAGACGATTGTGTTTGACAAGATTGGCGCTTTCGCCAGTGCTGAGTCAAACACCGTGGCCGCCGGCACCAAGTACAAAGCAGAACTGTTCCTGACGGCTTCGGCCTCGACCATCAGCCCCCGCATGACCCTGAACGGCAGCCCGCTGTCGGTAGGTCCGGATGGCAAAGGCAAGGTGGAGTTCACGGCTCGCCCCGGTGCATTCGATGCTTCGGGCAACGCCAAAGCTTCGTGGACGGGCACCATCCGTTTCAACCAGAATGGCCGCGATACCACCTTTACGGTGAAAGTGCCCTACACCATCACCAAGCCGGTGATGCAGATTCAGTCGGCTTCGGTACAGGCCCTGTACTTCAAGTGCGGCAACAAGCTAAACGTGTCGGTGCCCGCGCTGGGTGCCCAGTACAAGCCCAGCTTTTCGGCTTCTGGTGCTTCGGCCATCCCCGGTTCGAAGACCGGCGACGTGACGCTGATTCCGAATTCGAAGGAAGTGACCCTGAACGTAAGCAGCGGTGGCAACGCCATTGGTTCGCAGACTTTCCAGGTTCGTCCTATTCCTAAGCCCACCATTCAGTGCTTCGTAGGCGGCCGTGAGGCCAACGAGAAGCAGGGTACCCCAGGTACTGCCGTGCGCTCGATGACGCTGAAGGCTGTGCCAGATGCCGGCTTCGCCACCTTCCTGCCCGATGATGCTCGTTTCCGCGTGACCCGCTACGAAGTGACCCTCGTGCGTGGCCGTCGCCCGGCACTGGCTACCAAAACCGTAAACGGCCCCCAGGCGGACCTCAGCGATGTGGTGAACGCCTACCGTGACGGCGACCGTCTCTATGTAGAAGTAAAGGAAGTGCAGCGCATGAACTTCCAAGGCAGCACCGAGCCGGTGAGCGTTTCCAAGCAGTTCAATATCCCCCTGCTGTAATATTTGTGGCTTGTCCACGTTAGCGAACTATCCTACAATTAATTTGCTTTTGCCCGATATGAAATCCATTCACACCCTGGCCGCCATTGCGGCGGGCTTGTCGCTGTCGCTGACGGCTTCGGCCCAGGAGCAAGCCACGACGGCGAGCAGCACGGGCTCGCACCGCCCCATTCCGCCTTCTGACCAGATGTTCCGCAAGAGCATTTGGCGGCAAGTGGACCTGCGCGAGAAGCAGAATAAGCCCATGTTCTCCGAGGGCAAGGAAATCAGCCGCATCATTCTTGATGCGGTGAAGCGTGGCGAATTGACAGCTTATAAGAACGATTCGCTGACCTCTACCTACACTTCGCAGGAAGTGCAAGGCAATGCCTCCTACGTGGACGAGGCCGTGAAGCTGAGCGATGAGGAAAAGGCCGCTGGTTTCAGCGAGAAAGACCTCAACGGTGGTGGTGATGACGGCTGGGGTACCCCGGCGCCGAAGAAAAGCGGTGGCGCTACCGCCACCACCAAGCGCCAGCCTAAGCTGGGTGCCAACGGCAAGCCGCTGAAGGACAAGAAAGGTAAAATCATCTACGAAACCGTAGCTGTAGCTCCGCCGCCGCCCCCCGCGCCGTTGGGCAACGAGTACCGTCCCAAAGACTTGTATGAGATGGAAGTGAAAGAGGATATGATTTTCGACAAGAAACGGTCGAGAATGTATCACGACATCAAGTCCATCACGCTGCTGGTTCCCTCCACGCTGCCGACGAACGTGTCAGGCATTGAAAAGCCGATTGGTACGTTCAAGTACAGCGACTTGGTGAAGGTGTTCCGCGCTAACCCGCAAAACGCTATCTGGTTCAATGCCGAGAACGACGCTCAGCACAAGAACCTGGCCGATGCCTTCGAGTTGTGGCTGTTCAACTCCTACATCACCAAAGTGTCGAACGCCGGTGATAGCCGCCTCGACGACATCTACGGTGGTGCTCAGCAAGGAATCCTGGCTGCTCAGCAGACGGCTGCCGACCTGGTGGAGTATGAATACAACCTGTGGAGCTTCTAACGCTTGCAGTGTAGAAACAAAAAAGGCCCTCGCAGCAATGCGAGGGCCTTTTTCGTTTCTATATGAGGTGCATCAGCTTGGGAGCTGGCGGGCGGGCATGGGGTGGGAGGGAGCTTCGTTTGCCGCGAAGTAGTTCTGAAGCACTTTGGCTTTGGCCTTGCCAACTTCGGCGATGAGCTCGGCTTCGGAGAGTTCGCGAATTTTTTTGACAGACTTAAATTTGTTGAGCAGCTTGTCGGCGGTGATGGGGCCGAGGCCTTTCACGTCGGTGAGCTCCGTTTTGAGCGTGGCGGCATCGCGGCGCGAGCGGTGGAAGGTGATGCCGAAACGGTGGACTTCGTCGCGCATGCGCTGAAAAAGGCGCAAGGATTCGCTTTTTTTGTCGATGTACAACGGAAGCGGGTCGTTGGGAACGTAGATTTCTTCCAGGCGCTTGGCGATGCCGATGACGGGAATCTGGCCCCAGAGGTTGAGGTCTTTCAAGGCTTTTACGGCCATGCTGAGCTGGCCCTTGCCGCCATCCACGATGACCAACTGCGGAAGACTGGCGCCTTCATCCACGAGGCGGCGGTAGCGGCGAGTCACGACTTCGTACATGGAGTCGAAATCGTTGGGGCCGACGACGGTTTTGATGTGGTAGTGGCGGTAGTCCTTTTTGCTGGGTTTGGCGTTGCGGAAGCAGACCATGGCCGCCACGGGATTGTCGCCCTGAAAGTTAGAATTGTCGAAGCACTCGATGTGCTTGGGCAACTCGGTGAGGCGCAGGTCCTTCTTAATGGTTTCCATGATACGCACCTCGTTCACGTCCTTGCTGCGCTCGTTCATGCTTTCCTTCTCCTTGCGGGCGTAGAGCACGTTTTTGATGGCCAAATCTAGCAGCTTGCGTTTGTCGCCGATTTGCGGCACCGCGAGCGTAACACCGGGCAGGGGCAACTCAACGGCCACGTTGGTCAGGATTTCCTTCGATTCGCTTTCGAACTCCTGGCGCATCTGCATGATGAGGGGTGCGAGAATTTCAGCGTCTTCTTCGTCCAGCTTTTTGGTGACTTCGAGCGACTGCGTGAGGATAATGCTGCCATTCATTACCTTGAGGTAGGTGATGAAGCCCGACTTTTCATTGCTGGCAATGGCGAAAACGTCGATGTTGGTGAGCGCGGCGTTCACGATGGTTGATTTTGCCTGAAAGGCCTCAATCTTATCGAGCTTGACTTTGAACTGGTGCGCCAGTTCGTATTGCATTTCCTGAGCGGCGGCGGTCATTTTTTCCCGGAAGTACTGCTTGGGGATGCGCAGGTCGCCGTTGAGGATGTTGCGGATTTGCTGAATGTAGCCGTTGTAGGTTTCCTCATCCTCACGGGCCACGCAGGGGGCGTTGCAGTTGCCGAGCTGCAGTTCCAGGCAAGGCCGGAACTTACCGGCTTCGACGTTTTGCGGGCTCAGATTGAAGTTGCAGGTGCGCAGCGGGTACAAGGCCCGAATGAGTTCGAGCAGCACGTTGAGGGCCGTCCCGTTGGCGTAGGGGCCGTAGTAGCGCGAGCCGTCGTTAATCTTGTTGCGGGTGGGGATGAGGCGCGGGAACCGCTCATTCGTCAGGCAGAGGTAGGGGTACGTCTTGCCGTCCTTCAGCAGGATGTTGTACTTGGGCTGGTGCTGCTTGATGAGGTTGTTTTCGAGCAGAAAGGCATCGGATTCCGAATCCACGATGGTGAATTCAAGGCGCTTGATGTTGCGGACCAGCTGCTGGGTTTTCTTGTTGTGGTCGTTTTTGGTGAAGTAGCTGCTCACGCGCTTGCGCAGGTCGATGGCCTTGCCCACGTAGATGATGCCCTCGTCGTCGAAGTACTTGTACACGCCGGGGCGGTGCGGGAGGCCGTTGATTTGGGCTTGCAGTTCAGGATTGGCGGCCATGGCGGGTAGTTAGGCAGGTAAGGCGAAATCGACGGAAACCGCGTCGTGTAATTCGCCTCAAGGATAACGAAAAGTGGCCGACGAAAGGTCGCCGGCCACCAAGGAAAATGAAGATTTCAGGCAATTAAATGTCCTTGTCGTCAAGGTCGGACGCGTCGGGCACCTGCATCTTCTGGTCGTAGGGGATGGTGTCGCGCTGGCCGCCGTAGTACTTCGAGCAGTCGATTTCGATGCTGAGCGGCGCGGCTGGTTTGGGGAAAGGGCCGGTGTCAATGCCGATGCTCTTGTCCTTGTACACTTTCTGCATAAACAGGCCGTAGAGCGGCAGTGCCAGGCGGGCGCCCTGCCCGTAGGTCCCGCTGCGGAAGTGAATGCTGCGGTCTTCGCCGCCTATCCACATGCCGCACACCAGGTCGGGGGTGATGCCCATGAACCAAGCATCGGAGTAATTGCTGGTGGTGCCGGTTTTGCCGCCGATTTCGTACGGGAACTTGAAACCGGTGTGCAGGATGGTGCTGGTGCCGCCGGGCTCGGTGGTGCTGGCCTGCAGCATGTTGGTCATGATGTAGGCGGTTTCTTCGTTCAGCACTTCACGGGTCTGGGGCACGAATTCGCGCAGCACGTTGCCGTTCTTGTCCTCAATGCGCGTCACCATGATGGGCGAGGTCCACACGCCCTTGTTCACGAAGGTGGAGTACACGCCGCAGAGCTCGTAAATGCTGCAATCGGAAGTGCCGAAGCCCATGGAGGGCACCGCATCCACGGGCGAGGTGATGCCGAGGCGCTTGGCGTAGGTGGCAATGGTTTCGGGGCCCAGCTTCATCACCAGCCAGGCGGTGATGGAGTTCATCGACCGGGCCAGGGCCTGACGCAGCGTGAAAGTCCGGCCCGAAAAGCCGCCCTCAAAGTTCTTGGGCGTGTAGGGCGCGCGGCCGGCCACGGCCGGGAAGGTGGTGGCCACGTCGGGCCGTGGGTAGCACGGCGAGAAGCCGCCCGCCTCGATGGCCGCCGTGTACACAATGGGCTTGAATGTGGAGCCGGGCTGGCGCTTGCCTTGGCGCACGTGGTCGAACTTAAAGAACTTGTAGTTGGGGCCGCCCACCCAGGCCTTCACTTGGCCGTTCAGGGGGTTCATGGCCATGAAACCTCCTTGCAGGTAGCGCTTGTAGTAGGCCAGCGAGTCGAGTGGCGACATGAGCATTTCCTTCTCGCCCTGCCACGTGAACACCGGCATTTTGTACTTCTTGCGCAGGTAGTAGTTCACTGAGTCGCGGTTGCCGTCGAACTGGTTCATCAGCGACTTGTAGCGTTGGGTGCGGCGCATGGCCACGTTCAGGAAGTCGGGGATGACTTTGCCGGTTTCGTCGCGCCAAGGCAGCTGGCCCTTCCAGTGCTGGCTGAACCACTTCTGCTGCAGCGACAGGTGCTCGGCCAGGGATTTCTCGGCGTAAGCCTGCATCCGCGAGTCGATGGTGGTGTAGATTTTCAGGCCGTCGGCGTAGAGGTCGTGGTCGGTTTCCTTGGCCCAGGCCAGCAGCGACTTCACCACCTCGGCCCGGAAATACGGGGCCAGGCCCTTGCTGGGGTTCTCCACGGAGTAGTGCAGCACAATGGCCTTGGCCGTGTCCTGGGCCAGCTCGGCGTCGGTGATGTAGTGCGACTTGGCCATCTGGCGCAGCACCCAGTTGCGGCGCTTGCGCGAGCGGTCGGGGTGCACCACGGGGCTGAAGCGGCCCGGCGCGTTCACGATGCCCACCAGCGTGGCGGCTTCGGGCGTGCTCAGGTCCTTGGGGCGCTTGTTGAAGAAGGTTTTGGCGGCCGTGTTGATGCCGAACGAGTTCGAGCCGTACTCCACCGTGTTCAGGTACATGCGCATGATTTCGCGCTTGGTGTAGTTGCGCTCCAACCGGATGGCCAGAATCCACTCTTTGGTCTTGGTGATGAGCAGGCCCAGCTTGCCGTTGCCGTTCAGGGAGCCGTCGTTGAGGTCCTGGCGGGTTTTGAACAGCACCTTGGCCACCTGCTGGGTGAGGGTGGAGCCGCCGCCGTTGTGCGAGAAGGTGAGCACGCCGGTCACGGCCCGCAGCACGCTCTTGGCATCAATGCCGGAGTGTTGCTCGAAGCGCACGTCCTCGGTGGCAATGAGGGCGTCAATCAGGTTTTGGGGCAGGTCTTTGAACTCGACCGGGGTGCGGTTTTCGCGGAAGTACTTGCCCAGCAGCACGCCGTCGGCCGAATAGATTTCCGACGCCAGCTCCGAGCGCGGGTTTTCCAGCGTCTTGAGGTTGGGCATGCGCCCGAACAGGTTCAGGAAGTTGCCGCTCACGGCCAGCACAAACAGGCTCAGCCCCACCACGCCGGCGCCAAACAGCACCCACATGGTCCGAACAAAAGCCGTGAACCGGCCCCGGCGCGCAGGTTTCAGCGGCGTAGGCTTGGGGCGGCGGGCAGGGGAGGAAGTTGGCATAAAGGCAGCTGAATCGAAATAATACGCAAAAATAGAGGTTGGGAATCGGGCAAGCAGTTTACGTAGCAAGCAAGCGCAAACGTCCTGCCGAATGCAATGAAGCATCTCTGTCGCAAGCGTAAACTGGATTACAGCTGCGGTAGAGATGCTTCACTGCGTTCAGCATGACGGGGCTTTTGCTCCAGCGGCTTACTTGTACACCTTCTGGTAGAAACTCAAATACCCCGCCAAATCTCCGCTGGCCTGCAGCAGGGCCAGGTTTTCGAGGCTGATGACCAGCGTCTGGTAGCCGGCGCCGCGCAGGCGCGCCAGCGGCGACTGCGGCCCGCGCAGCTTGGTGGCGTAGCTCTGGGCCACCTTGGCGCCCGGCAGCGTCCGGACAACCACCAGCGACTGGTCGGCGCCCAGGGCCGGGGTGTCCAGCTGCAGGTTGTTGGCCCGGAAGAAGCGGTTGTTGTAAGTCGTGAGCTGCGTGGCCAGGTCGGCGGCCGGGGGCGTGGCTTTCGGAAACACCAGCACCACCGCGTGGGCGCCGCTGAGCTGCGTGGTATAGGCCGTGGCCGGGGCCGCGGGCGCTGCAGGAGCCGGGGCCACGCTGGGCGCGGGAGCTGCTCCGGCTGGGCTAGCGGGCGGGAGCGTAGTTGTGGACGTAGCCGGCGCGGGGGCCGGGGCAGTCACGGCCGGAGCCTCGGCTTTTTTGCCTTTCGCAGGCACCGTCGGCTTGGCAGGCGCCGGAGCCGGGCCCGCCGAACCCGCCGGGGCTATAGCTTCGGTGGTGGACCGCGGCGCCGTAATGCCTGAAGAAGTGGGCACCGGGGTTGGTGCTGGCGCATCGGCCGGCTTGGCATCCGGGGCCACCGGGTTCAGGGCTTTGTAGGGCGTCTCGTCTTCGCGGTAGAAGATGCGCATGCGGTTGTCCACCTCGCCGGGGCGGAAAAGCGACACCACCGGCTTCTCCGTCGAGGCCAAGGCTCCGGCAATCTGGCCGGTGCTCTGCTTCTTGTACGACTCGGCCAGGGCCTGCGCCTGGGGCACCAATGGGCTGTCGGGGTAGTCTTTGTAGAACTTCTCCACCGATGAGCGCGCCGTAAGCGGGGCCTGGGTGCGCACCACCAGCAGCGTCTTCATGTACGCCACCCGGTCGTTGAGGTCGCTCTTCGGAAACTGCTTCTCGGTGCGGGCCAGTACGGCCGAAGCCTTTTTGAACTCCTGGTTTTTGTAGAGCGTGAAGGCCGAGTCGACGCGGCTGGCCACGGCGTTGTGCAGCGCCAACTCGTGCTCGCGGTACAGCGGGTCGGCAATCAGCTTAGCGTAGATGGAGGTGGGGAATTCCTTCTGCAGCGCGGCCGCGTACTGGGCTGTTTTCGCCGCGTCGGGCTTGTCCTTATAGTAGAGGTAAAGCAGGTAGTAGGCATCGGGCGCGTGCGGGCCGCGGGCATAGCGCGCTACCTGCTTTTCGTACACCTCGAAGCCCTTTTCGCGCTCCTTCAGCTGCTCTTTGTAGATGCCGCCCAACTCGTACATCGCCGCCTCTACCAGCTTGTCGGACGCTTCCAGCTGAGCCGGCGTGAGGGGCAGCGTGCCGCGATACCGGGCCACCAGCGCATTCTTTTCGGCATTGGGGTCCACGGGCGCCGCGGTGCGGGCCGAGTCGAGGCCGCCGTTCACACCGGTGGTGCGGTTGCCGGTCACGGTCAGGGGCACGCCGCCGTTGGCCGTGGCATTGGGCGAATTGCCGGTCTGGCGCACCGTGCGCCAGTTATCCTGCAGCTTGCGGTCCTGCCACTTCCGGATAAAGTCGGCCCGCGCCGTGCCCAGCGTGGCCGGGTTGTCGAAATACCATTTGGCACCGCTGGCCGGGGCCGTGGGGTCGAAAGACATGGGGTCGGGGGCGGCGCTGCCACCCGGGAAAGGGCTGGCCGAGCCACCGCCATTTGCCACGCGGTTCCGGAACTCGGCGTCGCGGGCCTGCGCCTTTTGCTGCGCTTCCAGCTTGGCCGCTTCCTTTTGCTTGAGCTCGATTTCGGCATCAGCGTATTGGTTCAACTTCTCGTTCAGCGCCGCCTCGGGCAGCTTGGCCAGGGCCTGCAAGCTGTCCTGCGTCTCGATGATGGTGTACTGCTTGGCAAAGTCCCGCAGAATCTCGCTGCGCTCCTTGATGGCAGCATAGGTCTTAGCCTCCTTATTCAGCGTCTGCACCGTGCTGTCGTAGTAGGCGGCGGCCAGGCGGTACTTCTGCAGGTTTTCGTAGTAGATGCGGCCCGCCAGCAGGTAGGTGTAGCTTTTCTGGAGGCGGTTGGTGGTGGTGGCCGCAATGGACTGCCGCAGCAGCTTCAGTGCTTCCGGGTAGTTCTTCTCGCGGTAGTTCAGCCGCGCCATCTCGTAGTAAATCTTGTCGCGGTAGTCCTTGTTCTTCGGGTCTTTCAGCAGGCCCGCGAAGGTCTTATTCAGCCGCTCCCGGCTTTCCGGCGTTAGGTCCGATACCTGCGGCAGCATCAGCTTGGCCTGAAAGTCCAGCTCATACGGCGGGTTGCGGGCCAAAATCTGGTCGAGCTGCTCGTAGGCCTTCTTGTTTTCGCCCGCGTCCTGGTACAGCTGCGCCAAGATGTAGCGCGTCCGCGACCGTTCGTTCTTGAAGTCAATCAGCGGAATGGCCTTCTCCAGCTGCGGAATGGCCTTAGCCGGCTCCTCCGTGCGGATGTAGTAATCGGCCCGCGTCAGGAACAGCTGGCGAGCATCCTGGGGCAGGCCCACTTCCTTGTCGAGCAGGTCCGACACTGCCTTGGCGCTCTCCATCTCGCCCTGCGCCACGAAGGTGCGCATCAGCCCAATCAGCGCCTCGTGCTTGGCATTAGCGTCCTTGCTGGTTGAATTTACATATTTAAACGTCTGCGCCGCGTCATCGAACTGCATCTGGTAAAAGCGCGACCAGCCCACCAGAATGTAGGCGTCGTCGGTCCAGTCGGAGCCCGGCCGGTGCTGAATCGGCATCGACGCCTTTTTGATGATGTCGTTCAAATCGGCGCGGTTGGCGCGCACCGTGGTGCTGTCCAAGGTCGGGAACAGCGGCAGCGTCTGGTTGTAGTCGTTGATGCGGGCCGCGTAGAGCTTGTCTTCGGTGGCGTGCAGCTTCTCGCGGGCCAGGAAGTAGGCGTTGTCGCGCGCCGCCACGTTGTTGAAGGCGTGCGCCACCAGGTTTTTATCCGAAGCGCAGCCCGCGGCTCCCAGGCCCAGCAGGAAGAGAGCTAGCGCCGCCCAGCGGTATGTCAGCGAGTTGTGAGTCAAAGCCAAGAAGGAAGGAATAAAAGCAAGTCGTCGCCCACGCAACGCGCGCGGCAACCCGAAATGTTCGTCGGCGCCCGAAAGCTAACGTAGCCGAAGAAGTAAAATTACGTTTTTCCAGGGGCAAACGCGGCTCCGGCCCGCGGCGTACCTTTGTGGTTCTGTTGCTCAGCCCGTTCCCATGTCCTCGCCGTCTTCGCCTCCGCCCCCCGGCCCCAACCGTCTCCAGGCCGTGGCCAAGTACTCCGGGCTGGCGTTTCAGATGCTGGCCATCATCGGCGGGGCCACGTGGGTAGGCACCTGGCTCGACGGTCATTTTCACACCCAAAACCCCTGGTTTACCATTGGCCTCGCGCTGCTCGGAGTGTTTGTGGCCATGTTCCAGGTCATTCGCAGCCTCACCAAAGGGGCTGAGTAGGTTGAAGCACTCCTTGGGTTTACGGTTTAGCTAGTTCACGATGCGGTTTCTGCGCCAGTTCCTTGTTTTCGCCGGTGCGCTGGCCCTGCTCATTTTCGCCTTGCAGCGCGGGTTCGGCACCGCCATCATTCACCCGCGCACCTGGCTGCTGTTCGGCTTCATGGCCGGCCTCACGCTGCTCACCTATGGCCTCACCGCCCGGCTCGTGGCCGTGTCGCCTACCAATCTGGGCACCGGTTATCTGGTGGGCATGACCATCCGGCTGCTGGCCTCGCTGGCCCTCGTTACGGTGCATTTGGCCCGGGGCGGCGCCCACGAAGGACGGGGCGTTTGGACCTTCCTCGGGGCCTTCTTCCTCCTGTACTTTTCATGGGTCGGGTTTGAAATCTGGGCTACTTTGAGTAACTTGCGGCCGATTTCGGAAAAGCAAGTGTCGCAAACATAGCACTTTAGCCCGAAATTTGTCATTAATTAACTTTAGATGAAGCATTTACTTTCCGTTCTTCTCTGCTTCCTATCTCTGTCCGTTTTTGCTAACGAACCCGCCACCGAGGCTTCCAAAGAGGAGGGCTTCAATCCCGGCGAAATGATTTTGCACCACATCGGCGATTCGCACGAGTGGCACTGGCTGGCCACCGACAACGGCAGCTTCACCACCTACCTGCCCATCATCGCCTACCGTCCCGGCAAGGGCCTGTCGGTCTTCTCCTCCAAGCACATCTCCAACGGCGAAGCCGAAGGCCCCGCCAAAGAGTACGACGGCCTGAAGCTGGAGCACGAGCACCTCGTGAGCACCGATGGCAGCAAAGTCTACGACTTCTCCATCACCAAGAACATTGCCGCCCTCATCGGCAGCGCCGTGCTGATGCTCGTCATCTTCACCGCCGTGGCCCGCGGCTACGCCAAGAACCACGGCCGCGCCCCCAAAGGCATTCAGTCGTTCTTCGAGCCCATCATCGTGTTCATTCGCGACGAAGTAGCCAAGAAAAACATCGGACCAAAATACGAGCGCTACATGCCGTACCTGCTCACGGTGTTCTTCTTCATCTGGTTCAACAACCTGCTGGGCCTCACCCCCGGCGCGGCCAACCTCAGCGGCAACATTGCCGTGACCATGGTGCTGGCCCTCATGACGTTGATTATCACGCTGGCCTCGAGTAACAAGTACTACTGGGCGCACATTTTCGCCACCCCCGGCGTGCCCAAGCCCCTGCTGCCCATTATGATTATCGTGGAGGTGATTGGCATTTTCACCAAGCCCTTCTCGCTCATGATTCGTCTGTTCGCCAACATCACGGCGGGCCACATCGTGGTGCTCAGCTTCATCAGCTTGGTGTTCATCTTCAAATCGTGGGCCGTGGCCCCGGTGACGCTGGCTTTCGGCCTGTTCATCAACATTCTTGAGCTGCTGGTGGCCCTGCTGCAGGCCTTCATCTTCACGCTGCTCACCTCCATGTACATCGGCGGTGCCGTGGAAGAGCACCACGATGCCGACCTGCAAATCGGCTACAACGAGGACGAGCACGCTCCTCACGTCGCTCACTAATCACTGAATCTCCCGTCGGGCTGCTGGCCCGACTATCCGATTTTTTCAGTCGGACCGTGGCAATCCCCCCCCCCGCTGCGGGCTCGGCTAATTTTTCTCTTTTTCCATTTTTTCTTTTTTTATGCTTCTCTCTTTGTTGTTGCAGGCTGTTGCCCAAATGGCGACTAACTACGGTCCTGGTTTGGCTGTAATGGGTGCCGGTATCGGTGCTGGTTTGGTTGCTCTGGGCGTGGGCCTGGGTATTGGTCGCATCGGCGGCAGCGCCATGGACGCCATCGGCCGTCAGCCCGATGCTTCGGGTAAGATTCAAACGGCCATGATTATCGCCGCCGCTCTTATCGAAGGTCTCGGTCTGTTCGCCGTCGTGGTTTGCGTTCTTATCTGGACCAAGCTCTAAGAAGTTTTGCCGGGCCTAGTGCCCGGAAGTAGTTGGAAGCCCGCCGCCCGCTGCTGCTTGTGCAGCCCTGCGCGGCGGGCTTACCTGCTCCTACTGCCTGTAGCTGCCTTAGCCGATTGCATCCCAACGGTTTTACCTATTTAATTCATTATGCCAGCTTTCCTCACCCCCGAACTCGGCCTCATTTTCTGGCAACTGGTTATTTTCCTGCTGGTGCTGTTTCTGTTGGCCAAGTTTGCCTGGAAACCGATTTTGTCGTCGCTGAAAGAGCGCGAGGACAGCATCGAAAGCGCCCTGCGCATGGCCGACCAAGCCAAGATTGAAATGCAGCAGCTGAAAGCCGGCAACGAGAAGTTGCTCGCCGACGCCCGCCTCGAGCGCGACCGCATGATGCAGGAAGCCACCGTGATGGCCAACCAGCACCGCGAAACCGAGCGCGCCCGCGCCACCACCGAGGCCAACACCATCATCCAGCAAGCCCGCGAAGCCATCCAGCAGGAGAAAAACGCGGCCCTGGCCGAAGTGAAAAACACCGCCGCCAAGCTGTCGGTCGACATCGCCGAGCGCATCCTGCGCCGCGAGCTGAGCGACACCGCTGCCCAAACGCAGCTGGTGGATTCGTATTTGAAAGACGTTAAACTGAACTAGTTGCTGGTTTTTAGTTGTCAGTTGTTAGGCCATTCGAACGGCAAATCTTTAACAATCACTGACAACTGACAACAAACAACTGCCAACTAATACCAACCAATGGCTGACCAACGAGTAGCGGCCCGCTACGCCAAGTCGCTCCTCGACTTGGGCAAGGAGATGGGCACGCTGGATAGCGTGAAAGCGGATATGGACCTGCTGAGCAAGGCCATGGCCGAAAGCCGCGAGCTGCGGCTGTTGCTCCGCAACCCGATTGTGAAGCACGACAAGAAACTGGCCATCCTGAAAGCCATTTTCGGCGGCAAGGTGTCGGACATGACCATGCGCTTCTTCACCATCCTCACCGAGAAAAACCGGGAGGCGGCGCTGGAAAGCATGGGCACCGAATTCCAGGTGCAGTACAACGCCATGCAGGGCATTCAGATGGCCGAGGTGACGTCGGCCACGCCCCTCACGGCCGCTTCGCGCGCGGAGATGGAAAAGCTGGTGACCCAGCAAACCGGCCTCACCGAAGTGAAGCTGACCGAAAAGGTGGACCCCAGCCTCATTGGCGGATTCATCCTGCGCGTCGGCGACAACCAGATTGACGATTCCGTGCGCACCAGCCTCCGCAAGCTGCGCACCTCTTTGCAAGAAAATTCTTACCAACAACAACTATAATACAGCATCATGGCAGAAGTACGTCCGGACGAAGTATCCGCAATCCTGCGGCAGCAGCTGTCCAATTTCAAGTCCGAAGCCGAGCTGGAAGAAGTCGGCACCGTGTTGCAGGTCGGCGACGGCGTGGCCCGCATCTACGGACTGAGCAAAGCCCAAGCGGGCGAACTGATTGAGTTCGAAAACGGCCTGCAAGGCCTCGTGCTCAACCTCGAAGAAGACAACGTGGGTGCCGTGATGCTGGGCGACTACTCGGAAATCCGGGAAGGCGCCACGGTGAAGCGCACCAACAAGATTGCCTCCATCAAAGTGGGCGAGGGCATCGTGGGCCGCGTGGTGAACACGCTGGGTCAACCCATCGATGGCCGTGGCCCCATCTCGGGCGACCTGTACGAGATGCCCCTGGAGCGCAAGGCGCCCGGCGTAATCTACCGCCAGCCGGTGACCGAGCCCATGCAGACCGGCATCAAGTCGATTGACGCCATGATTCCGATTGGCCGTGGCCAGCGCGAGCTGATTATCGGCGACCGTCAGACCGGTAAGTCGGCCGTGGCCATCGATACCATTCTGAACCAGCGCGAGTTCTACGAAGCCGGCCAGCCGGTGTTCTGCATCTACGTGGCCATCGGCCAGAAGGCTTCCACCATTGCGCAGGTAGTGAACTCCCTGACCAAAGGCGGTGCCATGGACTATACCGTGGTGGTGGCCGCTCCGGCCGCCGACCCCGCGCCGCTGCAGTTTTACGCCCCCTTCACGGGTGCGGCCATCGGCGAATTCTTCCGCGACACGGGCCGTCCGGCGCTGGTGGTATACGATGACTTGTCGAAGCAGGCCGTGGCCTACCGCGAGGTGTCGCTGCTGCTCCGTCGTCCTCCCGGACGCGAGGCGTACCCCGGCGACGTATTTTACCTGCACAGCCGCTTGCTCGAGCGCGCCGCTAAAATCAACTCGTCGGACGAAATCGCCCGCGACATGAACGACCTGCCCGAGAGCATTAAGCACTTGGTGAAAGGCGGCGGCTCGCTGACGGCGCTGCCCCTGATTGAAACGCAGGCTGGCGACGTATCGGCCTACATCCCGACCAACGTGATTTCCATCACCGACGGCCAGATTTTCCTGGAGACGAACTTGTTCAACTCGGGTGTGCGTCCGGCCATCAACGTGGGTATCTCGGTGTCGCGCGTGGGTGGTAACGCCCAGATTAAGTCGATGAAGAAGGTGTCGGGTACCCTGAAGCTTGACCAGGCCCAGTTCCGCGAGCTGGAAGCCTTCGCCAAGTTTGGTTCCGACCTCGATGCCTCAACCAAGCTCACCATCGAGCGTGGCCGTCGCAACCTCGAAATCTTGAAGCAGCCCCAGTTCTCGCCCGTGAAGGTGGAAGACCAGGTGGCCATCATTTACGCCGCTACCAACGGCCTCCTCGACAGCGTGCCGGTGAACCGCGTGCGTGAGTTTGAGAAGGAGTTCGGCCAAGTGATGAACTCGCGCTACCCCGACGTGCTGAAGGCCCTGAAAGCCGGCAAGCTGGAGGACGCTGGCACCAAGGCCATCCGCGAGGTAGCCAAGGACGTGTCGGCGAGCTACGCTTCGTAGTAGTCAACTAGTAAAAATGGTCGACATGCTGAGCGAAATCGAAGCATCTCTACCTCGAGAGTAAACAATTACTACTGAGGTAAAGATGCTTCGACTTCGCTCAGCATAACGGTTAATTAACCAGATTAAATGGCAAGCTTAAAAGAAGTCCGCAACCGCATTCAGTCGGTGACGAGCACGCAGCAGATTACCAAAGCCATGAAAATGGTGGCGGCGGCCAAGCTGCGCCGTGCCCAGGACAACATCATCCGGATGCGGCCCTACGCCCAGCGCCTGAACACCATTCTGGCGAACATGACGCGCACGGCCGATGCCGACATCGTGAGCGACTACGGCGTGGCTCGCGAGGTACGCCGCGTGCTGGTCATTGCCGTGACTTCGGACCGGGGCTTGGCCGGTGCGTTCAATTCGAACGTGTTCAAGGGCGTGAACGCGGCCATTGCCGAGCGCTACGCCAACCTGCCGGCGTCCAACATCTCGTACATGGCCATCGGCAAGAAAGCCCACGACTACTACGGTCGTCGGGGCGCGCTGGTAGGCAACTTCACGCACGTCTTCGCCAAGCTGTCGTTTGAGACGGTGCGCGAGGCAGCCGAAGTGGCCATGGAAGGCTTCCGCAACGGGACCTACGACGAAGTGGTGGTGGTGTACAACGAATTCCGCAACGTGGCCACGCAGATTATCCGCACCGAGCAGCTTCTGCCGCTGGTGCCGGCTGCGGCGCCCGTCACGGTTTCGGCCACGGCCAACATCGATTACCTCTTCGAGCCCTCGAAAGAGGAAATCGTGCAGACGCTGATTCCGCAGTCCATCAAAATTCAGCTCTACAAAGCGGTGCTGGAAAGCAATGCTTCGGAGCACGGCGCCCGCATGACGGCCATGGACAAAGCCACCGACAACGCCGGTGAGCTGCTCAAGGCCCTCAAGCTGACCTACAACCGGACGCGTCAGGCGGCCATCACGACCGAGATTCTCGAAATCGTGGGCGGTGCCGAGGCACTGGCGGCTGGCTAAGCCCCGAACTGATTTGACCTATGCAAAAGGCCCGCTTCCGAAAGGATGCGGGCCTTTTGCATGATTGCAAACACTAAGAGGATTGAAAAATATACTTCATGAGCGCCTGCCACTTAGTTGAGAACGGGCACTAAATAGCAGTTGTGGGTATACCACGTTGCGGATTGGTCCGTTAGAAAGGCCTGTTCTGGTGCGTTGCTGCTATTCTATTCTTATCCACACCTAAGCTATGCTATCCTCTTTCGCTTCCTCGCGGACCTTATCCAGCGGCCGCCAATTGGCCTTGCCGCTGCCTTTGATGCTGCTGCTGACCGGCCCCATTGCCCACGCTCAGGCCCCGGAAGCTCTCTCAGAAGTCGGCCTCTATCCCAATCCTGCCCACATCCGCGCTACGGTGGAGGTGCCGGCGGTGCCTGGGGCCACCCGCGCCAGCGTACGGCTCCTGGATGCGCAAGGCACGGTGGTGTTTGAGCAGCCGGTGAGCTTGCTTGAAACGGGAGGCACCACTGAGTTGCCGTTGCTGGGCCGCGCGCCGGGGCTGTACCGGGTGCAAGTGCAGGTGGGAGAGCTGCGTGTGGCTAGGACGCTGAAAGTAGAGTAGGGGCAAGGCCCGAGCTGCGCAGTTAGCGCCGTAGGGAAGAGGCGCCATGTTTGCTTCTATGCTTTAATTTAGCAGGCTGTTAGGGGACGCTTTTGGGGCGGCACTGGCTAAATGAGTTGTGGGTACCGTGAGTACAACAACTCTGAAATGCTTCGGGCTAACGTCGCCAATACCCGCGCAACCGCTTCTACCTCGCCCTCAATTGGCGCCTTGTCACCCACGCTGGCGCCCAAGCCCTACAACAGAGCTGAAATAAGCTGAAGAGGCCGCCAACCAATAATTTGCAAAGCCGCTGCTCCGCCGGAGTAGCGGCTTTTTGTTGTGTGAGACGCGGGCTAAATACCTTTTATTCTAGGCCAGTGTAAAGCGTCCGCCGGCAGCCGGAATGGCCTCAGAGCAGGCGAACACAGGGCGGCAATGGACTGGCGTAAAGGGGCTGCCTGTGAGGTAATAAAGGACAGAGGGCAAAAGAGCCGCGGCGAGACTTGCGGTATCGCGCAATGCCAATATATTTGCATGAGGTCAATTTTTTCTTTCCCTAAAACAATTTTTGTTGATGAAAAAATTATACGCGCGTTACCTGGCGGCTTTGGGGCTGCTAACGGCCGTCTGGCAGCCCGCCGGCGCCCAAACCCAATCCGCTCAACAAGCCGCTGAGCTTGCTTTGCAAACCCGGCAGCAATGGGCCGGCGCCGACGTAGCCGCGTCGGACCTGCGCATTTCCAGCGCCCGCATCGAGGGGCCGGGCCTGCTCTATGCCTATCCACAGCAGCTGCAGGCCGGCATTCCGGTCTACAACCAAGTGGCTACGCTCGTCTTCAAGAACGGAAAGTTGACCCACCACGCGGGCAGCTTCGTGCCGGCCAAAGCCTTTGCGGGCCTCTCGGCAATGCCGCGGGTAACGGCGGCGGCGGCAGTAGCCGCGGCGCTGGCCACGCTGCCGGGCCACCCCGATGCAGCGCCCACTAGCCTGGGTGGCGCCAGCGGCCCCGACCAGCACCAGCGCCTTGCGGCGGCAGGCGTAGCGCGGCAGCCCATTGAGGCGCGCTTGGTGTGGGCCAAGGATAAGAACCAGCAGCTGCACCTGGCCTGGAACGTGAACGTGGACGTGCTGCACTCAGCCGACTGGCTCAACATCCGGGTGGATGCCACCACCGGACAGGTGCTGGGCCAGGACAACTGGACGGTGAGCGAGAAGGCTGCGCACCCGACTGCCGCTGCGCCTGCTCGCGCATCGGCGGCCAGCGCCAGCCCGGCAGGGGCTGCCACGGCTGCCCGGCGCGGCCCCAGCGGCGTGCGGGGGGCATTGGCCGTGACGCCGGCCAGCTACATTGTGGTGCCCTTCCCCGGCGAGCGGCCCGACGTGACCGCGCCCACCACCGACACCAACCCCTGGCTGCGCGCCGGGGCCGGCAACGCCGCCGCCACCCACGGCTGGCACTTCGACGGCACCACCAACTACACCGACACGCGCGGCAACAACGTGTGGGCCTACGACGACAGCCTGAAGCAGAACGGGCCGGGCCGCTTTGCCACCTCCACCGGCACGGCCGGCTCGCTGGTGTTCAACTACGTGCCCGACTTTACGGCCAAGCCCACGCTGGGCAAGAACCGCCGGGCCGCGACCGTGAACCTGTTTTATTGGAACAACTTGGTGCACGACGTGATGTATCAGTACGGCTTCAACGAAGCCAGCGCCAACTTCCAGGCCGACAACCTGGGCCGGGGCGGCGTGGGCGCCGACCACGTGCGCGCCGAAGCCCAGGACGGCCTCGGCGTGAACAACGCCAACTTCAGCACCCCGCCCGACGGCACCAACGCCCGCATGCAGATGTACCTGTGGAACCCCGTGACAAGCAACTCCTTGACGGTGACGGCTCCGGCCGCCATTGCGGGCACTTACACCATGGCCGAAGGTTCCTTCAGCACCCAAAACCTGCTGGCTAACAAGGGCGTCACTTCCGGCACCCTGGTGTACTATACCGACCCGGGCGCGGGCACCCACTTTGCCTGCACCTCGCCTTCGTCGACCAGCGTGAGCGGCAAGATTGCCCTTATCTACCGGGGCAGTTGCAACTACAGTGTGAAGGTGAAGGCCGCCCAGAACGAGGGCGCCATTGCTGTGGTGATGGTGAACAACGTGGCCGGCGGACCCGTGACGATGGGCGGCACCGACAACACCGTCACCATTCCGGCGGTGATGGTGTCGCAGGCCGACGGCGCAACGCTGGCCGGGCAGCTCAACCTGGGCGCCACCGTGCAGCTCACGCTGCGCCCGCCGCTACAGCTCGACGGCGACTTCGACAACGGCATTGTGGTGCACGAGTACGGCCACGGCATCAGCAACCGCCTTACCAGCGGCGGCCCCAACACCAGCTGCCTGGGCAATGCCGAGCAGGCCGGCGAAGGCTGGAGCGACTTCTTCGCCCTGATGATGACCACCGACTGGACTGCTACTCCCCTGACCGATGGCCCGCGCGCGCGCACCATGGGCACGTATGCCCAGGGCCAGGCAGCGACCGGTGCTGGCATCCGGCGCTACCCCTTCAGCACCAGCCTGACCGTGAACCCGCTCACTTACGCCAACGTGGCCACCAATACGGAAGTGCACGCCATTGGCGAAGTCTGGACGGCGACACTCTGGGACATGACCTGGAACATCATCCAGCAGCAGAACAGCATCGAGCCCAACCTCTACAACAGCGCCAGCACGGGCGGCAACGCCGTGGCCCTGAACCTGGTGATGCAGGGCCTGAAGCTGCAGCCCTGCGAGCCCGGCTTCCTCGACAGCCGCGACGCCATTCTGGCCGCCGACTCGCTGCTCTACGGCGGGCGTTACCACTGCGCCATCTGGGGAGCCTTTGCCCGCCGCGGCATGGGCTACAGCGCCCGCGAAGGCTCTTCCAACAGCGCCTCCGACCAAACCGTGGCCTACGACCTGCCCGGCGTGAGCCTGCGCAAAAACAGCGTGCCGCTGGTGGGCAACCAGTTTGCCATCAACCTGTCGGCCACCTGCGAGTGCCAAACCCAGGCGCCGGTTTCCATCACCGACCAGCTGCCGGCTGGCCTGCAATACGTGAGCAGCACGGGCGGCACGCTGAGCGGCAGCACTGTCACCTTCCCCAGCCTGAGCTTTACGACCGGCCAGCAGCGCACCTTCCAGATTGTGGCCCGCACGGCCACCGGAGCGGGCTGCGCCGTGACGCGGCCCGTGAACGATGACCGCGACGCCAATACCGTGGGCGGCTTTACGCCGGCCGTGGTGACCAGCGGGGGCGGCAACGCCTGGGCCCCGACCACGGCCCGCGCCCACAGCGGCGGCGCCTGGGCCACCGGCGACCCCAATGCCACTTCCGACATCACCCTGACGTCGGCCGCGTTCACGCCGGGAGCATTCTCGGTGCTGTCATTCTATCACTTCTTCAACACGGAAGCCCGCTACGACGGCGGCATGGTGGCCATTTCGGTAAACAACGGCCCCTGGCAGGACGCGAGTGCGCTGTTCCTGCAAAACGGCTACAACAACGTATTTGCCGCCGGCACGACGTCGGTCGGCAAACCTTGCTTCTCGGGCCGGTCGTCGGGCCTGGAAGGGGCGGCGGCTTTCCAGCAGTCCATCGTCAACCTGGCGTCGTTCAGCGGGCAGTCCATTCAAGTGCGCTTCCAGTTCCAGTCCGATTCGAACAACCCCTATGCGAATGCGCTGCCGGGTTGGTTCGTGGATGACATTCAGGTGCTGAGCGGCTGCGGCGGCTTGCAGCAAGTGCAGCTACTCAACAGCGGCGGCACGGTGGCGGGCAGCTACGCGCAGGCCACCTTCCTCACGCCGCTGCCGGCGCCCGTCCTCATCAGCCTCAATCCCACCAGCGGGCCGGTGGGCACCAGCGTCACCGTCACGGGTACCGACCTAACCAACGCCACGGGGCTGACCCTGAACGGCACGGCCATTCCCTTGGGCAACGTCACGGCTAATACGGCCACCAGCCTGACCTTCACGCTGCCCGCCGGCGCCACCAGCGGCCAGCTTACCGTGACCACCGTGGGCGGCACCAGCAACGGCCTGCCCTTCACGGTGACCGTGGTGCCAGTGGCCACCAGCTGGACGGGTACCGTGAGCACGGATTGGTTCACGGCCGGCAACTGGAGTGCCGGGGTGCCCACCACCGTGCTGGACGCCACCATTCCGGCGTCGGCACCGAACATGCCCGCCATTGCGTCGGGCACGGCCTCGGTGCGCTCGCTCACGGTCAATTCCGGTGCCACGCTCGTTCAAACGGGCGGCACACTCGACGTGTGGGGCAACCTGACCAACAACGGCACCTTCGCGCCCAGCGGGGGCACGGTGGCAATGGGCGCCACGGCCGTTACCAATGGCCCCAACCTGCTCGGGTCGGGCCGCGTGCGCTTCTGGAACCTTACTGTGCAGGCCAACGGTGTGCTGCTGAGTACTTCGGCCGGCGCCACGGTGCGCCGCGTGCTGACGCTAAACGGCGCTTTTGTGACGCAGGGCAACCCCTTCACGCTGGAGTCGGACGCCACCGCCACGGCCGTGGTGGTGAACAATACCGGCGGCCTCGTTTTCGGTACGGCCACCGTGCAGCGCTACATTGACCCCACCCTGAACGCGGGCCTGGGATACCGCCACTACTCGGCGCCGGTGGGCCTGGCTACCGTGGCGAGCCTGGCCACGGGCTCGTTTGCCCCGGTGGTTAATTCGGCTTACAACGGCGCGGCGGCGCCGGGCGGCGTGACGCCCTTCCCCACGGTGTACGGCTACGACCAGAGCCGCCTGACGCTGAGCAACAACCTCAGCGCCTTCGACAAAGGCTGGTTCTCGCCGGCCGCCCTGAACGACCCATTGACCGTGGGCCAGGGCTACGCCGTGAACTTGGCCGCCAACCAGACGCTGAGCGTGGCCGGGCCGCTGAACAACGGCAACCTGACGGTGTCGTTGGCCAGCAACCGCGCCACCACTGCCGACGGCGGCTGGCAGCTGCTGGGCAACCCGTACCCCGCGCCGCTGGATTACTCCCTGGTGGCCGCGGCCGACCGGGCCGGAATGGATGGCGCTATTTACGTGTATAGCAGCACCAGCCAGTACAATGGCCAGTACCGCAGCTACGTGAACGGCGTGGGCGGCAACCCCGTCATCCCGTCGGGCCAGGGCTTCTTCGCCCGCGTGGCCACCGGCCAGTCGGCGGGGGCGCTGACTTTCCGCAACAGCCAGCGCCTGACCGTGCCCAGCACCACGCCCTTCCAGCGCACGGCTGAAACCCGGCCGCTGGTGCAGCTCACGCTGCGCAGCGCCACGGGCACGGCTTCGGACGAGGCCTACGTGTATGCCGAGGCGGGCGCCACGGCCGCCTTTGACGGCGCATTCGATGCCGAGAAGCTGCCTAATACCACGGGCCTGAACCTGTCGTCGGGGGCCGCCGGGCGCGAGCTGGCCATCAACGGCCTGCCCGCCTTCACCACCAGCACGGTGGTGCCCTTGAGCGTGGGCGTGCCCACCGCCGGCACCTACACCCTGCAAGTGGCCCAGTTGCTGAACCTGCCCGCCGGCACCGCCGCCGTGCTCGTGGATGCCCAACTGGGCACCCGCACCGATTTGGCTGCGCTGCCGGCCGCCGGCTACGCTTTCACGGTGACTTCGGCCCAGGCCAGCGCCCTGCTCAGCGGCCGCTTCTTCCTGAACCTGGTGCCCGCCGCTCCGCTGGCCTCGGCCAATGGCCGCTCGGCCGCAGTGCTGAGCCTGTTCCCCAACCCAACCATGGCCCGCGCCACCACGCTCACCGGCGCCCAGGCCGGTGCCCCGGTAACCGTGTTTGACGCCGTGGGCCGCCTCGTGCTCACCACGGCGGCCACTGCGGCCGGCACGGCCCAGCTGGCGTTGCCCGCGGGCGCGGCCACGGGCGTGTACGTGGTGCGTACCGGCACCCAGGCCATCAGGCTGGTGGTGGAATAAGCAGGTTGCGTAAGCAGTAAAAAGCCCCGGCGCTATGCGTCGGGGCTTTTTTTACGGTCGGCTGGCTAGGTCAGCTGCATGTAGTTGCGCTGGGCGCGCTGCTTGTCGGGCTTGGGGGCTTTCGGCTGCGCGGCCAGCAGCTCCAGCAGGCGTTCGGGCGTGAGCTCGGTGAAATCCTTGATGACGGTGAGCGGGGCCTGAAACGCCTTGGCCGGCACGCCCGAGGCCACGGCCACGCAGCGCATGCCGGCTTTGTAAGCCGCCTGCTCGCCCAGCACGGCGTCTTCAAATACGATGCAGTCTTGGGGCCGGGCGCCCAGCTTGGCGGCGGCCACCGCGAAGGTGTCGCCGTGGGGTTTGCCGCGTGCCACGTCGTCTTTGCCCACCACCACGTCGAAGAAGCGGCGGAGGTCGAGGTGGTCGATGATGTAGGCAATGGTTTCGGGCGGCGAGCTGGTGCCCAGGGCAATGCGGAAGCCCGCGGCGCGGGCCGCTTCCAGAAAGCGGCTGAGGCCGGGCGTCTCGCGGCGCTTGCTCCAATACAGGGTGCGGTACAGAAACTCACGCTGCGAGGAGTACTCTTTTAGCTGCTTTTCGGGCACGGGGTTGCGAAAAACCGTCTTGAGGATGTTGGTGGCCGGCATGCCGTTGAGGCGCTGCAGCAGTTTGCGGGCGTTGGTGCTCAGGCCCAAGTCGCGGAAGAGCAGTTGGAAGGCGCGGGCCTGGTAGGGCGTGTTGTCGATGAGGACACCGTCCATGTCGAAGAGGAGAGCGGGTTTCATAAGAGGGGAGAAGGGCACGATTAAAAAACGGTCATGCTTCGGCTGCGCTCAGCATGACAGCCATGGCCCGGCGATGCGCGGTATCTTTGCTGTTGCATAGCCTTACCCGCTTTTACTTGAAAAAGATACTGCCGTTCACCGTGGCCGCTCTGCTGGCCGCCGCCCCGGCCTTCGCCCAGAAAGCCGAAAAGCCCCTCCCGCGCCCCAAGCTGGTCGTCGGCATCGTGGTCGACCAGATGCGCTACGACTACATCTACCGCTATTGGAACAAGTACCCGGCCGGGGGCTTCCGGCGTTTGCTGGGGCAGGGCTTCAGCTACGAGAGCTGCCACTACAACTACGTGCCCACCTACACTGGCCCCGGCCACGCCAGCGTGTACACCGGCACCACGCCGGCCGTGCACGGCATTGTGGGCAACAACTGGTTTGAGCGCGAAACCGGCAAGGGTACCTACGTGACCGAGGACAAAACCGTGCAGGCCGTGGGCGGCACCGAAGCGGCCGGCCAGATGTCGCCGCGCCATATGCTGGCCACCACCATCACCGACGAGCTACGGCTGGCCACAAATTTTCAGGCCAAAACCATCGGCCTCAGCATGAAGGACCGGGGCAGCATCCTGCCGGCCGGGCATTCGGCCACCGCCGCCTACTGGTACGACGGCACCAACGGCGCCTTCATCAGCAGCACCTTCTACCAGACCGCGCTGCCCGATTGGGTGCAGAAATTCAACGCCGCCGGCCACGCCGCCCGGTACCTGGCCCAGCCCTGGAACACGCTGCGGCCCATCGGCGACTACACCGAAAGCACCCCGGATGACGTGCCCTGGGAGGGCGCCTTCAAGGGCGAAAGCAAGCCCGTGTTTCCGCACGACCTGCCCGCGCTGGCGGCCGGCGCGCCCGCCTCGGTGCAGCCCGCCCTCAAAAACTCGGGCGAAACCCGCAACCCGCAGGCGCCCACCCAAAACCTCGACCTCATCCGCAGCACGCCCTTCGGCAACTCGCTCACCACCGACTTCGCCCTCGAAACCCTGCGCCAGGAGCAGATGGGCCAGCGCGGCGTGACCGATTTCCTGGCCATCAGCTACAGCAGCACCGACTACGTGGGCCACCAGTTTGGTCCCAACTCCATCGAAGCCGAAGACACCTACCTGCGCCTCGACCGCGAACTGGCCCGCCTGTTTGAGGCGCTCGATAAGCAAGTGGGCAAGGGCCAGACCCTGGTGTTCCTCACCGCCGACCACGCCGCGGCCCACGCCGTGGGCTTCAACCAGGCCCACCGGCTGCCCGGCGGCGGCGTGGGGCCCGCCGTGATGCGCGACTCGGTGCAGCGCGCCCTCACCCGCCAGTACGGCCCCGGCCAGTGGGTGCTCAGCTACGAAAACCAGCAGGTGTACCTCAACCGCCAGCTGCTCAAGAAGAAAAACATCGACTTGGGCAAGGCCCAGCAGGACGTGGCCGCCGCGTTGCTCACGCTGCCCGGCGTGACGCAGGCCCTCACCGCCCTCGACCTGCAGCGCGCCCACTGGAGCGAAGGCCTGGGCATGTACCAGGAAAACGGATTTTTTGCCCCGCGCTCCGGCGACGTGCTCACCGTGCTGGCCCCCGGCTGGCTGGAGGCCTACGCCTACCCCGTGGTAAAGGGCACCACCCACGGCTCCAGCGGGGCGTATGATACGCACGTACCGCTGCTGTTCTGGGGCTGGGGCGTGAAACACGGCGCTTCCGCGGCCGCCGTACGTATCACGGACATCGCGCCCACCATTGCGCGTTTTTTGCACATCCAGGAACCCAGCGGTTGTTCGGGGGTTCCTTTGGTGGAGGTGCTTCGTTGATTTGCTGATTTTTTGATGTGCTGATGTGCTTTTCCGCGCGGGTTCATGCACTCGGCTGGGTTGAGCGTGCGGAGGATATGATTTTGGATAAAATTTTCCGGATGCTCAGCAGGCGCGGCAGCAGCTCGCCGGGGCTTTCGTAGGAAGGGGCGTGGTAGCAGAGCAGCAGCCAATAATCGGTTTCTTCGGCTTCTTTGGCCGCAATTTTACATTTGTGTACAAAGTCGGCGCGGCTTTCGGAACTTTGCGCCTCCCGAACATTTGCGCCAATTGCCGTTCCGCTCCTCATCAACTGTTTCGCCATGACGTAGCGCCGCTGCGCTTCCAGCCGTTCGGTGTACTCGATGATGAGCAGCGAAAATTCAAAAGTCAGCCGAACAATCAGATTATCAGCTTCGGGAATTGCCACGGCAAAATAGTTAAAAGTCAACCGGATATACTACAAACATACGCTCTGCCTTGGCTCTCGGGTGGCTTGCCCACCAGCAACCAGTGGGAGCACATCAGCACATCAAAAAATCAGCAAATCTTAAGAATGGCCCATTTTAATCCCTGGCACGACGTGTCGCGCGGCGACGAAACGCCCACCATCGTGCAATCCATCATCGAAATTCCCAAAGGCAGCAAGGGCAAATACGAGCTCGACAAAGAGAGCGGCCTGCTCAAGCTCGACCGCGTGCTGTTCTCGGCCGTGCACTACCCCGCCGCCTACGGCTTCATTCCGCAAACGTATTGCGACGACAAAGACCCGCTCGACATCCTGGTGCTGTGTTCGGTCGACATCGTGCCCATGTGCCTCGTGGAGGCCAAAGTCATCGGCGTGATGCAAATGGTGGACCAGGACGAGGAAGACGACAAAATCATCGCCGTGGCCGCCCACGACATCTCGGTGAACCACTACAACGACATCTCGGACCTACCCCCGCACACGCTGCTCGAAATGCAGCGCTTCTTCGAAGACTACAAGGCCCTCGAGCACAACAAGCACGTGGTGGTGGAGCGCTTCATGGGCAAGGAAGACGCCTACCGCATCATCAACGACAGCATCAAGCTCTACCAGGAAACCTTCGGCGAGCGCAAGGCGGTGCTGGAAGAAAAATAACCCGGACACGACCTAACGGCCGTTTTCTCGTAAAGGCGAAGCATGACCATTCAGCGTCCTGCTTCGCCTTTTTGGCGTTTTTTATACGAAAACAGTCTGTTGTTGGTGATTGTCACCATGACACTGTTGACCTTGGGCGGCCAGTTCCTCACCGGCTGGCACGACTACAACGACGAGCTGCAGGATATGGGCCTGGCCCAGCTGTCGGCCGGCCAGTACTTCACGTCAGGTCATTTTCTGGAGGCCACCTTCGAAAACTGGGAAAGCGAATTCCTGCAAATGGGCCTCTACGTGCTGCTCACCGTGTGGCTGCGCCAGAAAGGCTCTTCCGAGTCGAAGAAACTGTACGAAGAAGAGGAGGTAGACGCCGAGCCCGACCCGAGCAAGGAGGATGCCCCCGGCCCCGTGAAGCGCGGCGGCTGGGTGCTGAAGCTGTACAAAAACTCGCTCAGCCTTGCCTTTTTCGCCTTGTTTTTTCTCTCGTTCTGGCTGCACGCCAAGGGCGGCGCCGAAGTATATAGCATTGAGCAGGTGCACGATGGCAAGCCCGCCGTGGATACGCTGGCCTACATGGCCACCTCCCGGTTTTGGTTCGAGTCGTTGCAGAACTGGCAGAGCGAGTTCCTCAGCATCCTGAGCATCGTGGGCCTCAGCATCTTCCTGCGCCAGCACGGCTCGCCCGAAAGCAAGCCCGTGGACGCCGCCTACGCCGAAACCGGCAAGTAGCGACACCGCTCTGTGGCGCCGTGGCGCTAATTTCGGCCGTGCTCACGCCGCCTGCTCCTTCCCTGCGCTTTTCCTGGCCCCGCCGGCTGCTCGACGCCGTGCTGTACAGCAGCGTGTGGCTGTCGGGCGCGGCGGCGGCCCAGACGGCCTACACCCTGCACCTGTGGCCGCCCCTCGACGGGGCCGGCTACCGGCTGGTGCTGCTGGTGTTTGCCGCCACGCTGCTGGTTTATAACCTCGACGCCGCCTTGCCTTTCAAGCACCGGCAGCCGGCGGGCACTTCCGGGCGCAAGGCCTGGCAGCAGCGCCACCGCCGCGGGCTGGCCCTGCTGGCGGCCGGCGCCGCGCTGGTGACGGGCGGGCTTTTTCTGGCCGATGGCTGGTGGCGCTACCTGCCCAAGCTGCTGCCGCTGGCGGCGCTGGCGCTGCTGTATTCGTGGCCGCTGCTGCGCTGGCGCGGCCGGCGGCGGGCCCTGCGCGAAGTGCCGCTGCTGAAAGTGTTTCTCATCGCCGGGGTGTGGTCGCTGGTCACGGTGGGGCTGCCGGCCCTGCTGCTGCACCACCCGCTGACGGCCGTGGCGGGGCTGCTGGCGCTGCGCTTCTGCCTGGTGCTGGCCCTGGCCATTGTGTTCGACATTCGGGACGTGAGCCGCGACCGGGCGGCGGGCACGCACACCTTCCCGGTGCTGCTGGGGCTGCGCGGGGCCAAGCTGGTGGCGTTGGCGTTTTTGGCCGCTACTTTGGTGCTGGGTTTGGGCTGGGGCATGCCGCGGCTGGGCCTGCTGTTTACCGTGCTGTTGGCCGCCACCGTCATTGTGCTGGCGCACGAGCGCCGCGACGATTATTTTTTTGCCTTGCTAGCCGACGGCGTGCTGCTGGTGCCCCCCATTCTCTATTTCCTGAGCTAGCCGAGTTCTAGCCCCGTACTAACTCCTGCAGCGCCGGGCCGACAAACCGCACAATGTCGCCGGCCACCAGGCCCGCTTGCCCGGTTTCGGCGGCGGCCAGGTCGCCGGCCCGGCCGTGGGCGTACACGGCCAGCCGCGCCGCGCCAAACGGCGACAGCTGGGCGTGGGCGCGCAAGGCGAGCATCAGGCCCGTGAGCACGTCGCCGCTGCCGCCCGTGGCCATGCCCGCATTGCCGGTGCTGTTGAAGTGCAGCTCGCCGGTGGGCGTGGCCAGGCAGGAGTAGGCGCCCTTCAGCAGCACCAGGCAGCGGTGCCGCTGGGTAAAATCGCGCAGTAGGTCCAGGCGGTGGTAGTCGTCACGGGCTGGCCCGGTGAGGCGCTCGAACTCTTTGGGGTGGGGGGTGAGCACGGCGTTTTCGGGCAGCAGCGCCAGCAGCTCGCGGTGCTGGCCCAACATGTTCAGTGCATCGGCATCGAGGACGAGCGGGAGCGTACCGGGGCGCTTTTCGGCGGGCCGAGTGGCTTGCTCGAGCAGCTGCCGGAGCACGGCCACGCCCGCCTCGGCCTGGCCCAGGCCCGGGCCGATGCCCACGGCCTGGTAGGGTTTTAGCTCCGGCAATTCGCTGATGAAATCGGCCTGCGCATCGGTCAGGCACATGGCTTCGGGCTGACTGATTTGGAAAATGTCGTAGCCGCAGCCGGGGATGTGCGCCGTGAGCAGGCCCACGCCGCCGCGCAGGCAGGCCCCCGCCGCCAGCACGGCCGCGCCCATCTTGCCCCGGCTGCCCGCCAGCAGCAGGGCGTGGCCGAAGGTGCCTTTGTGGCTGAATTTTGGGCGGGCGGGCAAGGCGCCGGCCATGGTAGCGGCGTCGGTGTAATGCCAGCGGCCGGCCGCGTTGGCAACGAATGCTGGGCTCAGGCCAATGTCCAGCACCTTCCACTCGCCCACGAACGCCGCGTTTTGCGGCAGCAGGAAAGCCAGCTTGGGCAGGCCGAAGCTGACGGTGTGCCGGGCGTGCACCACGGCGCTATCGGCCGCCTGGGGCGCGTCGGCAAAAAGCCCGCTGGGGAGGTCGATGGCCACGACGCGGGCGTTGGCCTGATTGAGCTGCTGCACCACCGCGGCGGCCGAGCTCGCCAGCGGCCGCGACAGGCCGGTGCCAAACAGCGCGTCGATGACCACGCCTTTTTCCGGAATGTGCAGCGCGTGGTTGGTTTTGATGGTGCTCACGGGCACAGCAGCGGGCAGGCGCTGGCGGTTGTGCTGCCAGTCGGCCGACTGTTTATCGGCCGGAAGCAGAGCCACGCGCACCGCGTAGTGGGCCGCATGCAGCAGCCGGGCCACGGCCAGTCCGTCGCCGCCGTTGTTGCCGGGGCCGCACAGCACCAGCACTTCGCGGGCAGCGGCGGCAGCAAATTGCCCGAGGAACCACTCCGTGAACGCCTGCGCCGCGCGCTCCATGAGCTCGACGGAAGTAATGCCTTGTTCCTGCAGGGTGGCGTGGTCGAGGGCGCGGGTTTGGGCGGCGGAAAGAATTTTCATGGCGAATCGGGCGGGTGGAAAAGCTACTTTTGCGCATGCAAGAAACAGCCCGCGTCTTCATCGTGCCCGGCCTCGGCAACTCCGGCCCCGACCATTGGCAAACCCATTTTCAGCGCCTCCACCCCGAGTTTACCCGCATCGAGCAGCGCGAGTGGGATGCGCCCGACTGCCGCGAGTGGGTTGACACCCTGGAGCAGGTCCTGGCCGGCGAAAACCTGCGCCGCGTGGTGCTGGTGGCCCACAGCCTGGGCTGCGTCACGGTGGCGCACTGGGCCGGGCGCTACGGCCACCGCATAAAGGGCGCGCTGCTGGTGGCGCCCAGCGACGTGGACACGGCCCACTACGCCGCCTTTCCCACCACCGGCTTCGGGCCCATGCCGCTGGCCCGGCTGCCCTTCCCGAGCAGGGTGGTGATGAGCCAGAACGACGAATGGGTGACGCCCGTCCGCGCCCGGCAATTTGCCGAAGCCTGGGGCAGCGAATTGGTCGACATCGGCCCCGCCGGCCACATCAACGCCGCCAGCGGGCACGGCGCCTGGCCCGCCGGGCTGGCGCTGCTGCGCGAGTGGCTGTAAGGGAAATGCCGCCGCGGCGTCTAACCCCGCAGCGCCGCAAACCTCCCGGCCACGGCTGCGTTTATCTTTTCTGAGCCTGCCATTTTCCCTCAACCTCCCCTCATGCAAACCTGGAACGACGTCATCCGCCTTGCCAATCATCCCATTCCTTCGCCTCGCCGCGTAGAGAAAACGCCCGCCGAATGGCGCGCCCAGCTCACGCCCGAGCAATTCCACGTCACCCGCGAGCACGGCACCGAGCGCGCCTTCACCGGCGAGTACTGCGAGGCCCACGAAGCCGGCCTCTACGCCTGCGTGTGCTGCGGCACCCCGCTCTACGACTCGCGCACCAAGTTCGAGTCGGGCACGGGCTGGCCGTCGTTCACGCAGCCGGTCGACGAAAGCGCCATCCGCTACAAAAAAGACACCAGCTACGGCATGGTGCGCGTGGAAGTGCTCTGCAACGTGTGCGACGCCCACCAGGGCCACGTGTTTCCCGACGGGCCCGCGCCCAGCGGCCTGCGTTTGTGCATCAATTCGGCCAGCATCAAGCTGGTGCAGGAGGCACCGGCTTCGGTGCAGTAGGGCGGAGTTAAATCTGCCACTACAAACAAGTTGTAAATTTGAGCCGGCTCGGCTGCGTACGCAGCGGGGCCGGCTCATTTTCACTAAACGGTGTGCATGAAACAACAACTACATTTTATACTGGCCCTGTCTGCTTTGGCTTTTGCGACTGCCCCGGCCCAAGCCCAAAATCCGGCGGCCAAACGTGGCGCAACCGGGGCGGCGCCCGTAGCGGCCCAGCGTCTGGTTTCCAATTCTGCCTTTCGGCTGGTGCAGACGGTGAAGCAGCAGTACCGCAGCAACGCCTGGCTTGATACGCTGCGCTTCACGTATTCCCGCTTCACGGCCCTGAATTCGCCTCAGCGCGAATTGCGCGAAAACGCGCCCACCCGCGGGGCGGCCCTGCGCGCGTTGCGGCAAGAAAATTACCAGTACAACGCGGCTGGCAAGATGACGTCGGACTCCACGTTCGCCTTCACCAACGGCGTGGTGAACACCACCGCCCTGTTGGCCCTGAACTACACCTACGACGCGCAGGGCCGGCTGCTGCAGGAATTGCAAAGCATTCGGTCGAACGGCGTGTGGCGCCCGTATGGCCGCAGCACCTACACCTACAACGCACTGGGGCAGAATACGCGCATTCTGGACGAGTCGTATTTCGGGTCGGCGTATTTTGCCGACGACCAGGAGCTATTTACCTACAACGCCGCCGGGCAAGTGGCGACGGACGAGTTTCAGCTGGCCGACCTTTCCGGCACGGTTTTCAGCCCGTTTCAGCGCAACGTGTACACCTACAACGCCTCGGGCCTGCGCCAAACCGATGTGCAGCAGCGCTACACCAACGGGGCCTACGTGGATGACTTCCGCGTGACGAATACCTACACTGCCACGCCCATTGGCACCCCAGCCGCTTACCAACTGGCCAGTTACCTGGTGGAGCGCGTCGGGAGCACGCCGGGCGTGTGGCAGCCCTACTCGCGCGGCACGGAAACCTACGACGCCGACGGCAACCTCACCGTCGACCTGTACCAGCCGTACGTGAGCGGCGCCTACGTCAACGATTTCCGCTACCTCTACACCTACCAGCGCGTGCTGGCCACAGCGGCCTCGCGCGCCCTGCAGGCCCACTTGGCCGTGGTGCCCAACCCTGCCGCAAGCGGGACGACGGCAGCAGCCCTTCACTACGTGCTGCCCACGGCCGCCCCGGTGGCTGTGACGGTGCTTGACGCCCTGGGCCGGGCCGTGCTCACGTTGCCCGCGCGTGCGCAGGCCGTTGGCGAACACACGCTGGCGTTGCCCGCCCTGCCGCGCGGCGCCGGGGTCTACGCGGTACGCCTCAGCACTGGCACCCAAAGCCAGACGGTGAAACTCGTGCTGGAATAAACCGGTGCTGCCCGCAAACACAAAAGCCGCTTCCACATCAGGAAGCGGCTTTTGTGTTTGCGGGGAAAGCCCAATGGCCAGCCAACCAACGGAAAACGTACACCTTTGCGCCCCGGTATGGCCCGCCGGCGAACGAAGCAGGTTCCGGCGCTTGTTTTGCTGGTGCTCTTTGCCGCCGCTTCGGTCCGTTGCCCCGTTTTTATCCATCTTCCAATTCCCACCATGTCGTTGCTCTTCACCGATTTTGCCTCCTGGCAAGCCCATTGTGCCCGCACTGGCCAGCCGCTTTACCAACCCGTGCTCGACTACGAAATCGAACAAAAGGGCCGCAGCGAAGACGAAATCTGGGCCGGCCTGCAGCGCGCCTACGACGTGATGCGCGACGCCGTGCACGAGGGCCTGACCGGCGACATGACCTCGCGCTCGGGCATGATTAACAACGGCGCCAAGAAAATTGCCGCCTCGCCCGTCACGGTCCTCTCGCCCGAATTCAAACAGCTCATCACCCGTGCCTTGGGCGCCAAGGAGGTGAACTCGTGCATGGGGCGCGTGGTGGCCGCGCCCACCGCCGGCGCCTCGGGCATCTTGCCGGGCGTGCTGGTTACGCTGCAGGACCTGCACAAGCTCTCCGACCGCCAGATACTGGAGGGCCTACTGGTGGCCGCCGGCATTGCCCTCATCATCGAGCAGAACGCCTCGCTGGCCGGGGCCGTGGGCGGCTGCCAGGCCGAAACCGGCTCGGCCGCGGCCATGGGCAGCGGCGCCATCGTGTACTGCCTGGGCGGGCCCGTGGAGCAGGTGTTTGCCGCCGTGGCCGTCACCATTCAGTGCATGCTGGGGCTGGTGTGCGACCCCGTGGCCGGCCTGGTGGAAGTGCCCTGCGTGGTGCGCAACGCCTCGGCCGCCGCCATTGCCTTTTCCTCGGCCCAGATTGCCATTGCCGGCATCGACCCGGTTATTCCCGTCGACCAGTGCGTGGCCGCCCTTGGCGAAGTGGGCCAGGCCATGGAAACCCGCTACAAGGAAACCGCCCTTGGCGGCTTGGCCGCCACCACCCGCGGCAAGGAAATCGAGAAGATGGTGCTGGTGCAAGACGTCAACATCCTGCCCGACGACCCCGACCAATAAGCGTCGCTCACCGCGACGGCGCTTCACCATTGCCCACAAAAAAGCCCCGCTGGCAAGCTGCCAGCGGGGCTTTTCAATGCGCCTAATCCGAAGATTATTCCTTCACCAGGCGGCGGGTTTCCACGCCGTCGGTGTTGCTGAGGCGGAGCAGGTACACGCCGGAAGCCATGCCCTTCAGGTTGAGGGGATGGGTGGCGGTGCCGGCGTTGGCGGGCAGCACTTCGGTCAGAATCACGCGGCCCAGCGGGTCAAGCACCGTCAGCTGGGTAGCCGAGCGGAAGCCCGTCAGCTCCAGCGTCACCTCGCCGTTGGGCGTGGGGTTGGGGTAGAGCTTCAGGCTGGCGCCGGCGATGCTGTTCTTGGTGCCGGTAACCACCAGGGCGGCGGAGGGCAGCGAGACGCAGCCGTTGGCGTTGGTGGTGGTCACGGTGTAGGCGCCGAGCTGGGCCGGCAGGCCGGTGAGCACCAGGGTCTGGCCCGTGGCGCCGGCGACGGCCGTGGTGGTCGTGCCGACGGTCAGGTACCACTGGTTGCCCGTGGCCGCGCTCGAGGTGAGCGTGGTCGTCGTGCCGTTGTAAGTGGCCGTGATGGTCGGCGTGGCCGGCCGCGGGTTCACCGTGAACGTCGTGGTGGCCGTGGCCGCGGCGCAGGAAGCCGTGGCCGCCACCGTATTGGTCACGGTGTAGGTACCGGCCGTGGACGTGGCCAGGGTGATGGCACCCGTCGTGGCGTTAATCGTCAGGCCGGCCGTGGACGAGAACGTGCCAGCCGTGGCACCGGTGCCCAGCGTGGGCGTCACGGTGCTGGCCGAACCCACGCAACCCGTGGCCGTGGCGTAGCTAAACGTGGCCACCTGTGCCGGGCTGATGGCCAGCGTGAGCGTAGCCGTGCCCGGCGAGCAAGTGCCCACTGCGTTCGAGGTGAGCGTGATGGTCACGGTACCAGCCGCGATGTCGGCGGCCGAGGGCGTGTAGGTAGCGCCCAGCGTGGTGGCGTTGGGCGAGAACGTGCCCGTGCCGCTGCTGGTGTAGGTGCCCGTGGTAGCCGAGCCGCCCACCGTGCCAGCCAGCGTGTAAGCCGAAGCGCCGCAGGTAGTGGCCGTGGCGGCCGGGAAGCTGGCCGTAGCCGGAGCCGTTACGTTCACCTGAATGGGCGTGCGCGTGGCAGCCACGCACTCGCTGCTCACCACCCAGTCGTAGAACCAGTAGTAGTAAGCCGGGTCGAAAGAGTTACCCGTGATGCTCACGCCACCGCCGTTGTAGGGGTAGGTAGCGCCCGAGTCGTTGCGGTAAGCCGTCACGGTGCCGGTACCGAGGCCGAGGCGTTGGGCCGTGCCCACCACCAGGTTAAAGCCCAGCGGAATGTAGGTCTTCGTGCCCACCTGGGCCGCGGTTACGGCTACGGTGGCGGTCTGAAGCACGGTGCCCGTGCTGCTGCGGTATTCTACCACGAGGTTACCGGCGGCGCCGGGGTACATGTACACGCCGGTGAGGACGGTGGGTTGCGTCACGCTGAACACCATGTACTGCGCCGCGGAGCTTTGCGAACCCGTGCCAATGGCGTTGGTGAGCGCGCCCACCGAAGCCGTGCCGCCCGTGTAGGCTTCGGCATAATACGTAGTCGAAGCGGTGAGGGCCGGCGTGGTGTAGCTGCCCGCCGTGCTGGTGGTCAGGGCCGTGCCGCCCGTGGCGGTGCTGAAGAAGCGCACCGAGTTGCCGGTCGTGGCCGTGGCCGTCAGGGTGGCGGTAGCGCCCGAGCAGATGGTCAGCGGCGTGTTGGTGGTGGCAATCACCGGGTTGGTTACCGTGATGGTGGCCACGTTCGAGGTGGCGGCGGGTTGGGCCGCGCAGCGCACCTGGGCACGGTAGTAGGTCGTCTGGGTCAGCACCGGCGAGGTGAAGGTGGCCGCCGTAGCGCCGCTCACGTCGGTGAAGGTCGTGTTGTCGGTCGACTGCTGCCACTGAATGGTGCCGTTGGCGGCGCCGGTCAGGGTGAGGGCAGTAGTGCCGCTCACGCAGAGGTTGCTCGAAGCTGGCGACACCGTGCCCGCCACCGGGGCGGCCACCGTGCGCGTCACGGCCGCCAGCGCGTCGTTGGCAGTGTTCTGGTCGCCGGTCACCGTGGCGGTGATGGCGAACGAATAGCTGCCCACGGCCGACATGTTCAGGGCAGGAGCGAGGGTCACCGTTTGCGCCGCGCCGGCGGCCAGCGTGCCCGTCGAAAGGGTGCCCGTCAGGGTTTGAGGACCGCCGGGGGTGGTCACCACGGCCGTCACGGTGGCCGGGTTGGCGGCGAAGTCCAGCGCCGTAGTGCCTTGGTTGCTTACCTGCACGGTCACGGTTTCGGCCGTGCCGTAGCAGCCTTGGGTGGCGGTCGGCGTCACGAGCGCAACGGGTGCCAAGTCGATGGGCGACAGGCTGCGCACACTGATGTTGTCGATGTCGACGTAGTAGTCGCCGTTGCCGCGCAGGGCCACAAACTGCAGTTGCACGGACTGGCCCACGCCCACGCCCGTCAGGGGCACGGTGTAGGTGTAGAAGTTGTTGTTGGCGGTGCCGTTGCCGTTGTAGTTGCTTGCGTTGATGGCAAACACTTTCTGGTAAGTCAGGCCGCAGTCCGTCGAGAGCAGCACTTTCAGCGTGTCGCCGGCCGCCAGCGTGGTGCCGGTGGCGGGGTAGCCGCTGAAGTCCACGAAGCGGGCATCAAACGACAGCTGGTTGGTGGCCGTCGTGGTGTTGCCCAGCTTGGGCAGAATGGCAAACGAGCTGGGGTTGGTGCCGTACACGTCGGCCGACAGGGCATTGCTGCCGCTCGTGCCGTGGCTGGCCAGCACTTTGAAATCGTAGGTCGCGTTGCCGGTGTCAACGGTATAGCCCGCGGGCAGGTTGGTGCTGGCGTTGAAGTTCTCGGCGTAGGGCAGCGGCAGCGGCGCCACCGTAGTGCGGGTGGCCGTGAGGCTGTTGTTGGCCGGGTTGCCGTCGCCAGTGGTCGTCGTCGTGATGGCGAACGAATAAACGCCGGCCGCCGTCATGTTCAGCGTGCCCGGCAGGGTCACGTTCTGCGTGGCACCAGCCGCCAGCGTCCCGGTGTTCAGGGTCGTGGTAAAGGTCTGGGCAGTGCCGCTCGGCGGGGTCACCACCACCGTCACGGTCACGGGGTTCAGGGCCAGGTTGAGCACAGCCGTGGCGCTGTTCGTGATGGTCACCGTCACGGACTGGCCGGCACCGTAGCAGCCCGTAGCCGCCGGAGCCAGCAGGGCCGTGGCCGCGATGTCGATGGGCGCCGGGGTGAATTCGTCGGCGCCGATGTCGGGGGTGGTGGTGCTGCGGGTGTCGTTGTCGATATCAACCGTGATGCCGCTCACCGGCACGCCGGCGTTGTTCAGCGCCGCGGAGAACGTGTGCAGGTCGGTAGCCGAGCTGAACTGCGGGTCCACGTTCAGCGAGTGCGTGTCCTGGCCGGTAGCCGTGCGCAGGTCGGCCAGCGTGGTTTTGTCGGAGCTCAGGTAGCCCAACACACCCTGCGAACCGCTCACGAAGTAGTCGTTGTAGTCGATGCTCGTGTAAGCCGTGTTGGCAGCGGCGCTGTAGAAACCGTAGTTCTTGGTGGTAGTACTGGTGGGCAGCACCAAGCTGTTCACCAAAATGTTGTCCACCACGGTCATGGCCGTGGAAGTAGAGGCCACGTAGAGCGCGGCCGACACGTAAGCCGACGTGCTGGACGTGTTGTTGTAGTTGCCGGTCAGGTTCACCGAGTTGTAGGCCAACGTCACGCCGCCCGTAGTAGAGCTGGCACCGATGCGAATGCCCACGATGGCGTCGCTGCTGAAGCTGCTCCAGCCGGCGCCGTTGATGCCCGCCACGAAGTTGTTGCTCAAACGCACGTTGCTGGTGGCCGAGCCGGTGTTCAGGTCGATGCCGCGGCCGCCGTAGGTGCTCGTGTTTGAGGCCACGTTCAGCACGCGGTTGCGGTCCACCACCCCGTTGAGGAAGTTGGTGCCCAGGTTCAGGCCCACCGCGTCGTAGGAGCCGGCGTTCACCGTCACCCCGTTGATGGTGTTGCCCGTCACCGTAGCGCCCGAGACGCCCGTGCTGAAGGTCATGCCGATGGTCAGGGCCGAAGCCGTGGCCGCCACCACGTTCTGCACCGTGTTGCCGCTCACCACCGGCGACACCGCGTTGGCGATGAATACGCCGGCGTTGCCGATGTTGGCGGTGCCGGCCGTAGCCGGGCCCACCACGTTGTTGCTCACCACCAGGCCGTCGGTGCCGCCGGCCGAAGTGGCGGCCGAGCCACCCACGTAGATGCCCACGTAGGCCTGCGTGATGCGGTTGTTTTGAATCACGAGGTTGTCGTTGTCAGCCCCCGAAGCGCCAGCCGTGGCGCCCCCGGCGGCAATGCCGATGCCGCTGGTGGTCGACGAAGCCGTCAGGTTCAGGTTTTTCAGCGTCACGTTGGTGGCGCCCAGGGCCGTGCCTAGGCTGCGCACCTGCACCACGGCGCCGCCCGCACCGGCGTTGGCCAGCGTCAGGTCTTGCGTGGTACCCGTGCCGATGGCCCCGTCCAGGGTCACGTAGTTGGCGCCGTTCAGCACCACCAGTGCGGTGGTGTTGGTGCCCGATACCGTGCTGGCCACTAATGGCTTAATCGTCAGCGTATTGGTGGCGCTGGCGTCCGGGTTGGCGTTCAGGGTAATGGGGAAGGTCTCGGCCGTCGAGTAAGCCGCGTCGAGCAGGGCAAACGTCACGGCGCCGCCCAGCGTGTTGGCGTTGTAGGCGGCCACCGCGGCCGTCAGCGTGGCGTAGGTGCGGCTGGGGTCGGGCGAAGTGCCGGTGCCCACGTAGTAGGTGCCGGCCAGGGCGCCCTGCACCAGGAACTGGTTGGGTGCCGTGGGAGCCGTGGTGCCGGGAGGCGTAGCGCCCGAGCCGCCCAGCGGGCTGGTCGACGCGTTGCCGGGCACGTCCTGCGCGGCCACGTAGTACTGCACCACGTCGAAGCCGGCCACGCCGCCAATCAGGGCGTAGTCGAACGTGAAGGTGTAGCTGCTGCCGCTCACGCTGGTGGCGTTCACGAACACGTAGGCGCCCGTGGTGCCTTTGCGGTAGTACAGGCGCGGAGCGTTGGTGCCCGTGGCAATGCCGCTGGGGTCGCTGATGGTCACCACCAGCGTGCGGTTGGCCGTGCTAGGCGTGCTGCCCAGGGCGGTGTACGTAATGGTCGGGCCGCTCAGGTCCTGCGGCGTGAAGGTGCCTTCGTCGGCGCCCAAGTCGGGCGTGGTCGTGCTGCGGGTCTCGCCGTCGAAGTCGGTGGTGATGCCCGCGATGGGGGCACCGCCGCCTTCCACCTGCGTGGGCGTGGTGGTGCTGATGTGCAGAAAGTTAGCCGCCGTGCCCGTGGTGCTAGCAAACGGCACGTCTTCCGTCACCGAATTGCTTTCGCGCGAGGCCACCAGGGCTTTGTAGGCCACCAGGGTTTGCGAGGCATTGGTGGCCGTGGTGGTGCCTTCCACGTAAATCAGGTTCGTGGCCGAAGGCGTGCCCGCGTAGTACAGGTTGTTGTTGGCGGTGCTGGCCAGGTTGGCCGGGGCCGTGCCCGTCGTGCCGCTGATGCGGCGCAGCGCGGCGGTGTAGCCGCCCGTGCCCACGGCCGTGCTCTTGTTCACCACAATGTTGTTGCGGGCGTCAAGCACGGCGCTGGTTGAGTTCAGGTAGATGCCCGACGTGCCGAAAGTGGTGCCGGTGCTGGTGGCGTTCAGGTAGATGGTGTTGTAGTACAGGTTGTGGGTGGTGCCGCCGCCGATGAGCACGCCGGTCACGCCCACCAGGCTGGTGGAGGTGGCGGCGCGCAAGTCGCCAATCAGGTTGTTGGTCACCGAGGTGGTGGTGCCGCCCGTCAGCCAGATGCCCGTGCTCAGCACCGCCGCCGTGCCGCTGGCGGCGCTGCCGCCGGCCAGGTTGTAGATTTTGTTGCGGCTGATGGTCGGCGAGCCCGTCGAGGCCAGAATGCCGGCCACGTTCGAGGCCACCGCCACGGCACCCACGCCCGTGAGGTTGCTGATGGTGTTGCCCGAGATGTTGACAGCGCCCGACGAAGCCGTCGAGATGCCGAACGAGTAGCCGCCGGTGGTGGTGGTGCTCACCGAAATCGGGGCCGTGGGCCCGCCAACGGTGTTGCCCGTGGTGGTGCCGATGTTCACGTCGCCGCTGCTCACGTAGATGCCCGACAGGATGCCGTTGGCGGTGGCGGCGCCGCTGCTGCTCACCCAGGTGATGTTGCCGATGGCGTTGCCCTGCACGTTGGTGGCCGTGCCGGTGGTGGTGGCCAGGCCGATGCCGATGAAGCGGTAAGCCGCGGCGGCGTTGGCGCTGGTCAGCGTAACGGTGAGCGGCGTGCCGCCCAGGGCCGGAGCCGAGCCGCCGATGAAGTTGCCCGACACCGTATGGCCGTTGTTGGCGTTGATAAAGATGCCGTACATCGTGCCGGCCACGTTCACGCGGCTGGCCGTTTGGTAGAAGCTGTTGCCGCTGATGTTCCAGCCGGCGCCCGACTGGTTCAGGTAGATGCCGTAGGTGCTGCCCGTGCCGTAGTTGTTGAACAGGTTGTTGTTCAGGATGCTGTTGCGGGCGTTCAGGGCGTTGCCGCCGTAAATCAGCGTCACGGGCGTGGTAGCGCCGTCGCCGATGTTGCAGTACTGCACCGTGTTGTCGCTGTTGCCGGTGGTGGTCACCGTGCCGGTGAAGTTCACGTCGGGCGAGCCCGAGTCGCTGGTGCCCACGCCTTTAATCTGCACGTGCTGCACCGTGTTGAACGTGGCATCGCTGGTGAACTGCAGCGGAATGCCGCTCGTGCTGGTGCTGCTGATGGTCAGGTCAGTAGCTTGTGCGGCCCCGCTCACCGTGGTGCCCGAGCCGCCGGGGCGGCCGTCGATAATCAGGTACTTGCCGCCCACGATGTTGAACACGGCCGCAGCCGTGGTACCCGTGATGCTGAGGTTGTTGGCGCCCGCAGCCGGCCGCACCGTGATGGTGTTGGTGGCCGTGGTGCCGGTGTAGCTATACACCAGCGGAAAGGTTTCGGCGGTGCTCACGTATGCCGCTTGCAGTTCCAGTACCAGCGGGCCGCACAGGCCGTTGTTGGTGATGGCCGTGAAAGCGGCGGTCAGCGAAGCGTAGTCGCCGCCGGGGCCCACGGTCTTGGTGCCGCAAACGGGCACCGCGACCAGCGTGGTGGCGGTAGCAGTGGGCGCAAAGGACTGGATGCCCTCCGCATTAGCGGCCACTTTGTAGTAGTATGTGGTGTTGGCCGCGAGGCCCGACTGAGCCAGCGTCACCGTGCTGCCGGTGCCCGACGACGACGACGACGTGACCGAGCCCACCGACGTGAACGTGATGTTGTCAGTGGAGCGCAGTACCGAGAAGCTGTATTCGTTGGTCGAATTGTCGGTGATGCTGACGGTGAGGGTGGTTTGCGTCACAGCCGTCAAGGCCACGGTGGGCGCGGCCGGGGTGGCGGTGGGCGTGAACGTAAACACCGTGCGGGCGCCATCGGCCGTCGAGCTGAGCACCCCAACGGGGGCGTTGTCGGCCAGCGAGGTGGTGGTGGCCGTCGTCACGGTCGCGTCGTAGGTCGGCGTCGCGTTGTAGGTTTTCACCACGCCAATCTGCCCGGCGCTGGTGCCCGCCGAAATGAAGAGCGAGCGAGTTACGCTCGTGCTGTTGTTGTAAACCGAGCCGTAGCGGTATTCAATTTTGCCGGTGTTCTCTTCCAGCAAGACCTGCATCACGCTGCCTGTGCCCGTGGACCCAAATGGAATGCGCAAGCCGTTGAATTCAATCACCAAGGTCTGGTTGGCGCCCGGGAGCACCTTGTAGTGCACTTTGCCCGCGGCCAGCACGGCGTTGTCGCCGCCTATTGGCGCCAAGATGGCGGCGCCGGAAGCGGGCGAGGCCGTGGTGCCCGAAATAGCCGTCGCGCCCAGTCGCACCTGCCCGTTGGAGTTCGTGCTGAACTGCGTATAGGGCGTGCCCATGAAGACGAACGTGAAGCCAATGGGCTGCACCGTCGACGCGTCGCTGTCGCGATAAGTGCCGGTTGCCAGGGCGTCGGTGGTGCCCGCCGACATGTCCACCAGCGAGCCATTGCTGCTGGTGGTGAAGGCGTAATTGGCTGTGCTTTGGGCCCAGGCCGCCGAACTGCTGAACAAGGCCAGCAGCGCCACGACCAGCCACCGGCTCAGCCGGTTAGCAAGTAAGGGTGTGTGCATAAAGGTTTGAAAATAGGTGGAGGAAAAGGGGGGGGGAAAAGGAAAAAAACGAAATGAAAAAATGTGAATATGCGTCTTTCTGAGAAGAAATGCGGCGTAAATTAGTCATTATTTCAAGGTATTTATGCGTCGAAATAAAGGTTTGTCCGATTCCCCTAAAAAAAGCCTCCGATTCTGAGTCGGAGGCTTTTCAAAAGAGCGCACTCAACGTGCAGAACCGTGCTAGCGCTTGATGACTTTTAGGCGCAGCGGTTGCCCGGCCAGCGTTGTCTGGAGCAGGTACAGGCCCACCGGCACGGCGCTCAGGTCGCGCAGGGGGAGTTGGCTGGTGCCAGCCGGCACGTCCAGTCGCTGCGTCAGCGCCCGGCGCCCGGTGGCATCGGTGAGGGTGAACAACACCCCAGCCTCGGCCTGAAGCGAGTGCACGGTCAGGAAAAGTTCGTTGTTGAAGGGCTGAGGCGCGGCTTGCAGCGCGTCCAGGGAAGCAACCGAGCCAAAATCGAGCGTCCGCACCGGCGAGAAGCTGGCGGCGCCGTCGAAGTCGAGCTGGCGCAGGCGGTAGTAGCGCCGGCCGGCTTTGCCGGCTTCGCGGTCGAGGTAATCGTAGCGGCGGGGGGCCGTGCTGCTGCCCGCCCCGGCCACGAAAGCCAGCGGACGAAACGTGTGGCCGTTGGTGCTCACTTGCACCTCAAAGCCGCGGTTGTTTTTTTCGCTGGCCGTGGCCCAAGCCAGGGTCGCGTCATCGCCTTGGCGGCGGGCTTCGAAGGCGCTAAGTTCCACGGGCAGGGGCGGCCCCAAGCGGAAAGCGCCCTCGTCGGCGCCCAAGTCGGGCTTGGTGGCGTTGCGGGCGTCGCCGTCGAAGTCATCGGTGAAGCCGGCAATGGGCTGGCCGCCGCTTTCAATCTGGGTGCCGTAGTTGAGCTTGATGTGCAAGAAGTTGGCCGTCGTGCCATCGGTGCTGACAAAGGGCGGGTTCTCGGTGAAAGAGTCGGCCTCTTTGGGGGCCAGCAGCAGCTTGTAGGCCGGCAGGTCCTGGGCCGTCACGGTGCCGTCGGTGAACAGCACGCTGGTGGGCGACGGCGTGCCGGCCCAGTACAGGTTGTTGTTGGTGGTGCTGGCAAAGTTGCTGTTGGTGGCGTTCACGTCGTCGCGGCGCAGGGCGGCGGTCACGAAGGTGCCGTTCGGAGTCGAGAGGTTGGCCACCACGTTGTTGCGCAGGTTCACGAGCGGCGCGGTGGCGCCCAGCACGATGCCCGACGTGCCGAAGTTGGGCCCGGTGCTGCTGGCATTCAGGTACACGGTGGTGAAGTACACGTTGGCGGCCGCGCCGCCCGTCAGATTCAGGCCGGTGACGGCGCTTCGGCCGGCGCCGGCCGGGGTGCGGAAGTCGCCGAGCAGGTTGTTGGCATACGTGACGGTGCCCCCAAAAAGCTGGTAGATGCCGGTGACCTTGCCGGCCGCGCCCGTCGCGCTCAGGTCGTAAAGTTTGTTGCGGGCAACGCTGCTGCTGCCGGAGGTGGTGTTCACGGCCGACAGGTAGATGCCCACCACGTTGCCACTCCCGCTGCCCCCGATGCTGAGGCCGCCCACCACGTTGCGCAGGATGCTTTGCGCCGTGCCCGCCGAGCCGCCGCCAATGTAGATGCCCCACACGTTGTGTTCCGCCGTCGTGCCGGTGCCCCCGATGCTCAGGCCCGTAATCACGTTGTCAGTCAGCGTTTCGGACGGTACCGCGCCGCTGGCCTCCTGGCTGTAGCCGGCCACCAGGGAGCCGGAGGAGCCGGTGCCGGTGGCGTTGGGAACGGCGTTGTTTATGATGGTATTGGAGCTGAACGTGAGGGTGCCGGTGTTCACCGCCGCGCCCACCAGCCGGCCGATGGCGCCGGTGGCTTGGTTGCCGCTCACGGTGTTGCTGCTCAGCGTAATGGGCGTAGCGCCGGCGGCCGCATTGGCCACGTAAATGCCATAAAATGCCCCGTTGCCGCTTTTGGTGTTGTTGGCGACCTGGTTCGACGAAATGGACGTGGACGCAGAGGCGGCGGTTGCCCCAACGCTTGCCCGACTGATGCCGATAACGTTGCCAAACGAAGCCGCGCTGTTGTTCGACACCTGGTTGCCGCTGATGACGACCGTCGTTGCCGTGTTGTTGGTGCGGTCCGCAATGTAGTTGACCGCACTCGCGTCGCCGCTGACGTTGTTCGCAACCTGGTTTGCCGAAATGGTGGTGGCCGCGGAGTTGACGCCACTGCGCAAAATGTGGTTCACCTCATCGGTGGTGACCGAGCTGTTGCCGGTAATGAAGTTGCCGGTGATGGTCACCGTTTGCGGGGTGGTGCCGTTGGAGCTGGCGTCCACAAGCCAGCTGACGGCGCCCGTAGCACCGGTCAGCACGGAGTTTTGCACGCGGTTGTTGGTGATGCTGACGTTGCCAACGGCGCCGCCCGCATTCTGCAAAATGCCGACGACGCTGCCCGTCGAGGCCGAAGTGATGGACACGGTATTGCCGGATATCAGCAACGTGCCCAGCATGCCCGCGGACGATGTGAAGCCCGTGGCAATGCCCCGGATGGGGGCCGAGCTGTTGCCGTTGGGAATGCTGATGACGTTGTTTTCAATGCGCAAGCCGCTCTGGTAATCGGCCTTGATGCCGAACACGGTTGCCGTGGTGGTGCCGCTGATGTCAGATAAGGCATTGCCCAGCGTCGAGCCCACTTTGTTGTTCAGGTCCGGAAAAGCCCCGGCCGTAGCCCGGCCCAGGAGCGAGATGCCCAAACAGGCATTGGTGATGGTGTTGCCATCAAATTCATTGCCCGAGTTGGCGCCCGCCACGTCGCTGGTCACTTGGGCCACGCCGCTGATGTTGGCGTTGGCACTGTAGATGCCGATGGTGCCGCTGTTGGTCTTGTTCAGCGTCACGGCGCAGTTGCGGATGACGTTGTTTTGGCAGCCGTCGGTGGCCGAGGGCCGAAACAAGGCGTAGCCGTACTCCATTTTTTGGGTGTTGGTGCCGGCCGTGCTATTGGCGTCGCTCACGTCGATGCCGTCGAAGGTGATGAAGTCGGCCCCGCTGAGCTTGATGATGGCATCCTGGGCGCCGCCGCCCGCGTTAGCGGCCGGCTTCACCACGGGGCGCACGTTGGCGCCGCTGGCCGTCGAGTTGTCGCGCTGAAACGTGACGCGGGCGGTGGCGCCCGCGCCGGCCACGGCGTTCAGCTGCACGTTGCTTTCGGGGTAGGTGAGGTTGTCGCGCACGTTGAACGTGGTGGCGCAGCTCACGCCGGCCGTGTTCAAGGAATTGAACGCCGTGGCAAACGAGGTGAAGTTGTCGGCGCTGGCCGCCAAGCTGTTGTTCAGCGTGTAGGTGCCGCAGAGCGGGCTGCCGGCAAAGCCGAACGTGGCCACGAAGTTGCTGCCGCCGTTGCTGTCGAACCGGTCGCCCAGGTTCGTGGAGGCCCGCCAGTACACTTCCACCACGTAGGTGCCGCGCGTGGTGAGGCCCGCCGTCAGGTTGATGTTGGCCCCGGTGAGGGTCCAGCGCTGGTCGCAGCCGTTGTTGTCGCACGAGCCCAGGTTAGCGCCAAACGGCAGGTTCACGGCGGTGTACGCCGGGCTGGCGCTGCCGCGGGTGGTGCTGCCCAGCAAATACACGCGGTAAAACAGCGTGGCGGCGGTCACGTTGCCGCCGTTGTTTTTAAAAGTGCGAACCTCCGCCCCATCGAGAACGAGCGACGCGTTGCCGGGGGAGTAGCCGCCCGCGCCCAGCGTGGCGCCTTCGTAGGGCGTGGTGTTGCCCGCGTTGAGGTTGCCGGCGCGGTCAAAGCCGTCGATGCGCACGGTGGTCTGGAAAATACCTGTTTGCTGCGCCCATGCGGTTTGGCTGCCGGTGGCCCCGGCCAGCACGGCCCAGGCCAGCACGGGCATTCGTTGCGCAATGCGCCGCACAACTGTCCGCGAGAGGGAGAGTAAAGAATGTAGCATGCCGTAAGGAGTGGGTGGGAAAAAAAGGAGTGGCCAAGCTGCCTGAAAGGAGCTTGTAATCTGGTTTTTGCAGCAGGCAAGGCTAGGCAAAGTCCAAAGGTCTTACATTGAGGCCTGTAATGCAACAGCGTGTGCAAACCTTTGCCCACGCTCGCGGGCTTGGCTCGTTGTGGCCGCAAAGCATTCTTGGCCGCAACGCACGGCCTGCCGGGCCGTGGCCAGCCCTTTTCGGTGGGTCGCGCTGCTCCGCGGCAGTTGCGTTTCCCTTGCCTGACAGCGCTACTTAGCCGGCCAAGGGCTGCAAAAAATGTTGGCGAAGCCGGCCGAGTGGGCTAAGCCTTCCCCTGCCGGGTGGGCGCCATGGTGAGGCGCGTCAGGAAATCCACGGCCGGGGCGTAGCGGCTGCGCAGTTCGCGGTAGTGTTTCCAGGCCGCGTCCCGGTCGTGGCAAAGCTGCAGGCCGTGGGTGGCCAGCTCTTCGCAGGCCTCGTTGAACACGGCGCGGCCGGGCGTTTCGCCGCCGTCATCGGGCAGCAGGGCGCTGGGCTCGGCCCCGGCTTTGGCGTCGAAAAAGCGGTACACGCGGTTCATGGCCAGGCAGCCGGCTTTGAACGTAAGCTCGGCCTGCCGGGGCCGTTGGCCGTCGACGGCGGCAAAGAGCAGGGCGGCGGCGTCCAGAATCAGCCCGCCGGCCATCACCCAGGAGCGGCCCGGTTGCGGCGAGCGAAAAAACGACAAAATGGGCAGCGAGGTGTGGCTTTCCTCAATCTCAACAAACCATTGCTCCCAGGCGACCCACTGCGCGTCGTCGTTTTGCACCGAGCCGTCGTGGTTGAGCCAGCCTAGCAGGCAGGCGGCGGTGGGCGGCGTGCCGGCCCGCAGCTCCAGCAGCGCCACCGTCACCTCGCGCCGGGAAAACGCTTGGTAGATGGTGGGCAGGTAGGAAAGCAGCAGCGTGAGCAGCAGCAGCCCCAGCGTGGCCTCCGAATAGGTGAGGATGCCGCCCCCGACGCTGCAGTCATCAATTGTGCCCAGGGTGAGTAAAGAGCTGCCGCTCAGCTGGTAGCAGTGCAGCCAAGTGCCCTCGCCCACGGCCCAATACAGGCCGGTGTAGCCCACGCTCACCAGGGCCTCCCACGCCACCGGCAGGGCCACCAGCGCCACCGGCGCATAGTGCGCCATGATGCGGTCGCGCCGCTCATAAGAGTTGGCAAACCGGGCGGCCAGGTCAAATAGCACCCGCACGCCCATGAACACCCACACGTTCAGCCGCACCACCTCGTTGCGGGGCAGCACAAACGAGCGGATGGCCGCCGATAAGGTGGTGATGACGAGCATCGCGCCGCCCAGGCCGGTGATGACGCGCAAAGCCAGGAACAGATACGGATGCATGCACAGCGAAAAAGCCTGATACGCACAACCGCGGCAAACCGCTGAACAACCAACGGTTTGGCTGGCGCTAGCGCGGGGCCTGGCGCGCCTTCATCAGCTCCCGGAACGACTGCGGCGCAATGGCCAGCGCCGCCCGGCGCTTGCTCCAGCCCACCTGGCCCAGCAGGCGGCCCAGGCTCCAGTCCTTTATTTTGGCCGGCAGCACATCCAGCGCCCAGCGGTGCTGCATGCTCCACTTCCAGAGGCCGATGGCCAGCTTCTCTTCAGTAGGCGCGTAGCCTTCTTCCACGCTCTGTTTGCGGTTGAGCAAGAGCAAGTTGTGCAGCGGGATGCGCACCGGGCACACCGTGGTGCAGGCGCCGCACAGGCTGCTGGCGTAGCTCAGGTGCTTGTGCTCGGGCAGGCCGCTCAGGTGCGGGCTGATGACCGAGCCGATGGGCCCGGAATACGTGGTTTCGTAGGTGTGGCCGCCGATGTTTTTGTACACGGGGCACACGTTGAGGCAGGCGCCGCAGCGAATGCAGCGCAGGGCGGCGCGCTTGTCGGGCTGGGCCAGCAGGTTGGTGCGGCCGTTGTCGAGCAGGATGACCACCATTTCCTCGGGTCCGTCCACCTCATCGGGCTGGCGCGGGCCAAAGTACACCGTGTTATACACCGTCACCTGCTGCCCGGTGCCGCTGGTGCTGAGCAAGGGCCAGAACAAGTCCAAATCCGTGAGCTGCGGAATGACCTTTTCGATGCCCACCACCGCAATGTGCAGCTTCGGAAAAGTGGCCGACAGGCGGGCATTGCCTTCGTTCTCGGTTACGGCAATGGCGCCCTCTTTGGCAATGAGGAAGTTGCCGCCGGTCACGCCCACTTCGGCGCTGGTGTACTTGTGGCGCAGCAGGTGCCGGGCCGTAAGCACCAGCTGCTGGGCGTCGTCGGTGTGGGCGATGCCCAGGTGCTTCACGAAAATGTCGGCGATGTCGGCCTTGCTCAGGTGCATGGCCGGCGTCACAATGTGGTAGGGCCGCTCGCCGTTGAGCTGCACGATGTACTCGCCGAGGTCCGTCTCTACCGACTCAATGCCCCGGCTGGCCAGGTACTTGTTCAGGTGGATTTCCTCGGTGGTCATGCTCTTGGCTTTCACCACCGTTTGGGTGTGGCGCGCCGCCGTCAGCTTGCCGATTTCGGCCAGGGCTTCGGCCGCGTCGCGCGCCCAAATCACGCGGCCGCCGCGGGCCGTGAAGGCGGCTTCGAACTGCAGCAGGTACTCGTCCAGCTTCTCCAGCACTGTCGCTTTGAGGTAGGCGCCGCGGTCGCGGGCCAGCTCGTGCTGGTCGTAAAGCTTGAGGCCGGCGCTCACGGCCGCGTCGTATTTGCCGATGTTGAAGCGGATTTTGCGGCGGTGCTCGCGGTCGAAGGCTTTGGCCTCGGCGTCGAGCTGGAACTGGTCGGCTTTGGCGTTGGTGGCGTTGGTCATGGCTTGTTGGAATCAACCACAATGCGCTGCTCGCGGTTCGCCAGCTCCCAGGCCGTGTAGAACACCAGCTGGGCGCGCTCGGCTAATTTATCGAATTCAATTTTGTCCACGTCGTCGGTGGCCTTGTGGTAGTCGGCGTGCTCGCCGGTGGTGTAAAAAATGACCGGGATGCCGCGCCGCGCAAAATTGTAGTGGTCGGAGCGGTAGTAGATGTGCTCCGGCTCGTTGGGCACGTTGAAGCGGTAGTCCAGCTCCAGGTGCGTGTAGTCGCGGTTGGCCGCTTCGTTGATGCGGTGCAGGTCCGACGACAGCTTGTCGGACCCCACCACGCACACAAAATGCCGTTTCGGGCCGTGCTTGCGGTCGGAGCGGCCCACCATGTCGATGTTCAAATCGGCAATGGTCTGGGCCAGCGGCAGCACCGGGTGCGCCGTGTAGTATTCGGAGCCAAAAAGTCCTTCTTCCTCGGCCGTCATCGCCACAAACAGAATGCTGCGCCGCGGCCCGTGGCCTTCGCGCTGGGCCTGGGCGAAGGCTTTGGCCAGCTGCAGCACCGCCACCGTGCCCGAGCCGTCGTCGTCGGCGCCGTTGTAAATGGTGTCGTGCTTCACCCCCAGGTGGTCGTAGTGGGCCGAAATCACCAGCACTTCTTCCTTTTTATCCGTGCCTTCCAGAAAGCCCAGCACGTTCTCGGTGGTGAGCTGCTGCTGGGCCTGCGGCAGATAAAACGTGGCCGTTGGCGGCTGGAAAGCGGCCCGCACCGGCCCGCCGGCCTGGCCCAGGGCCCGCACGTAGCCCAGCACCTCGGGCATGGTGGTGCCGGCCAGCCGCAGGCCCAGCTCCTGCGAGGTCAGGAACACGCCAATGCCCGGCGGAATGCTCTCGCTCACCGTGTCGATGATGGCCGGCCCCGGGTCGGGCAGCGAAAACGCGGGTTCGCGCAACGCCGAACCATATTGCTGGCCTTCCTTCCGAAACGCAGCCGAGGGCGCAAACGTGACCAGAAAAATGCTGCGCGCCCCGTGGGCCTTGGCCAGCGCCGCCTTGCGCAGGCCCGAGTCCCAGTAATCGGCCGCGCGGCCGCGCGGCTTCAGCAGCTTGCGGCCCCGGTCGTCCTGCGGCTCGCCCATCAGGGCCACCACGTCCTTGCCCTGCACGTCGAGGCCGGCGTAGTCGTTGTAAGTGCCCTGCTCCACTCCAAACCCCACAAACACCGGCTGCCCCACCGTGGGCGCCAGGAACGGCGAAGGCATGGGCCCGTAGCTGAAAAAATCGTTCAGCCACTCGTAGCGCTGGCCGCCCACCTGCACGTAGCCGCCCGGGGCCGGTGTGCCGCGCAGCAGCGGGAAGTGCTGCAGATACGGGCTGTCTCCGCCCTGCACGGGACCTTGCAAGCCCAGCGCGGCAAATTGCTTCACCAGAAACTCGGCGGCCATTTTCTGCCCGGGCTGCCCCGCCTCGCGCCCCTGAAAGGCGTCCGACGCCACCACCGTCAGGTTTTCGCGCAGCTCCTCGGGCCGGATGGTGGCGGCGTAGGTGCGGGCCCAGTCCGGGGCGGCGGGCGCGGCCGGCGGGGGAGGGGCTCCGCCTTTGGTTTTGATTTTAATCTTGGCGGGCGCCTGCTGCGCGGTGGCGGGCAAGCAGGAAATCAGGGCCACAAGGCCGCACAGTAGCAGTTGTTTCATACGGGGGAACACGCGCCCTAAAAGTAGCAGAACGTCCTGCTCCAACTGCGTACAGTCGAAGCAGGACGTTCTACAGTCAGTGGTTCAGAAACCGAATTACGGCTTGTTCGAGTCCACGACGATGCGGCCGTCGCGGTTGGCCAGTTCCCAGGCCAGGTGGAACACTAGCTTGGCGCGCTTCTCCATTTTCGGAAACTCAATTTTACTGATTTCGTCGGTTTCCTTGTGGTAGTCGGCGTGCACGCCGTTGAAAAAGAAGGCCACCGGGACCTTGTTCACGGCGAAGTTGTAGTGGTCGGAGCGGTAGTAGAAGCGGTTCGGGTCGGCGGGGTCGTCGAAGCGGTAGTCCAGGTCGAGCTGGGTGTACTTCTTGTTCTGCTCCTCCTGAATCACCTTCAGCTCCGAGGCCAGCTTGTCGGAGCCGATGACGTACACGTAGTCCGGCTTGCCTTCGTGCTCCACGTCGGTGCGGCCTATCATGTCCACGTTCAGGTCGGCCTCCGTCTGGGCCAGCGGGAAAATGGGGTGCTTCGAGTAGTATTCCGAGCCAAACAGCCCCTTTTCTTCGCCCGTTACGCTCAGGAACAGCAGGCTGCGGCGCGGGCCGTGGCCTTCGGCCTTGGCCTTGGCGAAGGCCTCGGCAATGGTCACGATGCCCGACGTGCCCGAGCCGTCGTCGTCGGCGCCGTTGAACACCTTGCCATCCTGAATGCCCAGGTGGTCGTGGTGCGCCGAAATCACGATGATGTCCTCCTTCTTGTCGGTGCCCTCAATGAAGCCGAGCACGTTTTCCGTTTCCACCGGCGTGCGCTTGCGCTCGGCCTTAATCTGCATCGGTACGAGCTTGAAGGCCGATTTTACCGGCTGCTTCGTGCTATTGATTTTGGCCAGGTAAGCTTGCACGGCGGCATCCTTGGCGCCGAGGGCGGCCAGGCCCACGGCCGGCGAAATGAAGAACGACGGCACGCGGCTCGACTTTTCCGTGCTGGGCATCACCGTCGACGGGCGGGAGATGTAGGGTGCCAGGCGAGCGACCTGCTTGGCAAAGTTGTCGTTGGGGTTGAAGCTCACGAAAAACGCCGTGCGGGCGCCTTTCTGGGCGGCCAGCTGGGCCTTGGCGCGGTAGTCGTTGCCCCATTTAGTGGGGGCGCCGTCGGCGCTCAGCAGGGCTTTGCCGCCGTCGCCGGTGGGCTCGCCCAGCAGAATGAGCACGTCCTTGCCCGCCACGTCCACGCCGGCGTAGTCGGAGTAGCCGGGCTGCTCGATGCCGTAGCCCACAAACACGGGCTTCACCGTGGTTTCGGTGGCAAAGGGCGAGTCGCCCATGCCGTAGAAATCGGTCAGCCACTTGTAGCTGGTTTTGCCCACTTTCAGGGTGGCGCCGTCGGCCCAGGTCACCTGCTCCACGTTGAAGTGCTGCTGGTAAGGGTCGTTGCTGGCGGCCACGGGGCCGGTCAGGCCGGCGTTTTTGAATTGCGTAGCCACGTAGGCCGCGGCCATGTGCTGGCCCTTGGTGCCGGTTTCGCGGCCTTCGTACTCGTCCGAGGCCAGCACCGAGAGGTGGGCGCGCAGGCGCTCGGCGTTCACCAAGTCGGCATATTTCACGCTCCATTCTTCCGCGGCGGGGGCCACGGGCTGCGTGGCCGGTGCGGCCGTGGGGGCGTTTTTGCCCGGCTTTGTCTTGATTTTTACCTTCTGCGCCTGCACAGAAGTGGCGCTGGCCAGGGCCAGCAGGGCAATCAGCAACTTTTTATTCGTCATCAGAAAGGAAAATGGTGGGAGTAGCGTTGAATGGATTGGGCAGAGGCGCGTCTCCACGCAGACGGGCCGGGCGGCTTAGCTGCGCGTGATGAGGACGGTGGCGTAGGCCGCCACGCCTTCCTGCCGACCCACAAAACCCAGTTTTTCGGTGGTGGTTGCTTTGATGGAGATATCATCCTCGGCAATGCCCATCACGGCCGCCAGCACGCGCTGCATCTCGGCGATGTGCGGGTTCACCTTGGGCCGCTCCAGGCAAATGGTGGAGTCGATGTTGCCCACCTCGTAGCCTTTCGAGCGCAGCAGGCGCATCACCTCGCTCAGCAGGCGCTTCGAGTCGATGCCTTTGTACTGCGGGTCGGTGTCGGGGAAGTGAAAGCCGATGTCGCGCAGGTTGGCAGCGCCCAGCAGCGCGTCGCAGATGACGTGGATGAGCACGTCGGCGTCGGAATGGCCCAGGGCGCCGTGGGTGTGCGGCACCTGAATGCCGCCGAGCCAGAAGGGCAGGCCCTCCTGCAGTTGGTGAACGTCGTAGCCGAAGCCGGTGCGAATTTTCATAAGGGTGGGGAAAGGTGGCGGGCCCAGCGGGGCCGGCGCAAAAGTACCGGCCGGCCGCTGCCCGAGCCACGCCGGCCCACGGCCCGGGTTAACAAAAAAATAATCGGATGATGCGATGCTATTAAGCTAAATTTATTAGCTTTGCATTGCTACTGTGTTTAGTCGAGTGCGTGAGGGTTCCACGAAAATTTTCGCTCATGGCCAAAATAAATCGTCCGCTCATCCGTCCATCACCGAGCGAAAAGCCTTGCTGGCCATGGCTGAGCCGCAAAAAAAACAGTCGGAAACTTTGGGCACAATAAAAGTTTCCGGTGTACCTTTGCGGCGTAGTTATGGAAATCAAAGACCGAATCCTCAATCACGCGCAGGCGCTTTTCATGCGTAACGGCATCAAAAGCGTGAGCATGGACGACATCGCCGCCGACATGGCCATGTCGAAAAAGACCCTGTACAAGTGGTTCGAAAACAAGGACCAGATTGTGATGGCGACCATGAACCGGCACCTGAACCAGGTGCAGGGCGAATGCACCGCCGTGGCCGGCCCCGCCGCCAACGCCATCGAGGAGATGCTGACCATCTCCCGGTGGGCCGACGAACAGTTCAGCAACGTGCACCCCAGCATTTTCAACGACCTGAAGAAGTACCACCCCACGGCCTGGGAGCTGTTTGGGCAGCACAAAAACACGTTTATCCTGGAGCAGATTACCCGGAACCTGCGCCGGGGCATGGCCGAAGGCCTGTTCCGCCCCGACCTCGACGTGGACGTGCTGGCCCGGCTCAACCTGGCCCAGATTGAGTTGGCCTTCGACCCCGCGCTGTACCCGCCGGCGCAATTCAGCCCGATGCGCGTCAACCGCGTGTTCGACGAGCATTTCCTGCTGGGCGTGGCCACCCTCAAGGGCCACAAACTCATCAACGCCTACCGGCAGGTGACCGAAAACGAATAGCCGCCGGCGCCCTTTCCCCGCATCCCCCGTTTCCCTTTTTGCTGTTATGAAGATGTTTCAACCCAGACTCCTGCTGCTGGCGGCGCTGAGCGCGGCCGCGCCGCAAGGGCTGCTTGCCCAAACCAAGCCCAACACCGCGCTGGTGACCGCCCCCACGGCCGGCACCATGCCCCTGAGCCTGCAGCAGGCCGTGAGCTATGCCATCCAGAACAAGCCCACGCTGCTGGCCACCCGCCTGGGCGAAGCTACGGCCGCCGCGCGGGTGGGCGAAATCAAGAGCGCCGGCCTGCCGCAGGTGAACGTGGGCGCCACCGCCACCGACAACCTCAAGCTGCAAAAGTCGCTGGTCGATTTCGGCGCGCTGGGGGGCGGCTCGTCGGCCACGCCGCTCACGGCCGCCGACATCGCGGCCGCGCAAGCCGGCCAGACGGTGAACATCAAGCCCATCACGCTGCCCTCCGAGCCGGTGCCGCCGCAAGCCTTTGCCTTCGGCCTGCAATACGCCGGCAACGCCAGCGCTTCGGTTTCGCAGCTGTTGTTTGACGGCTCGTATCTGATTGGGTTGAAGGCGGCTAAGGTGTATACCGAATTGGCCAAGAAGCAAACCCAGCAGGCCGAAATCGACGTGGTGGAGCAGGTGAGCAAAGCCTACTACAGCACGCTGGTGGCCCGCTCGCGCCTGGCCCTGCTGGCCCGCAACGTGCAGCGCCTCGACACGGTGCTCTACCAAACCACCCAAACGTTTAAGGCCGGCTTCGCTGAAAAGCTCGACGTGGACCGCCTGCGGGTGCAGCGCAACAACTTGGTGGTGGAGCAGCAGAAAGCCCAGCGCCTCACCGAGCTGAGCGTGGCCTTGCTGAAGTTTCAGATGGGCCTGCCGCAGCAGCAAAACATCCAGCTCACCGACTCGCTCGGCGCGGCCGTGGTGGATGCCGGGGCCCTGCGCCAGCGCCTCGGCGTGGCCAGCCTGAACACGGGCGGCGCCGGCGAAGGCAACGTGCCCGCGGCTCCCGCGCCCGTGACGGGCACCGACCCCGCCACCCAAAGCCGCCTCGACCAGCAAACGGCCCTGGCAGGCGGCCTGGCCCCGGCCGCGCTGGGCGCCCTGAACTACAACAACCGCATCGAGTTTTCGACGCTGGAAACCCAGCAAGCCCTTGCGGGCCTCGACCTGCGCAACCGCCAGGCCGGCGCCTACCCGCGCCTGCTCCTGACCGGGGCCTACGGCTTCACCGGCTCGGCCAAAACCATGGGCGACCTGTTTGCCTTCCGCGGGCCCGACTCGCGGGCCAGCAACGGCTTTCCGAACCAGAACTGGTTTGGTTTCGGCAACGTGGGCCTGACCCTGCAGGTGCCGGTGTTCGACGGGTTCCGCCGCAAGTACTTGGTGCAGCAGAGCCGCATCCAGCAGCAAACCATTGAAAAAGGGTTTGAAACGCTGAAGCAGAGCATTGACTTGCAAGACGCCCAGAGCCGCACCACGCTGGTGAACGCCCTGGACGTGCTGGATAACCAGAAGGCCAACCTCGACCTGGCCACCGACGTGGCCCGCGTGACGCGCATCAAGTTCAACGCCGGCGTGGGCTCCAACCTAGAGGTGATTACGGCCGAAACCGACCTGCGCTCGGCCCAAACGAACTACTACGGCGCCGTGTACGATGTATTGGTGGCCAAAGTAGACCGCGACAAGGCCACCGGCGAGCTGTACAACCAAGTGAAAAAATAACGCTGGGCCCGGCCCACTACCCCCATTCATTACCCCCGAAATACCCGTTTCCCCATGCGTTTCAACTCAACCCAACCCGCTGTTCTCTTCCTGGCTGGCTCGCTGCTGCTGGCCTCCTGCGGCGGCTCCAAAGACCCCAAGGCCGAACTGGCCAAGCTGAAAAAGGAGCAGGCCGCCAACCAAGCCAAAATTGCCGAGCTGGAAGCCAAAACCGGCGCCGGTGCCGACGCCGCAGCCGCCAACATCACGCCCGTGTCGGTGCTGAGTGTGCAGCCCGAGAGCTTCAAGAGCTACCTCGAAGTGCAGGGCCGCGTCGATTTTGACCAGAACGCCACCGTGGGCGCCCGCGCCGCCGGCTCCCTCACCAGCATTCGCGTGCAGCGCGGCGACCGGGTGGGCAAGGGCCAGGTGCTGGCCACCATCGACGCGAGTATTCTCGACGCCAACATCGCCGAGCTGCGCACCCGCCTGGACCTGGCCCGTACCGTGTACGAGAAGCAGGCTGGCCTCTGGAAGCAGCAGATTGGCACCGAAATTCAGTACCTGCAAGCCAAGAACAACTACGAGGCCTTGCAGCGCAACCTGGCCACGCTCAACCAGCAGCGCTCCTTGTATAATGTAGTGGCGCCCTTCTCGGGCACGGTGGATGAGGTGCTGCCCAAGCTGGGCGAAATCGCCGCCCCCGGCTCGCCGGTGGTGCGCCTGACCAGCGGCTCGGGCGGTAAAATCCTGGCCGATGTGTCGGAAGCCTACGGCAACAGCATCAAGGCCGGCGACAACGCCGTGGTGACCATTCCGGACCTGGGCGGCGAGGAAATCCCCGCCACGGTGCGCGTGGTGAGCCGCGGCATCAACGCCACCAGCCGCACCTTCACCGTGGAACTGCGCCTGAAGGGCAGCAAAGCCGCCGACCTGCGCCCCAACATGGTGGCCACGGTGCGCATTCAGAACTACGACCGCCAGAACGCCACCGTCATCCCCGTGGACTTGGTGCAAAAGGACGAGCAGAACAGCTACGTGTACGTGGTGGGCCAGGAGGGCGGCAAGGCCGTGGCCAAGAAGCGCATCATCCAGACGGGCAATGCTTACAACGGCAAGATTGAAGTGACCAGCGGCCTGCAAAACGGCGACCAGGTGATTTCGGCCGGCTACCAGAATTTGAACGAGGGCCAGGCGGTGAGCGTCGCCAAAGCCTAACGCTGCCTTTCCCGGCGGCTTTTCCTCCCGCTTTTACCTAGCACCCTAGAAAAGCTATGCAAGATTTAGAAAAAGAGTTTGGGCCGACCAGTTGGTCCATCAACAACAAAACCAGCATCTACATCATCACGGTGCTGCTGTGCGTGGCGGGGATTTTTGCCTACATCAAGCTGGGCAAGGAGAAATTCCCCGACATCGTGATTCCGCGCATCATCGTGGCCACGGTGTACCCCGGCACCTCGCCGGCCGACATCGAGAACCTGGTGACCCGCCAGCTCGAAAAGGAGATTAAGAGCGTGAACGGGGTAAAGAAAATCAACTCCACCTCGAACCAGGACTATTGCATCGTGGACGTGGAGTTCAACTCCGGCGTGGACGTGCAGTACGCCAAGCAGCTCATCAAGGACGCCGTGGACAAGGCCGCTACCGAGCTGCCCAACGACCTGCCCACGGCCCCGACGGTGAAGGAAATCAACATCTCGGAGCAGCCCATTATGTACGTCAACCTGAGCGGCAACCTGCCCGCCGCCCAGCTCAAAAAGTACGCCGACGACTTCCAGGACAAGATTGAGGCCCTGCCCGAAATCACCCGCGTCGATATCATCGGCGCCCTCGACCAGCAGGTGAACGTGGACGTGGACCTGAACAAGCTGCGCGCCTCCCGCCTGGGCTTCTCGGACATCACCCGCGCCATTGGGGGCGAAAACCTCACCGTGTCGGGCGGCTCCATTGATGTGGGCCAGCAGAAGCGCGCCGTGCGCGTGGCCGGCCAGTACGTGCGGGCCGAAGACATTGCCGACATCCAGGTGAAAAACCTCAACGGCGCGGCCGTGCGCCTCGGCGACATCGCCACCGTGGTAGACGGCTTCAAGGACCGCGAAAGCTACGCCCGCCTCGACGGCAAGCCCGCCATCACCCTGAACGTGGTGAAGCGCCAGGGCGAAAACCTGATTGACGCCTCCGACAAAATCAAGGCGCTGGTGAAGGAAACCGAGAAGACCCTGCCCAAGGAGCTGAAAATTACCATCACCGGCGACACGTCGAACGACACCCGCGTGACGCTGCACGACCTCATCAACACCATCATCATCGGCTTCCTGCTGGTGACGTTCATCCTCATGTTCTTCATGGGCACCACCAACGCCATGTTCGTGGGCTTGTCCGTGCCGATTTCGATGTTCCTGGCCTTTCTCATCATCCCAGGCTTCGATTTCTCGCTGAACATGATTGTGCTCTTTGCCTTCCTGCTGGCGCTGGGCATCGTGGTCGATGATGCCATTGTGGTGATTGAAAATACCCACCGCCTGCTGCACGAGCACCCCGACCTGAGCACCAAGAAAGCGGCCAAATTCGCCGCTGGCGAAGTATTCGTGCCCGTATTGGCCGGCACGCTGACGACGGTGGCGCCGTTTGTGCCGCTCATGTTCTGGCCCGGCATCGTGGGCTCGTTCATGTACTACCTGCCCGTCACGCTGATTATCACGCTGATGTCGTCGCTGGTGGTGGCCTTCATCATGAACCCGGTGTTCGCCGTGAGCTTTATGAGCCGCGAAGAGCATTTTGAAGAAGACTTGCACAGCAAGCCCAAAGCCACCCGCGGTTTCCTCATCACCATGGCCGTGCTGGTGGGCCTGGGCATCTTGTTCAACCTCACGGCCATGGGCAAAACGCCCGAGGTTGGTCCCGACGGGGAAGCCACCGGCCTGCTGGGCCATTTCCTCGGCAACCTGTGCCTGGCCCTGGCCGCCTTCATTGCCCTCGACCGCTTCGTGCTGGTGAAAATGATTGCCTGGTTCCAGACCCGCGCCTTGCCGCGCTTCCAGAACGGCTACGCCGACCTGGTGCGTTGGGCCATTAGCCACCCGGCCCTCGTGATGGTGGGCGTGCTGGTGCTGTTCATCGGCTCGTTTGTGGCCGTGGGCATCCGCGGCCCCAAGGTAGACTTCTTTCCCAAAGGCGACCCCAAGTTCATCTACACTTACCTGCGCATGCCCGTGGGCACCCGCGTGGAAGTGACCGACTCGGTGACGCAGATACTGGAAAACCGCATCTACGGCGTCATCGGCCGCCAGAACCCCGACGTGGAATCGGTCATTACCAACGTGGCCATCGGCGCCGGCGACCCCAGCGAGGCCACGGCTTCGGGCGTGTCGCAGTCGCACATGGGCAAGGTGGGCGTGGCCTTCAAGGAGCTGAGCGACCGCAAAGGCCCCGCCACCAGCACCTACATGGACAAAATCCGTGAGGTGGTAAAAGGCATCCCCGGCGCCGAAGTGTCGGTGGACCAGGAAGCCAGCGGCCCGCCCCAGCAGAAGCCCATCGCCATCGAGGTGAGCGGCGACGACTACCCGGCCTTGGCCAAGCTCTCCAAGAAAGTGGAGCGCTACGTCGACTCGCTGCGCATCGGCGGCATCGAAGACCTGCGCTCCAACCTCGAAGACCGCAACCCCGAAATTGCCGTCAACATCGACCGCACCCGCGCCAACCGCGAAGGCATCAGCACCGGCCAGATTGGCCTGGAAGTCCGCACCGCCATCTACGGCTCGGAAGCCAGCAAATTCAAAACCGCTGACGACGAGTACCCCATCCAGGTGCGCTACGCCAAGCCCTACCGCAACGACGTGGACGCCGTGGTGAACGCCCCGCTTACGTTCCGCGACGCCACCGGCCAGGTGCGCCAAGTGCCCATCTCGGCCATTGCCGACGTGAGCTACGGCAGCACTTACGGCGGCATCAAGCGCAAAGACACCAAGCGCATCATCACCATCAGCTCGAACGTGCTCAACGGCTTCACCGGCCCCGACGTGGCCGCCCAGGTGAAGCAAGCCCTCAAGTCCTTCCCTGTGCCCGCCGGCTACAACGTGAAGATGGGAGGCGCCGAAGAAGACCAGAAGGAAACCACCGACTTCCTGCCCATGGCCGGCCTGGGTGCTCTGGCCCTCATCTTCCTCATCCTCGTCACGCAGTTCAACTCGTTCAGCAAGCCGGTCATCATCCTCTCCGAAGTGCTGTTCTCGATTGCCGGCGTGTTCTGGGGCCTGGCCATCACCGGCATGAACGTCAGCATTGTGATGACGGGCGTGGGCATCATCGCCCTGGCCGGCATCGTGGTGAAAAACGGCATTCTGCTGGTTGAATTCACCGACATCCTGCGCTCGCAGGGCATGCCGCTGCGCGAGGCCATCGTGCTTGCCGGCCGCACCCGCCTCAACCCCGTGATTCTGACGGCCACGGCCGCCACGCTGGGCCTCATCCCGCTGGCCATCGGCCTGAACATCGACTTCTACGAGCTGTTCGCTTCGGGCAACCCGCACTTCTTCATCGGCGGCGAGTCGGTGACGTTCTGGGGCCCGCTGGCCTGGACCATCATTTTCGGTCTGGTGTTCGCCACGGGCATCACGCTGCTGGTGGTGCCGGTGATGTATCTGCTGAGCGAAACGCTCAAAGGAAAAATTTCCGGAAAAAATCCCGACCAGCTTGCAACCAATTCCGAAGAGGTGGACTCTGAAGAAGTACAGGCGGCCCGGCCGCCTGTACTAGCCTAACCATTTCTGCGTTGTCGGTGCCCGTCGGTAGGTTTTTGTTGCAGCACTAACCACTCCATCCCACCCCGACGGGCACCTCGCGCCGCCGCGCTAGTCGCCCCCGCCTCACCGTTTTTTTCGCAACTATTATGTACGTATCCACCACTAGCCCCGCCCATACCGCCACCATCGAGCAGCAGGTATTCCGCATCATCAGCAAGCGCAAAGCCATTCGGGCCAGCCGCGTGCGCAAAACCGCGAGCCTCGCCCGCGACCTGCGCTTCGACACCGTCGACGTCGTCGACATCATCTTGGAACTGGAGCGCAACTTCAGCATCACCATCCCCGACGAGGTGCCCCTCTTCACCGTGGGCGACTTTGTGCGCTACGTGCGCGAGCACGCCGCCGCTGCGTAGTGGTGGTCCGCCAGATATTCTTGCTATAGTTGCTATGAACTAAAAAGGCCCCGGAACCATGGTTCCGGGGCCTTTTTTTATAGGCTTGTGGGACTAACGCACGTTGCCGCCGCTGTCGAGAGCGCCGGCATCGGTGGCGTTGCGGCTGCCTTCCCAGGTGCGCACCGTGGCACCGCTGGTGGGGCCGGTGGGCTGGGCGTCGTCGCCGGCCTCGTGCACGGGGCGCGGGCTGCTGCTCTCGGGCGAGCCCAGGCCGGAATCGGTGTTGGACTCGCGGCGGGGCGAAGTGGGGGAGTGCTCGGAGTGCGTGCCGTGCTGCTTGGCCGACTCGGCAGCGGGCTGGGCGCGGTCCGTGGCGGTGGCGGCATAGGGCGAGCCCATGGCATTGGCTTTTTCTTCGGCAGCGGTTTTGTCGCTGTTGCCGCCGGCGGCAGCCAGCGCCGGCCGCGTCAGCTCCCATTCGTGAAATTTGTCCATCTCGTGCTTGAGCGTGGTCGAGAACCAAGCCACCAGGGCCACGTCGTCGAGCAGGCCCAGCACCGGAATGAAGTCCGGAATCAGGTCAATGGGGCTCAGGAAATAGATAAGCACGGCCACGGCCGCCGCCACGGTGGTGCCGGGCACGCCCGTGTACTCACCCGAAATCGACGCTTTGATGAGCCGGAACATGGTTTGGAGCGTTTCCCAAGCTTCGTGGGCCAACGTGCCTACTTCGTTCTTTTGGCTGGCTTTCTGGTACGCGTCCGTTAGCAGCTTTTTCATGCGCGTGGGCTGTTTGATGTAGCCCTCGGCGGTGCTGAGAAATTTCTTGAAAACGGCCGAGCCGGCCACGTCATTACCGGTAGGCGGGGTTTGTTGATTTTGAGCCACGGAGTGCGGAGTTAAGAAAGACAAAGGAGAATGGACAAACGCCGTTTATCCTGGCCTGAATACTGCATTTGCCCACTCAAGGTTATCGAAAACAAGCCCAGCGGTGGAGCCGGGCTGCCAAAGGTCTCAGGTTTATATCAATAAATATAAATAATTAAATCAAAGTCTGCAACAAGAAGGCGGCCCTGCTTCTCGTAAGAAACAGGGCCGTTGTAAGTTGTGGTCAGGCGGTGTTGGCGGACGGTGTTAGTCCTTCTCGTATACCTTCACCACAAACACGTAGTCCTGCAGCTTTTTCAACTGCTGCGGACGGCCCGAGCCGGCCAACTGCCCGTAGCGGGGCAGGTGGTAAGGTGCCGTGGCCTTGGCCGTGGCGGCCAGCGAATCGACCAGCCGCACCAAGTACGACGACTTGGTGGCGAAGGCGGCGCTCTGGGCGTCGTTTTGGCGGCCGCTCACCACGCCAATCAGGTTGCCGCGCTCGTCCAGCAGCGGGCCGCCCGAGTTGCCGGGGTTCACCGGGATGCTCACCTGGTAGAAGGCCGTGTCGCCCTCGAAACCCGAGCGGGCGCTCAGCGAGCCTTCGCCGTACACCACATCCTCGCGTGGGTAGCCCAGCGTGAACACCCGTTCGCCGAGGTCGGCCTGGCCCGACTTCACCGCGTAGGGCAGCCGGCCAAAGCCCGTAAACTTTTTGTCGGTGATACGCAGGATGGCCAGGTCGTGCTTCACGTCCGAATACACCGGCTCGGCGCGGTAGCGCTGATGATTACGGCCTTCAATTAGCACAGAATCAGCGCCCTGAATTACGTGAAAGCTGGTCACCAGGTAACCTTCCGACGTCAGGGCGAAGCCCGTGCCGCTAAACTTGCTGGCCACGACGGGTGCAGTTTCTTTGCCCAATTGCGTGTTCAAGGTCAGTTTCAGGTCCTTCTGGCTCTTCTTGATGCGCTCGACTTCGCGGCGCAGTGCCTGATAGCCGCTCGGCGTGGGCAGGTGCGAGTTGCGCCAGATGTCCAAGCCCAGCAGCGTGGCAAACACGGCCATCACGGCCACCGAGGCGGCCACGCCCACCGTGGCGCGGTGCCCGCTCCAAAACTCGCGCAGCTTGCGCTCGGTGCGCGAAATGCGCAGCATCGGGTTCACGGTGGGCGTCAGCTTGGCGGGTTGCTCGGCGGCCGGGGCGGCTTCGGGCGCTTCGGCGGCCAGCATGGCGGCGTGAATGCCGCGCAGTTGCTCCCGCGCTTGCTGGCGCTGGCGGTAGGCCCGCAGCGTGCCGGTCAGCTCGGTGAAGTCGGCGTAGCGGAGGGCAAAATCCGGGTCGGCCGCCATGCGCGCTTCGAGGTTGGCGCGGGCGGGCCCGGCCAGCTCGCCGTCGGCGTAGGCTTCAAATAAGGCGTAATAGTCTGCTTCAGTCATCATGGGGTAAGCCTGCCGGTGGGAGCGGCAGCGGTAAGCAAATTGAATTTCTGCACGCCGTTTGCGCGCAGCTAGTGGTAGTTAAATCGGCTCTTCTTTATAATGGGCAAAGAATAATTTCTTGAGGCGCACGAGGCATTTATACTTCTGGTTTTTAGCATTATCGGCGTTGGTGTAGCCGAATTCTGCCGTCAGGTCCTGCATCGATTTGTCGAGCAGGTAGAAGCCTTCCAAGAGCGAACGACAGGGCTCCCCCAGGTGGTTCAGGGCCTCGCTCATGGTATTGAAGCGGCGGTCCTGTTCCTCGGCGGCCAGCACATCTTCTTCGGCCCCCGTGTTGAGGTAGGGGCCGTGCTCCTCGTCGTCGAGCAGGCGCACGCCGAAGCGGCTTTTGCTCGTGAGGCGTTTCAGCCACAGGCGGCGGCACACGGCGTAGAGGTAGGTTTTAATCTGGCAGCTGAGCTCCAGAGAGCCGTCGCGTACTTTTTCATAAAACACCATCACGCCTTCCTGGTACACGTCCTGGGCATCGTCTTCGGAGCCGCTGTTTTGCAGCACGAAGTGCGACACCATGGGCCAGTGCAGCCGGTAGAGGTGGGCCAGCGCCCGCTCATCGCCGGAGCGAATGGCGGCAATGAGCGCGTCGTCAGTAGGAGTCAAAGAAGAGGAAGTTGGATTGCCCCTGCTCATTCACTTTGGTTGTTAATACGGCTGCGGGCAGCAAGTAACCCGACGAAAAAATATTTTTCTGGCCCGGGTTACCTTTTCAGGAAGGCGGGATAAAGGGCGTTTTTAAGTTAACCCACTTTCAAAATTACCCTAAAATGAACAACCTGTTTAAAGTTGCTGCTCTGGGCCTCGCCCTCACCGCTGGTCTGACCTCTTGCGAGTCGAAGTCGACCGAGTCGACCACCGTTGAGACTCCTGCCGCTGGCACCGAGACCTCGACCACCACTACCACCACCGACACCACCGCAGTAGCTCCCGCTGCTGACGCTACGGCTCCCGCCACCACGGATGCTGCTGCTCCCGCTGCTGGCACCGACGCTGCTGCTGCTCCCGCTGCCGGCGCTACCACCACCACCACGACCACCGAAGAGAAGAAGTAATTGGCCGCTGGCCAACAGCCAGCCCCCAATCTTCTCTAGTCATAAAACGGCCCAGACGCAAGTTTGGGCCGTTTTTTTGTGCCTAGCTGCTGCTCAATGTGCCTTCCCGGCAACCAGCCAGCGGTCGGCCGTTTACTCAACCAGCCGCAGCAAATCGGCGGCAATGCCGGGCCAGGGCTGGTGCAGGTTGAGGGTGACCACCCGCACGGGGTGCCCGCCCAGGGTGTAGCGCACGTCCACGGCCTGGGCAGCGGCCGGGTACAGCAGAATGCCTTCCAGCGTTTGGCCGGGAGCCGGCTGCTGGTTTTGCAGGTAGGCGTAGAGCTGGTAGAGGTGCGGCGCAATGAGGCGCTGCCGGTCGTAGCGCGGGCGCAGGGCCGCGGCGTAGTACTTGGTATCGAGGATGATTTTGCGGTCGGGCGCGTCGAGCGTGGTATCCGTGAGCATGGTGGGCAGCAGGGCCAGGTCGTCGGGCTGGGCGGCTTCGGCTTGCCAGGCAATGGTTTCGGCGAAGACGCGGTAGCGACGCTGCTCGCGCCGGAAGAAGTTGCGCGTGAATTGCTCAAACACGCGCGCCATCAACGCCTCGTCGCGCCGGAAATCGGCGAAGCGGCTGCGGCCGCCGGCGCTGGGTTGGGGCAGGGCCGTGAGCCACACCAGCTCGCACACGTGCAGCAGAAACGCCTGCTGGCCATCGGGGCGCTGCCGGCGCAATTCACGGAAAGTAGCCGCGGTGGGCGCGGGTTCGGGCAGGGTGGTGGGCAGGGCCGGTAAGCGTTGCCGGAGGTGGCTTAGCTCGCGGCGCAGGGCCAGCGGCAGGTCCGAGGCGGTGACCAGCTGGACCAGCGTTTGCGCCAGCAGCCGCAGCAGCGGCGACGAAGCCTCCAACTCGTCGAACGTGCAAAGGGCGCGGCCCCGGGCCAGCAGCCCCCGGCCCAGGCTGGGCGCCAGCTCGATGCGGCCGCGCAGGCTGGTCAGCTCGGCGTGGTGAGCTTCGAAGGTGGGGGGAATCCCTTGCTTGAGCAGGCGGCGGGTGCCGTGCAGCAACACCTGGGCCAGGAGCCCCCAGGGCCGCTGAAACGCCGCCGCCTCGGTGGCCTGCAGCACGGCTGGCTCGGGCAGGCGGTTCCAGGCATAGCACAGGAAGTAGTAGAGGGTGGGCAGCGGTATCACAGGCGGTAGCAGCGCAACAAGCGGAATGGGCGGCTTACGAGAAGCACCGCACAAAGGTGGACCAATACTACGCCTGACGCGCCCGCCAATCAGGAGCAGCCTGTTTACCTATAGCAGCCTGGTCTGTGTAAGCTGAGCAGCATCGCAACGCTGGTGGGCTGTTGCGATTCGGTGGCTGGGCAAACCAAGGTGTTTGTCGCCCGAATGCCCGGATTGAACGAAGCTAAAAAGGCTGGCCTCGGTGCCACGGTACCTTTGTATTGTTCAAATAAACGCCCCGTTACCATGCGCCTGTTGCTCTCGTCCCTCGCCGCTTTCTTCTTCCTCGCTTTGTCGGCACCGGCCGTGCAGGCACGAGAACTGGCACCCGATAGCAGCAAGCTGGCCCCGGCGCCCGTTAAGGCGCGAACTGTGGCTTCTGCGGCGACTACGGCTGCGCCGGCTGCCACGGTGACGTTGATTGGCAAAATTATGGACGGCGCCCGCGCCCTGCCTGGGGCCGTGGTGGTGCTCACCGGAACCAGCCAAATGACCGTCACCAACGCCGCCGGCGAATTCACCTTCAACGTGCCGGCCCACGCCGGGCCCATGCAGGCCACCGTCACCTACGCCGGCTACGCCGATGCCGCCGTGACGCTGAGCCCGGCCTTCAACGGGGCTACCATTGGCGTGTGCAAAGCCCGGCCTGCAACCGCCGTCCCCGCCAAAAACCATCTGCGCTAGCGTGCAGTGCAACAAAAGTTTATTGAGTAAGACACCAACTATGTGACCAGCGGCCTGCCCCGCAGGTCGCGTCTAGGCCAGCAGCTTGCGCAACTGGCCCGCGGCTATGGCGGGTTGCTCGCGCCAGTAGTCGCCCAGCAGGGGGCCTATTTCCTGTTCCAGAACCAGCCGGAGCCACGCTTCGGCTGGTTCGTTTTTGGGCGGCTGGCAGAAGTAGCTGTGGCCAATCTCAAAGTCGGGGCCCAGCTCGGGGTCGTCGGCAATGGTCTGGTTGAGGGCCTTCATGCGCGTGCACAGGCGCTCGATGAGCGGGGCGGGCACGCCTTGGGCCGCGAGGTGGGCCCGCAACGGCTCCCCAAACTGCGGCTGGAGCTGCACGAAGGCAAAACGGCGGCGCAACGCATAGTCCAGCGGGGCCAGCGAGCGGTCGGCCAAGTTGAGCGTGCCGATGACGTACAGGTTGTCGGGCACGAAGAAGCGCGGCATTTCGGGTGGCGCGTAGGGCAGGCGCAGGGCGTGGGCCGGGCCGCGCTTATCAGCTTCGAGCAACAGCAGCAGCTCGCCGAAAATGCGCGGCACGTTGCCGCGGTTCACTTCGTCAATCAGCAAGAAGTACGGCCGTTCGGGGTCGGCCGCGGCGCGCTGGCACAGCAGCGGCAGCACGCCGGGCACGAGGTGAAAGCGGCCTTCGGCATCGGGGCGGAAGCCCAGCATAAAATCTTCGTAGCCGTAGCTGGGGTGGAACTGCACCAACTCCACGCGGCGCTCGTCTTGGGCGCCCAGCAGCAGCCAGGCCAGCCGCCGCGCCAGAAAAGTTTTGCCGGTGCCGGGCGGCCCTTGCAGCAGCAGGTTGCGCCGGCGGGTTAGCCCGGCCAGCGCCGCGTCCAGCGAAGGTGCGTCAATGAATAGCTCGGCCAACGCATCGGCACGCGAGTAGGCCGGCGGGGCGTAGGGCGCCGTTGGCTCTGCCGCCTGAGTGGCCGAGGCCGGCCGGCCAGTAACGGGAGCCTCCGGGTCTTCCTTGGGCAAGCCGGTGTACAAATCCTCGGCCTGCTGACGAGCGGTTTCCTCGCCGTCGGGCCCGGAGCCAGAGGTGAGCACCGGCCGCTTGGTGCTGATGGTAAAATCGAGGCTTTCGAGCAGGGCATTGGTGGGGGCACCAGCGGCACGGGGCCAGTGGGCGGCGGGGTTGCCGGTGGCCAGGCGGTAGGCCAATTCGGCCACGGCACGCGGCGGGTAGCGGCGGCCCCGGTACACCAGCTCGTACACGGTGCCGGGCGGCAGCGGCCGGCCCTCGCGGGCCACCTGACGCAGGGCGCGCAGCACCTGCTCGCGGGTGAGCAAGGGCGCAGCGGCGGCAGCAGAATCGGGAGGGACAGCGGGCATGGCGGGCAAGGTAGAACCAGAACAACAAACGGCCAGAATCAAAAAAGTCCCTTGGGCGAGCCAAGAGACTTTTTGAAAAGCATTACGAAGCAACCACGGCGACAGCGCCGCGGGGCGCCTTAAGGGGCCACCGTGAACTTGCGCGTCACGGAGTTGTAAGGGCCGGGGATGAGGGTGCCGCTGCTGTCGACCAGCTCCAGCTTCACGGTGTTTTCGCCGGCGGGCAGGCCTTCCATCATGTAGGGCATCCACTTGTCGAGCATGAACTCGGTGCCGTTGATGGTGGCGCGCACGCGGTTGCCGCCGGGCTCCAGGGTGGTGTTCACGAGGTAGAAGTCCAGCATGATGCGCTTGGCATCGGCGCCGGAATAGGTGTCTTTCGGGCGGCTGTAGAACAGGTTGGGGCCGTTCACGTTGATGATGGGCGTGGCGGGCGCCGCGCCGTTGCCCACGTTGATGACGCGCAGGTCGTAGGCGCCGCGGTGCTTAAGGCTTTCGTGGTAGGAGCGCGACAGGAACGAGAGCACCACGTGCTGGCCGTCGGGAATGGCTTTGCTGAAGCTCGTCTCGTAATGGGCGGTGTAGGGCTCGTTGTCCACGATGTTGTGGATGTGCTGGCCCTTCATCGAGTTGGCCATCTCGGCCATGTGCGGGCCGCCGCTCATTTTGGTGAGCTGGAAGTTGGTAATCTGATAGTTGAACGGCACTTCGCCGCTGGGTACCGTCGAGTTGGCGATGGGCGCGCGCAGCTGCATTTGCGCTTCGGGGAACTTGGGCGAGTCGCCGAAGGGCGTCAGGCGGATGCCGTTCGACTCCATGCTTTCGCCGCTGGTGCGCGCGCCAGTGGCTGCGGTGTTGCTGCCAGCCGAGGCGCTCACGTCGGTTGCCGGCTTGCTCGTTTCGCAGCTGGCGAGGACGGCCAGGGTGAGGGTGCTGCTCAGCAGCCAGAATGGAGTTTTCATGTTGTAAAAAAAGTAAGCAAAAGAGTTGGTAGTAATTGTTGATTGGAAAGGGATGCGCAACGTCCTTCGGCAGGGAACAAGCGCCCGGTGCAAGGTTTTGATTAACTTGCGGCGTTGCCCACCAGGGGTTTTACACGCCCCAAAGTAAACCTAATTTTCCCATGCAAGACCAACTTCTTGACCAAATTCCCTCGCTCGACCTCGCCGACTTTCGTTCCGGCGACCCCGAGCGCAAGGCCCGCTTCGTGCAGCAGCTCGGCGAGGCCTACCAAAATATTGGCTTTGTGGCCCTGAAAAACCACGGCCTCAACGACGAACAGACCAAACAATTGTACGCCGACGTGCAGGCGTTCTTCCAACTGCCCGACGAAGCCAAGCAGCGTTACGAAAACCCCGCGCTGGCCGGCCAGCGCGGCTACATCAGCAAAGGCAAGGAGCACGCCAAGGGCCGCAACACCGGCGACCTGAAAGAATTTTTCCACGTGGGCCAGGAGGTGGAAGAAGAGGACCCCATCAAGAACGAGTACCCCGCCAACATCTGGCCCGAGGAAGTGCCCACCTTCAAGGAAAGCACCTTCCGTGCCTACCGCACGCTGGAAAGCGCCGGCCAGGACGTGCTGCGGGCCATCGCGCTGTACCTGCACCTGCCCGAAAATTACTTCGACGACAAGGTGAAGCACGGCAACAGCATCCTGCGCCCCATTCACTACTTCCCCATCGAAGACCCCGAGGCGGTGCCCGCCGACGCCGTGCGCGCCGCCGAGCACGGCGACATCAACCTCATCACCCTGCTGATGGGCGCCAGCGCCGACGGCCTGCAGGTGAAGCGCCGCGACGGCAAGTGGATTCCCATCACGGCCCTGCCCGACCAGATTGTGGTGAACGTGGGCGACATGCTGCAGCGCCTCACCAACGGCGTGCTCAAGAGCACCATCCACCGCGTGGTGAACCCGCCCCGCGAGAAAATGAACACCTCGCGCTTCAGCATTCCCTTCTTCATGCACCCGCGCTCGGAAATGAGCCTGGCCGCCCTGGAGCACTGCGTGACCCCCGACAACCCCAAGAAGGAAGCCGACATCACGGCCGGCGAGTTCCTGAACGAGCGCCTGATTGAGCTGGGGTTGAAGAAGAAGTAAAGAAGCAAATCAGAACCGTTTGTCATCCTGAGCGCAGCGAAGGATGACAGATTTTCTGCTCGGAATGACAACGAATCCCGCCCCGCCGCCCGGCGCGCCCGTGTCGCTCACGCCGCCCCCGCGGCGCTCGGGCAGGCGCACGCGCCGGGTGCGGGGCATTATTTTTTTGAAAGACGTGGCCCTGCTGGCCTGCACGGCCTTTGGGGGGCCGCAGGCGCACCTGGCCATGTTTTTTCGGCTGCTGGTGGAGAAGCGCCGCTACATCAGCGCGGCCGAGCTGCTGGAACTGCAGGCCCTGTGCGCGTTGCTGCCGGGCCCCACGTCTACCCAAACCATCACCGTCATCGGCTTCCGGCTGGGCGGGCCCAACCTGGCCTACCTCACCCTGCTGGTCTGGATGACGCCGGCCGTCACGCTCATGACGTTGGCCGGCCTCACCCTCAGCCACCTCGACCCGGCGCGGGTGGCGGCGCTGGTGCAGTTTGTGCAGCCGGTGGCCGTGGGCTTCGTGGCCTTCTCGGCCTACAAGATTTCCGAGAAAGTCATTCACACCAAAACCGCCGTGGCCCTGATGGTGGCGGCGGCCATGCTGGCCTATTTCTTTCAGCTGCCCTGGATGCTGCCGCTGCTGCTGCTGGCCGGTGGCGCCGTGACGACGGTGCGTTACCGCAAGCACGCCATCATTCAGGAGAAAAAGCCCCTGCGCGTGGAGTGGGCCAATTTTTTCCTGTGGTTTGGCACGCTGGTGGGGGCGGCCGTGCTGGGCCACTACACTCGCCTGCTGCCGGTGCGGCTGTTCGAGAATTTCTACCGCAACGGCTCCCTGGTGTTTGGGGGCGGGCAGGTGCTGGCTCCGCTGCTCTACGCCGAGTTTGTGGAATTCAAGCACTACCTCACGGGGCCGGAGTTTTTGTCGGGGCTGGGGCTGGTGCAGGCCATGCCAGGGCCCAACTTTTCGGTGGCGGCCTACATCGGGGCGCTGGCCATGCGGCCCATGGGCGGGGCCAGCGTGCAAATACTGGGCGCGCTGGTGGGCGTGGCGGGCATTTTTTTGCCGGGCACGTTCCTCATCTTCTTCGTCATTCGCTTCTGGGACCGGCTGCGGCAGTACCGCGTGGTGCAGGCCTCGCTGGAAGGCATCAACGCCGTGAGCGCGGGGCTGGTGTGCGCGGCCACGTTCCTGCTCTACCACCCGCTGCCCTACCGACTGCTAGACTTGCCGTTCCACCTCGGGCCGATAGATTCGCTGCCGCTGAACCCGCTGCTGGTGGGCACCACGTTCTTGCTGCTGCTGTGGGAGAAAGTGCCAAGCGTGGCCATCATTGCGGTGGCGCTGTTGGCCGGGGCGGTGCTGGGGTAACTCGCCCTCAGTTCTTTCTGCCGCTTGCTAAGACAGGAGCAGAAAGGACATAAATAGTCGTTGAAACATCATCTTTCTCAAAATGAACAAATTTCTACCATTACTTGCCTTGCTCGCTTCTGTTGATGCGGCCGTTGCTCAAATTGGCCCACCTGCCGTACGGCTGCAGGCCGGCGCCGTCATCCCACTTCCAGCCGGTGCTTCCCCCAGCGCGCTGGCCGTGGGCCAGTTCAACCAGGACTTCCGCCCCGACATCGCCGTGTGCCAGCGCGGGCTGAACTCCGTGGGGGTGTATTTGCAAGGGGCCGGTGGCAGCTTTCCCAGCACGCCCGCGGGCACATACGCCACGGGCACCGCGCCCTCGGGCCTGGTGGCCGTGCCGCTGGGCCCCATGTCCTCGCGCCTCCCCATCGACCTGGTGGCCGTGAGCGCGCCCAGCAACGCGTACACGCTGCTCACCAACAACAACGACGGCACCGGCACCTTTACGCCCGTCGTCAACAGCAATAACGCCAACTTTTTCGGCCCGCAACAGGATTTGGTAACCGCGCAGCTGCTGGCCCGCGACCTCGACGGCGACGGCTACATTGATTTTGCCTACACCCACGACCCGCAAGTCTTCGTCGTGGCCGCGGGGCCGCGCTGGCAGCGGCTGGTCTCGGCCACGCGCGTGGCCACCACGACCAACTTCCACCAGACCAACTACCGCCCCTCCAGCCTGGCCCTCGACGACTTCAACCGCGACGGGTTGATGGACGTGGTGACGACCAACCCCACCGGCAACGAGTTCACGGCGGTGGTGGCCGGCAGCATCGGCGCCGGCCTCGGACCCGATTGGCGCACTTCCGCCACCCCCCAGCGCCTGCCCAGCGCCGGCCAGCGGCCCGTGTTCGTGGCCACCGGCGACGTGACCGGCGACCTGCTGCCCGACATTGCCATTGCCCACGAAGGCAGTTCGGAAATCACCTTTTTCCTGAATTCCCGCACGGCCGGGTTCGGCACCCCGGCCGCGTACCCCCTCTCGGCCGCCCCGCGACAGGTGTTGTTGCAGGACCTCAACGACGACCAGCGGCCCGAAATGCTGGTCATCACGGCCGACAACCAGCTCCAGGTGTTTCAACACACGGGAGGCCTTGGCCTGGCCCGCTACGGCGCCCCCACCGTTTACCCCACCGGGACCGACCCGGTGGCCCTGCACTTGGCCGACGTGGACGGGGACCTGAAGGCCGACGTGGTGGTCGGCTGCGCCGGCGACAACACCGTGCGCGTGTTCCTGAACCGCTCCGGGGTGCTGAGCGCCCGCGCCCCGCAGCTTGCGGGCGTGGACGTGTACCCCAACCCGGCCCGCGAGCAAGTGACCGTGCGGCGCACTGTAGCATTGCAGAGCACTATTTTCGCTACCTTATTTGACGCACTCGGTCGTCAGGTGCGCCAGGCTGAAATTGCCGCTCCCGAGGCTGTTATTTCAGTGGCGGACTTGCCTCGTGGCGTGTACGTGATGCGCCTGAATACCAGTACAGGTGTGATGACCCAGCGTGTAGTAGTGGAATAAAGTCGGTTGCTTCTCTTAAAGGGTTGGAGCAAGGTGGTCTGTTTTGACCGGATTAGCTTCAGCATACATGCAATGCCAATGCTATGGCCTCACATTGGTGGTGCGTTCTCCGTACCAGCACGGACGTAAATATGCCCGCCAGTACGGATTGCCGAGGGTAAAACAGAAGGGTTCCTTTGTGAAGGCCAATGCGTTGGCTCTTCACGCCACCTTCTTCTGTTCACTTCATGAAACCCCTCGCCTTTGGGCGCTGGCTGCCGGCTGCTGCCGTGGCGGCTGCGCTGCTTCCCGCCCCGCTGCTGGCCCAGAAGCTGGCCATCGAGAAAACCCACGACGTATCGGGCAAGGCCAAGCGCGGCTTTCTCGACGACGTGAAGATTGACGAGCCGGCCAACAAAGTCGACCTCGTGTTCTGCACCAAGGCCAACAACCGCAAGGTGAAGTTTGAAACCTATCATTTCGATAAGCAATTCAACTTCAAGGGCATGGACGAAAGCGAAGAGCCCGTGGAAAAGGTGAAGCGCTACAAGGGCGACCTCTACGACGTGCTGGGCGTGACCGTGGAGCCCAACATGATGGGCACGTTGGTGCTGCGCCGCAAGCAGGTGCACTACAAATGGGACTGGGTGTGGGGGGGCTACAACAAGAAGGTCGAAATACTGGAAAAGGTGAAGCCCCGCGGCGACAACGGCGCCTACTACCAATACCTCACCCACGCCGACTACGACCAGACCGGTACCGTGGTCGTCCTCACCTCCGTGAAGGACAAGCTGGGCAAGGGCATGGACCCGATGAAAATGTACAAGGAGTTTCACGTCCTCAAATTCAACAAAGACCTGGAGCTGGTGAGCGACACGCCGCTGAACTTCGAGAAGCCCATGAGCGTGGTGGAGGCCAAAAAACTGGACCCGCAGGGCGACCGCGACGAGGACGCCGATGACAGCGCCGACCCCGAATACGACTTGGGCTTCGTGTTTGCGCCCTCGCCGGCCGGGGGCAAAAAGAACGCCGACGCGCCCACCAACTACGCTTTCGTGCGGGTGGGGGCCGACACCAAGGAGCGCGAGCGGGTGGCCCTGGCCTCGCCCAACGGCGCCTGGCTGGTGAACGGCATGGCCCAGAGCGCCGACGGCACGCTCTCCCTCTTCGGCCCGGCCAACGACAAGGCCGACGAGTACTTCGCCCAATACATTCCGTCGCTGGTGGCCAACGGCGGCACCCGCGAGCCGGAGGAAGAAAACTTCAAGGCCAAAAACTTCCAGCTGGCCCAAATAAAAGGCGGCGCGGTGCGCTACCTCACCAGCACGCCGATTGACGACTTTGAGAAGAAGCTGCAAACCCCGCCCACTCAAAAGCGCACGCCCGAATACACCGGCAAGCGCTTCAAGGTGACGGGCGGCACGGTGCTGCCCAACGGTGACCTGCTCATTCAGGGCCAAGCGTTTAAGTTCGAGCGCAAGGGCCTGATTGGCACGGGTGCCCCCAAAACGGCGGCGTTTGGCGGCGGGTTGGTGGGCGGCCTGACCAGCCTGGCCGGCAAGGGCGGCACCAGCATGAGCAGCTCCGAAACCCTGAAAGACTACCGCGACGTGATGATGTTTCACTTCGACCCGCAGGGCCAGCTGCGCGCCCAGTACGGCGTGCGCCGCCAGGAAAACAACAAGTTCAGCGAGCAAAACCCCAACGAGCAGCATACCTACCTCGGCCAGGACGGCCGCAGCGTGTACTGGATGATAGGCGAAATCACGGGCGTGCGCGAAATGGGCGGCATGGAGGCGGGCACGGCCAAGGTGCTGTATTACCCCGCCGTGGCCAAAATCGACCTGGCTTCGGCCAAGCTCAGCAACTTTGCCAAATTCGGCAACGAGCAGTATTTCCTCAACAACTCGATGCCGCAGCTGCCCATGGGCGGCAGAAACAGCATCGTGTACTTCGGCGAAAACCGCAGCGGCAAAACCATGTGGTTCGGCCAGATGCCCTTGGAGTAGGGGAGGGAACGGGCGTCGTCGGGTGTAAAAGGACGTCATGCTGGCGCTGCGCTCAGCATGACGTCCTTTTTTATTGATTGTTGACCAATTCTCAGGCCTTCACCCGTTTGGCCAGATACTCTTCCCGCGCTTCTTCCAGCTGGCGCAGCAGTTCGGCGCGCCGGGCCAGCAGGTCCTGGCCCACCGCGGGCATGCTGCGGAACAGGCGCAGGGCGCGCAGCCGGTCCAGGCGCGGGGCCAGCGTGTTCCAATAGCTCAGGGCGTAGAAGCCGGTGAGGGGCAGGCTGAGCACGTAGAGGGCCGTGAGGCGCCAGTCGTGCGTGAGCCAATGCTGCACGGCCGCGGCCTGCAGCGCGTAGGCCAGCGGAAACGTGAGCATGCCCACCACCAGCATGATGGGCGCCACAAACGCAATGTCGTCGGTGGCGCGCTTGGCTATCATCGACGGCAGGATGTAGGGCAGGTAGTTGTTGAGGAGCCCATACAGCCACACCGGCGCGCCCAGCACCAGGTTGAGCAGGCCGGCCACGGTGCCGCGGCGCTGGCCTTCCACGGCCTCGTCGGTGAGGCGGTGGCGGCGCAGCTCGGCCAGGTAGGCCTGAAACTGGAGGCGCATGGCCACCAGGCGCGTGGGCGCGTGCTGCTCAAACCAGGCCAGCGCCTGCAGCAGCGTCTGGCTAAGCTGAAAGTTGTCGTAGAGCGTGTCGGGGTTGTCGTCGGGGTTGAGGTGGTCGCCGAAGGTGCGCTCCACCTGCTGCACAAATTCGTCCTCGGCCGCGTCGCGCGTGATGACCAAGCGCCGCTCCAGCGCCTCCCGAATGGCGTCGGTGAGCTGGTCGGCGGCGGCTTCGGGGTCTTGGGCGTAGGCGGCGGCGTAGTCGGCCACCACGATGGGCGGGGCCACGTTCAGCAACACGTCGGAGCGGAAGCGCGCCGGGTCGAAGTAGTTAGTGGCAATGGGTATCACTTTCAGGCCCAGCGCGAAACCGTGGCGGGCTTCGGCGCCCAGCGCAATGCGGGCGGCCCCGGTTTTGAGGGGGCGCAGGCGGCGCTCGGTGACGCTGGTGCCCTCCGGGAAAATCATGATGGTGCCGCGCCGGTCCAGGTAGTCGTAGCAACGGCCGAAGCTGGCCTCGTTCTGGGCGGCCAGCTGCTCGGGCGTGGCGGGCGCGGCACCGCTGTCGACGTCCTGCCGCCGGTAGATGGGAATGGAGTTGCCCGACTCCATGATGGCCCGAATGACGGGGTTCTTGAAAAACGTGCTCTTGGCCAGAAACGCCACCGGCTGCCGCGTGTGAATGGCCGTGAGCAGCGGGTCCATGAGCGTGTTGGGGTGGTTGCCGGCGAAGAGCAGCGGGCCGGGCAGGTTGAGGCGTTCGCGGTGCCGTACCTCCATGCGCCGGAAAAACACCCGCAGCGCCACCTGCACCAGCGGTTTCATCACAGTATAAAAGAGCATGGGCCGAAAGCAGTTAGGCCCGCGAAGGTAGGCGGTGGCCCACGAATGCGCCAGGCCCGCCCACGCGCCTACTGCGCCGAAAACCGGAAAGCCGCCGGCGTCAGCCCCGTCTTGCTTTTGAACAGCCGCGTGAAGTACTGCGGGTACTCAAACCCCAGCTGAAAAGCCGCCTCGTTCACGGTAAGCGAAGTGCTCAGCAGCAGGTGTTTGGCCTTCTCGATGAGGGCGTGGTGCAGGTGCTGCTGGGTGCTCTGGCCGGTGAGGGTGCGCAGCATGTCGCCGAGGTAGGCCGGCGACACGTGCAGGGCATCGGCGAAGTGCTGCACGGTGGGCAGCGGCCGTTCTCCCGCCCGCGCAAAATACTCCGTCACCAAGGCCTCGAAGCGGCTGAGCAGGTCGTGCTCGGGCGTGCGCCGCGTCAGAAACTGCCGGTGGTAGAAGCGGTTGGCGTAGCTCAGCAGCAGGTCGAGCTGCGAAATGAGCACGTCCTGGCTGAAAGCATCGATGGGCTGCTCGTATTCGGCTTTGATGTTGCGCAGCAGGCCATCCAGCACCGCTTCTTCTTTGGCCGAAAGGTGGAGGGCCTCGTGCACGTCGTACGAGAAGAAGCCATAGCTCAAAATCTTCTTAGCCAGTGGGTATTTCGTCAATAAATCGGGGTGAAACACCAGCATCCAGCCGCTGATTTCCGACAAATCCAGCGTTTCGTCGATGGCAAACACCTGGCCCGGGGCCTGAAACCCCAGCACGCCCTCGCCAAAATCGTAGGACTGCCGGCCATAGTAAATGGTGCCTTTTAGTCCCTTTTTCAGCCAGATGCTGTAGAGTTGCGGCACTACCGGTGTGATGCCCTTGGGCGGGGCCTGCCCGCGCGACTCGCTCAGGTCCAGGATGGTGAGCAAGGGGTGCGCCGGCGCCGGTTTCCCGCAAAAGCGGGTATAGTCCGTGACGGTGTGCAGCACCTGAAATTCTTTGCTGGGCGGTTTCATCGGGTGTCGGGAAGCTGGTTAAACTGTTCGGCTCGGAAAAGCCAGGATTTTTGGGCACAGCGCGGCGTGAAATTGCACCCGGTTGAATCCGGGCGGGGCCTGCGCCGCCGGAAACGAACTCGGGAAGGAGGAATGACCAGCGTTGGCTGCCACGTGGTGCGTGCCGCCGCCCAACGGCCTAGAAGCCTTCCGGATACGCTGCGCCCGCTTGGCTGCCCACCGGCATGATGGCTTCCAGCTCTGCCAACTCGGTCGGGCTGAGCGGCATAGTAGCCGCCGTTACGTTGGCTTCCAGGTACTTGCGGCGCTTGGTGCCCGGAATGGCTACTACGTCCTGCGCCAGCACCCAGGCCAGCGCCAGCTGCGCGGCCGTCACGCCTTTGGCCTCGGCCAAAGCCCGCAGCTTCTCCACCAGGGCCAGGTTTTTGTAGAAATTCTCGCCCTGGTAGCGCGGAAAGAAGCGGCGCGAGTCATTCGGCTCGAAGTCATCGGGCGTTTTGATGTCGCCCGACAGAAAGCCCCGGCCCAGCGGCGAATAGCCCACGAAGCCGATGCCCATGGCGCGCGTGGCCTGCAGCACGCCGCTTTCTTCCACGCCGCGGTCGAAGAGCGAATACTCGGTTTGCAGGGCCGTGATGGGGTGCACGGCGTGTGCCCGGCGCAGGATGTCGGCCGACACTTCGCTCAGGCCCAGGTAGCGCACTTTGCCTTCTTCCACCAGCCGGCTCATGGCGCCCACGGTGTCTTCGATGGGCGTGGCGGGGTCCACGCGGTGCAGGTAGTACAGGTCCACGTAGTCGGTGCCGAGGTTGCGCAGCGAGCGTTCGATGCTTTTGCGCACGTACTCGGGCCGGCCGTTGTAGCCGCCCGTCCAGGTTTCGTGGTCGTCGACTTCGAAGCCGAACTTGGTGGCCAGAATCACGTCGGCGCGGCGGCCGGCAATGGCGCGGCCCACCAGCCGCTCGTTCAGGGCGGGGCCGTAGAGGTCGGCCGTGTCGAGCAGGTTCACGCCCAGCTCCAGGGCCCGGTGGATGGTGGCCACGCTTTCCGCTTCGTTGGCCTCGCCGTACACGCTCATGCCGTTCACGCCGGCCGTCATGCCCATGCAGCCGAGTCCTTCGATGGGGACGTGCAAGCCCTGGCTGCCCAGGGGAACTGTTTTAATGGTGCTCATCATGAATAAATTAGGCGGGTTGGTTGATAAGGCAAAGGTCCGGCCCCGTCCCGGGCCCTGCCTTATACAAACCCCCGCTTCTGCAACACAAAACGCCGCCCCCGCCCGCTTGCCAACGCAAACGCGCCGCCCCGCCCGAAGGCGAAGCGGCGCGCGGCCGGCTGTAGCAGGCTGAAATCCTTATTTCTTGCGTTTGGCGGCCTTCTCTTTGGCTTTGATTTTTTCTTCTTCGCGCTTCAGCTTGGCCTTTTCCTTTTTTTCGCGCTCTTCTTCCATCTTCTTGCGCTTGCCGGGGTGCAGCGCATCAAAAGACTTGATTTTGGCGAGGCTGTCGGCCACCACCATTTCCCGGCGGGAGGTGACGCGGCCGCTCAGCGACACGTGGTCGCCTTCGTTGATTTGGGTAGTGGTGCCGTCTTTGGACGTCACGAGCCCCGTGGTGCTGATGGTGGTGCCGTTGAGGAGCTGCTTGTCGGCGGTGAGCGGGTTGGTCACCCCAAACTCGGTCAGGATGATGCGGCCCTTTTGCATGGTCAGTCCGTCTTTCACGCCCTCGCCGGTGGCGGCCAGTTTTACCCGGGCGGGCACGGCGCCACCCGGTCGGCGCGGCGGCAGTTTTGTTTGAGCCTGGGCCACGGTGCCCTGCATAACCAATAGAAGAAGGGCGGCCCAAATGAGTTGCGGGTATTTCATGGAAAAATTAAAAATGAAATAATTTAAACAGCAGTATGAATCCCTATTAGAACGCAAGTTACACATTTTATTGTGTCGGTCTTCATCTTGTCTTAATGTACGAGTGCAAAACTGCTTAAGGTTTTAGTTGGCGCGAAATGTCAACTTTTGACGGGATAATTCCGTTCAGAAACAGCCTGTTCAATTTTGATGCCTGTTTGTGATGCGCCCCCGCGGGTGGCGTGTTTGCGCAGGTAGCCGAATGCAGAGCGCGCCGCCGATAACTTGCCGGCGCACTCTGCATTCGGCTACTCCCAACGACCTTTCGGCAATGGATTACAAAGACTATTACAAAACGCTGGGCCTCGACAAAAACGCCACGCCCGACCAAATCAAAAAAGCTTACCGCAAGCTGGCCCGCCAGCACCACCCCGACGTCAACCCCAACGACAAAACGGCGGAGCAGAAATTCAAGGAAATCAACGAGGCCAACGAAGTCCTCAGCGACCCCGAGAAACGGAAGAAGTACGACCAGTTTGGGGCCGACTGGCAGCGTTACCAACAGCAGCCCGGCGGCGGCCCGCCCGGTGGGGGCTTCGACTGGAGCCAGTACACCCAAGGCGGCGGGGGCGGCTTCGGGGGCGGCCAGGGCAGCCCCTTTGGCGAGGGCGAGGACTTTTCCGACTTCTTCAGTTCGCTCTTTGGCGGCATGGGCGGTGGGGGAGGGCGCAGCACCCGCCCCGGCGCCGGCCAAGACTACCAGGCCGAGCTGGAGCTGAGCCTGGAAGAAGCCTACCGCGGCGGCCCGCGCACCATCACTGTCAACGGCAAAAACCTGCGCCTGACCATTCAGCCCGGCGTGGCCGATGGCCAGACCATCCGGCTGCGCGACCAGGGCGGCCCCGGCCGCAACGGCGGTCCCAACGGCTCGTTGCTCATCACCTTCCGCATTCGGCCCGACGCCCGCTACGCCCGCACCGGCGACGACCTGACCCAAGACGTGCCCGTGAGCATCTACAAAGCGCTGCTGGGCGGCGAGCAAACCGTGGACACGCTCAGCGGCCCCGTCAAAATCAAGCTCAAGCCCGAAACCCCCAACGGCACCCGCCTGCGCCTGCGCGGCAAAGGCTTTCCGGTGTACCGGAGAGAAGGCCAGTTCGGCGACCTCTACCTGCGCCTGAACCTGACGCTGCCCCAGCACCTCACCGACCAAGAAAAAGACCTCATCAAGCAGCTGGCGGCCCTGCGGCCCGATGCCTAACCCCTTGTTGTTATGGAAACGCACCTCATCACCCTCACTTTCCAGGAGTGCAACGTCCGCTACGGCCTGGCGCCCGCCGAACTGCACGAGTTTTTGCAGGCCGGCCTGCTGCGGGCCGCGCCCGCGCCCGAAACCGTCATCGTGGACGAGCCCGACGAGCTGCCCCGCCTGGCCCGTCTCTACCACGAGCTCAGCCTACCCCCCGAAGCGCTGGATGTGATACTGGCCATGCGCCAGCGGTTGGTGCGCCTGCAGGCCCTGCTGGCCCATGAAACCGCCCGCGCCCGGCAGCTGGAAAACTTCCTACGCGGAAATGGTGCCGTGGAAGAACTGTAGGTCCCCACGTTTCGGCTTCATGCAATTCAAGGTAGGCACAAGCCTTTAAAATTGCGTCTGCGCCAAGTTGAGTTTTGGTGTATTTGTGGGCTCCTGGGGTTACTAAACTCATTCCCTGACCTGGTTTCGTAAAATTTGATAGGTAGACGGGTTTCGTAAACTCAACATATGCAGTAGAATGCGGCTACAAGTGCACATGGAGCTAGCGGGCGGGGTAGTTTAGTAGTTCATTCAACGGAGCCTATCTTGCCGTCGTGCCGGGCCTTGTTAGCTAGGCCCTTTTCTCCATGCGCTTGCAAACACTGGTTCCACACGTGGCGGGGCGCCCCCTGCTTAAGCCTTGTTCCGGCGCTGCCTGCTAGGGGCCGTGCTCCTGGGGGCGGGGCTGTGCTTCGCCCTGGGCTACCGCCTGCCCTGGCGGGACCGCCACCCCGACTGGCCCGCGTTTCCGCGCACCACCAACCCGCGCCTGGTGGTGGAGAAAATTCCCGACTTCGCCGCCCGCTACGGCCGTCGCTTTCCCGCGGTGCTGGCCCGGCCGTGGGCCCGACAGGACGACTTTGCCGACGTGTACCGCCTCAACCTGCGCCACGTGCGCGCGCTGGGATACCAGGTAACGGAGAACCACTTTGAGCCGCGCTTCTCGCTGGGCTTGCACTGGACCAGCCCCAACGACCCGGGACGGAGCGAGGGCTTGCCCACGCGGGTCGGGTTCTATACCGAAGGCTACGTGTACGTGCAACTGCGCCTGGGGGAGGAGACCGCCTGCTTCAAACTCCCGTCGTTCGGCCCGGAGGGGGAAATGGTTCGGTTCTATCAATACAACGTTCCCCGGTCTTGTGGGGATACCTTGTATTTGCGCTATTGGGACTCGGATTATCGGGTGGTGTGCCGCTGAGTACGGGCCTTGCCTTTGTGAGCGCCCCCGTCCTTTCCCCAGTGTTCGGGCCGCCAGCTAGGTGCGGGCGTTGGCGGTCAGCAGTTGGAAGCATGCGTGCAGCAGCACGGCGTTTTTGTCCCGCCACCCCGCGTCGAGGGTCGTGATGTGCAAGACATTGGCGGAGCGCGAAAACAGGGAGGGCGCATCAGGTTCCATCGGGCAAAGACCAGGGGCAAAGTGCGGCTAAGGTAAGCCCACCTCAGCGCAAAGACTTGCTGTAGGTTGGTGCGTTCATCCCAAGGCCGTTAGCCCATCATAGAGCGTACAAACTGACAGGTGATACGTATATTGACATCTTTCTTTCAGCTCTTGCGACTCTGCCACACGCTTACAACTGGTGGTTATGTTTTCAGGTACGTCCCTCATCCCCGAATTAGCTGGGGTGCGTCGCACATGGCGCACTGTGTATCCCCACGGCGATGGCGCCGTGCCCGTTCAATTGGCTAGCAGCGCCATACGGGAGTTGTCGCGACAGATGCTGCTCAACCAATTTGTTTTTATTCACGACGTGCGCGCGCAGCAGCCGGTGTTCGTCAGCGCCGGGATAGAGCGGGTGCTGGGCTACCCCGCCACCGAATTCAGCGTCACACGGCTTTACCAAAGCATTCACCCCGACGATGTGGCGGCTGTGGGCCGGGCCACGGTGCTGTCGGCTGAATACGCGGCCCGCTACCGGGCCGACACACTGGGCCAAGTGTTCAGCACGGCCTACCGGTTGCGCCACCACCAAGGGCATTACGTGCGCGTGCTGCGCCAGAACTACGGGCTCTCGGCTGATGAGGAAGGCAACGTGCTGCTCATTGCGAGCATTTACACCGACATCAGCGCCCACAAGTTCGGCGATGAAGTCACCTGTCACTGCACCGACGAACGCCTGCAGCGACGTCTGGAGCAGGAAATGGGCTCGCTGCGCCCCCGGTTGAGCCACCGCGAGCAGGCCGTGCTGGGCTTGGTGCTGGCCGGCTGCAGCAGCCGCGAAATTGCCACGGAGTTGCATCTGAGCGTGCACACCGTTAATACCCACCGGCGCAATATTGCCCGCAAAACCCGTCGCCGTTACCGACTGGGGCCGTCAACTGACTAGCCGTTCGTTCGCTAACGCCCAATGCTGACGCCCGCGGGGCGGGGTCCAACTACGCTGGCCAAGAAATCCAGCAGCAAGGCGTTGAAGGCCGCAGGATTTTCCAGGAAAGGCGTGTGGCCCGCACCGGGCACCACGTGTAGGGGGGCGCCCCAGCGGGCAGGCGCCGCCACCTGCTCAAAATAGCGGAAGTGCAGCAGGGGGTCAGCCTCGCCCGCCGCAAAGGCGAGGGGCACCCGCGTAGCGCGCGCAATGGCCGTTTCGTCCGGAATCTCCCCCGCTGCCAGGGCGCTGCCTATCGCCGCCCGCAGGCGCCCGTCGGCCCGGCGCAGGGCGCTGTCAACCACCTGCTGCACTTCAGCCGAGGCCCCCGGGCCCAGGCACAGGGCCACCAAATCGGCACGTTGCTCGTTGCTTACCGCGGCCTGATAGAACGATTGGCCGCGCTCGTCAAGCGCGAAGGCGGCGGCCACGTCGTCGGGCACGTTGACCGGGGGAGTGCCCACGGCAAGCAGGCCGCGCAGCGAAGGCACAGCGGGCAAGGCGTGTAGGCCCAGATGGCCGCCGTAGGAATGCCCCACCAGCAACGCCGATTGGATTCCTAGCGCCCCAATGGCTTCGCACAGCACTTCCTGGAACTGGCGAGGATGGTAGCACGCCGGCGCATCGGGCGAGGCACCGCACCCGGGCCAATCCAGCGCCACCAGATGCAAGTGCTGCAGCTCTGGCGCATCGAATTGATGCTGGAACGTGCTGGCAGCAAGTGAGTTGCCGTGCAAGAACAGGACGGGTTGGCCGGTGGGGTCGCCGGCCTGATAAGTGGCAATTGTAACGCCGGAAGCCAGCGGCCGAAGAGTGAATTGCATCAGGAAAACGTCTGAAAGCTTATTCGCAATAGTACATGCAAGAATCAGAATGATATAGCAATTTCTGCCTCTTGCTGCCAGTGCTCAACGCAGAAGCGGGCCTCCTCGCCGAGCCGCAGCGCGGCCCACCTTCAGCCCTTCAAGCGGCAATTCAGCGGTGCGGAGACTGAGCGGCGGGCCAACTAATGCCGGTGCTACAGAGGGCCATGCGGCCGCAGCGGTATTGTGGGTGGGCACCGGGAATTTTACCTAAAATAGGTATTGTGCGATTGTACCTTTTGTACAAATATTTGTGATGGCGTTTGCGGTAAACAATGGGTTTCTAAATAACAGGCTCTGCTACTGTTGAGCTTGTTGGCTGTGGGGGCCTGCGGGTTTTCATGGCATGTGGTTGCGGCATTGCTGGCATTAGAGGCTGGCCATACTCGGCAATTCCCGGGCCGCGCGTCATTCCATTTCACTCAGCTCAGTCCTGCTTCAACGCCCATCGGCCCCTGTTTAACCTCTTAAGATTTGCCTATATGAGAAACTTCTTACCTCATTGGTCTTGCAAAACCTCACCGTGGCGGCCCAGCGCAGCTTATTGGGTCTGGCTGTTTGTGGCCACGCTCTTGGCTGGTCGGGCACTGGGCCATGGCGCCCCCGGGCCGGCCGGTGCGCCGCCCGCGCTGGCGTCCATCCTGAACCCTGACGGGACGGTGAAGGCCGGCGCGCGCGGCTCATTTCGGGCAGAGGGCCTTCGCCTGAGCACAACGGCCGATGGCCGGCCCGCTTTCCGGCCCATGGCGCCCCGCGGGGCTCTGGGCCCCGGCGATAACAATTGGTCGGATGCTTTTGGGGTGAACGGCGTCACGGGGCAGGTGCTGGCGCTGGCGGCCGATGGCAGCGGCAACCTGTATGTAGGCGGCAACTTCCGGGGAGCCGGCAACGTGGTGGCCAACGGCATTGCCAAGTGGAACGGCACGGCGTGGTCGGCCGTGGGCGGCAGCCTGGCCGGCACTAGCGGGCAGGTTAGTGCATTGGCATTCGACGGCAGCGGCAACCTGTACGCCGGGGGCACATTTACCTCAATTGGTGGGGTCAGCGTGCACGGCATAGCCTACTGGAACGGCAGCAACTGGGCCGACGTGGGCGGCGGGATGCGCTTCAATACCGGAGAGGGGAGCGTGGCGGCGCTCGCATTCGACACAAACGGCAATTTGTACGCCGGCGGAAGGTTCACTTCGGCGGGGGGCGTGACCACCAACGGCGGCATCGCCCGCTGGGACGGCAGCGCCTGGACCGCGCTGGGCACGGGCATTGGCGGCGGCACGGTATCGGCCCTGGCCGCGGGCAGCGCCGGCACCCTGTACGTGGGCGGCTCGTTCACCACCGCCGGCGGCGTAGCCGTGCAGAACGTGGCCCGGTGGAGCGGCACGGCGTGGTCGGCCTTGGTAATTAGTACCATCAGAGGCGTGGGCGGCACGGTGCGGGCCATTGCGGTGCTGGGCTCTAACGTAATCGTGGGCGGCAGCCTGTTAGATTCCAGCGGTAGCTTCTGCACCCTGATACGCTGGACGGGCACCACCTGGTCCACCATGCAATCGACGACTTCCACCTCCGAGGGCGTGTATTCGCTGCGCAACGACGGCTCCGGCAACTTGTACGTGGGCGGTGATTACGCTGCCTACGGTGGCACTTCCGGGAGCACCGTCGCCAAACTAAATTCATCGTTGGCGTGGTCGTCGATAACCACCGGCAGCAAAGGCACGGTGTCGGCCTTGGCCGTGAACAGCAGCGTGCTGTACGCCGGCGGGCAATTGCAGGTGATAGGGAATGCGGCCGTATCCAACGTGGCCAAGTACACCTTTAGCCTGAGCAGCTGGGCGCAGCTAGGGACGCTGGCGCCGGCCGGTGGCATGGGCAGCTCCGTGTCAGCGGTGGCCGTGAACGCCAGCGGCACGGTATACGCGGGCGGCACCTTTCTGCGGGCGGGCGACACCCCTGCCAACTACATAGCCAGCTGGAACGGAAGCACTTGGTCGGCCTTGGGCACCGGCTTGAATGGCAATGTGAATGCCGTGGCCGTGGACGGCAGCGGCAACGTGTACGCCGGGGGCGATTTCACCACCGCCGGCGGCGCCGCGGCCAGCCGCATTGCCAAATGGAACGGCACGGCGTGGAGTGCCCTGGGCAGCGGCCTGAACGGCAACGTACAGGCCTTGGCCGTGAGCTCGACGGGCATCCTGTACGTGGGAGGGACTTTCAGCGACGCCGGAGGAGTGGCCGTTACCAACGTTGCCCGCTGGGACGGCACAGCGTGGTCGGCCATGGGCACCGGCTTGGGCTTTAGCGGAGTGTTTTCCCTGGCCGTGGATGGTACCGGCAATGTGTACGCCGGGGGCGCTTTCACCTCAGCGGGCAGCACCACCGTGAACGGAATAGCCCGGTGGGATGGCAGCGCCTGGACGGCCCTGGGCGGCGGCGGGCTGGGGTCGTTTGGCCAAGCCCAGGCCCTGGCGGTAGACCCGAGCGGTGCCTTGTACGTAGGGGGCAACTTTGGCAGCGCCGGCGGCGTTACGGCCGCCAACATCGCCAAATGGAACGGCACAACTTGGTCGGCCCTGACCAGCGGAACCGACCAACCGGTCAGAATGCTGGCCGTGGACGGCAGCGGCAACGTGTACGCCGGGGGCGATTTCACCACCGCCGGCGGCGCCGCGGCCAGCCGCATTGCCAAATGGGACGGCACGGCGTGGAGTGCCCTGGGCAGCGGCCTGTCCGGCTCGGTAACGGCCGCGGCGCTGGACGGCAGCACCGCGCTGTACGCAGGGGGCAATTTTATTGCCGTGGGCGACGGCAGCAAAATCACCATGAACCTGGGGCGCTATACCTTGGCGGCCCCGCAGCCTGTTCTCACCGGCATCAGCCCGAGCAGCGGCCCGGTGGGCACCTTGCTCACCCTGACGGGCACCAACCTGTCGGCCACCGTCATCACCTTTGCCGGCACTTCGAATAATACCGTTACCACGGGCTTCACCATCAACCCGGCTCGGACGCAAATTACCAACGTGGCGGTGCCGGCGGGCGCCACCACCGGCTCCGTGACGGTGACCACTGCGGCCGGCACCAGCAACGGGGTGCTCTTTACCCTTACGGCCCCGTTGGCCCTCACCAGCACTACCCCGGCCGCCAACGCCCGCGCCGCGACGGCTACCGGCCCGGTGTCGGCCAGCTTCGACCGGCCAATGGATGCGGCCTCGACGGCCGCGCTGAAGGTGTTCAGCGCCCAGCGCGGCGGGCAGCGGGCGGGCCGCAGCGGCAGCAGCACGGTGAGCACGAACACCGTCAGCTTTGCTCCTTCGTTCAGCTTCCGGCCCGGTGAGGCGGTGCAGGCCACCGTCACCAGAGGGGCCACCGCGGCGGCCGGAGGTACATTGCCCACGCCCCGGGTGTGGCAGTTCACGGCCGCCGTGAGCGGCGGGGTGGGCTTGTTTAACGGCGGGCTCGACCCCAACCTGGGCAATCAGCCCTCGGGGGTGGCGATGGGCGATATGGACGGCGACGGCGACCTCGACCTGGTAGTGGCCAGCAATTACGCCGCGGGCAGCTCTAACCCCGCCTTTGCCACGCTGGGAGTGCGCCGAAACGACGGCAACGGCGTGTTTAGCAACGGGTCCGACAACAGCGCAGGGCTCAGCCCCCAGAGTGTGGTGCTGGCCGACGTGGACGGCGACGGCGACCTCGACGTGCTGGCGGCCAGCAGCACCAGCACCGGCACGGTGACCGTGCTGCTCAACGACGGCAGCGGCACCCTGACCAACGCGCCCAGTGTGAACGTGGGCAGCAGCCCGCAGGGGGTGGCGTTGGGCGACGTGGACGGCGACGGCGACCTCGACCTGCTGGCGGCCAACTCTGGTAGCAACACCGTGAGCGTGCGGTTCAACAACGGCAGCGGCACTTTCGGCGGCGGCTCCAACGTGGCCGTTGCCAACGCGCCCACCTGCGTGGCCCTAAACGACGTGGACGGCGACGGCGACCTGGACCTGCTCACGGCCGGAAACGGCACCAGCGGCACCATCAGCGTGCGGCTGAATGCCGGGGACGGCACTTTTGGCGGCAGCACGCAGGCGGCCGTAGGCAATTCGCCGCTGGGCCTGGCCCTGGGCGACGTAGATGGCGACGGCGACGCCGATGTGCTGACCGCCAACTACACCGCCAACACGGTGAGCGTGCGGCTTAACAGCGGTGGCGTGCTGGGAGGTACTCAGGAAGTGAACGTGGGCGACCATCCGCGGAGCGTGGCCCTGAGCGACGTGGACGGCGACGGCGACTTGGACCTGCTCACGGCCAACGAATTTGCTTCTACCGTGAGTGTGCGCCTCAACAATGGCAGCGGCGTATTCGCCGGGGGGACTGACTACGGCGTTGGCAATTTTTCCAACACCGTGGCCCTGGGCGATGTGGACGGCGACGGCGACGTGGACGTGGTGACGTCGAATGGCACAAATACCAGCACCACCACGGTGAGCGTGCGCTTCAACCAGGCCCCACCCGTGCTCACGGCGCTTACCCCCGCCTCGGGCCCGATAGGTTCCACCATCACCATTGCGGGCACCAACCTCAACAACGCGCTCAGCGTGAGCTTCAACGGCACGGTGGTGGCGCCGGCCGCCTTCGTCAGCAGCTCGGCTACCCAACTCGTGGTGAACGTGCCAACCGGCACCACCACCGGCAACGTGACCGTGACCACCCGCGGCGGCGTAAGCAACGGCCTGCTCTTCACGGTGACCGTGGCACAGCTGCTCGTGAGCCAGGGCAGCACCAACTACCCCAGCGCCGGCACCGCCTACGGCTTTGCCGGCCAGGTGGTGGGCACCACCAGCCCGGCCGTGACGTTCACCCTCAACAACCCCGGCGGTGCGCCTCTGCTGATTTCCAACATAACGGGCACGGGAGATTTTGCCCTGAGCGGGGCTTATCCGACCAGCGTAGCGGCGGGCGCCACGGGCACGTTCGATGCCACTTTCACCCCGGCCGGCCTGGGGGCGCGCACCGGCACCATGGTTATCAGCTCCAACATTGGCACATACACCCTGAACCTGACCGGCGCGGGGCTGCAGCCGGTGCCCACGCTGAGTAGCATCAACCCCGCCAGCGGGTATGCGGGCTCGGTTGTCAGCCTGGCCGGCGTGGCTCTGGATAATGCGTCGGCCATCACCTTCACCGGGCCAGGCGGTAGCCTCGCCACCACCAGCGGCTACGTGGTGAATGCCGCCGGCACGCAAATCAGCGGGGTGCGGGTGCCGGCGGGCGTTGCCGTCGGTTCCGCCACGGTCACCGTGACCACGCCGGGCGGCACCAGCGCCGGCGTGCCCCTCACCGTGACGCTGCCGCCACCGGTGGTGAGCGGCTTCGGCCCGAGCACTGGCCCCGTGGGAACGTCTGTTACCCTTGTCGGGCAGTACTTCAACGCCGCCTCGGTCATCACCTTCACCGGGAGCAGTGGCAACACGGTTAGCAGCGGTTTCGTCGTGAATAGCGCCGGCACCCAGATAACCGGCGTGGTGGTGCCGGCCGGGGCGCTTAGCGGCCCCATCAGCGTCACCACACCCATTGGCACGGGCAAAAGCGCTGCGGTATTCACGCTTATTGGCTCGACGTCCAATTTTGTTTACACCGGCGGCCCGCAAACGTATACGGTCCCGGCCGGCGTGACGCGGCTGAAGGTAGATGCTTATGGTGCGTCCTCCGCTGGTTCCAGTTATGGCTTGGGCGGGTGGGTTAAAGCTACCATTAAAGTTGTGCCGGGCGAAGTACTTACGCTAGTGGTTGGGGGCAAAGGCACGGCTGGCACCGACAATGTTATGGGCTCGGTGGGTCAGGGCGGCTATAACGGTGGTGGCAACAGTGGGGCGGTTATATCGGGCTCTTGCCGGGCTGGCGTGGGTGGCAGCGGAGCTTCTGACATACGCCGCGTGCCCAATGCCAGCGTCAGCAATCCTTTCGGAGGCAGCACGCTCGCCAATACGCTGGACAGACGCCTGCTGGTAGCCGGAGGTGCCGGAGGAAGCGACAACCTCGGTGGCGGTTCGGCCGGCCTTCCAGGCGGCGCCATCTACTACAACCCCGGCGTGGGCGGTGGGGCCGGCACCAGCGGCGGGGGCGGCGCAGCCGGCCGCGGCACCCGCTACACGGGCACGGTGTCGGCTACGGCCGGAAGCCTGGGCCAGGGCGGCACCGGTGCCAACGGGGTGAGCACATTCACTGGCTGCGGACGCTATACGGGCCACGGCGGCGGCGGCGGCTATTATGGCGGCGGCGGCGGCGATGGCGGTGTTATCACCAAATGCGGATTGAGTGGCGGAGATTATTACTATGCCGGCGGCGGCGGCGGCGGCGCCAGCTATGTGGAGCCTACGGCCTTGGCCGCCGGCACTGCCCCCGACTACAACTACAATACCTCTGGGGTGGACGGCAGCCTGACCTTAACCCCGGTCTACGCCGCCCCCATCCTGACCAGCTTCAACCCGAGCAGCGGCAACGTGGGCAGCACCGTGGCCCTCAGCGGCTCCGACCTGACGGGAGTCACGGCCATCACCTTCGCGGGCTCCGGCAACAACGTGGTTACGTCGGGCTTTGTCGTGAACGCGGCCGGCACCGGCATCACGGGCATCGTGGTGCCCGCGGGCGCCGTCACGGGGCCGGTCACGGTCACGACGGGTAGTGGCGCCAGCAATTCGCTCAACTTCTCGGTGGGGGCCTTCACCCCGCCCGCCATCGGCAATTTCCAGCCGGGCAACGGCACCACGGGCACATCGGTCGTCATCAGCGGCAATCAGTTCAGCCGCCCGGCGGCCGGCGGGGCCGGGGCCAACAAGTCGGCCACTGTTTCGGAAGTCACCTTCAACGGCATTCCGGCCACGTTCACGGTCCTGTCGCCATCGCAGGTGAGCGCCGTGGTGCCCCCGGGCGCCACTTCGGGCCCCATCGTCGTTTCCAACGCCGACGGCACCGCCGCCAGCGAAAAGCCCTTCGTGGTGAACCTGAACGTGACCACCGGCTCGGCGCTCAGCCCCATCAGCGTGCCGGCCGGCTCCTACGGCACCATCACCGTGTCCGGGGCGGGCACGGCCGAACTTAGCGGCGCCACCACCATCACCAACGGGTTGGTGGTGCAAAGCGGGGGCACGCTGCTCACCAACTGCCAGCCCCTGACGGGTCCGGGCGACTTCACGCTGGCCGACGGCGCCACGCTGCGCATTTGCGACGTCGACGGGCTGAGCCTGAATGCGAGCGCCGGAGCCGTGCAGGTGTACGGTACCCGCACGTTCGGCCCCAACGCCCGCTATGAGTACGGCGGCAGCGCGGCCCAGGTAACGGGAACGGGCCTGCCGGCCACCGTGGCCGACGTCACCATCGCCAACGCCGCCGGCGTAACCCTGACCAATCCCACGACCACTATTTCGGGAACGCTGACCCTGGCCAGCGGAGGCCTGACGGTGCCGGAAGGCAATGCCCTGACCATTGGCAGCGGAGCCACGGCCATCACCGAAACTCGCGTGATTGACGGGGTCGGCTCGTTTGTGCTCGGCGACGGTGCAGTGCTCAAAACGGCAAACCTAGCGGGCATCAGTGCGCTTGGCAACGCGACGGGCGCCGTGCAAACCACAACGGCGCGCACCTTCGACCCGGGGGCCAGCTACGAATACAACGGCACGGCTGCACAAGTCACGGGTTCCGGTTTGCGGGACGACGTCCGCAACCTGACCATCAACAACGCCGCCGGCGTAGCGCTGACCCACGACGTGACCGTCAACGGCGCCTTGTCCATGACCAGCGGCGTGCTGACCACCGGCGCCCGCACCATTGCGCTGGGCACCGCGGGCACGCTCTCGGAACAGGAAGCCAGCTACGTGCTGGGCAAGGTGACGGCAAACCGTACGTTGGACCCCGGCGTTTCGGAATCTTTTGGCGGGCTCGGGCTGACGCTGGCCGCCGCGGCGGGCTCGGCGGCCCCCGGTGCGACGTTGGTTGCGCGCACGACCGGAACCGCCCTGCTCGGAGCGGGCACGAGCCAGAGCATCCTGCGCTACTTCGACATCCAGTCCGCCGTCAACACGGGCCTGAACGTGGCCATGGACTTTAAGTACTTCGACCACGAGCTCAACGGCATTCCAACCACCAATCTGGCCCTGTTCCGCTCGGTGAGCGGAGCCAAGCCTTGGATGCCCCAGCGCGGCACCCTGGCCGGCCCAAATCTGGTCACCCAAACGGGCATCACCGACTTCGGGGTCTGGACGCTGGGAAATTCGGCCAATCCGCTGCCCGTCGAATTGACCAGCTTCACCGCCACTGCCGAGAGCCCGGCCGCGGTGCGTCTGGCCTGGGCCACGGCCTCGGAGAAAAACAGCGCCGCGTTCGAGGTGGAGCGCAGCACCGACGGCTTCCACTTTGCCGCGGTCGGCACGGTGGCCGCGGCCGGCACCAGTACATCCGCTCGGCACTACGCTTGGCTCGATGCCCACCTGCCCGCCGGCGTTGCCACGCTTTACTACCGTTTGCGCCAGGTTGACGCCGACGGCAGCGCGAGCCATTCGGCGGTACGAACCGTGGCCTTGAAAGGTGCCGCGGCCGGCCTGGCCGTCTTCCCCAACCCGGCCCACGCCGGGGCCACGCTCACGGGCGCCCGGCCCGGCGCAGTGGTGACGGTGTTCGATGCCCTGGGCCGTGCGGTGAGCGCAGGCACAACCGATGCCAACGGCACGGCAGTGCTCACCCTCCCCGAGGGGCTACCCAGTGGCGTGTACGTGGTGCGCAGCGGCCCCCAAGCTGTGCGGCTGACGGTAGAATAACTGGGCACCAAGCCGCAACAACCAAGAAGCCCCGGCGCCTGGCGCCGGGGCTTCTTGGTTGTTGCGCCAATGACGGCAGGGGCATAGCGTATAACAAACGCAGTAGCGCTAGGTGCGAACCTAGATTCGCGAAACCAAGAAGCAGGTAGTCCGGTCGAATTCGCTCCCTGCGGCGATAACACGAGTCTGCATTATTAGCCCGAAGCGTCCGTTACGCTACCGCCAGCGCCAGTACCAGCCCCGCCAACGTAGCACCCAGCTTAGGCCAGTTGAGCCGGTGCTCCGGGCTGGTTTCGAAGAGGATGGTGGTGGAGACGTGCAGAAAATTGCCGGCCACCAGGCCCAGCAGCGACGCGTACAGCCCACTGCTGAGCAGCTTGCTGAGCACCACGTAGTTGCTGAACACGATGCCCACGGGCGATGCCAGCGCAAAAATGAGCAGCCCGGGCCACACCCGCCGAAAGCTGCCCAGCCGCAGCCGCAGCAGCGTGGCCAGCGCAAACGCGGCCGGCACGTGGTGCAGGGCCACGCCCACCACAATGGCGTAAAAATTCTGGCTTATCTGGCCCACCTCGGGCGTGTGCACCAGAATGCTGCCTTCCAGAAACGAATGCACCACCAGCGCCGCCAGCAGCAGAAACGGCACCCGGCTCACGCCCGCGTGCGCCCCGTGGGCCGGCTCGTGGTGCACGTGCCCGTGCTCCACGCCCTGCGATAGCACTTCGAGCAGCAACTGCCCAAAAAATCCCGCCAGCACCCAGTAGCCCACCCGCGTAGGCTGTTCGGGCAGCAGTTGCAACGCCTCCGGCAAAATGTGCGTGACCGTGAGCGTAAACAAGTAAGCCCCGCTAAACGCCAGCAGCGGCTTCAGCCAGCGGCTGCCCTGCGCCACCGGCACCCTGGCCGCCGCGGCGCCCGCGCCCAGCACCGTCAGCAGGAGCAAAAAAATAGCAAACCCCATGGCGAAAAATGAGGAATGAAGCACGCAGCATGCGGAACAAGCAGCCGGCCGCAACCAAGCACTCGTTCCGCATGCTGCGGGCCTCATTCAAAAGCAGCGGCAGCCCAGCCGTCAACCGACGGGCCAGGCTGCCACCCAACTAGTTACTCTGAAATCGATGTAGCGCCTTAGCGCTGAATCTCGTGCCCGTTCTCGGCAGTATCGGCTTGGCTCGATTTGCCGGCGTCGTTCAGCTTGCCGCGCTTGCGCAGGCCCTCCTCGGCGTTGGCCGAAATGGTGGATTCCACCTTGGGCTGCGGGCGCACGTCGAGGTCGGCCGACGAACTCACGGGCTTGGTGATGGCGGCGCCCTTGGCTTGGTTGGGAGCGTAGGCCGTGTTCTGGTCAAAGTTGTCGCTGGGGCGGGTGCCCGGCGCAATCATGTCGAGGGATACTTTGTCGTCGGGGCGCCAGTCAGACGGCTCGCTGCTGCAGGACGTCAGGGCCAGGGAAGCGGCGGCCACGGCCAGCAGCAAGGTGGGGGTCAGTTTCATCGGGGTAAAATTAGCGGGAGATTGATTGCGAAAACAAGCGGGGCCGGGGCACGCGCCTCGTTCCCAGATACTGGCGTCGGAATTAAACGGTTGTCGCACCGGCTTCGGCGGGCAGCAGGTTTTTGCGGCGCAGCAGGGCCTCAAACAACTTGCGGTCGTTGTCGGCGTTGAAAATCTTGTAGGGCAAATGTAAAAACACCGGCACGTCGAAGGTGCGCGCCAGCCACAGGCGCCAGGCCGCGAGGCCTTCGGGCGGGGTGCCGGGCTTCAGGTACAGCAGGTAGGCATCGGCGTCGCGGCGGGCGCGGTCTATCATGTCCCAGCTCAGCTGCATGGCCTTGCCTTCCTTGTCGGGGCCCACGCGCAGCAGCAACTGCTTGTTGTCCATCTCGAACGCCATGCGCTCAAACAAGGGCTTGCTTTGCTCCATCTGCGTAATGCCCGTCACCTGGGCCGAGCGGAACAGCACAAACAGGATGGTGAGCACCACGGCCAGGGCAATCCACCACCACGAAGGCAGGAAAATGGCCGGCAGCAAGCCGAGCACAAACGGAATGAGGGCGTATACCCAGTCTTTTTTCCACACCTCGCCCATCACCATCTTGGTGTAGGCGTCGGTGGTGAGCTGCGATTTTTTGGTGCGAATGGCCAGCGGCGATGCCTGCTGGGCCTGGCGGAAGCCGCCGCCTCCGCCCCGTTGGTTGGGTTGGTTCATTTCTTATTAATGAAAAGGTAGCCCGTCATGCCGAGCGCAGCGCAGCACGACGGGCTTATATTTTTTTAATACGCTTTCAAGCTCAAATCCAAGCTCTTAACCGAATGGGTCAGGGCGCCCACGGAGATGTAGTCGACGCCGGTGCGGGCCACGTCGGCAATGGTTTGCTCGGTGATGCCGCCGCTGGCCTCGGTGGGGTAGCGCCCGGCCACCAGGGCCACGGCCTCGCGCAGCAGCTCCGGCCGCATGTTGTCGAGCATGATGCGCGTGATGCCACCGGCATCCAGCGCCTGCTGCACTTCCTCTAAGGAGCGGGTTTCGATTTCGATGGGCAGTTGCCGGCCCGTTTTCTCCAGGTAGGCGTGGGTGGCGGCAATGGCCTGCGCAATGCCGCCGGCGTAGTCCACGTGGTTGTCCTTCAGAATAATCATGTCGAACAGCCCGTAGCGGTGGTTCACGCCGCCGCCGATGAGCACGGCCCACTTCTCGCACAGCCGGAAGTTGGGCGTGGTTTTGCGCGTGTCGAGCAGCTTGGCGTGGGTTCCCGCAATCAAATTGTTCAGGTGGGCCGTGTAGGTGGCAATGCCGCTCATGCGCTGCATGCAGTTCAGCACCAGCCGCTCGGCAGTGAGGATGCTGCGGGCCGGGCCCTCCACCGTGAAGGCGATGTCGCCGTGCTTCACGGGCGTGCCGTCGGCCAGCAGTGGCGTCATGGTCAGGGCAGGGTCAACTTCGGCAAAAATCAGCGGGGCCAGCGCCATGCCGGCCAGCAGGCCTTCGCCCTTCACCAGCAAGTGGGCGCGGTTGCGCGCCTCGGCCGGAATGGACGCCAAGGCGGAGTGGTCGCCGTCGCCCACGTCCTCGGCCAGCGCCGTGCGAATGAAAGTGGTCAGGGCCTCGGGCGTGAGGTAGGAAGCGGGTGGGGTTTGCACGGCGCAAAGGTACGGCCCTTGCGGCGGTGGCGAAAGCCAAACAAAAAGCCCCGGCCTAATCAGGTCGGGGCTTCGGGCTTATTCTTTGGTAAAGTCCAGCGTATCAATCAGCGGGGCCCCGCGCGAAGGCTTTAGCTTCACAAACAGGCGGTAGGTGCCGCTCTTGCCGGTGTAGCGCCCGATGGCGTATTGAATGCCCTCTTGGCTCTGGCCCTGGTGGATAAACTCAAACGTGCTGGGCGCGTTCTTGGCGAAGATGTCCTTCATCACAATCTCGGCCTGCGTGGAGTTGTAGCTCTGCTTGTCGCCGTCGAACCCAATCTCCACGGTGGGGGCAAAGTACTGCGACAGCTCGCGGGAAGAGCCGTTGCGCAAGGCGGCGCGCACGGCCCCGAGGTTATCAGACTGCGCGTGGGCTGCACCCAGGCCCAGCAGGAATAGCCAGCTTAAAAATAACGTTCTAAACAAATAGCGTTTCATTATCGGGGTAATAAGTGCGTCATACGCGGCAGAATTGAAGCGAAAATGGTGCCAGGATAAAAAAGCAGGCGCGTGTTGCAGCCTGTAAAGTTCGCAGGTAAACTTAACAGAAAGAAAAACAAGGCCAAGCGGCCGCGAAGATAGATAATTCCAACCCATGGGCGGGCCGGCCGTATCTTCGCGCCATGAATAAGCAGGTTTTGTTGGTGATTTTGGACGGGTGGGGCATTGCCCCGAACACGGCCGCATCGGCGGTGGATGCCGCTAATACGCCGTTCTATCACGCGCTGTTGCAGCGGTATCCGCACAGCACGTTGCAGGCATCGGGCGAGGCCGTGGGCCTGCCCGAGGGCCAGATGGGCAATTCCGAGGTGGGCCACATGAACATCGGGGCCGGCCGGGTGGTCGACCAGGAGCTGGTGCGCATCGGCAAGAGCATTCGGGAGCGCAAGCTAGGCCAGATGCCCGCGCTGGTGAAAGCCTTTGAGTACGCCACGGCCAATGACAAGCCCTTGCACCTCATCGGTTTGCTGAGCGACGGCGGCGTGCACTCGCACATCGACCACGTGAAGGCCCTGTGCACCATTGCCCACGAAGCCGGCGTGCGCCGCGTTTTCGTGCACGCCTTCACCGACGGCCGCGACACCGACCCCAAGAGCGGCGTGCGCTTCATCAACGACCTGGAGCAGCACAACGAGCGCAACGGCGCCAAAATCGCGTCGGTGGTGGGCCGCTACTACGCCATGGACCGCGACCGCCGCTGGGAGCGGGTGAAAGTGGCCTACGACCTGCTGGTGAACGGCGTGGGCACGCCCTCGCAAAACCTGATTCAGAGCGTGCAGGAGCAATACAAGGACGGCGTGACCGACGAGTTCCTGAAGCCCATCGTGAAAACCGGCGCCGACGGCCAGCCGCTGGCCACCATTCAGGAGGGCGACGTGGTGCTGTGCTTCAATTTCCGCACCGACCGGGGCCGCGAAATCACGGAAGTGCTGACGCAGCAGGACATGAATGCGTTTCAAATGCACCGGCTGAACCTGCACTACCTCACGCTCACCAACTACGACGACACCTTCCTGGGCGTCACGCCTATTTTCGAGAAGGACAACCTCAACAACACGCTGGGCGAGGTGCTGGCCGCCTACGGCAAAACCCAGATTCGCATTGCCGAGACGGAGAAGTACCCGCACGTGACGTTCTTCTTCTCCGGCGGCCGCGAGAACGAGTTTGTGGGCGAAAAGCGCATCCTGCGGCCCTCGCCCAAGGTGGCCACCTACGACCTGCAGCCCGAAATGAGCGCCGCCGACCTGCGCGACGCGCTAATACCGGAGCTGCAGGCCAAAGCTGCCGATTTTGTGGTGCTCAACTTTGCCAACCCCGACATGGTGGGCCACACCGGTGTGTTTGAAGCTGTAGTTAAAGCAGTGGAAACCACCGACCAGTGTGCGCAGGCCGTGGTAGAAACCGCCCTGGCCAATGGCTACGCCAGCATCATCATCGCCGACCACGGCAATGCCGAGTACATGCGCAACGCTGACGGCTCGCCCAACACCGCGCACACCACCAACCTGGTGCCCTGCATTCTGGTCGACAACGACTACCGCGGCACCCTGGCCGATGGCAAGCTCGGCGACCTGGCGCCCACCATCCTAGAGCTGATGGGCGTGCCCAAGCCGCTGGAAATGACGGGCCAAAGCATCCTTCGTCCTGCCGCGCCGAATGCATAAGCGGGGCAAGGAATGGATTGGGGCGTTGCTATGGAGTAGCGCGGGCTTGCTCGTGGCGGCCTGCGGCGACGCCGGCCCGGCGGCGCCCGCGCCGCGGCGGCCCCTGTATTTCGACGTGAAAGGCCTGCTGACCCGGCAAGTAGAGCAGCTCGACCAGCGCCACGCCGCCGTGACCAAGCGCGTGAGCCTGCGCGGCGGCGCCGTCGAAACCGTGCGCGTGCCCGCCGTGAAATGGGCCGATGAGCTCCAGATTCTGTTTCAGGCCGACATCAACAAAGCCGCCCTGCGCGGGGCCTACTCCCTGGATTCGGTGGCGCTGCCCGGCGGCGCCCTGCGCCGCACCTACACCCGCCGCCCCGGTCAGCCCAATGCGCCGGTGGCTCTGCTCTCGGTGGTGCAGCAAGGAGCGGTGCCGCAGGAAGTTTCGGCCACCATCGAGCAGGACAACCCGCTTTTCTCGGCACAAAAGCAGCTGCGGTTCCAGCTACAAAACGGGCAGCTCAGTAGCTATGAAGTGCAGGGCACCCAGAAGTTGGTGCTGTTCGATACGCTGCGGTATTCGGCGGCCGGGCAGGTGCAGTAGCCTCGCGGGCCGCATGTGCGGGGGCTAGTCGTAGGCGCCCAAGCTGGTGGCTGGCTGGGAGCGGCGCAGGTTCAGAATATCGGTGGCGGGAGTGCTGACAGGAACTCGTTTTTTGGCCGGGGAAGTATCCTGCAGTCGGTAGTCGGGCTTGCTGCTGGTCAGGGACGTGCGCTTGAAAAGCGGGTCTTGTACGTTGACCAAATTGGCCAGGCCGGGAGCGCCCAGGCCCGGTTTATCGGGGGCATTCGTTGCGGCTTGGTAGTCGGTGGTTCGCAACAAGGTGTTGCGCACGTTGACGGTGTAGTTGGGGTCAGCATTGTTCTCCAGAAGCAATTCGTTGTCGTACGAACCCCACACTATGCTATTGGTCAGGTTGAGGACCAGCGGAAACTTCTGGATGTTGCCCTTGGCATCTTCTAAGGCGTTGGAAAAGCTAAGCGAAGCGGTTTCGCGTCGGAAGGCGGGGGTGTAGTTGGCGACGGTGCAGAAATTGAGATTGAATGTGCCGCCGTAGCCCAGCACGGCATACTCGCCGCAGTTGGTAAGCAGGCAATTGGTGGCCGTGATAGTGCTGAGCACGCCAATGATGCCGCCCGGCGGCAGGCCCGTGCCCACGTAGTTGGGGTTCGAGCCGGAGATGTTGCGCAGCACCACGTTTTCCAGCTGCAGGTCGGGCTGTGGGGTACGGTTTTCCACGTTTAGCAGCGACACGCCAAAGTTTGCGTTCTTGATTTCGGCAAACTTGATGACGTTGCCGCGGCTGGTCGAGGTAAAGAAAATGCCCCCCCATTGGCCGGGAACGTCATTGTAGAATGGCTCCAACCGGTCGCCCTGAAAGCGTACCGTGGCTTGTTTGGCGGCCGTGGTGTCGCCCGGCGCAAGAGCCGCCAACGCATTGATTTTCAGCGTGCCGTTTACCTGAATGGTCGCGCCCGCATGGCAATAGACTTTGGTGCCCGGCTCAATCTGGAGCGTAGAGCCCGCTTCCACGTACACGCCGATGACCACATCCGGATTCGGGGCCGTTTGCCGGTAAAGGGAGTTGATGATAACATGGGGCTTGTCGCTGCGCCAGATTTCCGTACGATTGCCCGTGATGGCAAGGGCCCGGTGGAAATACGCATTTTGCCCGTACGCCACCAGCTTCACTTTCTGGTCGTTGCCGTTGGTGCGGAAGCGCACCTCGTCTTCCACCAGAAACTTCTTGGCCACCGTGGCCTGCCCGTTGTCGCCCAGGGTGGCGCGCACTAACACCAGCAGGCTGTCGTTGCCCCGCACGGTGACGTTGTTCACCATCGGGCCCGCGTCGCCGTTGATAATCAGCGAGTAGGTGTTGCCCGCCAGGCCGGCCAGGCTCACATCGGTTTTCACCGCGCCGCCGTTGCGGTTGTACACCCACACGCGCTTGGTCACGGTTTTGATGGTGGTGAACACCGTGTCGAACAGCACCGTGTCGGCCCCCATTTCCAGGCTGCCCGAGGTCTGAATCAGGTCTTCCTTGGGCTCGCAGCCGGGCAGGAAGGTGAGCAGGCAACTCAGGATGAGAAACAGCGGGAAGAGGTAGCGCATAGAGGATAACAGGCTCGCGGGCCGGGGCGCCGAACAAACGATGAAACCAGAAAAAATTGCAAAAGCGCCGGCAAGTGCCGGCGCTTTTGTCTGGGGTGGACCTTCTTACTTGGTCACGCCTTCCTGCAGGCGCTCGGCGCTTTCGGCCAAGCGGAGCTGCTCCACGAAGTCGTCCACGTTGCCTTCCATCACGCTGGCCAGGTTGTACACCGTGTAGCCGATGCGGTGGTCCGTCACGCGGCCCTGCGGGTAGTTGTAGGTCCGGATTTTGTCCGAGCGGTCGCCGCCGCCAATCATGCTTTTGCGCACGGCGCCGTCGGCTTCGTTTTTCTTGGCCAGCTCCATCTCGTACACGCGGGAGCGCAGCACGGCCAGAGCTTTGTCGAAGTTCTTGAGCTGAGATTTCTGGTCCTGGCACTGGGCCACGAGGCCGGTGGGCAAGTGGGTGAGGCGCACGGCCGAGTAGGTCGTGTTTACCGACTGGCCGCCGGGGCCACTGGAGCAGAAGTAGTCCTTGCGGATGTCGCTCATGTTGAGCTCGATGTCGAATTCCTCGGCTTCCGGAATCACCACTACCGAGGCCACGCTGGTGTGAATGCGGCCCTGGGTTTCGGTGGCCGGCACGCGCTGCACGCGGTGCACGCCGCTCTCAAACTTGAGCTTGCCGTACACGTCTTCGCCGCGCACGCCCACGATGATTTCCTTGTAGCCGCCGGCGGTGCCTTCCATGGCGTCAATGAGTTCCATTTTCCAGCCCTGCTTTTCGGCGAAGCGCATGTACATGCGCTGCAGGTCGCCGGCAAAAATGGCGGCTTCGTCGCCGCCCGCGCCGGCCCGGATTTCCATGATGACGTCCTTGGAGTCGTTGGGGTCTTTGGGCAGCAGCAGGTCCTTGATGACTTCTTCGAGGCGCTCCTGCTCGGGCTGCAGCTCGTCGAGCTCGGCCTTGGCCATCTCGCGGAAGTCCTGGTCCTTCTCGGTGGCGATGACTTCGCGGGCGTTTTCGATGTTGCTGAGCACCTGCTGGTAATTGCGGTATTCGGCCACAATCTTGCCCAGTTCCTTGTATTCCTTGTTCAGGGCCTTATAGCGCTTCAGGTCCGACATCACGTCGGGCTGCATCAATTCCTCGTTGACGTTTTCGTATCGTTGATTGATGGCTTCTAATTTATCCAGCATCGGGCGTTCGGTATTTAGTCAGTAGTTTGCAAAGATACTGAATCTAAACACCGCTATGTAGGCCGGACGTTCATTCAGCATCATAACCCAACCGCCGCCCGTCGGCCTGAGTGTATGCACGTGTTGAAATTCGGAGGCACGTCGGTGGCCTCCGCCGAGAATATCCGCAAGTCGCTGGCCATCGTGGCCAAAGCGGCCGAACAAGGTCCGGTGGTGATGGTGGTGTCGGCCCTGGGCGGCACGACTGATGGCGTAATTGGGGCCGGGCGGGCCGCCGAACAAGCCAACGAGGGCTTTCGCGAGGCCCTGCAGCAGCTAGAGGAGCGGCACGTAACTGCGGCCCACGACCTGCTGGGGGCCGATGCCCAGCACTCCGCCATTGCCCACATCCAGGCCCAGTTCGACGAGCTGAAGCAGCTGTGCGACGGCATTTACGCCCTCGGCGAACTGTCGAACCGCACCCTCGACCGGCTCATGAGCTACGGCGAGCTGCTGTCGTCGCAGCTCATCGCCACTGCCGCCCAAGCGTACGGCCTCGACGTGGTGTGGGCCGATGCCCGGCAGCTGATTCGGACCAATTCGCGCTTCGGCATGGCCGAGGTGGACATGGGCACGACCGAAAAGCAGGTGGCCGAATTTCGCGGTAATCATTCGGCCAACGTGTGGGTCGTGCCCGGCTTCATCGCCGCCGACGCCCACGGCGCCGCCACCACGCTCGGCCGCGGCGGCTCCGACTACACCGCCGCCCTGCTGGCCGCGGCCCTCGACGCCGAAAAGCTGGAAATCTGGACCGATGTGAGCGGCATGATGACCGCCGACCCGCGCCTCGTGCGCGGCGCCCGGCCCATTGCCCGCATCAGCTACCAGGAAGCCATGGAGCTGTCGCACTTCGGCGCCAAGGTGCTCTACCCGCCCACCATTCAGCCGGTGATGCAGCGCGGCATTCCGCTCTGGATAAAAAACACCTTCGCGCCCGACGACTACGGTACCCTGGTGGAAGTGGAGCCGCCGCGCACGCCGGCCGTGGTGCAGGGCATCTCCAGCATCGGCAACCTCACGCTGCTGAACCTGGAGGGCAGCGGCATGGTGGGCATTCCAGGCTTTTCGATGCGGCTGTTTGCGGCCCTAGCCCGCGAGCGCATCAACGTGGTGCTCATCACGCAAAGCTCGTCGGAGCATTCTATTTGCGTGGGGGTAAATGCGCAGGATGCAGGTTTGGCCAAAATAGCTGTGGACGAAGAGTTTGCCACGGAAATTGCGGCCGGCCGCATCGAGCCCCTGCGGCCCGAAACCGACTTGGCCATTGTGGCGCTGGTAGGGGAAAACATGAAGGACCACCCCGGCATCAGCGGCAAGCTGTTTGGCGCGCTGGGGCAGAACGGGGTGAATATTCGGGCCATTGCGCAGGGTGCTTCGGAGAAGAATATTTCGACGGTGATTCGGGCGCAGGACGTGCGCAAGGCCATCAACGTACTGCACGAAGCCTTTTTTGAAGCCACCAAGAAGCAGGTGAACCTCTTCATTCTCGGCCCCGGCAATGTGGGCAGCAAGCTACTGGAGCAGCTGGCCCGCCAGCAGCCTCATTTGCTCGAAAAAATGGGCCTGCAGGTGCGCGTGGTGGCCATTGCCAACAGCCGCCATTGCCTGGTGGACGAGAATGGCCTCGACCTGACCGCCTGGCCCGCCGAGCTGGCCCAGGCGCCGGCCCAGACGCTTAACGAGTTCAAGGAGCTCATCATCGGCCGCAACCTGCGCAACTCCATCTTCGTGGACGTGACGGCCAACCCCGCAGCGGCCGGCATCTACGCGGCTTTGCTGGAGAAGAGCGTGGCCATTGTGGCGTGCAACAAGGTGGCCGCGTCGTCGGAGTACGCCCATTATGCCCGCCTGAAGAGCTTGTCGAAGGAGTTCAACGCCAGCTATTTGTTTGAAACCAACGTGGGCGCCGCCCTGCCCGTCATCGGCACGCTCAACGACCTCACGCGCAGTGGCGACGTGGTGCGGCGCATGGAAGCGGTGCTCTCGGGCACGCTCAACTTCGTGTTCAACCACTACGACGGCACGCGGCCCTTTGCCGAAGTGGTGCGCCAGGCCCAGGCCGAAGGCTACACCGAGCCCGACCCGCGCCTCGACCTGAGCGGCACCGACGTGGCCCGCAAAATCCTGATTCTGGCCCGCGAAGCCGGCCAGGAAATGGAAATGAGCGACATCGAAATCAACGGTTTCCTGCCGCCGGCCTGCCTCGAAGGCGACGTGGAAGCCTTCTATGCCCAGATGGCCGCGCACGAAGCCCATTTCCGCGCCCTCTATGACGAAGCCGCGGCCGCCGGCAAGCGCCTGAAATTTGTGGCGCGCTACGCCGATGGCCGCGCCAGCGTGGGCCTGCAAACCGTGGCGCCCGGCCACGACCTCTACGACCTGCGCGGCAAAGACAACGTGGTGCTGTTCTACACCGACCGCTACGTGGACCAGCCGCTGGTGGTGAAGGGCGCCGGGGCCGGGGCGGAAGTCACGGCATCCGGCGTGTTTGCCGACATTATCCGGGCCGCGCGGCTTTAAAATCAGTGAACAGTTAACCGTGAGCAGTGAACAAGCAATGGCTCATGGTTAACTGCTCACGGTTAACTGTTCACTAAAACTCATGCCTGATTCCGTTCTCGTTCATTCCCCCGCCACCCTTTCCAACCTCGGCTGCGGCTTCGATGTACTCGGCCTCGCCCTCGAAGCGCCCTACGATGCGGTGCGCGTCACGCGCAGCGCCACGCCCGGGGTGCGCCTTCGGCACCTCGACCCCTACCTCCTGCCCACCAACCCGGCGCACAACGTGGCCGGCGTGGCCCTGCTGGCCCTGCTGAAAGCCGCGCCCGACGCCGTGGGCTTCGACGTGGAAATCACCAAGGGCATCAAGCCGGGCAGTGGCGTGGGCAGCAGCGCGGCCAGTGCGGTGGGCGCCGTGGTGGGGGCCAATGCCTTGCTCGGCAATCGTTTCAGTAAAATGGAGCTGGTCGATTTTGCCATGGAAGGGGAGGCCGTGGCCTCCGGCGCGCGCCACGCCGACAACATCGCGCCGGCCGTGTTCGGTGGCTTCACGGTGGTGCGGGCCGTGACGCCGGCCATCGACATCGTGGCCCTGGCCGCGCCGCCGCTGTGGGTGGCCGTGGTGCACCCCCAGATTGAAGTGAAAACCAGCGACTCGCGCAAGGTGCTGCCCGCCGATGTGCCCCTGAAGCTGGCCACGCGGCAGTGGGCCAACGTGGCGGGGTTGGTGGCCGGCTTTCTGACGGCGGATTATGCCCTGATAGGCCGCTCGCTCGACGACTACATTGTGGAGCCGGCGCGGCTGCCGCTCATTCCCGGCCTGGCCGAGGCGCGGCGGCGCGCCCTGGCCGCCGGGGCCATTGGCGGGGGCATATCGGGCTCGGGGCCGTCCATTTTCATGCTGAACAAAACCGAAGCAACGGCGCAAGCGGTGGGTACGGCCATGGGTGAGGTATTCACCGAACTTGGGATTGAATTCCACGTCTATGTAGGGCCGGTGGCCACTGAGGGCGCGCGGGTGGTTTCAGCATAAGCCTTGATTGATGAAGTACTACAGCCTCCGCCACCAGTCGCCGCGGGTTGACTTTCGCACGGCCACCGTGACCGGGCAGGCCCCCGACGGCGGCCTGTATTTCCCCGAAACCATTCCGAGGTTCCTGCCCGGCTTCCTGCGCGAGCTGCGCACCCTGAGCAAGGCCACGGTGGCCCTGAACGTGATGCAGCCCTACGTGGGCGACACCATTCCGGCGGCCGATTTACAGCGCATCTGCGCCGAAGCGGTGGATTTTGCGTTTCCGCTGGTGCCGGTGAGCGAGGGCGTGGCGGCTCTGGAGCTGTTTCATGGGCCCACGCTGGCGTTTAAGGACGTGGGGGCGCGGTTTATGAGCCGCTGCCTGGGCTACTTCGCGCAGCGCGGCGACACCCCGCCCGTGACGGTGCTGGTGGCCACGTCCGGCGACACCGGCGGGGCCGTGGCCAGCGGCTTTCTGGGCGTGCCGGGCGTGGAAGTCGTCATCCTCTACCCCTCGGGCAAGGTGAGCCCGGTGCAGGAGCAGCAGCTCACCACGCTGGGCCAGAACATCACGGCGCTGGAAGTGCAGGGCACCTTCGACGACTGCCAGTCGCTGGTGAAACAGGCGTTTCAGGACGCGGAGCTGGCCAAAAAGCGGTTTCTCACGTCGGCCAACAGCATCAACGTGGCGCGGTGGCTGCCGCAGCAGCTGTACTATTGCTTTGCCGCGCAGCAGTGGCCGGAGGGCGTCGCGCCGCCGGTGCTGGCGGTGCCGAGCGGCAACTTTGGCAATCTCTGCGCCGGGCTGCTGGCGCGGGCATCGGGGCTGCCGCTGGGGCATTTCATCGCGGCCTGCAACGCCAACGAGCCCGTGCCGGCCTACCTGCGCACGGGCACCTTTGCGCCGCGGGCGGCCATCCCCACGTTTTCCAACGCCATGGACGTGGGCAACCCCAGCAACTTTGCCCGCATTCTGGAGCTGTTCGACAACGACTTGGGCAAGATGCGGGCCGCCCTAGGCGCCGACACGGTGAGCGACGACGAGACCGTGGCCGCCATTCGGCAGGTGTGGAACGAAAAAGGGTATTTGCTCGACCCGCACGGCGCCGTGGCCTACGTGGCGCTGCGCCGCTACCAAGCCGAGCATGCCGGAGCCGCGGGCATGATTCTGGCCACGGCGCACCCCGTGAAGTTTCCCGCCGTGGTAGAGCCTATTCTGGGCCACGCCATCCGGCTGCCCGACGTGGTGCAGGCCCTGCAGGGCCGCGCCAAACGAAGCGTGCCCCTGGCGGTTGACTACGAAGAACTGAAAGCTTTTTTGTCTTAGGAATGAGCCGTTGGGCTTGGCCCTCACCGAACATGCTACACTCAACTCGAAATAGCGTACTCACTTTTTTGTCAAGGGCTCGCCTCGGAGCCGTGCTCATGCTGGCCGCCCTCGGGGCCTGCCGCCCCGACCAGGTCGAACACCTCAAGGAAAGCAAGCGCATCGGCATCGAAACCGCGAATTGGGAGGTGAAGCGCATCATGCCCAAGGAGTTGCTGAAGTCGGCGCGCTGGGCCGGCGATTCCCTCACCGCCACCGCCGACACGCTGCTGCGCCAAACGCTGGCCCGCGAGCTGGCGGCGGGCGGCGTGGCCCGCGCTGCCGCCTTCTGCCGGCCCGAAACGTACCGTTTCGTCGACTCGCTGGCCAAAGTGCTCAAAGCCACCACCCGGCGCGTGAGTTCGCGCCCCCGCAACCCTGCCAACCTGGGCCAGCTGCGCCCCGAGGAACTGAGCCCCGACACTGCGCGCACGGTCCGGCGCGAGTCGCAGGAAGTATTCTTCTACCAGCGGCCCGTTGTGCTGAACAATTCGTTGTGCCTGCGCTGCCACGGCGAAGTAGGCAAGGACATGTCTAAAGCCGATTACGCCCTCATCCAGAAGCAGTTTCCGCAGGACCAGGCCACGGGCTACCGCCTGGGCCAGCCCATGGGCGCCTGGCAGCTCAGCCTGCGCCGCGACGGCGTGGCCGAGTTCTGGACCATGAAAACCCGCAAAAAATGGAAGGAGCACAAAATGCCCAAGTTGTTCTGAGCCCGGCTTAAGCGTCGGGGGCAGAGGCGGTATCTTAGCGGCTGTTACCTTGCTCCACAACCGTAGCTACCGCGTTTTTATGTTCGTTTTTCGTTTTGGCCTGCTTTGCGTAGCAGGCCAGCTGGCGGCTAGCCTGGCCCAGGCGCAGTCGTCCCCGGCGCGCTCGGCCGCCGATTTGGCCCAGCTAACCCAAGCCCCTGCCCCCACCGCGCCGCTGAGCACCTACGTGCGGGTGGTGCAAGGCGACAGCGTAAACCTGTTTTACACTCCCGACTACCGCATGGCGCAGCCCGCCTGCGCCGTGCTGCGCCGCCAAACCCGGCTCGACGGCAGTGGCTCATTCAATGGGCATTTCCGCGACGCGCGCTGGCCCAGCGACTCGGTGCAAATGACGGGACGCTACGTGCACGGCGAAAAGGACGGCTTATTCACGCTTTACCACGCCAATGGCCAGGCGCAGATGCAGGGCCAGTACCGCGCCAACCGTCGCGTGGGCGAATGGAAAGTATGGTATCCGTCCGGACGGCTAGCCGAAGTGTTGAGCTACGAGCCCAACAACCCGGCGCCTACTGTGCACCAAGCCTGGGACGTGGCCGGCCAGCAGCAGGTAATTAACGGCGCGGGCATCTGGCACCGCGACCTGGGCGAGGGCAATGAGTTTAGCGGGCCCGTTGCCGGCGGCCGCCCGTTGGGCGTCTGGAAGCTAAGCCCCAACAAGAACGGCCGTATGGCCAACTGGATGATTACGGAAACCTACGGCCCCGATGGCACGGTGAAAGCCGGCATGGAGCGCACCGCCGCCGGGCAGACGGACCGCTACCACGGCGCCTCGCGGGTACAATTCTGGGCGATGGCGGCATTTGAGGCCGCCGAACGATTTCAACTACAGCCTCCCTGCCAGCCCCGGGTGGTGGCCGTGAACACCTTGTTCAAGCCGGCTTTTTACCGCGGCGGTGCCTCGGCGTACTGGGAACTGTTGTGGTCGCGCCTGCGGCCCCTCATCGAAGACACACGGCGCAACGGCGTGAGCCCGCTGACCGAGTACCGGGGCGTGCTGTCGTTCCGGGTACGTCTTGATGCCCACGGCAACTGGCAGAACGAACCCAGCCAGCCGGAGGGCACCAACCTGGAAGCGGCGCGGCAGCTACTCAACCTCATGCGCAACCTGCCGCGCTGGGAACCGGCTCACCTCGACGGCGTGCCCGTAGAAAGCACGGCCACCGTAGAATACACGGCCGGGCTTGACCGATATTCCCTGATGATACGGCCGGGGCAGGGGGCCGGGCAGGCCCCGCCGCCGGTGCGCCCGTAGGTTTTCAACTTTATTTTGCTGTTGGAGGTTGAAGGAAAAATGGCTGATTCTGCTAAACCAGTTGTGATAATAGGCGCCGGCATGGCCGGCCTCTCGTGCGCCACCTGGCTGCACCGCGCCGGCCGCCCGGCGCTGGTGCTCGAGGCCAGCGACGCCGTGGGCGGCCGCGTCCGCACCGACCTCACGCCCGAGGGCTTCCGGCTCGACCGCGGCTTTCAGGTGCTGCAAACCAACTACCCCGAAGCCCGGCGCCTGTTCGACTACGGTGCGCTGAAGCTGCGGGCGTTTCGGTCGGGCGCCGTCATCCGAATGCCCGATGGCCAGGAAACTACCCTCGAGAACCCGTTGCAGCGGCCCTTGGCGGCGTTTTCGGCGCTGGCCTCGCCCATCGGCACGCTGCCCGACAAGCTGCGCATTCTCAGCCTGGTGCGGCACGTGCTGAAGCACACGCCGGAGGAGCTGTTGGCCCGCCCGGCCACCGACACGCTCACGTTTCTGCAGCGCTACGGCTGGAGCGAGCAGATGATAAACTCGTTCTTCAAGCCGTTTTTCGGCGGTGTTTTTTTGGACCGAGAACTCACCACGGCCAGCAATTTCTTTGAGTTCGTGTTTCAGCAGTTCGCGACGGGCGAAGCCGCCGTGCCGGCCCTCGGCATGCAGCAGCTCCCCGAGCAGCTGGCGGCCCGCCTGCCCGCCGGCACGGTGCAGCTCAACGCACCCGTGGCGGCCATTGTCGACGGCTCACAGGTGCGGCTAAGTTCAGGCAAGGTCGTGGAAGCTAGCGCAGTCGTGCTGGCCACCGACGGCCTAACGACCCTGCGTTTGCTGGCGGGCCGCAGCGGTAACCCTGCCGATGCCGTCAGCACCGAAGCGGCCAGCTTCCCCACGGCAGCGCGCATCACCACCTGCACGTATTTTGCCACTCTCGGCGGCCACTCGCCGGGCCGCAACGACAAGCTGCTGCGCCTCAATGCTTCCTCCCACGCCCTCGCGCACAACGTGGCCTTTCCGGCCGACGTGAGCGGCGACTACGCCCCGGCTGGCCGCTCGCTGATATCGGTGAGCACCCACGGCGAGCGCAGCCTGAGCGAGGCCGAGCTCACGGCCGGCGTGCGCGAGGAATTGGCCGCGTGGTTTGGCCCGGCGGCCCGGCAGTGGCAGCACCTGCGCAGCTACCGCATCGCGGCGGCGCTGCCGGTGTACCTGGCGGGCCAGCCCGTGCGCCAGCCCCTCAAGCTGGCCGAGCGCCTGTACCGGTGCGGCGACTGGGCCGCTTATCCGTCGCTCAACGCGGCCCTGGCCACGGGCCGGGAAGTGGCCGAGGCTATCATCAAATGGTAGAAACCACCTAACAAAAAAGGCGGCCCGTTTCGGGCCGCCTTTGGGAACGGTTTTAGGCATCAGCCCGTAGGCTATACGGCGGGGTTAGGCGTGGCCGGGCTTTCGTAGGCCGGAGCCAAGCCCTGTTCGCCTTCAATGGGAATACGGATTTTCTCATCGTCGGAAACGCGCAGGGTGAGCAGGCCGCCGATAATCATCAGCACACCACCTAGCACCACCACGTTCAGCGGGTCGAGCGAGGGAAATTGCTTCATGATGAAGGGCAAGCCCAATGAAGCACATACCTGCGGCGTCACGATAAAGGCATTGAACACGCCCATGTAGTGCCCCATCTTGTTGGCCGGAATGGCGCCCGCCAGCATGGCGTAGGGCACCGACAGAATGCTGGTCCAGGCGATGCCCACGCCAATCATTGAAACGTAAAGCATCCACGGCTCGGTGATGAAGGCAATCGACAACAGGCCCAGGCCACCGGCCGTGAGGCAAAGCATGTGGGTGAGCTTGCGGCTGAACTTACGGGCAATGACGGGCAGCAGCAGGCTGAAAGCGGCCGAAACGCCGTTGTACACCGCGAAAGCTTCGCCCACAAAGTTGGCGCCCTCGTTGAAGGCCGCCGATTTATTGTCGGTGGTGTGGTACAGGTGCTTGGTAACGGCCAGCGTGGTAAAAATCCACATGCAAAACAGTCCGAACCAAGTGAAAAACTGTACCGAGGCCAACTGCTTCATCACCTTAGGCATATGCGCGATGCCGGTGAAGGTTTCCTTGATGCCCTGCGCCAGCGTGACGCGGTTTTTCTCGCGCTCGAAGGCTGCCATGTCCTCCGGCGGGTACTCCGTGGTGGTGAAGATGGTGTAGAGCACGCACAAGAAAAATGCCGCCGCCCCGATGTAATAGGAGAACTTTACCGAATTGGGCACAATGCCGGCCGCTGCCTCATTGGCCACGCCAAAGTGGGTGAGGATGGTGGGCAGCAGCGAAGCCACCACGGCCCCCACACCAATAAAAAACGACTGCGTGGCGAACCCGGTGGTGTGTTGCTCGGCGGGCAGCATGTCGCCCACGAAGGCTCGGAATGGCTCCATCGAGATGTTGATGCTGGCGTCCATTATCCAAAGCATGCCGCCTGCAATCCAGAGCGTGGGCGAATTGGGCATGATGAGCATGGCGATAGAAGCCAGAATAGCCCCAATCAGGAAAAACGGCCGCCGCCGGCCCCAGCGTGGGCTCCAGGTGCGGTCGGAGAGGTAGCCGATGATGGGCTGTACGATGAGGCCGGTGAGCGGCGCGGCCACCCACAGAATTGGAATGTCGTCGGCGTTGGCGCCTAGGTTGGAGAAAATGCGGCTGGTGTTGGCATTCTGCAGCGCGAAGCCGAACTGAATGCCCATGAAGCCGAAGCTCATGTTCCAGATTTGCCAGAAGCTCAGGCGTGGCTTCTTACGGGTGCTTGTGGAGGCCGAGGGTGCAGCAGCTGATGCCATAAAACGGGGTGGGATGCGTCGAGAGAGAAGAAGGGCGGTCGCTAGGGGCCGGCACGGAGCCCAAACGTTATTCAGGTGCAATGATTCGCGTTACGAGAAGAATACCTTACCGCGGCTTTATCTCGAAAATGTACGCCGACAGCGGGGCCAGCGTCAGGTTCAGGCCGTTGCGGGGCTCGTCGGTGTCGAGCAGGTCGGTGTAGGTGTAGAATTTTTTGGTGCTCAGGCCCATGGTCGCCATGGCCTCGGCCGGGATGGTGATGGTGGGCCGGTAGGTTTTGTCGGCCGAGAAATTGACCACCACCAGCACCTGCTGGGTGGAGGTGTAGCGCAGGTAAGAATAGATGCGGCGCTGGTCGTACTCTTTGCCCAAGTTATTGGCGTCCTGCAGTTCGTAAAAGCGGCCTTTGCGCAAGGCCTCGCTCTGGCTGGTGACGGTGAGCAGGCGGGCGTAGAACTGGCGCAGGTCTTTCTGCTCGGGGCTGAGCTTGGCGCCGTCGAATTTGCCCTGGTTCATCCATTTCTGGTGCTCGGGCACGCCCCAGTAATCGAAGATGCTGGTGCGCCCGTCTTCGCTGCTGAAGCCTTCGGCGCCGTGGGCGGGCTCGCCCACCTCCTGGCCAAAGTAGAGCATCACCGGCCCGCTGGCCAGGGTGGCCGTCACGGTCATGGCCGGCACGGCGCGCTTGGGGTCGGTGGCAAAGTCCTTGGAGGCGATGCGCTGCTCGTCGTGGTTTTCCAAAAAGCGCAGCATTTTGGACGAGAAGCCGTTGCTTTCTTCTTTCCACACTTTGGTGATGTCCTCGGTGGTGCCGGTGCCGGTCATCAGCTTGCGCAGGCCGTCGTATAGCCCCACCTTGTCGTAGAGAAAGTCGAATTTGCCTTTGTCGAGGTAGGTTTTGTACTCCTTGGCGTTGTAGGCTTCGGCGATGAAGACGATGCCGGGCTTCGCCTTTTTCACTTCCGGAATTACCCAGGCCCAGAACTCCACGGGCACCATTTCGGCCATGTCGCAGCGGAAACCGTCCACGTTTTTGCCCGCCCAAAATACCAGGATGTCGCGCATCTTCTTCCAGGTGTCGGGCACGGGCGCGAAGTAGCCCTTGCGGCCGTTCTGGTAGTCCACGCCGTAGTTCAGCTTGATGGTCTCGAACCAGTCGTTCACGCTGGGCGTTGCCGAAAACACGTCGTTGCCGGTGGCGCGGGCGGGCGTTTCGGTGTATTTGCCGTCTTCACGCGGGCCTTTGCCGGGGCCCAGCGGGTTGTAGTCGGGCGGCACCACGAAGCTCTTGCCGGGCAGGTAATAAAAGTTGTTGTTCGGCGCGAAGGCCTTGGTTTTATCGTCCATCGCGCCCAGGTCCACCACGCCCTGGGGCTTGGCGTCCGACTTGTAGGAGCGGGCCACGTGGTTCGGGATGAAGTCCATGAGCACCTTCAGCCCGTGGTCGTGGGTGCGCTTGATGAGGGCTTCGTACTCGGGCATGCGGTTTTTCACCGTCACGGCCAGGTCGGGGGCCACGTCGTAGTAGTCCTTGATGGCGTAGGGCGAGCCCGCGCGGCCCTTCACCACGTCGGCGTCGTCGGCCGGAATGCCCTGCGAGGTGTAGTCCGTCATGGTGGCGTGCTCCAGCACGCCGGTGTACCACACGTGGCTCACGCCCAGCTTCTTGATTTCGTCGAGGGCCTTGTCGGTGATGTCGTTGAACTTGCCGCAGCCGTTCTCCGTGATGGTGCCGTAGGGCTTGTTCAGGGCCACTTTGTTGCCGAACAGCCGCGTCATCACCTGGTAGATGACGAGCTTGTTGTCCTGGGGGACTTCCGCGGTGGTGTTGGGGTCCTGGGCGGTGGGTTTTTTGGCCACGGGCGGGTTGGGCAAAGCGAATGCAGCCAGGGTGAGGAGGCTGCCAGCCAGCAACAGTTGTTTCATGATGCGGCAAGATAATAGGTCAGTGAACAGTTATCAGTGAGCAGTTATTAATCCGAGCGCGTTATTAACTGCTCACTGATAACTGTTCACTGCCAGGCTACCATTCCTGCGTCAGCGGATGCAGCATCAGCTCGTCGACCACCACGTGGGCGGGGGCCTCCAGCACGTAGCGCACGGCCTGGGCCACGTCGGCGGGGCGCAGGTGGGTTTTCTCGGCTTCTGGGCTGCCCGGTTTGGTGTCGTTGAAATAAGTGTCGACTAGGCCGGGGTAGATGGTGCTCACCTTCACGCCGTGGGGCCGCACCTCTTTGCGCAGGCTGGCCAGCACGGCATCTTGGGCAAACTTGCTGGCGCCGTAGGCCGTGCCGTGCGCGAAGCTGCGCCGGGCCACGTCGGAGGTGATGCCCACGATGTGGCCGCGCTTCTGCTGCTTGAAATGAGGCACGGCGGCTTTGCAGAGCAAAAACGTGCCCTTCACGTTGGTGTCAAAAATCCGGTCCCACTCGGCGGCTTCAAAGTGCTCTAATTCGTTGAAAGAACCCACCCCGGCGTTGCAGACGAGGATGTCGAGGCGGCCGTAGTGGCGCAGGGTTTCGGCCACCACGTGCTGGGCGTCTTCCTCGTCGGCAATGTCGGCCACGATGCACAGGCCCCGGGTTTTGTGGGTCAGGTCTTCGAGCTCCTGCTCGCTGCGGGCCACGGCCACCACTTTGGCACCCTGCAGGGCCAGGAGCAGCGCAATGGCTTTGCCGATGCCGCGGCTGGCGCCGGACACGATGGCTACTTGGTCGGTGAGGTCGGTCATGGGCGCAAGGGTTCGCGGGGGTAAGAAAAGGTTCGCCAGGTTTTCGTGCGGGCCAATTGAAGTTACAACGTCAGACTTTGCGAAACTTCTTTAGCCCTCACCGGGCCGTGCACTATTTCCGCAGTTCCAGCACCCAGGCCGTGTGCGCCGGCACGTTCAGCGTCTTCAGGTCGCTGATAGTCGCCCCGCTCACCACCTCCACCCCGGAAGAGAAACCATCCGTCCGCTCGGCGAAGCGTGTGCCGTCCACCTTCTTCGCGTCCTTGGTGTTGTTGGCGATAATCATCACGCACTCGCCGGCGTCGTTGTAGCGGAAATACGTGTACACGCCGTCCTGCGGGATGAATTGCATCAGCTTGCCGCTGCTCAGCACGGGGTGCGTTTTGCGGTAGTTGGCCAGCTTGCTCACGTAGTCGAAGGCCTCGCCCGCCTGCCCGGGCCGCGTCACAAAGTAGTTCAGCTTGTCGCCGGCCCAGCCGCCGGGGAAGTCTTCGCGCACCTTGCCGTCGGGGTTCGAGAAATTCTTCATCAGCACCTCGGTGCCGTAGTACAGCTGCGGGGTGCCGCGCAGCGTGAGCAGCCAGGCAATGCCCGTCTTGAACTTGTTGAAATCTTCGCCAATCACCGAATAGAAGCGGCTCATGTCGTGGTTGTCGAGGAAGGGCACGTTGCGGGTGGCGTCCACGTACAGCCAGTCGGCCTGCAGGGCGTGGTAGAGCTTGCTCAAGTCGCCGTTTTCAGTCTTGAGTGCGTCCGAAATCGCGAAGCTGATTTGAAAATCGAGCACGCCGGGCAAGTTGGACTTAAAGCCATTCACCGGCGGCAGGATGTTCTGGGCGTAGAACGCCTGCTCGGCCTCGGTGCCTTCCCAGGCTTCGCCAAACTGCGCCAGCTTGGGGTATTCGTCGCCAATGGCTTGGCCAAAGGCCATGAGGAACTGCGGGTCGGAATAGGGATAGGTGTCGATGCGGTAGCCGTCGATGCCCGTCGACTCCACCCACCACAGGAAGTTCTGAATCACATAGGTGGAAACCAGCGGGTTGCTCTGGTTCACGTCCGGCATCGTGGTATCGAACCAGCCGTCGTTGAACAGTTGGTAGTCGCGCTTGGAGCCGTGCGGGTCGTTGAGGGCGAAGGCATTGTAGTTGCTGCGCGTGAAGGTGGGAAACTGGTGGAACCAGTCGGCCGCCGGCTTGTTCAGAAACAAGTGGTGGTAGCTGCCCCAGTGGTTCAGCACAATGTCCTGCACCACTTTCAGCCCCTGCGCGTGCGCGTCCTTCACAAACTGCTGATACTCGGCGTTGGAGCCGTAGCGCGGGTCAATCTTGTAGCAGTCCGTCACGGCGTAGCCGTGGTAGCTGGCCTTGGGCATGTCGTTTTCGACGATGGGCGTGGGCCAGATGGCCGTGGCCCCCAGCTGCTTGAAATAGGCGAAGTGGTTGGCAATGCCCTTCAGGTCGCCGCCGTGGCGGGCGTACATCGAGTCGCGGGCCACGCGGGGGGCGCGGGTGCCCTTCACCACGTCGTTCTTCAGGTCGCCGTTGGCAAACCGGTCCGGCATCAGCATGTAGATGAAGTCGGCCTGCGTGAGGCCCTGCGTGCGTTGCGGGTCGGTGTTGCGGGCGCGCAGCTCGTAGCTGTAGTTCAGCGTTTTGGTCCCTTTGAAGGTGAGCTTGAGCTGGCCCGGCCGGGCTTCAGAGCTTACGTTTAGGTTGACCATCAGGTAGTTGGGGTTCTCCAGCTTTTGGGTGCCTTCCAGCGTCACGCCAGCATACGAAGCCAGGCTGGCGGCGCTGGCGCCCACGCCCGGCGCGTGCACCAGCAACTGTAGCTTGGGGTTTTTCATGCCCACCCACCAGTAGGTAGGGTCGATGCGAACGCCAGTCGGCGCTTTGGTGGCAGCGGCGGGCGGCGCCATCGTTTTGGCCAAAAGCGGGGAAGCGGCGGCCAGCGCGAATGCCGCAACCAGTAACAAATGAGGGACTTTCATGGGAGGCAGTGCGACCAGTGGAAACGTTTGCGCACCAAAAGTACGATTTTGGCGATATGAACCTCGCAGAAGAAGGGCGGTGGGCCAGGCAACGGCGCCCCCCAAACCGGCAGCGGGTGGGAGAGGTGGCTGGTTTGGCGGGCAGAAGAGGTGTCCGGCTTCCGGCCCCGATTTGGTATTTATCGAATGATTAGCAGATTGTTCCCAACTCGGCTTTGCCTGCCCTCGTTAGGAAATGTTGCCGGAGCCCGCCCGCCGGCTCGCTCCCGCGCAACTATTACCCCTTCCAAACCACCCCCGCACGCCCATGGCCGAAAACTCCAAACTAGCTGATGCCCTCAACGAGTTGACCCTGTTCGTCAACGACCGCATCGAAGGCTACAAAACCGCCGCCCACGAAACCAAAGACGCCCAGAACCAAGCCTACTACCAGCAGCTGGTGCAGCAAAGCGAACAGTTTGTGAGCGAGCTGAACGGGTTTGCCAAAGCCGCCGGCGGCGACGCCGAAAGCAGCACCACGCTCAAAGGCAAGTTCTACCGCGGCTTCATGGATGCCAAAGCCATTGTCACCAACCGCAGCGAGGCCAGCATTCTGGACTCTAACATCTACGGCGAAGAATGGGCCATTAAGGCCTACACCGAGGCGCTGGAATCGTCGGAGCTGGCCGGGGCCGCCCGCCAGGCCGTGGAGCGCCAGCACCAGACCTCGCAGGAAACCCTGCGCAAGCTGCAGCAGCTCAAAGGCGTGGCCAGCGTGGGCTAGGCGTTGGCCAGCAGCCAGGGCATTTGCGCTAAGTCAGTTGTGGCTTAAGAACGAGCTTCTTAAGCTCAGACAGCGTGCGTTTGCAGAGCAAGCTTAATATTGAGCTTCCACGTTATTTGTCGAAACGTTTGCACATTGCGGCTTCGTTTCGCTACGGCTTGGCTGGTAGCATTTTTACTTTTCACCCCGCATTTCTTCTAATGCCAGCCCCGGCTGGCACTGCGTTTTTCTATGGCTTTTACGTTCAAACCTTACGCGCCCGCCGCCAAATACAAGACGGCTGCGGCGTATTTCTCGATGGAGTTCGCCGTCGACCAGGCCCTGAAAACCTACTCCGGCGGCCTGGGCTTTCTGGCCGGCTCGCACATGCGCTCGGGCTTCGAGCTGAAGCAAAACCTGGTGGGTATCAGCATCTTGTGGAGCTTCGGTTACTACGACCAGGGCCGCGCCGAAGACCAGACCATGCGCGCCGAGTTCCGCCAGAAGCACTACTCGTTTCTGCAAGACACGGGCATCGTGTTTCCCCTCACCATTCACGGCGCCGACGTGCAGGTGAAGGCCCTGTACCTGGCCCCCGAGGTGTTCGGCACCGTGCCGATGTTCTTCCTCACCACCGACATTCCGGAGAACGACTACATCTCGCGCACCATCTCGCACCACCTCTACGACCCGGACGCCGCGGCCCGCGTGGCCCAGAGCATCCTGCTGGGCGTGGGCGGCGGCAAGCTGCTCGATGAGCTCGGCCGCAAAACCGACGTGTACCACCTCAACGAGGGCCACGGCCTGCCGCTGGCGTTCTACCTCTACGAAAAGCACGGCCGCGACCTGGCCGAAGTGCAGAAGCGCCTGGTGTTCACCACGCACACGCCCGAGCTGGCCGGCAACGAGGAGCGCCCCATGAAGCTGCTGACGGACATGACCTTCTTCGGCACCATGCCCGAGGAGGAAGTGCGCCGCGTGGCCCGCATCGGCGAGGGCGACGCCCTGAACTACACGCTCACGGCCCTGCGCTTTGCGCGCAAGGCCAACGCCGTGAGCAAGGTGCACGGCCGCGTGGCCAACGAAATGTGGGGCCATTACGAAGGCATTTGCCCCATCATCCCCATCACCAACAGCCAGAACGGCACCTACTGGCGCGACCCGCAACTGGCTGCCGCTCTCAAGGGCAAGAGCGACGCCGACTTGCTGGCCCGCAAGCAGGAGCTGAAAAAGGAGCTCTTCAAGATTGTGGCCGACCAGACCGGCAACGTGTTCGACCCCAGCGTCATCACCATCGTGTGGGCCCGCCGCTTTGCCGGCTACAAGCGCGCCGACCTCATTCTGCGCCATTTCGAGCGCTTCGTGGAGCTGGCCCGCAACACCCAGCGCCCCATCCAGATGATTTGGGCCGGCAAGCCCTACCCGAAGGATTTCGGTGCGGTGGCCTTGTTCAACGACATCATCAAGCGCACCGCCAGCCTGCCGAATTGCGCCGTGCTCACGGGCTACGAGCTGGGCCTGTCGGCGGCCCTCAAGAAGGGCTCCGACATCTGGCTGAACACGCCCCGCTTTCCGCGCGAGGCCAGCGGCACCAGCGGCATGACCGCCGCCATGAACGGCAGCGTGAACCTGAGCATTGCCGACGGCTGGATTCCGGAGTTCTGCCGCGACGGCGAAAACGGTTTCCTCATCGCCCACGCCGATGAAAACCTGCCCGAAAACGTGAAGGACGACCAGGAAGCCACCACCTTGCTCGACGTGCTCGAAAACACCGTGCTGCCGCTGTATTACGACCAGCCCAAAAACTTCCTGAAAGTGGTGAAAACCGCCATGAAGGACGTGGAGCCCGAGTTTGAGAGCGGCCGCATGGCCAAGGAGTACTACGAGCTGCTGTATAAAGCGTAAGCAAGCGGGACGGTTGGCCCACTAGAGGTCAGCTGTCATCCTGAACGCAGTGAAGGACCTTATCACGTCGGAACGATTGTCGTATAAACGACTCGTCCGGGCGTGGTAAGGTCCTTCACTGCGTTCAGGATGACAGCTATTTTCCTTTCCACTATTTCCCTTCCTCCCCATGTGTGGTCGCTACACCTTCATCGCCCCCGCCCCAACCGTTGAGCAGCGCTTCGACGCCACGTTCGCGGAGCCGGCGCCCACTACTTACAACGCCGCGCCCTCGCAGCGCCTGCCCGTCATCACCAACACCGCCCCCGGCCAGATTCAGCTGCTGAGCTGGGGCCTGGTGCCCGGCTGGAGCAAGGACCCCGCCGCCGGCCCCAAGCCCATCAACGCTCGCGCCGAAACGCTGGCCGAGAAGCCCTCGTTTCGGCAGCTGTTGGGCCGCAAGCGCTGCCTTGTGCTGGCCGACAGCTTCTTTGAGTGGCAGGCCACGCCGGCCGGTAAGGTGCCGCACCGCATCCTGCTGCGCGACGAGCAGCCCTTTGCCTTTGCCGGGCTCTGGGACGAGTGGGTGGACCGCGGCACCGGTGAGGTGCACCCCACGTTCACCATCATCACCACCGAGCCCAACGAGCTGATGGCCAATATTCACAACCGCATGCCGGTCATTCTGCCCACCCGCGCCGCCGAGCAGGCCTGGCTCGACGACGGCCTGGGCCTGGCCGCCCACCAGCAGCAGCTGCTGCCCTACGATGCATCGGCCATGCAGGAATACGTCATCAGCAAGCGCGTGAACTCGCCGGCCAACAACGACCCGGAGGTGCTGGCGGCCGCTTGAGCGACGGCTGCATGCGCCGTCTGTCGATGCGAGGCCTTAATTAGCAAAGCACTATCTTGGCCGCATGAACTGGCGCAACCCCTGGCTTTTACCGATTCTCATTCTCGTGCTGGCTTCGGCCCTGCAACTGGACCTGCCGTGGTGGAGCCTGGCCGTGGTGGCTTTTGTCGTCGGTCTGGCCATTGCGCCCAGTGGCAAGGCGGCGTTTTGGGCGGGCTTTGCGGGCTCAGCGCTCAGCTGGGTATTGCCCGCCGCTTGGCTGGCTTACCAGAACAACGGCCTGCTGGCTCACCGCGTGGCGCAGCTGCTGCCGCTGGGCGGCTCGGTGCCAGCTTTGGTGGCCGTGGCGGGCCTTGTTGCGGGCCTGGCGGGAGGGCTGGCCGCGCTGAGCGGCGCGTGGCTGCGGGAGGCATTCCGGCCGCGCTACTCAGTGCGGTAGATAGGTTTTTTGAACAGCGGCTACCGGGCGGTGTACCAAGCCAGTACTTCCAGCCCGGCAGCGTCGTTGTCGGCCTCCACTACTTCGTTGATGACGTACTGGATTTCATCTTCCGACCAGCCTTCGTCTTCGGCGGCGGGCACCCAGAGGTCGAGGGCGGCGTAGCGGTTGGTGTCGGGGGGCAGCGTCCAGCGGACTTTTTTGCGAATGTTCATCGTGAGCAATGTTTCGGAATAGGGGAGGATGGATGGCGCGGCCAGCTCAAGGGGCGCTGGCCGCCCGCACCACGGTCACGCGCACGGGCACCACGCCGGCCTCGATAATGTCGAGCTGCGCCGCCGCGCGCCGCGACACATCCACGATGTAGCCCTTGGTATGCGGCCCGCGGTCGGTCACCGTCACGTCGACGGAGCGGCCGTTGCGCGTGTTCGTAACCCGAATGACCGTGCCGAAGGGCAGCGTGTTGTGGGCCGCCGTCATCTGGCCCGGCCGGTAAATGGAGCCGCTGGCCGTGGCCCGGCCGTTGAACTTGTCGGCGTAGTAAGACCCAAGGCCCGATTGGGAAAACTTGCTGTAGTTGCCTTTGCTGTCGTTGCCGGCGTTGCGGCTGCTGCCGCACGACGACAGCAGGCCCAGCGCCAGGAGTAGCAGCAGCAATAGGCGGGTAGGCAGCGGGTTGGCTCTGGAGTGGAAGGTCATCAAAGCGGTGAAATGGCTGGCTGTTTGGGGCAAGATACCGGCCAACGACGAAATGGGCGGTCAAAGCCGCCTCCGTGCGCCCGGCCGCGGCCCGGTTTAGGGCCGGCGCGCCGGCCGGTTTTTGGAGGCCGGGGGCGGGGCCGTGGCGGTGGGGCGCGGAGCCGGCACCCGCAAGGCCTGCAGCTGCTCGAAGCTGCCCTGAAACACGTTGAAATCGACCACGCCGCGGATGCCGGGCACATAGGCCTCGTCGGAGTGCTGCCAGATTATCCACTTATTGCGGGGCATGGCGGGCTTTTCCACCTCGTAGTGCGCCAGCCAGAGCGGGTAGTTGTCGAAGTGCCCGGCCAGGTGGCGGCGGTAGAAGCTGTGGTTGGAGTAGAGAATGGGCCGCACGCCGTAGTGGGCCTCGATGAGGCGCAGCCAGCGGGCCACCTCGCGGCGCAGCACGGCCACGTCGTGAAAGTTAGACGCTTCCACGTCGAGCACGGGCGGCAGGTCGCCGGGGGCCAGGGGCACGGTGCGGGCAAACAGGTCGGCCTGCACCTGCCCGTCGCGGTTGGGCTGGAAGTAGTGGTAGGCGCCGCAGAGCACGCCGGCCTTGCGGGCTTCTTTCCAATTGCGGGCAAAGCGCTGGTCGCGCATTGTGGCGCCCTCGCTGGCTTTGATGAACGCAAACCGCACCTTGTTGCGCGCCACTTCGGGCCAGTCGATGCGGCCCTGGTAGGCCGACACGTCGATGCCGTGCACCGAATAGCCGGCCAGCAGCGGGGTTTTCTCGCGGCCCGTTAGGCCGTTTTGGGTGAAGGTGGCCCAGGCCCGGCGGGCGTAGCGGTTCACCTGCACTTGGTGGCGGCGGTAGTATATCGCGCTCAGCACCAAGGCCACCAGCAGGCCGGCCAGCAGTGGGCGGCGCCAGGCCCGGCGGGGGGCACGGGACGGGGCGGAAGGGGCGGCGCGACGGGTGGCGGACGAATGGGGCATGGGCGGTGCGGGTCAAAAATAACGCCCCGCCCGGCGGCATCGTGCCTTGGCCGCCGGCTTTTCGCCAACTTTGCGGTTCCAGCTTTCTGTCTTTGCTATGTCTTTCCTCCGCGCCGCCGACGCCCGCGACGAATCGGGCCACCTCATCAGCGAGCTGCACGGCGTCACGCTCGCCGCCATTCTGGAATACCTGGTGGCCGCCTACGGCTGGCCCGAGCTCGACGCGCGCCTGCGCATGAACTGCTTCGCCGACAACCCCAGCATCAAGTCCAGCCTCACGTTTCTGCGGCGCACGCCCTGGGCCCGCGCCAAGGTAGAAGCCCTGTACATCAAAGCCCGTTCGGCCGAAGTGCAGGGCCGCCCGCGCCCCTAACCGCCATGGCCGACGTAGCCCCCAAATCCTCGAAAGAGTCGTTGTTTATTGGCCTGCTGCTGTTCGTGGCCTTCGAAACGGCGGCCTTCTATGGCCTGCAGTACCTCACCTCGGGCCTGGGCGAATCGAACCAGATGCAGCCCGAAAACACCATTGTGAGCAACTGGCTGAAGACGATGGTGTTTTTTGTGCTGCACCTCGTGCTGGTCATCGCGGCCATGCTCGTGCTCAGCAACCGGCTGCCGCGGCACTACCGCGGGCAGGTGATGGGCTGGTTCTACCTGGCCCTGCTCATGAGCTTCGTGCTGCTGGTGCCGCTGTTTGGGTAGGCCCCAAAAAACAAAACCACCGCTGTGGGCGGTGGCTCAATGTGAAACCCAAGAGACTCAATACGTGGCCGGTCGGTCCCGGCGTTATCGATGGACTGCGGTGCCGGTCGGTCCCGGCGTTATAGGTAGTTAATCAACAGCAGTTCAGTGAATTTAATTCGGGCAAAGGCCCGGTATTAATTGTGGCGAATGTCGATTTCGCGCTGCTGGTCGGAAGGGTTGAGGAAGGGAATGCGGACCTGTAGCTCGTTGCCTTCGTGCACGGCGTCGATGCGCGCCAGGTCGAGGTTGTTGGGCAGGTCGAGGGTCTGCACGAAGAGGGGAGCGGCCAGCTGGTCATCGGGCTCGTGGCGGTACTCGCCGAACACGGTGAGGCGCTGCTGGTTGAGCACCACGCGGAAGCTCTCGGCCGGCACGGTGGGCATGGCCACGCGCAGAATCACGCCTTTGGGGCGCTGGTCGACGCGCAACTGGGGCTGGGCCACGCCGCCGCCAATGGTGTTGAACAGGTCAAGCTGCGGGGCGATGGAGCGGATGAATTTCGGGCTGATAAGTTTCATGGCAAGGAGCCGGTTTTAAGAGCGGCTTCGGGCTTGCTATGACAAATGATGTACCAATCTTAATTGAGGGTTACTGGCACTGAATATCAGTCGTATTGGCGGGATTTTCGCGCTGTTTTTTAGCGTTCCGGCCACGCTGGCAGAAATTGCGGTTTTGCCCCTGAAAAATGCCGACGAAATGGCGCAGCCAGGGCCCCCGTCGTCCTCAAAACCGGCTGGTCAGGCCGAAGTGAATTTTTGAGTTGCTCAGGCCAAACTGCTGGCCGATGGAGCGGGCCTGGCCCGCCGAGTACACAAACTGGAACAGGCCGGCCGGCGTGCGGAAGCTCAGGCCCGCCCCCAGGCCGGTGGGCTGGTCCGAAAACCGGTCGTTGGTCACGTCGTGCCGCAGGTAGGCCTGGTCGGCAAACAGAAACACGTAGGAATCGGCCCCGATGAACTGCCGGAATTCGGCCGTGGCCACGGCGAAGGAGCTGGTGTAGAACTGGTTTTCGTTGAAGCCGCGCAAGGAGTTCAGCCCGCCCAGCCGCAGCAGGTCGTTGGTGTAGAGGCGCGGGTTGAGCAGGCCCTCGCTGCGCAGGCGCAGCAGCAGCACGCCGGCGCGCTTCACCGGAATGTACCGCTCGGTGCGCAGCGCGAAGGTGTACTGGGTGCTGCGCATCGGCAGGCCCGCGTAGAGTTCGGGCCGCAGCTGGATGTTCTGGCTGATGGTTTTGGTGCCCACCGCCGATTGCAGCTGCAAAAGGGCGCCGCGGTGCGGAAAAAACAGGTCGTCGAGGTTGGCCCAGGCATAGGCCAGGCCGTAGGAATTGTACTGCGAGTCGAGGTTGGCGGGCAGCACGGTGGTGTCCTTCAGAAAATCGAGGGAAGAGGTGCGCTGCTCGGCAAAGAAGCTGATACGGCCGGCCCGGGCCGTGGGGTACGTCACCTGCAGGCGCGGCTGAATGGTGGTGAAGTCGTTGGTTTGCTTGTAGAGGTTGAAGGTGCCCGCCACTTCCAGCGGCGAGCCGAAGAAGTTGGGGTGCACGTACTGGGCGTCGAGCAGCTGCGAAAAGGCATCGGTCTTGCGCCATTGCAGGCCCACCTGCTTGCCGCCGCCCTTGATGTTGCGCAGGTTGATGGTGACGTCGCCGGTGAACTGCACGCCGGTCTGGTCGGCGTTGGCGTTGGGCAAAATGCCCACAATGGCGTCGAACTGGTTGCTGGGCCGGTCGTCGAGCAGCAGGTACACGCGGGCCTTGCCGCCCGCAAACCGGATTTCGGGCTCGGCGCGCAGCCGCAGGTAAGGTAGCTGGCGCAGCAGCTGGGCCGCGCTGGCCACGCGCTGCTGGCTAAAGGGCTGCCCCGGGAAAATTTGCAGGTACTTGGTCAGAAAGCGCTTTTTAGTCTTGGTGTTGCCCACCACCTGCAGCGAGTCGAACATCACCACCGGGCCGCGCTTGAGCACCACGCGCCCGGCAATGTCGCGCCCGCTGAGCTGCACCGAATCGAGGCCCACGGTGGCGAAGGGAAAGCCCTGGTTTTCGGCCTCGGTGAGGATGCGCTCCTGCAGCCGGGCCCAATCGTCGGGCAAGAACGGCGTTTGCCGGAACAGCTTTTCGCGGTAGCCCGCCCGCGTCATCAAGCCGTCGCCGAGGTTGCCGTTGCGCAGGTAGGCCCAGCGGAACTGCTCGCCCACGTACAAGCGCACGCGCACCGTGTCGCGGCCCCAGCGCAGCTCGTCGGCCGAGGCCGTGAGGTAGGCGTCGCCCTGCAGGGCTACCACCACGTCGCGCACCTCGCGCAGCGTGCTCAAGGAATCGGGCACGGTGGCGCGCACCTTGTAGCGGCGCACAATGGGGCGGTCGGCGGCTTCGGTTTGCAACAGCAGCACCCGCGGGTGGGCCAGGGTGCGGCGCGGCGCAGCGGCTAGCGACGGCGCGTCGCGCGGCGGCAGGGGCGGGGTGGCCAGGCCGGGCTGGTTGGGGGCCGCAGGGTTCAGGCTGGGCGTTTGGGACCGGGCCGCCGGGCTGCCGAGCAGGCCGCTCACCGCCAATATTCCCACGCAGCGCAGTAGTAGCCGGATAACCATTCGGGGCATTAACGCAAAAGCCGCCTTTTAATTTCCCGAAGATAAACCCCTCCGGCACGCGGGCCCCCAGGCGATGCTTCGGCCGTCGGGCTAACGGTGCTCAGGGACCGAAACGAGGCGTGGCGTAGCGGTTTCGGGCGAGGGCGCCGCGGCTGCATCGGCTAATGCCCGCTTGCTGGCTTCTTCGTCGGCCACCACCAGGAAGCCGTAGCCGAACACGTAGAGGTTCAGGCCGATTTGCAGGCTCAGCATGTCGGCCACGGTCATTACCACGGCCTGAGTCAGGATGAAAAAGCAGAGGACCGGGTTGCGCCGCGCCCAGGCGCGGGTGAGGGGCCACAGCAGCACCGCCAGCCACAGCGCCAGGCCCATGAGGCCGCCGCCCATCATGGCCTCCAGGTACTGGTTGTGCACCTCCACCCGGTTTTTGAGGCGCAGGCCGTAGTCGTGCCAGGCATACTGGCGCAGCATGGCGGCGTGGGTGTCGGCGGGCCCCACGCCCACCAGCCAGTTTTCGCTGATGACGTAAGCCGCCGTTTCGGCCGCGGCCAGGCGCCGGGCCAGGGAGTAGTTGTTGATGTCGTGCCGGAGCTGAAACTGTTGCACGTCCCACACGCTGGCGCCCACCCGCTCCCGCACCGAAGGCAGCGCCCGGTAGGCCAGCCAGGGCGCCGCGCCCAGCACCAGCACCAGCGCCAGGCCCAGCGCCACGTGTCGGCGCGTGAGCAGCCAGCCCGCATACGCCAGCAAACCGGCATACAGCACCAGCAGCCCCGTGCGGTAGGCCAGCACGTGCAGCACCATCACCGCCACCACGGCCGCGGCCAGCAATGCCCACCGCAGCCAAGGCGCGGCCAGTGGGTGGCGCCGCAGCAGCAGCCCCCAGAAGAACGTCTGCGCCAGCATCAGCCCGAACGGGATGTGGAAAATGCGCGTGACGGCCTGCATGTTTTGCCCGATTTTGATGGCGGCGTTGGCGGCTTCGGGGTGCAGCAGGTACTGGCCCAGGGTGGCCAGGCCCACGGCCGCCGTGCCCAGCACAAACAGCGCCCCCACCGCCAGCCGCTGCCCGCGGGCCAGCGGCACGGCCGCCGTAAACGCCAGCGGCACGCCCAGCCACGTCAGGCTGCGGAACAGCTCGTGCCGCCACACCGGCCACTCGCTGGTGTAGAGGCTGCTCAGCAGCAGAAACACCACGATGGCCGCTGCGCGCATGGCCGCCCCGTTGTGCCAGTAGCGGGGCAGGTCGCGGCGCAGGTGGGGGTTGGCCAGCACGGCCAGCACGCCCACCACCGGCGCCAGCGCCACCAGAAAACGGGCCGACAGCAGCCCCACCACGCCCGCCACGCAGGCCAGCCCCAGCAGGTATTGCGAAAGACGCCCGGACTGGTAATGCTGCACAATGTTCACGAAAGAAGGCTCTGGTGGTGGGCGGGGCTTTTCGCCACAAAGTAACCACGCAGTGGCAGTTGCTTGGCTGAATCGGGCCAGGAGAATGTCCTGGCTTCGGCCGGCCCGTTCGGGCTTTTTTACCTTTGTCGGGTCGCCGGCCTCCGGCGGCGGAATTATTGCGGGGCCGCTGCCCGTTTACTTCTACGCTTTTCACCGCGTTTCCATGGCTGGCCTGTACCTCCACATTCCGTTTTGCAAGCAGGCTTGCCACTACTGCGACTTTCACTTCAGCACTTCCTTGGGGCTGAAAAGCCGGCTGGTGGAGGCCATCGTGCGGGAACTGGAACTGCGCCGTGACTATCTGCCGGCCGGCACTGCCCTGGAAACCATTTACTTCGGCGGCGGCACGCCTTCGCTGCTCACGGCCGCGGAGCTGGACCAGATTTTCAGCGCCATTCATCGGCAATTTGCCGTGGCGCCGGGCGCCGAAATCACCCTCGAAGCCAACCCCGACGACCTGAGCGCCGCCAAGCTGCACGAGTTGCGCCAGGCCGGCGTCAACCGCCTCAGCATCGGCCTGCAGAGCTTCTACGAGCCCCACCTGCGCCTGATGAACCGCGCCCACACCGCCGAAGAATCGACCACGGCGGTGCGCCGGGCGCAGGAGGCCGGCTTCGAGAACATTTCCATCGACCTGATTTACGGCGTGCCCGCGCCGGGCCACCACATCTGGGAAGCCGACCTGGCCAACGCCTTTGCCTTGGGCGTGCCGCACGTGTCGGCCTATGCGCTGACCATCGAGCCGGGCACGGCCTTCGGGCATCGGCTGCAAAAGGGTACGTTCACGTCGGCGCCCGACGAGTTTGTGGCCACGCAGTTCGAGCTGCTGCTGCGTGCCATGCGCGCCCACGGCTACGAGCAGTACGAAATCAGCAACTTCTGCCAGCCCGGCCGTGAGAGCCGTCACAACGGCAACTACTGGCGCGGCGTGCCCTACCTCGGCCTCGGCCCCAGCGCCCACAGCTATGATGGCGTGAACCGCCAGTTCACTCTGGCCAACAACCCGCAGTACGTGGCGGCGGTGCTGGAGCGGGGCGAAGTGCCCGTGACGCTGGACGTGCTCACCGCCACCGACCGCGCCAACGAGTACCTGCTCACCACCCTGCGCACGGCCCGCGGCTGCGACCTGGCCCACTTGCGCACCCAGTTGGGCTTCGACGTGCGGGCCACCCACGCCGCCTACCTCGCCGAGCTGCAGGCCAACGGGTGGGCCCGCATCCAGGGCGAAGTGCTTACTTTGACCGACGCGGGCAAGCTCCTGGCCGACCACATCACGCTGGAACTGTTTCAACCCCCTGCCGTAGCCGCATGAGACTCCTGAGCGACAGCATTGCCGACGACGCCGACTTCTTTGTGGAGCAAATTCACGTCGTGGCCATCGTCTTCGACAACACCGACGACGTGACCGTGTGGGCCACCACGCTGTTCGACAACGACACGCATTTCTTCCACCTCGCGCTGCCTTTCAAAGCCCTCGACACGCTGCTGAGCCTGGCCCACACCCGCGCCGACGCCCTGCAGGAAGAAGTGGCCGATGCGCTGGCCGCGCAGGAGTGGCCGGCGCTGCTCGAGTATAATTCCGACGAGAAGCCGCCCGTGCCATTGCCCAGCGTGGCCCTCAAGCTCTCCGTCACCTATCCCGCCGTGGAAGACGACGAAGCCGAGGACGGCGAGGAGCCCGACGACCCCCAGCCGCACAACATCTTCTACCTCGAAGGCGTGTACGTGCGCCTCGATACCTAGCCCGGCCGTGGCCACGCCGCCCGTCTTCTACCTCATTCCCGGGCTGGGCGCCGATGAGCGGGTGTTCCAATTTCTGCGCCTGCACGGCGAGGTGCACGTGCTGCAATGGCTGCCTCCGCAAACCCCTCGGGAACCGCTGCCGCACTATGCGGCCCGGCTCGCGGCGGCCGTGCCCGAGGAGCAGCCCTGCTGGCTGGTCGGCGTCTCGTTTGGCGGCGTGCTGGCGCAGGAGGTTGGGGCATTGCGTCCGCAGGCGCGGGTGGTGCTCATTTCCAGCTTCACCAGCCCGCAGGAACTGCCGTGGCTGGGCCGCCTGGCCCGGGCTACGGGGCTGCACCACTTGGTACCGCCGCAGTTGCTGCCGCACCTGCCCCGCGTGGCGCAGTGGCTATTCGGCGCGCGCAACGGCGGCGAGTACCGTCTGCTCCGCCAAATTCTGCTCGATACCGACGTGGCGTTCACCCGCTGGGCCATTGCGCAGCTGGTGCAGTGGCCGGGCCGGCCGGGGCAGCCGGTCGTTCGCATCCACGGCACCGCCGACCGGCTCCTGCCCGCCGGCGCCGCGCACAGCCAATACCGCTTGCCCGGCGGCCACCTCATCATCATTAGCCAGGCCCGCGAAATTAGCCGGATTTTGAATGAGCTGGCAGCTTGAGTTGAACGTCATGCAGAGCGCAGCGAAGCATCTCGCTTATATTAAGTAATTAGTTATTGCACGCGTAATTAGTTATTGCACGCGAGATGCTTCGCTGCGCTCTGCATGACGTTCTTTTGCTCACTGCTCACTGCTCACTGCTCACTGCTCACTGCTCACTGCCAATTGAATACGCCCACCTACCCCTACGCCGGCCGCACCTACGCCTTCGACCCCGCCGCGCCCATCGATATTTCCCTGCCGCTGGCCCCCGGCGAAAACCAGGTGAATTGCTTTTGGGCCGAGCCGGTGCAGTTTGATACCATTCGGGTGGGCAGCTTTGTGGGCAGCGTGGCCCTGGGCGGCAGTACCAACTACCAGCGCGTGCACCTCACGCCCCACGGCAACGGCACGCACACCGAATGCTACGGCCACATCTCGCCCGACCCCGCTGTGACGCTCAACCGGTGCCTGCGCCGCTTTCTCTTCGTGGCCCGGCTGGTGAGCGTGGCCCCGCGCCCCCAGCCCAACGGCGACCTGGTGGTGCTGCTGGCCGACGTGCAGGCCGCCCTGGCCCAGCAGCCCGACCGGTCCATGCCGGAAGCCCTCATCCTGCGCACCCTGCCCAACGACCCCGCCAAGCGTCACCGCCAGTATTCGGGCACCAACCCCACCTACATCGAGCCTGCCCTGGCCGAGTGGCTGGTAGAGTACGGCGTGCAACATTTCCTGCTCGACCTGCCCAGCGTCGACCGCGAGGAAGACGGCGGGCAGCTCCTGGCCCACCACGCCTTCTGGCACTACCCGGCGCAGCCCCGCTATGCCGCCACCATCACCGAGTTGATTTTCGTGCCCGATGAAGTAGCCGATGGCCTCTACCTGCTCAACCTCCAAATCACCAGCCTTGAGCTCGACGCTAGTCCTAGCAAGCCCGTGCTGTATGCCCTGCACTCGGCGCCCACAGGTGGCATGGCTTGACGCCAATGCAACCGAAACCAGGCCCAGCAGAATCTATGGGATGAACTACCCGCTTCATTCCTTTCTGCTTATGCGATATTTTACTTCCTCTTTAGCTAGCCTGCTGTGGCTGGCCGCCTCGGTGGCTTCCGGCCAAACGGTAGCTCCCGCTGCCACCGCCCCAGCAGCCCCCGAGGCACCCGCCGACGATGCGGCGCGGCCCGTGTTGGTGAAAGTGGGCCTGAACGTGGCCCGCTCCTTCCGTTGGGGCGGGTACAATGGCATCCCGTTTCGGGTACCCGTCACGGTAGGGGTTGAATACCGGCTCCATTCGAAGTTTACCCTCTACGGGCAGCTCGACGCCGATTTTGCCACCTCACGCTACGGCGGCTATGCCGACCAGCGCACCCCGCTCTTGCCCACCGGCGCCCTTAGCCTGGGCGGCCGCTATTACTATAACCAAGCCGGCCGCGCCCGCAGCAACCGAGCCCACGGCGCTTTCGTCGGCAATTACCTGGCGGCCGAGGCTCACACCGAAATGTGGCACCACTTTGAAAGCCCCGGCCTGGCTATTCCAGCGGGCGATATTGAACTGCGGCGCAGCTATGTGCCCACCCTCAACCTGCTATGGGGCATGCAGCGGCGCCTGGGCCGCCGCTTCCTGTTTGATGGCAGCGCCGGCATTGGGGTGGGGGCCACCCGCAGCGACCTGAATTTTGGCGGCTTCTCCTCAGGGCCGGTCAACCTGTCCGGGCAGCTCAATCTGGGCGTCTACTTTGGGCGGTAGGGCTGGGCCAACGCGAAAAAGGCTGCCTCTTGCGGGGCAGCCTTTTTCTGTAAAACTGGTTGGCAATTAAGCCGGCATCGACACCACTTCGCGGGGCACCACCGTCACGAACGAACGGTCTTTGCGGCCTTTCTTGAACTGCACTTCGCCGTCGACGAGGGCAAACAGCGTGTGGTCCTTGCCCATGCCCACGTTCTCGCCGGGGTGGTGCTTGGTGCCGCGCTGACGCACGATGATGTTGCCGGCCACGAGGGCCTGCCCCCCGAAAATCTTGATGCCGAGACGTTTGGAATGCGATTCGCGGCCGTTGTTGGACGAGCCGACACCTTTCTTGTGAGCCATGGTATTGAAGCTAAAGCTACCGGCAAATGGCCGGTAGCGGCTGGTTTAATAGAGAATTAGATAGCGAGCAGGCAGCTAGAACTAGCCGATGCTGTTAATCATTACTTTGGTGAACTGCTGGCGGTGGCCGTTCATCTTCTGGTAGCCCTTGCGGCGCTTCTTCTTGAAGACGAGAACTTTGTCACCCTTCACGTGAGCGAGGATGGTGCCGGTTACGGCTACGTTCAGTTCGGGAGCGCCTATGGTGATGGTGCCGTTGTCGTCGGTCAGCAGGGCGTTGCCCAGCGTCACGGTGTCGCCAACATTGCCGGCCAGTTTGTGAGCGTAAACGAATTTGTTGGCCTCAACCTTGGTCTGCTGGCCAGCTATGTTAACAATTGCGTACATCAGCTTTCGCGGGTTTTTCTGAAATGGGAAGGCAAAAGTACGGCTTTGGTTTGGGATTTCCAAGCCTAAGTTCTTAATCGTCATTGGCTGCCCGTCGGGCGGGCTCGCAAAATGGCGCTGGAGCCTGCTTACGGCCAACCGGCGGCTCGATGAAAAAAGCACGCGAGTACGTACGTACAGTACGCCATTTTGGGGACAAGTTGGCTTATCCACAGGGAAAATGTGGACAACTCCGGTAAAAGCGGCTGATTTTGAGGCGGGTTTGGGTAGCGGCCACTCCGTTGGCCTGTGGAAAACCACGGGTGCACCCGCCAAAAATGCCGCTGTTCTTAACCAAAAAATAACGAATAAAAAAGCTGAAAAGCGGGGCCGACCGCCTCTCCACCGGGCCTATATTTGAACCTGGAAGGTCGACCGCATTTGCCGGCGCTAGGCCAAACATCTGCCGGATAACTGCGGTTGAGTTGCCGCTTACCTCGACGAAACCCGCCACCAAAGACCCCGAGAAATTATGGAGCCGCTCCTCGCCGAAAACCCCAACCGCTTTGTGCTCTTCCCCATCCAGAACGATGAGGTGTGGCAGTACTACAAGAAGTCGCAGGCCTCGTTCTGGACGGCCGAAGAAATCGACCTCTCGCAGGACCAGAAGGATTGGAACAGCCTCAACGACAACGAGAAGCACTTCATCAAGCACGTGCTGGCTTTCTTCGCCGCCTCCGACGGCATCGTGAACGAAAACCTGGCCGTGAACTTCATGCAGGAGGTGCAGATGCCCGAGGCGCGCTGCTTCTACGGCTTCCAGATTATGATGGAAAACATTCACAGCGAGACTTATTCGCTGCTGATTGACACCTACATCAAAGACCCCAAGGAGAAGGATTACCTCTTCAACGCCCTCGAAACGGTGCCCGCCGTGCAGAAGAAAGGCGAGTGGGCCCTGAAATGGATTAACTCGGAGAATTTTGCCGAGCGCCTCATCGCCTTCGCGGCCGTGGAGGGTATATTCTTCTCGGGCTCGTTCTGCTCCATATTCTGGCTGAAAAAGCGCGGCCTGATGCCCGGCCTGACGTTCTCCAACGAGTTGATTTCGCGCGACGAAGGCCTGCACTGCGACTTCGCCTGCCTGCTGTATAGCTACCTGCAACACAAGCTCGACCCGGCCCGGGTGCAAAGCATCATCCGCGACGCGGTGACCATTGAGCAGGAGTTTGTGACCGACGCGCTGCCGGTGAGCCTCATCGGCATGAATGCCAAGGCCATGTCGCAGTACATCGAGTTCGTAGCCGACCGCCTGCTGGTGGCCCTGGGCTGCGGCAAGATTTACAACGCCACCAACCCCTTCGATTTCATGGAGATGATTTCGGTGCAGGGCAAGACCAACTTCTTCGAGAAGCGCGTGGCCGAGTACCAGAAAGCCGGCGTGATGAGCGAGCGCAACGACAACGTGTTTTCGCTGGACGAGGATTTCTAAACCGGCGACGCAACTCCGGTAAGGACATGACGGTCAGGGTGAAAGGAGGTGTTTTTGCCTTTCAGCCTGACCGTCATGCGTATTTTCTAACCTCTTATTTCGCTGCTGCTGGGCAGCCTGGCGGCCTGTTGCAAAGACAATGGGCCCGTGGTAGAGCCGGCCGCAACCTGCGACGACGGCAGCCAACCCGCCACCGTTGCGCACGGCCCATACAGGTGCGACCCCAACGGCTGGGTGCTGAAATTGGACGGCGGGGAGGCGTACCCGGTGGATGCCTTGCCGGCCAGCCTTCAGCAAGACGGGCTGCGCGTATGCGTGGCGTATGCCCTCTACCAGGATATGGGCGCGTGCCCCTGCTGTGGCGGCACGCGCCTGCGCATTCAGCGGATTCAGCCGCAGTAGGGGAGGCGTGTGCCGGGAGCCCTCGCGACCGAACGACCATGGGCTGTGGCGGTAAGAAATAATGCCGGCGCAAAGTCGAGCCCGGGGCAACCACGGCGCAAAATGGAACGAGTAGATAGGCAATCGGGCCTTGGACCCGGTGGTATCTTCGCGTCTTTATTTACGTCTTCCCAATTTTATTTCAATGACATACCGTTTACTCGCTCTCTTTGCTCTACTCGTTGCTGCGCCCTTGGCGCGGGCCCAAACGGCGCCTGCTCCGGCCGCGGCGGCCGGAACTGCCACCAAGCTGCCGCGCTACTCCACGTCCACGGGCCTCATCACCTTCTTTTCCACGGCTCCGCTGGAGGACATTGAGGCGCTGAACCCCAAGGTGGCGGCGGTGTTTGAGATGGCCACCGGGCAGCTGGCTTTCTCCATGCTGATGCGCGACTTCCAGTTCAAGAACACGCTGATGCAGGAGCACTTCAACGAGAATTACGCCGAGAGCGAGAAGTACCCGCGGGCGCGCTTCACCGGCACGCTGGTGACCATGCCCGACGAGGCCACGCTGCGCAGCGGGCCGCAGCCGGTGTACGTGCAGGGCGTGCTCACCATTCATGGCGTGAAGCGCAAGGTGCGGGTGCCCGGCACGCTGCACCTGCGCGACAATGACCTAGTGGTGACATCCAAGTTTGCCGTGGCGCCGGCCGACTACAAGATTAAGATTCCGGCCCTGGTGCGGAATAACATCGCCAAGAGCATCGACGTGAGCGTGATAATGACCTGCCAGCCGGCAACGACGGCCACGGCCAGCCGCTGAGTCTGACTAGATAGCGAAGTTGCTATTGACGCTTTTGCCGCCCGGCACGCCCTAAAAAGCGGCCGGGCGGCTTGCGTTGGGGGTATGTGGAAAACTTCTATATTTTTTGTTTGCCCCTCGCAAACACAGGAGGTAATTTCCGGGATTCAATGAAACCAGGCCCGCAGTTCACCGCGGCCTTGGCACTGCGCTTTCACATCGAACTGAACAAGTTGCGGCTGCGCCCCTCCCGGACCGGCCGCTTTTTATAAGAAAAATTCCCCAACCAAACACCACTGGTATGCTCGTAATTAAACGCGACGGACGCCGCGAATCCGTCAAGTTCGACAAAGTCACGGCCCGCATTGAGAAGCTGTGCTACGGTTTGAATCAGGACTACATCTCGCCCATCGAGGTGGCCAAGAAGGTGATTGACGGCATCTACGATGGCGTGAGCACCATTGAGCTCGACAACCTGGCCGCCGAGACGGCCGCCTCGCTCACCACCCGCCACCCCGATTATGCCATTCTGGCGGCCCGCATTGCGGTGAGCAACCTGCACAAGGTGACTTCCAAGTCATTCAGCAGCACCATGAAGCGCCTCTATACTTATGAGGACCCCAAGAACGGCGACAACGCGTCGCTGCTGGCCACTGACGTGTGGGAGGTGATTCATAAGAATGCTGCTACGCTGGACTCGGCCATTATTTATGACCGGGACTACAACTACGACTTCTTCGGCTTTAAGACGCTGGAGCGGAGCTACCTGCTGCGCCTGGAGGGCAAGGTGGTGGAGCGGCCCCAGCACATGCTGATGCGCGTGTCGGTGGGCATCCACAAGGACGACATCGACTCGGTTATCAAAACCTACAACCTGCTGAGCGAGCGGTGGTTTACGCACGCCACGCCCACGCTGTTCAACGCGGGCACGCCGAAGCCGCAGATGTCGAGCTGCTTCCTGCTGACGATGAAGGACGACTCCATCGATGGCATTTACGACACGCTGAAGAACTGCGCCCTGATTTCGCAGAGCGCCGGCGGCATCGGGCTGTCGGTGAGCAATGTGCGGGCTACGGGCTCCTACATCAAGGGCACCAATGGCAACTCGAACGGGCTGGTGCCCATGCTGAAGGTGTTCAACGACACGGCCCGCTACGTGGACCAGGGCGGCGGGAAGCGCAAGGGTGCTTTTGCCATTTACCTGGAGCCCTGGCACGCCGACGTGTTCGAGTTCCTCGACCTGAAGAAGAACCACGGCAAGGAGGAGATGCGCGCCCGCGACCTGTTTTACGCGCTGTGGACGCCCGACTTGTTCATGAAGCGCGTGGAGGAAAACGGCGACTGGACGCTGATGTGCCCCCACGAGTGCCCCGGCCTGGAAAACTCTTGGGGCCCGGAGTTCGAGAAGCTGTACATGAAGTACGAGCGTGAGGGCCGCGGCCGCCGCACCATCAAGGCGCAGGAGCTGTGGTTTGCCATCCTGGAAAGCCAGACGGAGACGGGCACGCCCTACATGCTGTTTAAGGACGCGGCCAACGGCAAGTCGAACCAGCAGAACCTGGGCACGATTAAGTCCTCGAACCTGTGCACCGAGATTATCGAGTACACCGACGCCGACGAAATTGCGGTCTGCAACCTGGCCTCGCTGGCGCTGCCTCGCTACCTCGTGACCGACGCAGCCGGCAATACCACCTTCGACCACCAGAAGCTGTACGAGGTGACCTACCAGGCCACGGTGAACCTGAACAAGGTGATTGACGTGAACTACTACCCGGTGCCCGAAACGCAGAAGTCGAACTTCCGCCACCGGCCCATCGGGCTGGGCGTGCAGGGCCTGGCCGATACGTTCATTGCCCTGCGCATGCCCTTCGAGAGCGACGAGGCTTCGGGCCTGAACAAGGACATTTTCGAAACCATCTACTTCGCGGCCATGACGGCCTCGAAGGACCTCGCCATCAAGGACGGGCACTACGAAACCTTCCCCGGCTCGCCCCTGAGCCAGGGCAAGTTCCAGTTCGACCTGTGGGGCGTGACGCCCGACTCGGGCCGCTGGGACTGGGAAAGCCTGCGCGCCGAGGTGGTGAAGCACGGCGCCCGCAACTCGCTGCTGGTGGCGCCCATGCCCACGGCCAGCACCGCCCAGATTCTGGGCAACAACGAGTCGTTTGAGCCCTACACGAGCAACATTTACGTGCGGCGCGTGCTCAGCGGCGAGTTTATGGTGGTGAACAAGCACCTGCTGAAGGACCTGGTGGCCCTGGGCCTGTGGAACGACGCCATGAAGCAGGAAATCATCGCCGCTAACGGCTCGGTGCAGGGCATTGCCCGCATTCCGCAGCACATCAAGGACCTGTACAAGACGGTGTGGGAGATTTCGCAGCGCCGCATCATCGACCAGGCCGCCGACCGCGGGGCCTACATCTGCCAGAGCCAGAGCCTGAACCTGCACGTGCAAAACGTGAACTTCGGCAAGCTCACCAGCATGCACTTCCACGCCTGGAAGCGCGGCCTGAAAACGGGCATGTACTACCTGCGCACCAAAGCCGCCGCCGACGCCATCAAGTTCACGGTGGAAAAGCAAGCCGCCGAAACCCTGGAGCCCCTGGCCCTGGTGGAGCAAAACCAGTCCGACATGGCCTGCTCCCTGGATAACCCCGACGCCTGCGAGGCGTGTGGGTCGTAAGGAGAATACAGTATTAATGATTTAACGCATAAAAAAGAGCCAGTCCACAGGCTGGCTCTTTTTTATGCGTTACACCAATGGACAAACCGTCGAAATGAGCCACGAACTACTTACGCGACAACTCTATAATATATACTGCGACGAGAGCTGTCATTTAGAAAATGACGGTTATAAAGCAATGGTACTTGGTGGAGTGTGGTGCATCCAATATAAAATCCCAGACGTTTCGAAGAGAATCCGTGAGATAAAAGCTAAACATGGTTTAGCCCCAGGATTTGAGGTCAAATGGCATAAGGTATCTGCATCCAAAGCCGGATTTTACCTAGAGCTAATAGATTTCTTTTTCGATGACGATGACCTGCACTTTCGAGGGCTTATCATACCCGATAAGGGGCTTTTAGACCACGAGAAATTCAATCAGAGTCATGACGACTTCTACTACAAAATGTACTTTGATTTACTTAAAGTCATTTTGGACCCGCAGTCATCTTACAATATCTACTTAGATATTAAAGATACCCGTAGTCAGCGTAAAGTGGAGCTACTTCAGAGCGTTCTAAGAAACAGCCAGTACGATTACGATAAGCAGATTGTAAGAAAAGTTCAACAGATTAGGTCACATGAAGTAGAACTCTTACAAGTTACCGACTTGTTAATTGGTGCGCTTTCGTATGTGCATCGAGGACTGACAGGGAATGCTGGTAAGCTAAGCTTAGTTAACCGTATCCGTGAGCGTTCAAAATATTCACTCAAAAATTCGACTCTGGTAAAAGAGTCTAAAATGAACTTGTTTGTATGGGAGCCGAAGCAATAGCGCAAAACGGAAAAGAAATTGCTTTGCCCGCATGCTTGTTTCTAGATTCTTACGGAGGGAATTTTGCGGAATACATCGAAGCCGTTTATCAGGCTTTTCGCAAAGACTTCGTTCTTACACGACCGGTTTTTCGTGGAAAGGCATTGCGATTGAAAAGGTTTCCAATCACATCAGGATGGGAGGCGACTTTTTATCACCTCACCCATGAGGGAAGCGACGAGCAGAATCGAACGCCTTGCTTTCGTCGTTGCGAAAGAATTTCTTGGTTGAAGCCGCTTATCGAACAATGCGATGCTCTAAATCTTAAAGTTTGGCCTCAAATCAGAAAAGGTAAAAAGCGGATTTGTATTTGGCTAGAGCTTGCCAATGAACCAGACCATCTCATCATCTTAGATGACAGAGAAGAATATCTCCTGCCTTGGACTGCTTACCCGATTACTTACGCTAACCAGAAACGTAAAAAGCAGAAAGAATACGAAGAGTACCTTCAGGAAGTAAAAAAACAAGGGCCGCCCAACTAGTGGACGGCCCCGTAACTCCTTCGACGCTTGGTCGATGAGATGTTGCAAAAGTAATACTAATATCAGCCCCCCGCAAGAGGTAACGCAAAAAAAATTTACGAGTCGTTTGTTCGCGGAATACGACAAACGTAGAAAAAAAGTTTGATTAGCAAATGATATCGCGAAAAAATAACCTAAGCTTCCCCAGCCGCTTCCGCCCCGGGAGCGGCTGGTTTGGTTTTGGGGAAGCTCGCGCGGCATTGCGAGAAACACGAAGCATCGTTCAGCCGCTGGCGCGCCGGGGGCGGGTGGGGGCGTGGGGTGGCTTGTATATTGTGACGCTCAGACGCTTTTGTTTCAAGGGCTACCGGATAATCAAATGAAAACGCTTTTGCTAGGTGTCAGCTTCCTAATGGCATTCTCAATGGTTGGGAGCATTGCCCATCGCCGCCCTGCCAAAGTCGTGGAGGTCGGCTTTGACTACTTGGAAGCCTGTGAAACCGGAGTGGGTGAGTGCCACCCGATTGTTATCAACCGGCAAAATGGGGAAACGGTGAAACTGGTGATGCCCAATGCGCCATTAGCGGCGGTTTCCGTTTGGGACGAAGAAAACTTCCGCAAGCTGAGCAAGCGCTTGGGGACTTATAAGCCCATCATCAAGCTGCCAGAAAACGGTATGTCGCCGGATAGGAAGGCTCCAGTACTTGACCTGAGCGCCTTGAGAGATGGCACCTACCACGTTTGGATGACCTCCTGTGCAATAGGAGGAGTTGTTGAACTGCACTTGCGCACGCAGTAACCCCAATAGTATCACTAAGCAGCTTCGCCCCGGGAGCGGCTGGGTTGGTTTGGGAAAACCCACGCGGCATTGCGAGAAACACGAAGCATCGTTCAGCCGCTGGGGCGCCGGGGGCGGCTGGGGTGGGGTTGGGGAAGCTCACGCGGCATTGCGAGAAACGCTAAGCATCGTCCAGCCGCTTCGCCCCGGGGGCGGCTGGGTTGGTTTTGGGGTAGCCACGCGCCGTTAGGTAGAAACACGAAGCATCGTTCAGCCGCTGCGCGCCGGGGGCGGTTGGGGTGGGGTTGGGGTAGCTCGCGCGGAATGGCAAGAAGCTCCAAGCTTCCCCAGCAGCTACGCGCCGGGGGCAGGTGGGGTGGGACCGTGCAACTAGCTTCCCGTGTCGGCTTGAATTTGGTAACTTCGCGGTATGTCGAAAGCCGAAAGCATTCCCGAGTTCTACCAGTATTACTTCAAGGAGCTGCCCGCCAGCCTGCAGCCCGAGGTGGGCCAGGCCAACGTGTTTCGGCTCGAAGACTCGCTGGCACCCGGCGCCCAGCCCAAGCAGTACAGCCGCCGCGACTACTACAAGATTACCCTCATCCGGGGCCACAATGCCTACCACTACGCCGACAAAAGCCTGCAGATTGAGGGGCCCACGCTCATGTTTTTCAACCCCCAGGTGCCCTACACCTGGCAGCCGCTGGCGGACGACACCACCGGGTTTTTCTGCATCTTCCGCGAAGAGTTTCTGAACGCGCCCGGCGGCCAGGGCCTGCTCGACCTGCCGCTGTTCCGGCCCGGCGGCGACCCGGCCTACGCCCTCACCGCCGCCCAGGACCAGGAGGTGAGCGCGCTGTTTGAGAAGATGCTGGCCGAAATAGGGTCCGATTATGCGCTGAAATACGACCTGCTGCGCAACTACGCGGCCGAGCTGGTGCACTACGCCCTGAAGCTGCGGCCCTCCGATACCCGCTACCAGCACCCCGACGCCAAGTCGCGCCTCGCGGCCGTGTTCACCGAGCTGCTGGAGCGGCAGTTTCCCATCGAGTCGCCGGCCCGGCGGCTGGGGCTGCGCTCGGCCCGCGACTTTGCCCGGCAGCTGGCCGTGCACGTCAACCACCTCAACCGCTGCGTGCGCGACACCACCGGCAAAACCACCACCGCCCACATCGCCGACCGCCTCGCCGCCGAGGCCCGCGCCCTGCTCCGCCACACCGACTGGAACATTGCCGAGGTGGGCTACAGCCTGGGCTTCGACGAGCCGGCCCACTTCAACTACTTTTTCAAGAAGCAAACCGGGCAAACGCCTTCGGCTTTCCGGTTGGTTTGAATTTGGTAAGCATCGGCTTGAATTTGGTAAGCCGACGCCCAGGGGGCTGCCGGACCTTTGCAGAGTCAATCAGCAACCCAACAACAATCCCATGGAAAAGCAACAAGTGTGGTTTATTACCGGCGCCTCCAAAGGCTTCGGGCTCGAACTGGTGAAGCAGCTGCGGCAGCAGGGCCACCGGGTAGCTGCCACCTCCCGCAACCTGGCCGAGCTGCGCCAGGCCGCCGGCCCCGAGGCCGCCGATTTTCTGCCCCTGGCCGTGGACCTGGCCAGCGAGGCCAGCGTGGGCGCGGCCATTGCGGCCACCGTGGCGCAGTTTGGCCGCCTCGACGTGGTGGCCAACAACGCGGGCTACGGCCAGCTCGGCAGCCTCGAAGAGCTGTCTGATGCCGAAGCCCGGGCCAATTTTGAGGTCAACGTGTTCGGCACGCTCAACGTGGTGCGGCAGGCCCTGCCGCAGCTGCGCCGGCAGCAGAGCGGGCACATCCTCAACTTCTCGTCCATTGCCGGCCTCTTCGGCAATTTCCCCGGCTGGGGCATCTACTGCGCCACCAAGTTTGCGGTGGAAGGGCTGTCGGAGTCGCTGGCGGCCGAGGTAGCGCCGTTCGGCGTGAAGGTGACGCTTGTGGAGCCCGGCTACTTCCGCACCAATTTCCTGGAATCCGGTTCGCTGCGCACGCCCGAAAACCAGCTCGATGAGTACACGCTGGTGCGGGAATCGGAAGCCGTGCACCTGCAGCAAATCAAAGGCAGCCAGCCCGGCGACCCGGTGAAGGCCGTGGCCGCCATCATCGCCGTGGCCGCGGCGCCCAACCCGCCCCTGCACCTGCTGCTGGGCCAGGACGCCTACGACATGGCGAATGTGAAAATCAAGGCCCTGCAGGATGACATGGCGCAGTGGAAGCACGTGACCGTGGCCACCGGCTTTGCCGAGACGGCCACCGCCTAGCCGCGTTGCGCGCCCGCATCGTACCCAGCCGCTTCTGTTTCGGGAGCGGCTGGTTCGTTTTTGGGGCAACTCACGCGGAATGAGGAGAAATGCTACGCATCGTTCAACCGCTGCGGCGCCGGGGGCGGGCAGGGGTGGGGAGCGAGACCAACGCTTTGCTAGCCACTGCGGTCCCGCGGGGACATTCCCCCAGTTCGATGCAGCGGTAGCCCGTTGAAAGTGTCCTTGTCCAACAGCTAATTTGGTCTGCGCTATGCGGGTTTGTGCACTCTGCTGCTTGTTGGGCTTAGCCGGGCTGCCCCGGCCGCAGAAACCAGCGGCGCCCGTCTCTTCAGCCGAAGAACGAGAGGCCCAGCGCCTCAGCACCGTGGCCCGGCAGGCTCCCCAGCACCCCGCCTTTACCTGGGTGCGGGCGCGTACTGCCCACTTCGAGGTGTATGCCGAAACCGCCTGCTACTCGGCTGCCGAAGTAGCGGCGCTGGGCACAAGGGCCGAAAACGCGGTGCGGGCCCACGCGGCGCTGTTGGGCACGCCGCCCATGCGCGACCGGGTGCCGCTGTTTTTTGTCTTGTCGCGGGCGCGGCTGAGGCAGCTCACCGGCTACCAGTGGGGCGGCTTTGTGACGCCGCACAACGACGCCGTGTTTTACGTGGCCACGCCCGAAGCCGGCCCGGCCCTCCGCCACGAGCTGATGCACCGGGTATCGCGGGCGGCCTGGGGGCTGGAGCCGGAGCCGTGGCTACGGGAAGGAGTGGCCACGTTTGGGGCGGGCCGCTGCGAGCGATACACGCTGCACGAAGCCGCCGCCAGCTTGCTGCGCGAGAAAAAGGCCGTGCCGTTGCGGCAGTTGGCGGCCCACTTCTACGACATCAACGACGTGGTGTCCTACTTGCAAAGCGGCAGCGTGGTGCAATTTGTGCGCGACACCTACGGCATCCAGGCCGTGCGTACGCTGTGGCGCGGTGGGCTGGCGCAGTCCCGGGCCGCCACGGGCTTGTCGGCCGAGGCGTTGGATGCCGCGTGGCGGGCATACATCCAACGGCCGGGATTCCACCCCCGCCCCGTGAATTGGGAGGCAATTCGCCGGAATGGGTGTGAGTAGTGGGGCCACCGAGCAGTAAACCCGGCAGAACAACGTGCTTAAAGCCTGTTCTTTTCGGTTTCTGGCAGCCGCGGCGGCCCCGGAGGTAGCAGGTTGGTTGTTGACACCTAAGCATCTTCAGTGGTGGCGGTGGCGTGGCGAGCGCAGGGGCCGGCCGCTACACCGATACCGCGTTGCCCGCTTCCAGGCGCTGTTGGTGCTGCGTGCCCCACGCTCTCAAGACCTCAATGACGGGGTCGAGCGTGCGCGCATAGGGCAAGACGTGGTATTCCACCACCACGGGCGGGCCGGGGTGCACCGTGCGGGCAATGAACTGATGGGCTTCCAAATCCTTCAACTCCTTGGCCAGCACCTTGGTGGAGATGCCCGGCACGGTGCGCTCCAGGCCGCGGAAATGCCGGGTGCCCGTGCTGAGTGCCACAATGATTTGGAGCTTCCACTTGCCGCTGATGACCAGCAGCGCGCTGCGCAGGGCCTGCATGGTGGGGGCGCATTGGGATAAGTTATGGGGCTGGGACATGGCAGCAGGAGCGGGATGAGAAGCGCGATAGGGCTGGTTACCTGTTGGTAATCAGGCTACCGCCGGGTAATCTGAAGTGGCGGCAAGGTACAAACAAAGGAACAGCTGATTACTTGAGGTAATCTGAATACCAAACAGCTTGCTTGGCTATTCAGTGGGCGGGCAGTCGTCCTGGGCCGGAGGGCCTGGGCTGCTGGCCCGCAGTTTATCACCTCCTTCATCCCCTTTTGTTTATGCAGATTCTGCAAATCATTTCCAGCGCCCGCGGGGCCGAGTCGTACAGCACGCGCCTCAGCCAGGGCATCATCGACAAGCTACTGGCCGCGCACCCCGGCAGCACCGTGGTGGTGCGCAACGTGGCCACCCACCCGTTTCCGCATCTTGAAGAAGCGCACCTGCAGGCCTACTTCACGCCTGCCGAAGGCCGCTCGCCCGAGCAGCAGGAAGCCGTGCGGCACTCCGACGAAGCCATTGCCCAGGTAATGGCCGCCGATGTCCTCGTGGTGGGCGTGCCGTTCTACAATTTCAGCATTCCCTCCTCGCTCAAGTCGTGGCTCGACCACCTCACGCGGGCCGGCGTCACGTTCCGCTACACGCCCAGCGGCCCCGAGGGCCTCATCAAGGGCAAGAAGGTATACCTGGCCGTGGCCAGCGGCGGCATCTACTCCGAAGGGCCCATGCAGGCCTACGATTTTGCCGCGCCCTACTTGCGCACGGTGTTTGGCTTCCTGGGCCTCACCGACGTAACCGTGGCCCGCGCCGAAGGCGTGAAGCTGCCAGATGTTGAACCCACGGCCTTGCAGAAAGGCCTCGATAGCATAGCGGCCTAAGACCGGCTGGGCCGCGCGGCATGCGCGGGGCATCCACAAATAGTCCCAGCAGGGGCCCCAGCCAAGGGGCCCCTGCTGGGACTATTTTGTGCCGGTAGCTACGCCTATTTCCCCATAGCCCGTGGGCAGAAGTGGCCATAGTGCGGGAGGCAGGTTTGGTGGCTGCTGATGCTTCATCGGCAACCGGAGAGCCGGAGCCATTGAAATTGTCTGCTCGAATCCACGGAAGCGGATGCCAGAGAAGTACCGCAGTACCAACATCAAGCCGCTAGCGCGCCGGGGCAGCTGAGGCAGGAGCCGTGGGGCGATGGTGGCGCGGGCCGCGGGCCTGCACCGTCTGCTCAATTAAACGAGGCCCGAAATTCCAGCGGCGAGAGGCTGGTTTTGGTCTTGAACAGCTTGCTGAACGACTGCAGGTGCTCAAACCCCAGCCCGTAGGCAATTTCGCTCACGGTGAGGGTGGTGGTGGAAAGCTTTTCCTTGGCCTTGGCAATGAGAGCGGCGTGGATGTGCTGCTGGGTGTTTTGCCCGGTGAGCACGCGCAGCAGGTTGCCGAGGTACTTGGGCGAGAGGCGCAGGCTATCGGCCACGTACTGCACGGTGGGCAGGCCTTGCTCCACCAAATCGGGGCTGTTGAAGTGCGCGTGGAGCAGGGTTTCGAGGCGTTCGAGTACTTCGTGGTTGGCCTTTTCGCGGGTCAGGAACTGGCGGTTGTAGAACCGGTCGGCGTAGTGCAGCAGGCTTTCGAGGTGCGACACGATAATCTGCTTGCTGAACCGGTCGATGGTGGAGGCATATTCCTGCGCAATGGCGAAGACGAGGTTCAGAATCGCCGCCTCTTCTTTGGCCGACAAGAACAGCGCCTCCTTGAGCGAATAGTCCCAAAAATCGTACTGCTGGATGGTTTTGGCCAGCGACGTGTTCCACAGAAAATCGGGGTGGAGGTACACCACCCACCCCGATTTTTCGACTTCTTCGGCATCATCGGCCACGGCCATGCTGAACACTTGGTTGGGCGCCATGAACGAGAGCACGCCTTCGTTGAAATCAAACGAATGCTGCCCGTATTTCATCTGCACATGGCGCATGCGCTTGATGGAAATGGAGTAGAAATCGAAGACCATGCTCGTGGGCTCCGGGCCGTAGCGGTGCGGCACGGTGCCCACGTCCACCACGCTCAGCAGCGGATGCTGGGGCTTGGGCAGCTGCACAAACTCGTGGAATTCGCTGATGGTGCGGAAGCGCTTCATGCCGATTTGCTATTCGTTGCCGGGGCCAATTTCCAGCACCAGCTTGCCTTGTACGTGCCAGGTCTGGCTTTCGCGGTGGGCGTCGGCCACCTGCGCCAGCGGGTACACCCGGCTGATGACCACCTGCACCCGGCCCGCGTCAATGAGCTCGGCGATTTCCTGCAGCCAATCCTGCCGGGGCTGGTTGGGGGCCAGCGCGCCGGTGGCCTGCTGCCGGGCCAGGGCTGCCTGCATGGCCTCGTCGAAGGGAAAGTCGACGTTGACGCTCACGAAAATGCCGCCGGGCTTCAACACGCGCACGATGTTGGCGCGGGCGGCATTGTCGCGCAGGGGCGAGGCTTCGAGCACCACGTCCACGTCGTGCACCAAGTCTTCCACTGCCTGGCTGCGGTAGTCAAGGGCCTCATCGGCGCCCAGCTGCCGCACGTAGCCCAGGTTGCCCGCCGAGGCCGTGCCGATGACGTAGGCCCCCTTGGCCTTGGCAAACTGCACCGCGAAACCGCCTACGCCCCCCGACGCCCCCTGAATGAGGACGCGCTGGCCGGCTTGCAGCTGCCCGTGCCCGAAGAGGCCGGTCCAGGCCGTGAGGCCCGCCAGCGGCACCCCGGCCGCTTCGATGAAGCGCAGGCTGTCCGGCTTGCGGGCAAACTGGCTGGCTTTGGCCGCGCAGTACTCGGCGTAGCTGCCGTTGCCGGGGAAGTTGGGCACGCCGTACACGGCATCGCCCACTTGGAAGCCGCTGACGTCGCGGCCCACTTCTTCCACCACGCCGGCCGCGTCCCAGCCCAGGGTGAGCGGCAGGGTGAGAAAGGCCCGCAGGGCGTCGTTGCCGCCTTCGCGCACCACCCAGTCCACCGGGTTGACGCCGCTGGCGTGCACTTTGACGAGGATTTCATCGGCCGCCGGCACGGGGCGCGCGGCTTCTTCCACTTGCAGCACCTCCGGGCCGCCAAATGCATGAATTCTTACTGCTTTCATCAGAAAACGGGTTCGATTAGTTGATGCAACAAAGGTCCCGGCTGGCGGGGCTGCGCGTTTAACCGAAATGCCTTTTGTTTCAATCGAAATGCCGGACGGCGGCCTCGTAAACCGGTTCATCCGGCGCCGGTACCCGGCCTACCGGCATGTGCGCTCGCGGGCCGGGCTGGCCGCGTTGGTGCGCGGTGCCTACCATCAGGAGCGGCTTCATTTGGTGTTGTTGCTGTTTTACGGGTTTGCCAGCGGGTATGCGGCGGTTCAGGGGCAGGCGGGCTGGTGCGGGCTTTTTATCTTCACCAACGTGGGGTATAATCTGTACCCGATGTGGCTGCAACAATACCTCCGGCTGCGCGTGGCGCCCAAGGCGCCGTAGCCGCGGGTTTGTTTTTGGGGTAGCTTGCGGCATGAATAAAGCCGTTGGGGTGCGCGATTTGCTTCGTGCTTATCTGCCGGCCCTGCTGCTCCCGGCTGCGGCAGCCGCGCAGGCACCCGCCATCAACCCCGACACGGCCGCGCAGCGGCTGGGCACCCGGTTCGTAACGGCTGGGGACCACGTGGGCTTGTCCATCGGACTAATTGACCACGGCCGAACCTGTTTCTACAACTGCAGTACCCGGAGTTGTTTTTGAGCGAAGACTACGTAAGCTCCTGGGGCTAGGGCTTGCTGCGGCAAGCGCAGCAGCGCGAAGCCATCGGGGTGTTTCAGCTGAACGCGGGCCTCTACTCGGCAGCGCCAACACCTACAACCGCCTGGCCGAAGCCTACGAGGCCATCGGCGAGCGGGAGCTGGCCATCCAGAACTACCGCCGCTCCCCGGCGTTGAATCCGGCCAACGACAACGCCGCGGAGCACCTGAAGAAGCTAGGCGCCGGCCGCAACCGAGGACAGTTGGCTCTGCCCGCACCCGGGGCGGCGCCGCCCGTATATTTGGTTTCCACTCCTCCTTCCCCGCCCCGCGCCATGCCCAAAATTCTGCTGAGTCTCATTTTCACCGTGCTGGTGTCGGTGGCCGCCTACGCCACCCCGCCGAGCGTGGTGGTGATACAAACCACCGGGCTGAACGACCACATCACCGTCACGCGCGGGGCCGGCAAAACCGAAGTCGTGAAGCCCACCTCGGCGCTCGACCCCAACAAACACGCCCGAATCGAACAGTTTCAGGCGCTGTTGGCCGGCCTCTACGCCGAGGGCTACACCATCCAGAGCACCACGGTGGCAAACATGGCCGCCCCCGGCAGCTACGTCACAACGTATGTGCTGGTGAAGCCCTGAAGCCGCCAGCGCTGCGCCCTATCGCCGGGCTGGGCGGCGCGCCTCAGTCCGGCGATAGGGGCGGGCCCACCAGCATCATGCCGTGCTGCTGCATGAGGATGGCCGTTGCTTTGGGAGGAGTGAGGATGCCAAAAGCAGGTTAATGCACGCGCCTTGCTCTTACAGCAAAACGCCCCGGAACGGTTGTTCCAGGGCGTTTCACATGCGCTTTGGCTACTGTTATGCATCGAAGTAGTGGCCCTGCTCGAGGTCGGGCAGGAGTCCGGGGTGTTCGGGGCGCCAATTGAGCCGCTGCTGGGTGAGGGCGTTGGAGGCCGACAGGTCCAGCCCGGCGAAGCGGGCCATCCAGCCGAAATGGTCGGCGGCTTCTTCCGCTGATTTCGATACCACGGGCACGTTCAAGTGGCGGCCGATGACGGCGGCCAGGTCGCGGAAGGCAATGCCTTCGTCGGCCACGCCGTGGTAGCGGGCACCGGCCGGCCCATTTTCCAGGGCCAGCCGGAACAGGCGGGCCGCGTCGAGGCGATGCACCGCCGGCCAGCGGTTCAGGCCTTCGCCGATGTAGGCGGCCGCGCCCTTCTGGCGCGCCACCTGAATGAGGTAGGGCACGAAGCCGTGGTCGCCGCGGTCGTGCACCGACGCGGCCAGCCGCACCACCATGGCCCGCACGCCCTGCGGCACCAGGGCCAACGCCGCCCGCTCCGACGCGCGCGCAAACTCGCCCGGCACGTCGTCCTCGGTGGCCAGGTGGTCGGCGGGGAAGCCGGCCAGGCCCGAGGTCACGACCAAGGGGCGGTTGGAACCCGCCAGCACGCCGCCCAGCGCCGCAATGGCGTGCTGGTCGGTGGCCGCGGCGGCCTGGTACTGCGAGAAGTCGTGGTTGAAGGCCAGGTGAATAACGCCGTCGGCCGCCGCCGCGCCGCGCTTGAGGCTGTCGAGGTCGTTGAGGTCGCCGCGCAGGGCGGCGGCCCCCGCGGCCGCTATGGCTTGCGCCGCGGCATCGGAGCGGGCCAGGCCGGTTACTTGGTGGCCGGCCTGCTGTAGCTCGCGCACCACGGCCGAACCCACGAAGCCCGACGCGCCCGTGACAAAAACTTTCATAGAATGGTCTGCTTTGCGGTGATGGAAAATTCCTGCGCAAAGGTCCGGCCGCCGGGAGAAGCCGGCGTTGCGCGCCGCAAACCATCTGCTGTATAAATCAAACCGCAGCGGCGGTGCGGAAGTCGCCGGGGGCCACGCCCGTTTGGCGCTTGAAAAAGTGGCAGAAGTGGGCCGTGTCGGTGAAGCCCAGGCTGTCGGCAATTTCGGCCACGGTCCAGCTCGACTGCTTGAGCAGCTGCCGGGCTTCCTGGGCCGTGCGGCTGGCCAGCAGGGCCGTGGTGGTGTAGCCGGTGGCCTCCTTCAGCACACGGTTGAGGTGGTTGACGTGCACGGCCAGGGCGTTGGCGTAGTCGCGGGCCGTGCGCAGGGCCAGCTGCTGCCGCGGGGCCGCCAGCGGAAACTGTCGCTCCAGCAGCTCGGCAAACTGAGCGGCCAGCCGGCCCGCGGCGGTGGGCGCGGGCAGGGGCACCAGGTCGGGCCGCAGCTTCTGGCCGTAGTAAATCAGTTCGAGCAGGTAGGCGCGCAGCAGCTCGGTACTGTAGGTGTAGCCGGAGCCGACTTCGCGGCGCATCTTCTCAAAAATGGCTTCGATGGCGGCGTACTCGTCTTCGCTCAGCTCCAGCACCGGGCAGGCCGCGGGCCCGAACACGGGCAGCTCCTCCAGGACAACACCGCCTTTCACGGGCAGCAGAAACTCGTCGGTGAACAGGCAGAGGTAGCCGGTTTGGTGGGCGTTGTGGGGGTGCCAGCGGTAGGGCACCCGCGAGGTGGCAAACCACAGGGCCGGCCCGTTCAGCTCCAGCTCCCGGTCGGCGTATTCCACGCGGCTTTGCCCGCGCACGAGGCTGATTTTGTAGAACGGCCGGCGGTCGAAGCCCATCGGTGGGCGGTTGCCGAAGTCCACCATGAGGTCGGCCACGTCAAACACCTTAAACTGGCCGGTGGCGCGCAAGCCCGAGGGCCCGGGCTTTGCGGCGGGGTAGAACTCCTGAAAAAGGGCGGTGGACATGGCGTGCGGATGTATAAATCAAAGATAAGCGCACGCCCGCAGCCGAAGACCGGACGAATCATTGCCTGCCCGGGCCGGAAGGTGAAACAGGCCCGCGAGCAAGCCACCGACTTTAAGAGCATGAAGGGAATATCGGCGGTGTTTAAAATCTATAAAACCCAAAACGAGGACTGCCTGAATACCTACGGCCGCAACTGGCGCGAGCTGTTCAAGGCCTACGTGGACGCGGCCAACGCCCGGAAAGCGGCTGGCAAAGCCAGAGCCGGGACGCCGGCCGCCGCGCCCCCGAAGTAGCTCGGGCCCGGCCTTGGGGGCGCTGGTGCCGTATGACGGAGGCACCATCCTTGCCGGTTGGCGTCGGCCCCCGTCCCTGCGGGGGCTGGCGGCCGGTTTTCGCTCATGCCCTACTACACCATTGCGCTGCTGCTGCTCGGGGTTGCCATTTTGGGGGTGGCCTGGCTGCCGTCGCTGCTGGAGAAATACCCGCTTTCGTACCCCATTCTCTACATTCTGCTGGGGCTGGGCGTGTGCAGCTTGCCCCTGCACCTGCCCGCGGCCGACCCGCAGCAGCACAAGGCCCTGGTGACGCACCTCTCCGAGCTGTGCGTGATTGTGGCCCTCACGGGCACGGGGCTGAAGATTGACCGGCCGTTTTCCTTTCGGGCTTGGCGCTCGCCGCTGCTGCTGGTGCTCGTGCTCATGGTGCTCACCATTGCCGGGCTGGCGGTGGCGGGCCACTGGCTGGTGGGGCTGGCGCCGGCCTCGGCGGTGCTGCTGGCGGCCGCGCTGGCGCCCACCGACCCCGTGCTAGCCGGCGACGTGCAGGTGGGCGACCCCGGCGAAGGCCGCGAAGACAACGTGCGCTTCGCCCTCACCGGCGAGGCCGGCCTGAACGACGGCCTGGCGTTTCCCTTCGTGTACCTGGCGCTGGCGCTGCTGCCCGCGGCCGCGCCGCTGGGCGCGCGGCTGCTGCACTGGCTGTGGCTGGACGTGGGCTACCGCATCGGGGCGGGCGTACTCATGGGCTGGCTCTCGGGCCGGGTGCTGGCCTACCTGATTTTCAACCTGCCCAAGCGCGTCAGCATCAAGACCGAAGGCTACGGGTTTGTGGCGCTGGCCGTCACGCTCACGTCCTACGCCGTCACGGAGCTGCTGCACGGCTACGGGTTTCTGGCCGTGTTCATTGCGGCCATCACGCTGCGCAGCCGGGAGCGCAAGCACGAGTACCACCGCCAGATGCACGCCTTCACCGACCAGATGGAGCGGCTGTTCATCGTGGTGATTCTGCTGCTGCTGGGCGCCGCCATTGCCGATGGCCTGCTGCGCGCCCTCACCTGGCAGGGCGCGGCGCTGGGCCTGCTGCTGGTGCTGGTGCTGCGGCCGCTGGGCGGCATGCTCACGCTCATTCGTTCCAAGCGCATCAACCTGGCCGAGCGGGCCGTGATTTCCTTTTTCGGTATTCGCGGCATCGGCTCGGTGTTTTACGTGGCCTATGCCCTGGGCGAGGCCGATTTTCCGCAGGCCCGCCAAATCTGGGCGGTGCTGGCCTTCACCATGCTGCTGTCCATCACGCTGCACGGCATCTTGGCCACGCCCGTCATGAACTGGCTGGACCGCCGCCACGGCCGCAAAACCCAAACCGAGCTGACCGAGGCCACCGCCGAAGCCACGGCGGAGTAGGGGCCGGGCCTATTCCTTCATCACCCGCCGGGTTTGCCGAAAGTTGGTGCCGCGCAGCGTCAGCACGTAGATGCCCGGCGCCAGGTGGGCCGTGTATTCGCGCAGCTGGCTTTGCAGCGCCTCCGGCGTGCCGGCCAGGGAAAGTAGCCGCGGGCCCTGCGGCAAGGAAAAATCGAGGGTGAGGCGGCCGGCGCGGGCCGGCACATCGGCCAGGGTGAAGGGCACTTCGCCCGCCGGCGGGTTGGGGTACACAAACAAGCGCGAGGTGGGCCGCGAGGTGGCCGCGTAGCTGATGCCCGAGAAATTAACCCCAATCAGCACCGGGTCGTGGTCCGACGACCGGAAGGGGGTGTTGATGTCGGTGGCCGCGCCGGCGTTGGCGTATTCCAGCACGCTGGGCTCGGCCGAATTGATATGCCACTTCTGCACGTCGACGAAGCCCACGAGGTTGCTGGTCACCACGGCGTGGTCGAGCGAGCCCGTGAGGCCCTTGAACACGTAGGACGCGCTGGTGGGTGGCGTGGCCGGCACCAGCCCGGCCGCGCGCATGATGTCGATGGGGTCTTCCTCGTAGTTGGCGTTGTAGTCGCCGGCGCTCACCACGCGGGCCGCCCCGGCCGGAATCATCTTCTGCTGAATGAACTGCACCAGCGCCGCCGCCTGGGCCTTGCGGCGGGCGTTGGAGCCGCCCTGGCCGTCGTTCTGGTCGGCGTCAGCGCCCTTGCCGCTGCCCTTGCTCTTGAAGTGGTTGATGACGAAGCCCAGCGTATCGGGCCGCTCCTTGCGCTTGGTGATGAAAATCTGGCCCAGCGGCGGGCGCTCGAACACGCCCGGCGCGGTGAAGAGCTGCGGCGGCCCCAGCGGCGCCAGCACCGCCGGCTTGTAGAGAATGGCGCAGTGAATGAGGTCGGTGTTGTTGGGCTGGTGGTTAGCGTCGCCGTCGTTCACAAAAATGTAGGTGCCCTTGCCCATCACCTGGTTCAGGCCGTCCACCAGGTCCTGAATGGCGGAGGTAGAGCCGTTGCCGTCATTCTCAATCTCGGTGAGGCCCACCACGTCGGCGTTCATCTGGCTGAGGGCCAGAATAATTTTGGCGCGCTGCCGGGCAAAGTCCGCGGCCGTTTTGGCCCCGCGCGGCGTGGGAAAGCCGCCACCTTCGCCGTCGCCGTTGAAGTAGTTGAGCACGTTGAAGCTGGCCAGCTTCAGGTCGAGCTTGCCAAACACCGGCGGGCCCTTGGGCCGCGAGGTGCGCACCACCGGCGCGGCCTCGTCCGGCAGCGGCTGCACGCGCCACTTGCCAAAGCCGTAGCCCAGAATGCCGCGCAGGCCCGTGAGGGTGCTGCCCACGCGCACGGTGCCGGTGTTGGGGTCGAGGTAGGGGGTGGGCGAGGGGTTGTTGGCCGAGCTGCCGTCGTCGAGCACGAGGCACTTGTTTTCGTTGGCGGTTTGGTAGGCGTTCACGGCGGCCACGTTGCTGCGGCCGCTGCTGTGGGTGCCGGTGGCGGGGTCGTCGTTGGGGTCGATGAACTGCGTGGGCTGGTAGGCCAGGCCCTGGGCCGAGAGCGTGAGCTCGCCGCGCTGCTTGAGGCTGTAGTTGTCGACCACCGTCATGGCGTCTGAAAACTGCACGCGCATGCCCTCGTAGCGCTCGGCGTCGGGGGCCGAAAAGTCGGCGTTGCGGATGGTGACGAACGCCGGCAGGGCCTGGCCCGAGGCCAGCACCGTGATGTTCGGCTCCGTCAGCACGGCTTGGTTGAAGGAGGGCGCGCCGGCATTCTCGCGCACCGTGCCGCTGATGCGCACCCGGTCGCCGAGGCGGACGGTGGGCGCGGCCGCCACCACAAACAGGGCGTCCGAAGTGGCGGGGTTGCCGTCGGCGGTGGCTTTGTCGTCCTGCACGTAGAAGCCGGCCGGGTTCAGGCCCGCGTACACGCCCGTCACCACGGCCTCGACGGTGTAGGTGCCGGCTTTGGCGCTGGCGCCGCTGCCCTGAATGGTGCCAATGGAAGTGGCGCTGGCCGCCCTGGCGCCCATTAGTAACCCTGCGAAAAGGACGAGCTTACCGCGCATGTAGAAGAATCAAAAGGAGGTGGAAAGGGCGCTAAAGATATTACCGCCGGCCCCGCCACGCTTGCGCGCCCGGAAACGCAGCGCTTGCGGCGGGGGCGCGAGGCGATAAATTCCGCCGCACTGCCAAGCAACCGGCGTTGGGCATTCGGCTACCTTTGGTCGCTTCTACCACCTTTCTCGCCTCGCATGAAATTCTTCGGCCGCCTCGACCGACACTTCTCATTCGGCTGCTGCAGCCTGCTCCTGGCCCTTGCGGCCTGCACCGCTTCCAAAGCCCCATCCGCGACTGCGGGCACTGACACTTCGGCCCCCGTATCCATCCTGCTGTTGGGCTCCAACCACCTGGCCCAGCTGTACAAAGCCAACAACCCCAATTCCGACGTGCTCACGCCCCGCCGCCAAGCCGAGCTTTCGGCCATGTGCGACCAGCTGCAGCGCTACCGGCCCGACGGCATCCTGGTGGAGGAAGTGCCCGAAAAACAGGGCCGCCTCGACAGCCTCTACCGCCTCTACCGGCAAGACAAGCTGGACCTGAACACCATGCCCGGCGGGCGCAACGAAATCTACCAGGTCGGCTTTGTGCTGGCCAAGCGCCTCGGCCTGCCCGGCGTGCACTGCGTGAACGCGCCCGGCGGCACGTCCCAAAGCATTCTGAGCGAAGGGCAAAACATCGGGCTCTACGAGCAGGCCACCACGGAATGGCGGGCGTTCGGCGCCCGCACCATCGACCAGCCGCTGCTGGCCGGCGCCACCACCATGAGCCAGTACTACCGGGCCATGAACGAGCCGGCCACCGTGCAGCGCCTGCACACGCTGGTGTACCGCACGCCGGCCCGCGTCACCAACGGCACCCTCAAGCCCGACCCCATGGTCGACGCCGCTTTCATCAACCCCAAGTACGTGGGCGCGGAGTTTATCTCGGTGTTTTTCAACCGCGACCTGAAGGTGTACTCCAACGTCGTGACCACCCAACTGGCCACCCGCCAGCACCGCCAGCTGCTCATCATGGGCCTGCGGCACGTGGGCTCGCTGCACGGCATTTTCAGCACCGACCCCGCCTACCAGGTGGTGGCCGCCAACGACTACCTCAGCCGCCGCTGAGGCTCAGGGCCGCACCAGCCCGAAACGGCCGCCCTGTACATCGAGCACCACGGCGCGCTGGCTGAAGGGCTCGTTGCCCAGCATGCCGCCCATGCCCGAAAAGCGCATCAGCAGATTTTGGGTGAAGCTGGTGCCCGTCATGTGGCTCACGGTGCCCAGCGGCAGCGTGGCGGCGCCCAACTGCACGGCGGCAGCCGTGGGGGCGGTATAGGACGTGAGCGGCCGGCCCCACGAGCTGGTCGCCTGGGTGCGCACGGGGGCGCCGGGCCGGGCCAGTTTCTGCCATTCGCCCTCGCTGGTGAGCAGGGCAAAAGCGCTGGTGCCCGTGTCGAAGAACAGCTTGCGCGGCTCGCCTTGCAGCCCGGCCGTGAACACCGGCCGGCGGCTGTCGAAGGCCAGCGGCACGAAGTCGGTGCGCTGGGCCAAGCTGTCGGGCACGGCGGGCAGCAGGCTGAAACGCTGGCGGGCGTAGTCGAGCACCAGCGCGCGGCCTTCCAACACGTCGCCTCCCAGCGTGCCGATGATGAAGGGCGCGAGGCTGTCGGCGGGCAGCGCGGCGGCGCCCAGGTCGCGCGTCTTCACCCAGTGCGCGCGCACCTGGCTTTGGCCGAGGCCGAAGCGGAAGTCGCGCAGGGTGTCGCCGTGCAGGGCCAGGGCCGGGCGCAGCGCCGGGTAGCGGGCCTGCAGCGCCGCCAGCGGCCGGGCGTAGAGCACCGAATAGGGCGCGCCCGTGTCGAACTGCAGGTAGCACGTGCGCGGGCAGTTGGGCAGGCGCACGGGCACCAGCACGGCGGCGTGCGGCATGGCCCGGCCGGCGGCGGTGTCGGCCAGCCAGGCGAAGGGCGTGGCGGCCGGCAGCCCCGACACCACCAGCTGGTTGGCCGGCGGCAGAAATTGCTGGCGAAAGTAGAAATAGCCGCCGATGCTGCTCAGCACGAACAGCGCTAGCACGGCCAGCAGGATTTTGAAAATGGGTTTCATGACGCAGAAAAAAGGAGTGGCTTAGCTGCGTCAAAAGTATCTGGAGCTACTGCTAAAGTCGGGCGTCATTACCCCGTCATTTTGCCGCCACTTGGGGCAAGGTGCTGGTAGTGAAGGCGAATTAATTGGCGCCCGCCGCCTACAGCCGGTAGCGGTACACGTCGAAATTGCCCCGCCGCAGCTGCGCGCTGTAGTACACGACGGTGGCCACGTTGGCCGCGTAGGTGCCAATCAGGGCCGTGAGCCAGAGCTCGGGCAGGGGCGTGTGGTAGCGCCGGTACAATATCAGCTGCGCAGCCAGCGCCAGCAGCACCAGAAAGAAAGTGGCCACCTGCCACAGCAGCTGAAAGCCCAGCACCCGGCGGCCCAGCTCGGCCACGTGGGCCGTGGTGTGGCGGCGGGCGCGCCACAGCAGCCAGGGCACCACCAGGTTCAGCAACGGCAGCACCAGGAAACTCAGGGCGCTCAGGTTGAGCAGCTGCAGGTAGTCGGGGTTGGAGGGCAGCGCGGTGGTAGTGCTCACGGGCTGGGCCAGGGTGGGCACCGGCCCCGGCAGGGTTTCAGCGGGCGTTGGGGCTGCGGGGGGTGGAGGCTCGGCGTGCAGGGCTTCGAGCGGCACGCTCAGGGCGGCGGCCAGGGCCTGCACGGTGTAGCCGCGCGGCACGGTGGCGCCCTGCTCCACCCGCTGAATGGTGCGCAGGCTCACGCCCGACTGCTCCGCCAGTACTTCTTGCGACAAGCCCTTGCTTTTGCGAAGGGCCAGAATGCGGGCACCGGAAAACTCGGACATGTAGGTAACAACAGGGTAGAATAGCAGCAGAAAATGCGCCCGGCGCACTCGGGGCTAAAGGTAAAGGGCCCGGCTGGTTTGTGCGCCGCGGGCTCGGGCTAGCTTTCCGCCGCTGCCGCCGGGCCCAGCCCACGCGGCCGCCACCTGGGCCAAGCGCGGCGGCAGGTCCAATGAGTGGCTGGCAGCAACCGGCAAAAAGCAGCGAGCAAGCAGGGCCGGCACGGGGCGGGTTGGCTAGGCCGGCTGCTGGGCCAGCCAGGCCGTGGCCGCCGCGTCGGTGTCGAAGGAGCGGTAGGTGAGGGGCAGGCCCTGCACGCTGGTCGTGACGAAGGCGGTGGCCAGGCGCACCAGCACGTCGGGCGACACCACCACGGCCCCGTAACGGTAGCCGCCTTCCGTGACGGCCCGTGGCAGCCAGTGCTGCGCTATCCACTGCTGCTCGGTGGGCGAGAAGGGCGGCATGGTGAGTTGGTTTATCAGGATGCGGCCCCAGCCGTGCTGCTGCAGGCAGCGCAGCATCTGGTTAAACAGGGCCTGCGTTTCGGCCAGGGTGCGCCGGCGCGGCCCCCAGGTAGCGCGCAGAAAACCAGCCGGGTCGGCCTGCAGCTGGCCAGCGGTATTCTCAAAAAGCAGGGGCAGGGCCGTTTGGTTCATCGGCGCAAAGGTACCGCCCGGCGGGCTAGGGCAGGCCGGCGCGGGCCTTACTGCTGCCCCACCGGCGCGGCGGGCAGGCGCACGCTCCGCAGCCAGGCGTAGGCGGCGGCCACGTCGTCGAACATGCTCAGCTGCGGGGGGCAGTTGTCGGCCACGGGCAGCAGCAGCTCCACGTCGCTGCGGCACTCCAGGGCCTGGCTGTGCACCCAGGCCACGCAAGCCATGCCCGCCCGGGCCGTGGCCGGCAGGTACACCTCGGCCACCCACTTCAGCAGCTCCCAGCTGATGTGGGTGATGTGCGAGTTGTCGTTGAGGGCTTTTAGGGTGCCAAGTTGGCTTATATAGGTCAGAATGCGCTGGCAGTCTTCCTGCACGTTGGCCAGTTCCAGGGCGCCCTTCCAATCCAGATACAGCCAGTTGTTTTCCTCATCGTGGTAGAGGTCAAGCGCTTCGGAGGTAGAAAGGAGAGTTATCGGCATCGGCACACACCCACGGGTCGAACAGTCCCGGCAAATATACTTTCGGGCACCCGCCGGCTTCGCATGCCCGGCCCGGTGCGGCGGGCTGGCCGCGTCCGCGCCGGGGGCCGTATACTCGGGCTATGATTCCGCTCATCACCCACACGCCGCGCCTGCTCATTCTGGCCGCCAGCCGCGCCCTGCTCACGGCCGAGCTGCACAAGCCGCACTATTTTCCCGTGTTGCTGGGCGCTGCCCTGCCCGAAGACTGGCCGCCCGGCGAGTACGACCGCCCGGCCATGGAGTTCTTTCTGGAGCAGCTCACGGCCGGCGGCCGCGACGCCGCCGGCTGGTACGGCTGGTATGCCCTGCGCAAAGCCGAAGGCGACACGCCCCGCACCCTCATCGGCAGCGGCGGCTTCATGGGCCCGCCCGACGCCGAGGGCACGGCCGAAATTGGCTATTCCATTTCCAGCGACTGGCGCCGGCAGGGCCTGGCCACCGAGCTGGTGGGCGGCCTGGTGGCGCAGGCCGCGGCCACGGGCCAGGTGCGCCGCCTGGTGGCCCACACCGAGCCCGGCAACGCGGGCTCGCAGGAAGTGCTGCTGCGCAACGGCTTCGTGGCCACGGGCCCGGCCCCCGACGGCCGCCTGCGCTACGAGCGCGCCGTGGAGCCGCAGCTGCCCGAAAACGCCGCCCCGCAGCCGCCCCAACCGTAGCGGCCGTGGGCTACATTTGCCGCGTCCCTGGTCCTTGTTGCCCCGCTCTTCCATGAAAAATGCTTTGCTGAAATACGGCTTCTTCGCGCTGGCGCTTGCCCCGCTGGGCTGCACCACCAGCGGCCCCGCCGCCTCCCAAACCAGCGCCGACAGCTGGACGCCCCAGAAGGCCGACAAGTGGTTTCGGAGCCGGGTGTGGGCCAATGGGCTGAAGCTGAACGTGCAGGAATCGGTGAACAAGGTGGAATTTGCCAGGCAGTACACCGCCAACAAGGCGGCCTGGGACAAAGCCTTTGCCTACTTCCGCGATACCAACCTGGAGGAGCTGCCCGTGGGCAAATACCCCATCGACGCCGACAACGTGTTTGCGGCCGTGACCGACAACCCCACCAAGGAGTACGCCAATACCAACTGGGAGTCGCACCGCAAGTACATCGACATGCAGTACGTGGTGCGCGGGGCCGAGAAAATAGGGCAGGTGCCCATGGACAAGGCCACGGTCATCAAGCCCTACGACGAGGCCCGCGACGTAGCCAACTACTCGGCCGAGGGCCCGCAGTACGAAGCGCGGCCGGGCACTATTTACTTGTTTTTCCCGCAAGACGTGCACCGGCCCAACATCAAGGTCGAGGGCATCGACAAAGACAAGAAGGTGGTGGTGAAGGTGCGCGTGGCGCAGTAGGGCCAGCCCGCCCAACAGCCAAACCGGCACCGGGGCCGTACAAGGCGGAAGATTCCCTTCTTCCACTCTTCTCCCCCAGTGCTATGGCTAAACTACTGTTTCTCGTATTCCTGTTTGTGTCGGCCGGGCTGGGCTTGCCCGCGGCCGCCCAAACCGGCACCGCCGACGTGCCCCCGCGGCCCCAGCCGTTTCATTTCGTCAACGACGAGGCCAGCCTCATGGCCCCGGCCGACGCTAAAAAGCTGGAAAGCGGCCTGCGCCGCTACGCCGACAACAACGGCACCCAGATAGTGGTGGTGACCGTGCCCGCCCTCGGCGGCCGCGACGTGGCCGACTACGCCCGGGCCATTGGCACGGCCTGGGGCGTGGGCCAACGCGACAAAAACAACGGCGTGGTGGTGCTGGTGAGCGCCAAAGACCGAAAAATCAGCATTCAGCCGGGCAGCGGCCTGCAAAGCAGCATCACCCCGGCCGTGACGCAGCAGGCCATCAGCCAAATGGGCCCCGGCTTTAAGCAGGGCAACTATTTCGCGGGCCTGCGCACCGGCCTGAACACCCTGATGGCCGCCGCCGACCCCAACGCCGTCACCCGCGGCCAAGCCGGCAGCACCGCCTCCAGCAACGCGGGCACCAGCACCGACATCAACACCCCGAGCAACCTCTCGCAGGACCCCGCCCCGGTGCCGCCCACCGACCCTGTGCTGGCCGCCCCGCCGGCCGAGCCCGCGCCGTCGGGCCCCGGCATGGGCACGCTCCTGATTGGGGCGCTGGTCATCGGGGGCATTCTGTGGTTTGTGGTGCGCATGTTCCGCAACCGCAGCGCCGCCGCCGCCAATAACCCGAACACGGGCCCCTCGGGCCCTACGCCCGACTTCCTGCCCAACCGGGGCGGCTCAAACCGCGGCCCGGCGGGCGGCAACTACAACCAGGGCTACAACCAAGGCGGCCCTGGCTACGGCAACGCCCCCAACCAGGGCGGGGGCGGCATGATGGGCGGCATGGGCGGCGTGCTGGCCACCGGCGCCGCTGCGGCCGCCGGTGCTTACCTCGGCAACCGCATGGCTTCGGGCCACGATACCTCGGGGCACAACTACACCAACGATAACGACAACACCAACTTCAACACCGGCGCGGCTGGGGCGGCGGGCGCAGGCCTCGGGGCCGCGGGCACCGGTGCCGCCAGCGACTACTTCTCGAACCGCGACGGCGGAGGCGCCGCCGACAGCCCCGGCCCTGATTATTTCTCCGACGACAACACGACCGCCGACAACTCGTCGGACTACTTCTCGTCGGACGACAATTCCTCCTACGACGACAGCTCCTCCGGCGACACGGGCGGCGGCGGCTTCGACAGCGGCGACGACAACAGCGGCTCCTGGTAAGGGGCGGCGATAATCAGACTGAAACAAAGAAGCCCCGGCGCGTTGTGCGCCGGGGCTTCTTGCATGAATACCGTGGCCTGCGCGCGCCTGTCCGAGCAGTGGCCGGAGCGTAAATCGGCAAAGCGCGATACCTTTCGGCCGTATTCTTCAACAAACTTTTTTGGCGATGTTTCAGGGCTTGCGCACAGTGGTGTATCCGGTGGGAAATCTGGCTGAGGCCGCGGCTTGGTACAGCCGGGCGCTGGAGCAGGAACCGTACTTCAACGAGCCCTTTTATGTGGGCTTCAACGTGGGCGGCTACGAGCTGGGCCTGGTGCCGGACGGCCAAGCTGCCGGGCCCACGGGCCCCACCGCCTACTGGGGCGTGCCCGACGCCGCCGCGGCCTATGACCGCCTCCTGAGCCTGGGCGCCCACCCCGGCGAGGCCGTGCAGGACGTGGGCAGCGGCATCCTGCTCGGCGCCGTGCTCGACCCCTTCGGCAACCTGCTGGGCGTCATTCAAAACCCACATTTCGCGCTGCCGGCCTGAACGGCCGCCGAGACGCGTATTCGCGTCTCGGCGGCCGCGCCGTCAGGGAAATCAGCCAGGAGCCAGAACGAGGTAGAGACGCAACATTTTGCGTCTCGTCGTCCGCGCCGTTCGGGCTTCGTTCGCACCAAACAGACGCGAGCCGTTCAGCGACGAGGCGCAGCATCTTGCGTCTCTACCTTCCAATAGCCTTCTCCAAATCATGATGCCTGAACATAACACCATAGCCTCGGCCGTGCCAGTGCTGGAAACCAGCCGCCTGCGCCTGCGCGGTTTTCGCGCCGATGACTTCGACGGCTGGTTTGCCATGAGCCGGCTGCCGGCCTACCACCGCTACTTCACGCCCGAGCCCATGCCCGCCGAGGAGGTGTGGAAGCTCCTGCTGCGCAGCGCCGGCCACTGGGCCATTATGGGCTACGGTTTCTGGGCGGTGGAGGAAAAGGCCAGCGGCCGTTTCGTGGGTGCCATTGGCTTCCTCAGCCTCAAGCGCGCCCTCGACCCGCCCCTGGGCGAGGCCCCGGAAATCGGCTGGGTGCTCGACCCCGCCGTGCACGGCCTGGGCTACGCCACCGAGGGCGTGGAAGCCGCTCTGGCCTGGGGCCAGCAGCATTTCGGGCCGGTGCGCACCGTGTGCATCATTCACCCCGAAAACGAGCCCTCGCTGCGCCTGGCGCATAAGTTTGGCTACCGCGAATACGCCCGCACCACCTACCACGAGCAGCCCATTGTGCTGCTGGAGCGGCCGGGGGAGTGAGTAGGGCTTTATTGGTGTAGAGACGCAATATCTTGCGTCTCGTCGTTCGCGCCGTTTGGGTGTCGTTGGCGCCACGCCGTTCAATGCAAGACGTTCAACGGCGAGACGCAAGGTATTGCGTCTCTACTATCCTCTGTTATTGGTTGGCCCGCCGGGTGGAATAGAGTAGCTTGCGCCACACCGCTGTGGTGCTCACCGCTTTCTGCTCCGTTTCGTATGTCCGCACTCCTTAAGTTTTTGTTGGTTTTCCTGCTGTTGGCCGCGGCCGGCGCTGCCCACGCTCAGCCCTCAGCTATGGCGCCAGCGCCGGCCACCGCCCAGCCCGCCTTCGACGTGGAAGCCGCCACCCAGGCCTACCTCAGCACCCTCACCCCGGCCCAGAAAGCCAGCTCCGATGCGTACTTCGAGGGGGGCTACTGGCTCTTGCTGATTGACGTGCTGTATGCCGTGGGCGTCGCGGCCGTGTTTCTGGGCTTGGGGTTGTCGCGGCGCCTCCGGGCGTGGACGGAACGGCTGCCGCGGCGGTTTCTGCGCACGCTGGCCTACGCCGCCGCTTACCTGCTGCTGGCCTGGCTGCTGAGCTTCCCGCTGGCGGTGTACGAGGGCTATTTCCGCGAGCACCAGTACGGACTTTCCAACCAACGCTTTGGCCAGTGGCTAAGTGAAGACCTAACCAGCCTGGCCCTAAACGTTGTATTCGGCAGCCTGCTGATTCTGGCTCTGTACGCGGCCATTCGGCGTGCCGGTAGCCGCTGGTGGGTGTGGGGCACGGGCATTGTGGGCGCGTTTTTGGTAATTGGCATATTCCTGGGCCCGGTCTTCATCAGGCCCCTGTTTAACAAATACACGCCGCTGCCCGCCAGCCCGGTGCGCGCCGCCATCCTGCGCATGGCCCGGGCCAACGGCGTGCCCGCCGACAACGTGTACCTCGTGGACGCTTCCCGCCAGAGCAAGCGCATCAGCGCCAACGTGAGCGGCATCGGCAGCACCATCCGGGTGTCGCTCAACGACAACCTGCTGCGCCGCAGCACGCCCCAGGAGGTGCAGGCCGTGATGGGCCACGAGCTGGGCCACTACGTGCTGAACCACATCCAGAAAATGCTGGTGTTCTTCATTGTGCTCATCGGGCTGGGGCTGTGGGCGCTCGACTGGGCCTTCACGCGGCTGGTGGCGCGCTACGGCCCGCGCTGGGGCGTGGCCGACCGCGCCGACGTGGGCGGCCTGCCGCTGGCGGTGGCCCTGCTAGCCGTGCTCAGCTTCCTAGCCACGCCGGTGTTCAACACCATCATTCGCACCCAGGAGCAGGAGGCCGACATGTTTGGCCTGAACGCCGCCCGCCAGCCCGATGGCTTCGCCACCATCGCCATGAAGCTGTCGGAATACCGCAAGATTGACCCCGCGCCGCTGGAAGAAGCGCTGTTTTTCGACCACCCCAGCGGCCACACCCGCGTGCACACCGCCATGCGCTGGAAGGCCGAGCATCTGGGCGAAAAGTAGTTTGGGGGCGAACTTGCGGGCGCCTTGCCGCCGGGGTAGGGCTGTGTACTGTCCACCACAAGCTTGAAAACCATGCCCGCTCGTCCCTACGTTCTCGCCGAAACCACCTGGAAAACCGTGCAGGAAAACGCCTACCAGGTGGTGGTACTGCCCTGGGGCGCCACCGAAGCGCACAACTACCACCTGCCCTACGCCACCGACAATTACCAATCGGACTACGTGGCCGCCGAGGCCGCCCGCAAAGCCTGGGAGCAGGGCGCCAAAGCAGTGGTGCTGCCCTGTGTGCCTTTCGGCGTGAACACCGGCCAGCTCGACATCACGCTCGACATCAACATGAGCCCCAGCACGCAGCTGGCGCTGCTGCGCGACGTGGTGCAGGTGCTGGCCCGCCAGGGCATCCCCAAACTGGTCATTCTGAACGGCCACGGCGGCAACGACTTCCGCCAAATCCTGCGCGAGCTGCAAGCCGAGTTTCCGACGGTGTTTCTGAGCACGCTCAACTGGTTTAAAGCCGCCGACCGCAACCAGTACTTCAGCGCGCCCGGCGACCACGCCGACGAGCTGGAAACCAGCGTGATGCAGCACATCGCCCCCGAGCTGGTGCGCCCCCTGGCCGAAGCCGGCGACGGCGCCGCCCGGCAGTTCCGCATCGCGGCCCTGCGCCAGGGCTGGGCCTGGGCCCAACGCGAGTGGAGCAAGGTGAGCGCCGACACCGGCGTGGGCAACCCCGCCGCCGCCACCGCCGAAAAAGGCCAGGCGTTCCTGGAAGCCGTGACCACCAACATTGCCCAGTTTCTGGTAGAGCTGGCTGCCGCCGACCCGCAGGATTTGTATGAATAAATGCAGTTATCAGTGAGCAGTTATCAGTGAACAGCATCGTTCACCAAGCTGCCAACTGCTCACTGATAACTGTTCACTGATAACTGATTTCATGCCCACCCAATTCGATAGCGTCATTTTCGACCTCGACGGCACCCTGTGGGATGCCTCAGAAGCCATTACGCGTGCGTTCCAGGCCGCCAAAAACAGCGTCGACTACATCGAAAATGACGTGACGCTGGCCCAGGTGCAGGCCGTGACCGGCCAGCCCTACACCGTGGTGTACGAGCGCCTCTTTCCCAAGCTGCCGGCCGATAAGCTGGACGAATACCGCGCCCTCTGTGCCCGCCACGAGCTGGCCGCGGCCACGGACCACGGCGGCACGCCCTACCCCGGCCTGGCCGAGGCCCTGCGCTACCTGCGCGGCCGGGGCTACCGGCTGTTCATCGTGAGCAACTGCCAGCTGGGCTACGTGGAGGCCTTTTTTAAGCACAGCGGGCTCGGCGAATTCTTCGAGGGGCACCAGTGCTACGGCACCAAACTGCTCTCCAAGGCCGAAAACATCCGGGAAGTGGTGGCCGAATACGGCCTGCAGGCGCCCGTGTACGTGGGCGACACCCCCGGCGACCTCGCCGCCAGCCAGGGCGCGGGCGTGCCGTTCATCTTCGCCACCTACGGCTTCGGGCAGCTCACCGAGGCCGAAGCGCCCACGCGCATCGACCGGCTGGCCGACTTGCAGGAGCTGCTCTGAATGGTGCTGAAAAAAGGCCGGGTTCGTACATTGGAGGCATGAAATTTCCGGTCTTTCCGCGCATCACCATTCATCCGTCCATTTGCAACGGGCAGCCCACCGTGCGCGGGCTGCGCTACCCCGTGTGGCAGGTGCTGGAGTGGCTGGCCAGCGGCGCCACCGAAGCCGAGCTGCTGGCCGCGCACCCGGCGCTCGAACCCGAGGACTTCCGCGCCTGCCTTGCCTTTGCCGCCGAGCGCCTCAAGCCCCACGACCGCACCCCGCCCACGGCCGAAGACCAGACGTCCGAAGAGTGGATACTGAGCCGCCAAAGCCGCTGGCTGGCCGAGCAGGAGTTTCTGAAGCAGCTGTGGGAGCGCAGCCCCGGGCCGTCTGCCAAAGGAAATGTTGAGGGGCCGCACTCGCCCAAATGACCAGCTGCAAGCCGGAATAGATGCGTAGCTTTGGCCGTCGCGCCGCCGCCAACTGAGCCGCTTTTTTCATGTATCAGGATCTTGCCTCGACTGCTTTTCTGCACGTTGCTTACCGGCCCGATTCGTGCCTGCTGATTGGCCGCTGGCTGTGCTCCATCAACGACGCGCAGCTGCGTGAGGGCTACGAAACCATGCGCCGCGCCGCGCAGGAGCACCAGTGCCGCCACTGGCTGATGGACGCGCGCCGCCGCACCGACCGCCGCCAAAACGGCCCCGAATGGGTGGTGACCACCTTCTTGCCCCAGGTGCAGCGGGAAATGGGCACCCCGCTCTACGTGGCCTTCCTGGTGCTGCCCAACCACCTGCGCGAAGTGGAAGCCGACCCGGAAATGGCCGAAAAAATTCCTTCCCCCAATGCCTCGTTCCAATACGCCCGCTTCATCGACGAAGGCGCCGCCAACGCTTGGCTCGACCAGAAGCGCCGGGAAGGCCAGTAGCCATCTGTCGTGACGAGCCTAACGCAGCAGGCACCTTACCGCTGGCTCTCCAGCGTCTGCATCGGCGTGGCCATTTCCACGTTCGACGTATTGGGGAAGGCGAGGAAGTGCGTCACGCGCGGCTCGGTAGGGCCGCTGTGCAACTGTAGCACCCGGGCTTCCACGGCCTGGTCTTCTTTGGTGAAGCGGTGGTGCTGGCGCTGGTGCTCGCCCCAAGTGGCCACGTAGTAAAACTCGGTGAGGCGCGTGGGGTGGGCCACGTCGGCAAACACGCCGGCGCGCAGGGCGCCGTCGCGCAGGCGCAGGCGGGTCAGCTGCTCGGTGGCGGCCCGGAAGGCGGGCCAGTCGGCAGGCTCCACGTGGTATTCAATCATGATGACTACCGGGCCGTCGTCGGGGTCGATGTGGCCGTCGGTTTCGGGGTCGGGCCAGTGCTCGGCGGGGTCCAGGTTCAGGCCTTCGGCCGAGCGCATGGGGAAGGGAAAGGCCAGCAGCGCGCTGGCCACCATCCAGCCGGCCGCGATGAGCAGCGAAGTTTGGAGCGTGAGGTGGTCGGCCAGCTCGCCCCACGCCAGGCTGCCCAACGACAAGCCCGCCTGGAACACCAGCATGTACACGCTAATGACGCGGGCCTGCACCCATTTGGGCACGTTCAGCTGCACGGTGGTGCTGAAGCTCGTCATCACCATCAGCCAGGCAATGCCGGACAGGAACATCACCGCGTAGAGCACATAAATCTGGGCCACCAGCGCCAGCGCCAGGTTGGTGACGCCGAACATGAGCACGCCCAGCAGCACCCGTTGGTTGAAGTTGAGCCGCGAGCCGGCCCGGCCCATCAGGAACGCCCCCGTGACGGCGCCCGCGCCCAGCCACGACAGCATCACGCCGTAGTGCCCCGAGCTCAGGTGCAGCTTGCGCGCAATGACCACCGACACCAGCGCCCACATGGCCGCCGCCCCAAACGAAAACGCAAACGTGCGCACCAGCACCCCGTAAATGGCCGGCGAATACTGCACGTAGCGCCACCCCGCCCGCAACGCCCCCAGAAAGTTCTCGGCCGGGCCGCTGGTCACGGTGCGTTCACGTTTCCAGAAGTACACCACCGCCCAGGTGCCCAGAAACGACACGCCGTTGAGCACAAACACCCAACCGGCCGAGTAGTAAGCAATGATGGCCCCGCCAATGGCCGGCCCAATGGCCCGCGCAATGTTGTTGCTCACGCCGTTCAGGGTGATGGCAAACGGCAGGATGGGCCGGGGCACCAGCTCCGTGGTCACGGCCTGCCAGATGGGCGCGTTCAGGGCCGCGCCCATGCCCAGCAAGAAGGTGAAGCCGAGCACGCCATAGGCCGAAATGCCGCCCGTGAGCGTGAGCACCCCCAGAATGGACGCCACCACGGCCATGAAGCCCTGCGTGAACAGCAGCAGCTTGCGACGGTCCACCATGTCGGCCATGGCGCCGGCGGGCATGCTCAGCAAAAAGGCCGGCAGGCTGGTGGCGGCCTGCATGAGGGCCACGAGCAGGGCCGAGGTGGTGAGGGTGGTGACCAGCCACACGCCGGCCACGTTCTGCATCCACGTGCCCACGTTGCTCACCATGCCCGCAATCCAGACGGCCCGGAAAATGGCAATGGTGAAGGGCGTGAGCAGCGTGGCCTTGGGCGGGGGTGGGGCAGTGGTCGGCGTCATCGAAAGCAGCAGAATTCTACCCCCTTCAACAATTGAAAGGGACGAATGGCTTCCTACGGCAAAAGGTCAGTTAGCAGTTGTCAGTTGGCAGTGAACAGTTCGCCGTGGATGATTGGTAACACTTCATTCAACTCCTAACTGTTCACGGCCAACTGCTAACCGCCCCTTATTACCGGCGCTGCGACGACTCCCGCACCAGCAGCTTGGGCTTGAGCACAATGGGCTTAGGCGGGCCTTGACGGTTGGGGCCGCTTTTCAGCATCTTTTGCAGCAGTTGCACCGCGGTTTTGCCCATTTGCTCGCAGCGCTGGTCCACGCTGCTCAGCATGGGCTCGGTGAGCATCGTGAACATCTCGTTGCTGAAGCCCACCACGGCAATGTCCTTGGGCACGCGCAGGCGGGCGCTTTTCACCGCCTGAATGGCGCCAATGGCGGCCAAGTCGTTGCTCGAAAACACGGCGTCGGGGCGCTGGGGCAGCTTCAGAAGCTGGCGCATGGCCTGGGTGCCGCCCTTCTGGCTCATCTCGCAAAACATGATGAGCTCGTCGTCGATGGGCAGGCCGTGGGCCTGCAGGGCGTCGCGGTAGCCTTGGTGGCGGTTTTTGTGGATGTTGAGGTGCAGCGGGCCGGTGAAGTGGGCAATACGGGTGCAGCCCTGCTCGATGAGGTGCGTCACCACCTGGTAGGCGCCCTGGTAGTCGTCAATCATGACGGCGCTCACGTTGCTGCCGCTGAAATCCTCCACCACGCGGTCGAAAAACACCAGCGGAATGTTCTGCTGGCGCACGGCTTCGAAGTGGCCGAAGCTGTGCGTGGTGTTGGCCAGCGACACCAGAATGCCTTCCACCTGCGAGTTCATCAGCAGGTCGATGTTTTTCTGCTCCTGGCGCGAGTCTTCGTTCGACTGGCAAATCATCACGTTGAAGCCCAGCTTGGCGGCTTCGGTGGCGATGCCGTGCACCACCTGTGGGAAAAAGTGCCCCGTGATGTGCGGCACCAGCACGCCCAGCGTGTTGCTGCGGCCGCGGCGCAGGGCGGCGGCCAGCTGGTTGGGCTGGTAGTGCAGCTCTTCGGCCAGCTGGCGCACGCGGGCCTTGGTGGCCTCGCTCACGTCGTCGTGGTCGCTCAGGGCCCGCGAAATGGTGGAGGGGGAAAGTCCCAGCGTCTTGGCCAGGTCAGTAATGGAGGCGCGGCGATTGGCCATCTCTGTAGGTTGTAGCGAAGTGATGAAATACCCGAGCCCCGGCGCAGTGGCCGGCGCCGCCAGCCCAGGACGTGGCCGGCCGCAGCTCGTGCTTTGGTCCCGCGCTGGACCGGCGCGGGGTGCTGACAATTTACCGAAAACAGGTGGGCGCCGTGCTTAGAAGCGTCCTTTTCGGGCATAGATGGGAATTCAGCCGCAATCTACTAGCCGCAAACGAATCCGGGCCGCTGCCGCCAAAAAATGTTGCTCAGGCAATGCGCCAGCTGCAGGGGCACATTCCGGGGCGAGCCGCCGCCTGGGCGCCTTTATTCTATCACCAGCCCGAATTTGGCCACCACGCCCACCAGGCCCTGCAGGGTGAACTTGGCGCCCTGCAGCGGGTTGGTTTCCGGGTCGATGACGAAGCCGGACGCGGTAGTGAAATCGGCCCCTGCCAACCGGGTATTCTGAAACACCGCGCCCGCCAGCGTGCAGTCCTGAAACACGGCGCCGGTCAGGTCGGCGTCGGCGAAGTCGGTTTCTTCCAGCCCGCAGCCCACGAAGCGGGTGCCGGGCAGGGTGCGCCCCGCAAAGGAAGCGTAGCGCAGCTGGCACTGGTCGAAATGCACGCCAAACAGCATGTCGCGGCAGGCCGTGAACTGCAGGCCCAGCAGCTTGCAGTCGGCGAAGGCCACGTTTTGCAGGGCCGTGCCCGCCAGCCGCACCGTGGCCAGGTTGCAATGCTCAAACAGGCACTCGCTGAAGCGCAGCCGGCTGAAGTCGGCCCCGCTAAAGTCGCAATTCACAAACCGGTACTCGTCGAATTCGGTGTGGCCCAGCAGGTGCCGGGCGTCCCAGCCCACGGCCACATTCTCCTCAGGAAATCGGTCGGGCTTGCGAAGGGCGGCGGGCTTGCGGCGGGCGGGTTTCATGCCGGCAAATCTACTACTTCACCACCCGCAGTGTCTGGCTAAAACCAGCGCCGCGCAGGTGTAGCAGGTAGGTGCCGGGCGCCAGGCCCGCCGTGCGCTGGGCGGTTTCGGCCGGCAGCCCGGCGGCTGAGCCGTGCAGCGCCAGCACCCGCTGGCCCAGCGCCGACACCACGTCCAGCGCCAGGGGTTCGGTGGCGGCCAGGCCCGTTATCCGGAGGGTGAAGCCGGCGGCGGCGGGGTTGGGAAACGCCTCCATCTGCACGCCCGCCGCGGGCCGGGCGGCCGCCGTTACCACGCCAGCAAAATTCAGCCCGATGAGCACGGGGTCGTGGTCGGAAGAGCGGAAGGGGCTGCTGACGTCGGTGGCCGCGCCGGCCACGTCGTATTCCAGAAATTCGGGCTCGGCGGCGTTGATGTGCCATTTTTCCACGGCGGCGTGGCCCAGCAGATTGGGCGTGAGCACGGCGTGGTCGAGGGAGCCGCTCAGGCCGCTGAACACGTAGGAGGCGCTGCTGGCCGGGCTGCCCAGCACGAAGCCGGCAGCGCGCAGAATGTCCATGGGGTCTTCTTCGTAGTTGGCGTTGTAGTCGCCCACGCTCACCACGTAGCGCGTGCCGGCGGGCAGCACCGTGCCGCTGATGAACTGCACCAGGGCTGTGGCCTGCTGCTTGCGGCGCAGGTTGCTGGCGCCCTGGCCGTCGCCCTGGTCGGCGTTGGCGCCGCTGCCGCTGGCTTTGGATTTGAGGTGGTTGACGACGAGGGCAAACGTGTCGCGCGCCGCCGTGCGCGTCGTGATGAAGAGCTGGGCCACCGGCGGGCGCTCGAACACGCCCGTGACGCTGGCCAGCAGCACGTTGCCGTAGGGCGTCACGGCCGCCGGCTTGTAGATGATGGCGCAGTGAATGAGGTCGGTGTTGTTGGGCTGGCGCAGCACGCCGTCGTTGACGATGGCGTAGGTGCCGGCGCCCAGCGCTTGGTTCAGGCCGTTCACCAAGTCCTGAATGGCCGAGTTGGGGCCGGTGCCGTCGTTTTCAATCTCAATCAGGCCCACCACGTCGGCGTTCATCTGGGCAATGGCCGTGATGATTTTGGCGCGTTGGCGGTTGAAGTCGGCCAGGGTGGTGGCCCCGCGCGAGGTGGGAAAGCCGCCGCCCGCGCCGTCGCCGTTGAAGTAGTTGAGCACGTTAAAGCTGGCCAGCTTCACCGACAGCGGGCTGAACGTGGGCACCGGCGGGCGCACCGTCGTCACCACCGGGGCGGCGCCCGGCAGGGGCTGCACGCGCCACTTGCTGGAGCCGTAGCCCAGAATGCCGCGCAAGCTGGCAATGGTGCTGCCCACGCGCACGGTGCCGGTGGCGGCGTCGAGGTAGGGCGTGGGGGAGGGGTTGACGGCGGCCAGGCCGTCGTCGAGCAGCAGCGACTTTTGCACGTTGGCGGCCTGGTAGGCGTTCACGGCGGGCACGTTGGTGATGCCGGTGCTGCTGGTGCCGGTGGCGGGGTCGTCGTTGGGGTCGACGTACTGCGTGGGCTGGTACACCAGGCCCTGGGTCGAGATGTTGAGCTCGCCGCGCGACTTCAGGGTGGCCACGTCGGACACCGTGACCGGCGCCGAAAACTGCACCAGCATGCCTTCAAAGGCTTCCGCATCCGCAATGGCGAAGGTGGCATTGTTCAGCAGCGTGAAGGGCGGCAGGTTCTGGCCCGTGGCCAATACCGTGACGGTGGGACTGGTGAGAACGGCCTGGTTGAACGAGGGCGTGGTGGGCATTTCCTGCACGGCGCCGGTGATGCGCACGCGCGTGCCGGCCGCCACGGTGGGGGCCGTCTGCACCACGTACAGGGCGTCGGAGGTGGTGGGGTCGCCGTCGGCGCCGGCCGTCTCGTTCTGCACATAAAAGCCGGCCGGACTCAGCCCGGGGTACACGGCCGTCACGATGCCCTCGACGGTGTAGGTGCCCGCCGTGGCCAGGGCGCCGCTGGTTTGAATAGTGCCGATGGGCGTGACGGTTTGGGCTTGGGCCTGGGTGCCAGCTGCGGCCAGCAAAACCGTGAGAACAGCCCCGCGCGAGGCCGTAGAAAGCTTTATCATGCAGTTCAACATCAACATAACCCAAATGCGGGGCTATAAATGTACTGCGCATTGGCCCAGCGGCTGGCGCGGCCCAAAAACCTGTGGCGTAATGCCATGCCCGAATGCTGTGGCAACAAAGCCCCGCCTTCGGCACGTACGTACAGCATCCATTAGGTTTTCCACATTTCCACGTTCCTGCCCCATGTTTCAAGACCACCCTACCGCGCCCGCCGCTACCGATTCGGAACCGCGCCACGACGAGTCGCGCCGCCAGTTCATCAACCATGCGGGGCGCGGCCTGCTGGCCGTGGGCGTGGCCAGCGCCCTGCCCGTGGCCGCCGCCGAAGCTGCGGCCGCCGAGGCCGGCGCCCCGCCCGTGACCGGCCCCCTCGACATCAAGCTGCCCCCGCTGGAAGCGCCCACCGACCCCAAGGGCTCGGAGCCCTTCAACCCCGACGCGCCCGAGCGGCGCGTGGGCTATGCGCTGGTGGGCCTGGGCCACCTCACGCTCAATGAAATCCTGCCCGCCTTCGGCCAGAGCAAGCACGCCAAGCCGGTGGCCCTGGTGAGCGGCGACCCCGAAAAAATGCGCAAAGTGGCCCAGCAATACGGCATCAAGCCCAGCAGCTGCTACTCCTACCAGACCTACGACAACCTCAAGGACAACCCCGAGGTGGAGGTAATTTACATCGTGCTGCCCAACTCCATGCACCACGAGTTCACGCTGCGGGGCGCCAAGGCCGGCAAGCACATCCTCTGCGAAAAACCCATGGCCAACTCGGCCAAAGAGTGCGAGGAAATGATTGAGGCGTGCAAAAAAGCCGGCAAAAAGCTCATGATTGCCTACCGCATTCAGTACGAGCCGCTGAACCGCATGGCCATGAAGATGGTGCGCGACAAAGCCTACGGCAAGGTGAAGCTGCTGCAAATGGTGAACAACCAAAACCAGGCCCACGACCAGCAGTGGCGCCACAAAAAGGCCCTGGCCGGCGGCGGCGCCCTGCCCGACATTGGCCTGTACTGCCTCAACACCACCCGCTTCCTGCTGGGCGAGGAGCCCACCGAAGTCTCGGCCCAGATATATACCACACCGGGCGATGCCCGCTTCAAAGAAGTGGAAGAAAACGTGACGTTTACCCTGCGCTTCCCCAGCGGGGTCATTTCGCAGTGCATGACGGGCTACGGCACCTTCAACAACAAGAGCTACATGGTGCACTGCGAGGAGGGCACCATCAAGATGGACCCGGCCTTCACCTACCAGGGCCTGCACCAGGAGCGGGTGCGCGCCCCCAAAGGCAAGCAGCTGAAGGAAACGCCCAACGACCCGCAGAAAGACCAGTTTGCCCTGGAGCTCGACCACATGGCCGAGTGCGTGCGCCAGAACAAAACCCCCTACACGCCCGGCGAAGAAGGCCTGCAAGACCAGCGCCTCATGGAGGCCATCTACCAGTCGGCCCGCGAAAACAAGCCCGTGAAGCTGCCCGCCGTGAGCAAGCTCGACGCCTTCCGGGGCTCGCCGCCGCAGGAGCAGGAGGCGTAGCGAGTCGGTCTACTCGTCTGACGTTGACGCCTCACCCCCTGCCCCCCTCTCCTCAGGGAGAGGGGCACCGGTTATTCTTCTGTATAAATCGGCTCGCTCTCCTCTCCCTGAGGAGAGGGGCAGGGGGTGAGGCGCCCGCAAGAACATTTAACTTCACCACCCACCATGCGCACCATCAAGCAGCAGCACCGGGCCATCAATGCCCCCATTGCCGACCTCGTCACGTACCGGGCGCTGCCCACGGCGTCGGTGGAGTACATCGACCCGTTTCTGTTTCTGAACCACCACGGCCCGCAGGTGTATCGGCCCAACAACAACGGCCTGCCCTTCGGCCCGCACCCGCACCGCGGGTTCGAGACGGTGACCTTTATTCTGGAGGGCGACATTCTGCACAAGGACACGGGCGGGCACGAGAGCGTGATAAACGCCGGCGGCATTCAGTGGATGACGGCCGGCAGCGGCCTAGTGCACGCCGAAGTGTCGTCGGAGCAGTTCAAGCAAGCGGGCGGGCCGCTCGAAATCCTGCAGCTGTGGGTGAACCTGCCGGCCAAGGACAAGATGGTGGCCCCGCGCTACATCGGCCTGCAACAGGAGGAAATTCCGACTGTGACGCTGAAAGGCGGCGTGGTCATTCACGCCGTGTCGGGCGAGTGGGCGGGCACGGCCGGGGCCGTGCAGCCGCTGGCCGACGTGGCCCTGGCCTGGCTGGAGCTGCCGGCCGGCAGCCGCGCCACGCTGCCGGTGGCCGCCGAGCGCAACATTTTCTTTTACGTGGTGCGCGGCACGGTGCAGGTGAACGGCGCCGAAGCCAAGGCCCGCCAACTCGTGGAGTTCAACCACGACGGCGACGAATTGGCCATCGAAGCAACGGAGACATCCGTGCTGCTGCTGGGCCACGCGCTGCCGTTTGATGAGCCGGTGGTGTCGTACGGCCCGTTTGTGATGAACACCGAAGCCGAGATACAGCAGGCCTACCGCGACTACCAGCGCGGGGCTTTTGGCGTCTGGGACGGGTAGTTGGTCGAAAAGCTGAACCAGAACGCAACCTCGGCCGCCCCTTCGCGGTTGAGCCGTGCGAGCCCGGCACCCCCCATTGGAATTTCCCCGGTTCGCCTTCCGTTTCTGACCCGTTGATGCGCACTTCTCCAATCCGTACCCTTTATTTCGAAAACAGCACCGGCCGCATTTGGGAAGAGCCCGATGGCTACGTGCGACTGGAATACCGGCCCGGCTCCCGGGAAACGGTGCAGTTTCGGGCCATGCTCACGCACCTGGCGCAGGCCCTGGCCCGGCACCGCTGGTCGAAGGCCCTCATCGACCAGCGCGAGATGACGCCCTTCACCCCCGCCGAACTCGACTGGATGACCAATGAATGGCTGCCCACCGCCGTGCGCGAGTGCGGCTACCGTTACGGCGCGGCCCTGGTGGCGCACGACGTATTTGCCCGCCTGGCCATGAACCAGTTGGTGATGGCCAGCCGCGGCCTGGCGCACACCTACCGCACCTTCGAAAGCGAAGCGGAAGCGACTGAGTGGCTGGAATCGGTGAAGGGATAGATAAGTGGCCGTCAGGCAGAGCGCCAGCGAAGCATCTTGTCTGTAAGTAATTAGCTATTACACGCGAGATGCTTCGCTGGCGCTCTGCCTGACGTTATTTTCTACCCTTTGACTCCTTCCGCTAGTTCCACGTCGACCTGCCCCGCCAGCAGGTCCTCAAACGTTTGGCGCTTGCGGATGAGGCGCAGCTCGCCGCTCTCGTCCAGCAGCACTTCGGCCGGGCGGGTGCGCGAGTTGAAGCTGCTGCTCATCTCGAAGCCGTAGGCGCCGGCGTTGTGGAAAGCCAGCAGGTCGTTTTCGCGGATGTCGGGCAGCAGCCGGTCCCAGGCAAAGGTGTCGGTTTCGCAGATGTTGCCCACCACGGTATACAGCCGCTCCGTGCCCTTGGGGTTGGTGAGGTTGCTGATGTGGTGGTAGCTGTCGTAGAACATGGGCCGAATCAGGTGGTTGAAGCCCGAATTCACGCCCGCGAACACGGTGGCGGTGGTTTGCTTCACCACGGCCACGTTCACCAGCAGGTAGCCGCTTTCGCTCACCAGGTATTTGCCCGGCTCGAACCAGCACTGCAGCTCGCGGCCGTATTCTTTCTCAAACGACTTGAACGCCGCGGCCACTTGCTGGCCTAGCGCGTTCACGTCGGTTTCGGGGTCGCCGGGCTTGTAGGGCACTTTGAAGCCCGAGCCCAGGTCCAGAAACTCCAGCTCCGGGAAGCGCGTGGCCGCGTCGAACAGGATTTCCAGGGCGCGCATGAACACGCCCACGTCCTTGATTTCGGAGCCCGTGTGCATGTGCAGGCCGCGCACGTGCAGGCCGGTGCCCTTCACCACGCGCTCAAGGTGGCGCATCTGGTGGATGCTGATGCCAAACTTGGAGTCGATGTGGCCGGTTTGAATCTTGTAGTTGCCGCCCGCCTCAATGTGCGGGTTCAGGCGCACGCACACCGGGTACGAGCCGCCAAACGTGGCCCCAAAGCGCTCCAGCAGCGAGATGTTGTCGATGTTGAGGTTCACGCCCAGCTCCTTGGCTTCCACCAGTTCCTCAAACGTGACGCTGTTGGGCGTAAACAGAATGTCGTCGGGCGCGAAACCCACGTGCAGCCCCAGCTTCACCTCGTTGATGCTCACGCAGTCGAGCCCCGAGCCCAGGCTGTGGATGTGGCGCAGAATGGACACGTTGCTCAACGCCTTGCACGCATAAAAGAAGCGCGTTTTATGCCCCGAAAAAGCCGTGGTTAGCTTTTTATACTGCCGCGTGATGGTCGCGGAATTATACACGTAGAGAGGGGTGCCGAATTGGTCGGCGGCGGCGCGCAGCGCATCGTTAATACCTGACATAATCACAAAAGTACGGCCCGTGAAGGTCGTTGACGGTTTCGACGTCCATACGAACGCCATGCAGAGCGCGTCAAAGCGTTTCGCGTGCTCCGGCGCGCTCTGCATGACGTTATTTTGAAGCACTTAATTCCCCATTCTCCCAATGTCTGCTCCCCTCGAAGTCTGGCTGCGCGGCCCCCTTGCGGGCGTGCCCCCGCTGCTCCAACCCGTGGCCCACGCCCTGCTGCAGGCCCGCGACGAGCTAAACGAAGCCTTGCACGATTTTTCGCCCGCGCTCCTGAACGAGCGGCCGGCGGGCGTGGCTTCCGTGGGCTTCCACCTGCAGCACCTGGCCGGCGTGTTGAATCGCCTGCTGACCTACGCTCGCGGCGAGGCGTTGTCGGAAAGCCAGTTTGCCGATTTTCACGCCGAAGTGCCGCCCCTCCCCATCGCGCCCGATACGGTACAACAGCTCGTGGCTCGCTTCAACCAGGAAGTAGACGCCGCCCTGCAGCAGCTAAAAGCCACCCCCGAAACCAGCCTGACCGAAGGGCGTGGCGTGGGCCGGGCGCAGGTGCCCTCCACCGTCATCGGCATCCTGACGCACGCCGCCGAGCACACCACGCGCCATCTGGGCCAGCTGCTGGTAACCGCGAAATGGGTGCGCAGTTTGGCATAAAGCCCAAAGGCCGTCATACCTCGCTGGCGCTCTGCCGGACGGACTTTTAAGGAAAACTTATCGCGGCCCGGCCACGGTCTGCACGCGCGGCTTGGCGCGCTCGTACTGCGGCGGCCAGGGCATTTCGGCGCCCAACTCGTGGGCCGCAAACAGCGGGAAATAGGGCTCGCGCAGGAACTCGCGCGCCAGCAGCACCAAGTCGGCCTGGCCGTTGGCCAGAATGGCTTCGGCTTCGGCCGGGTTGGTGATAAGCCCCACCGCGCCCGTGCGGATGCCGGCCTCTTCCTTGATTCGTTCGGCAAACTGCACCTGGTAGCCGGGGCCCACGGGGATGGGCGCCTTGGGCACGTTGCCGCCGGTGGAGCAGTCTATCAAATCCACGCCGCGGGTTTTGAGCGCGGCCGCCAGCTGCACGGCTTCGTCGGCGTTCCAGCCGCCTTCCACCCAGTCGGTGGCCGAAATGCGCACGATGAGCGGCCGTTCTTCGGGCCATACTTCGCGGGTGGCCGCTACCACGTCCAGCAGCAGGCGGATGCGGTTGTCGAATGAGCCGCCGTACTCGTCGGTGCGGTGGTTGCTCAGCGGCGACAGAAACTGGTGCAGCAGGTAGCCGTGCGCGGCGTGCAGCTCAATCACCTGGTAGCCCGCCGCCAGGCAGCGCTGCGCAGCCGTGCGGAAATCAACAATAACTTGCTGAATGCCTTGCGCATCGAGGGCCTTGGGCTGGGGGTAGCGGTCGGAAAAGGCCTCGTTGCCGGGGCCCACCACTTGCCAGCCGCCTTCGCTGGCGGGCACCGCGCCCTCGCCGCGCCAGGGGGCGTAGGTGCTGGCCTTGCGGCCGGCGTGGGCCAATTGAATGCCGGGCACGCTGCCCTGCGCCGTGATGAATTCGTTGATGCGCTGGAGCATGGGCACGTGCTCGTCTTTCCAGATGCCGAGGTCTTCGGGGCTGATGCGGCCTTCCGGCGACACGGCCGTGGCTTCTTGGATGATGAGGCCGGCGCCGCCCACGGCGCGGCTGCCCAGGTGCACGAGGTGCCAGTCGTTGGCGAAGCCGTCGGTGGCGCTGTACTGGCACATGGGCGACACCACAATGCGGTTTTTCAGCGTGACGCTGCGCAGGGCCAGGGGTTCAAATAATTTAATCATAAGGGGCAAAATTGAAATCAGAAACCAAGCCTTCTTAACCTGATTTCAGCCCTTGGGGTTATCGCATCGGCTACGGAAGCCATCAAAACGTCATGCAGAGCGCAGCGAAGCATCTCGCGTGTGGTAGTAAACCCGGCCGATGGATTTACTACTGCACGCGAGATGCTTCGCTGCGCTCTGCATGACCGGTTACTGCTGTTAACTAATCAAATAATCGTGCTCAGCCCGATTTCCACGTTATTCTTGTTCCACTGCTTCTCGTTCGAATCTGTAATCCAGAAGGCGATGTAATTGCCGACTTCCTCGGTGGTGTAGGGCGCGGTGGGGTTTAGCTCTTTGGTCAGGACGCCGTTGTTGAGAGCTTCGTCTACGGCTTCGCGCACCAGGGCGGCTTCGGTGTCCAGCTCCAGGTGCTCCAGCAGCATGGCGGCCGAAAGGATGGTGGCAATGGGGTTGGCGATGCCTTTGCCCCTGGCCTGCGGGTAGGAGCCGTGAATGGGCTCGAACAGCGCCACCCGCTCGCCCACCGACGCCGAGGGCAGCAGGCCCAGCGAGCCCGCAATCACCGAAGCCTCGTCTGAGATGATGTCGCCGAACATATTTTCGGTCAGAATCACGTCGAACTGCGTGGGGCTGAGGACGACCTGCATGGCCGCGTTGTCGACGAACAGGTAATCCACGGCCACTTCCGGGTACTCGGCGGCCATTTCGCGCACCACTTCGCGCCACAGGCGGGAGGTTTCTAGCACGTTGGCCTTGTCCACCAGCGTCAGTTTCTGCCGGCGGCCAGCCGCGGCGCGGAAGGCCAAGTGCGCAATGCGCTCAATCTCGGGGCGGCTGTAGGTGCAGTGGTCGTAGGCGGCATCGCCGTCGGCGGTGCGGCCCTTGTCGCCGAAGTAGATGCCGCCGGTTAGCTCCCGAAAAATGAGCAGGTCGGTGCCTTCGATGCGCTCGCGCTTCAGCGGGGAATGCTCCAGCAGCACGCTGTAAGCCGTCACGGGCCGGATGTTGGCAAACAAACCCAGCGACTTGCGCAGGCGCAGCAGGCCCTGCTCGGGGCGCACCTGGGCGGTGGGGTCGTGGTCGTACTTCGGGTCGCCGATGGCCCCGAGCAGCACGGCATCGGCGGCGCGACAGGCGTCGAGGGTTTCGTCGGGCAGCGGGTTGCCGGTGGCGTCGATGGCGCAGGCACCCATCAGGTAGCTCTGCATGTCGAAGCGGTGGCCGAAGCGGCCGGCCACGGCTTCCAGCACCTTCACGGCCTGCCGACAGACTTCGGGCCCGATGCCATCGCCGGGCAACACGGCTATTTTCTTGCTTACCATGACCAGGTTCGGTGTTGTTCGTAGGCTTCGATGGCGGGCTTCTGGCTCACCAGGTAGTCGATGTCGTCGTAGCCGTTAATCAGGCACTCCTTTTTGTATGGGTCGAGGTCGAAACGGATGACTTCGCCGGTGGCCGGCACGTGCAGGATTTGCTCCCGCAGGTTCACCACGAATTGCACGTGGGCATCTTCCTCCACCAGCGCAAACAGCTGGGCCAGTTCGGCATCGCTCACCTGCAGCGGCAGCAGGCCGGTGTTGAGCGCGTTGCCGCGGAAAATGTCGGCGAAGTAGCTCGAAATCACCACCCGGAAGCCGGCGTCGTACAGCGCCCAGGCGGCGTGCTCGCGGCTGGAGCCGCAGCCGAAGTTCTTGCCCGCCAGCAGAATCTGCCCGCCGAAACGCGGGTCGTTCAGCACGAAATCGGGCTTGGGGCTGCCGTCGGGGTTGCGCCGCCAGTCGCAAAACAAGTTCTCGCCGAAGCCCTCGCGCGTGGTCGCCTTCAGAAAACGGGCCGGAATAATCTGGTCCGTATCGATGTTTTCGAGCGGCAGCGGGACGGCGGTTGAGTACAGGGTTTGAAATTTTTCCATTGGGAATTCGACGAAATCAGTTGTCATCCTGAGCGCAGCGAAGGACCTTATCACGACTGCGCCGTTTCAGTTACTGCAAATCGTTCGAAGGTGAAAAGGTCCTTCGCTGCGCTCAGGATGACAGAAAAGACTCAATTCAAATACTGTGTGATGTCCACAATCCGGCCCTGCACGGCCGTGATGGCGGCCACCAGCGGCGAGGCCAGCAGCGTGCGCGAGCCCGGCCCCTGCCGCCCCTCGAAGTTGCGGTTGGAGGTGGCCACGCAGTAGGCGCCGGCGGGGATTTTGTCTTCGTTCATGGCCAGGCAGGCGCTGCAGCCGGGTTCGCGCAGCTCGAAGCCGGCGTCGGCCAGAATCTTGTCCAGGCCTTCGGCCCGGGCTTGCTGCTCCACCTGCTTCGAGCCGGGCACGATGATGGCCTCAACATGCCCAGCTTTTTGCTTGCCTTGCACGTAGGCCGCCACGGCCCGCAGGTCCTCAATGCGCGAATTGGTGCAGCTGCCGATGAAAACGTAGTTAATTTCTTTGCCCAGCAAGCTTTCGCCCCGTTGAAAGCCCATGTACTGCAGTGACTTATCAAAGCTTTCGGCTTCGCTGGCCGGCACTTCGCTGGGAATGTGGCCATTCAGCGCAATGCCCATGCCGGGGTTGGTGCCGTAGGTTATCATCGGCGCGATGGCGGCCGCGTCGAAGCGGTGCTCGGCGTCGAAAACGGTGTCCTCGTCGGAATACAGCGTTTGCCAGTAGGCCACGGCCTGCTCCCAGGCGGCCTCTTTCGGGACGTAGGGGCGGCCCTGCACGTAGGCGAACGTCGTTTCATCGGGCGCGATGAGGCCGCCGCGGGCACCCATTTCAATGCTCATGTTGCACACCGTCATGCGGCCTTCCATGCTCAGGTCGCGCACGGCGCTGCCCGCGTATTCCACGAAGTAGCCGGTGGCCCCGCCCGTGCCCAGCTGCGCAATGACGTAGAGAATCAGGTCCTTGGCCGTGACGCCGGGCCGCAGGGCGCCGTTCACGGTGATGCGCATGCGCTTGGGGCGGCTCAGGAGCAGGCACTGGGTGGCCATCACCTGCGCCACTTGGCTGGTGCCGATGCCGAAAGCCACCGCACCAAACGCGCCGTGGGTGGAGGTGTGGCTGTCGCCGCACACAATGGTGGTGCCGGGCAGCGTGAGGCCCAGCTCCGGCCCGATGACGTGCACGATGCCCTGGCGCTGGTGGCCCAGGCCATACAGTTCCACGCCGTACTTGGCGCAGTTGGCCGTGAGCGTGTCTACCTGCGAGCGGCTCAGCGGTTCCTCGATGGGTAGGTGCTGGTTACGGGTGGGCACGTTGTGGTCGGCCGTGGCTAGAATGCGCGCCGGGCGAAACAGCGGCAGCTCGCGGGCTTCGAGCTCGTCGAAGGCCTGCGGGCTGGTCACCTCGTGGATGAGGTGCCGGTCGATATACACGATATCCAGGCCGCCCGGCGCGGCTTTCACCACGTGCGCCTCCCAGATTTTATCGAATAAGGACTTGGCCATTGGGGTGGGGCGACGAGACGCATACTGGCGTCTCGTCGTTGGATGCTTTGGGAGAGGAAAACGAGGCGTTATTTATCGTTGTCGAGGCGCAAGTATGCGTCTCTGCATCGGTCAGGCTTCCGCTGGGGTGAAGCCGATGGCAGTGGGTGCTGCTTGCTGAATCACGGCGACTCCGTAGCTAATCCAGTCGGTGAAGCGCGGCGGTTGCGGGGGTTCCGGTTGGGGAGGCTGGCTGCTGGGCTGGGCGGGGCCGGCGGCGAGGGGGCGATATTCTTCGGGAGTCGTCATGGGTTAGTTGGCGGCTACTAGGTTTTCTTGTTCTACAAGGGCGCGCAGGTCGTCGTCCACCACCTCGCGCTTGCGGTCGGCGAGTTCGAGAAAGCACGCGTAGGCTTTGTTCAGGGCGGTTTTCTCGAAATCGTAGCCCAGCTTCTGCAGGCGGTAGGCCAGCGCGGCGCGGCCGGAGCGGGCCGTGAGCACGATGGACGAATCGGCCACGCCCACTTCCCGCGGGTCGATGATTTCGTAGGTTTCGCGGTGCTTGATGATGCCGTCCTGGTGAATGCCGCTGCTGTGCGAGAAGGCGTTGGCGCCCACAATGGCCTTGTTGGGCTGCACGGGCATGGTCATCAGGTGCGACACCATGGCCGAGGTTTCGGCCAGCAGGCGGGTGTTGATGCGGGTGTCGAGGTGGAGGTAAGGGTGCTGGCGCAGTATCATCACCACTTCTTCCAGGGCCGTGTTGCCGGCGCGCTCGCCCACGCCATTGATGGTGCACTCAATCTGGCGGGCACCGTTCATCACGCCGGCAATGGAGTTGGCGGTGGCCAGGCCCAGGTCGTTGTGGCAGTGCGTGGACAGGCGCACCGTGTGGATGCCGCGCACGTTTTCGTGCAGAAACTTGATTTTGGCGCCGTATTCCTGGGGCAGGCAGTAGCCGGTGGTGTCCGGAATGTTGAGCACCGTGGCGCCGGCCCGAATGGCGGCCTCGCACACGCGGGCCAGGAATTCGTTGTCGGTGCGGCCAGCGTCTTCGGCGTAAAACTCCACGTCGTACACGAAGCTTTTGGCCAGCTTCACGGCCGCGACGGCGCGGGCCAGCACGTCCTCCCGCGTGGTGCAGAGCTTGTGCTGAATGTGCACGTCCGATGTGCCGATGCCGGTGTGAATGCGCGGGTAGCGGGCCGGGCGCAGGGCCTCGGCGGCCACCCGAATGTCGTTTTCGACGGCCCGCGAGAGGCCGCACACGGTGGCTTCGCGGGTTTGGGCGGCAATGGCCTGCACGGCGGCAAAATCGCCGGGGCTCGACACCGGAAAGCCGGCCTCGATGACGTCGACGCCGAGCTGCTCGAGCTGGCGGGCAATGAGAAGCTTCTCGTCGCGGTTTAGCTTGCAGCCCGGCACCTGTTCGCCGTCGCGGAGCGTGGTATCGAAGATTTGGATTTGCTGCGGAGACATGCTACAATCGCCCGGAAACGCCGGGCGGGGCCGTTGAAATAGGCTGGCAAGTAGCGGCCGCGTTTGCGGCATGAAAACCGCCATTTTACCGTTCCTACTATTTCTAATCGGCGGGATTTGCAGAGTAATACATTGTGGGATAATAGGTTGCATCAGGACGTTATACAATGCCAAACAAGAGCCAGGAACCCGTTTTTCAGTTGGTAAAATCGTTGACGCGCTCCGAAAAGCGCCATTTCCGCCTGTTCACCAACCGGCAGAGCGCGAGCGAAGACCTCAAGTTTTTGCAGCTCTTCGACGCCCTCGACGCCCAGGAAACCTACGACGAGGCCCAGGTGCTGGCCCAGGTGCCCGCCCTCAAGCGCGTGCAGCTCGCCAACCTCAAGGCCAACCTTTACCGGCAGGTGCTCTCCAGCCTGCGGGTGTACCACGCCGGGCAAAACCCCGACATCCAGCTGCACGAGCAGCTCGACTACGCCCGCGTGCTCTACAACAAGGGCTTCTACCAGCAAGCCCTGCGCATGCTGGAAAAAGTGAAGCAGCAGGCCCGCCAGGCCGAAATGCCGCACATCGTGCTGCTGGCCCTCGACTTTGAGAAGCTCATCGAAAGCCAGTACATCACGCGCAGCCTGAAAGACCGCGCCGAAACCCTCACCACCGAAGCCACGGACACAGTCGCCCACCTGGCCAACCAGCACGCGCTGTCCAACGCCGCGCTGCGCCTCTACGGCCTCTACCTGAAGGCCGGCCACGCCCGCAACCGCGCCGACCACGCGCGCATCACGGCGTTTTTCCGCGAAAACCTGCCGGCTGCCGAAGACAGCCGCGGCGGCTTTTTCGAGAAGCTGTATTTCTACCAGGCGCAGGTGTGGTACCACACGCTGAGCCAGAATTTCCGGGCCAGCTACCGCTACGCCCAGAAGTGGGTCGACCTCTTTGAGCAGGCCCCGCCCATGAAGGAGCTGCAAACCATGCTCTACATCAAAGGCCTGCACAACTTGCTGGCGGCGCTCTATAACCTGCTTTACTACAGCAAGTTCATGCAGGTGCTGAAAAGGCTGGAAGACTTCGCGGCCAACCAGACCCGGCGCAGCAGCCCCAACACCGAAATCCTGCTGTTCCAGTACATCTACACCAACAAAATCAACGCCTACTTCCTGGAGGGCCGCTTCGCCGAGGGCCTGGCCATCATCCCGGAGCTGCTCGAGCAGCTGGACCACTTCAAACCCCAGCTCGACATCCACCGCACGCTGGTGTTTTACTACAAGATTGCCAGCCTCTACTTCGGCAGCGGCGAGTACGAGAAGGCCATCGAGTACCTCACCCTTATCATTCAGCACAAAGACCTGAGCCTGCGCGAGGACCTGCAGTGTTTTGCCCGCATCCTCAACCTCATTGCTCACTACGAAGCCGGCGACGACGCCAGCCTGGAATACCAGGTGCGCTCCGTGTACCATTTTCTGGGCAAGATGGACGAGCAGCAGCCCATGCAGGTCGAGATATTCCGGTTTCTGCGCCAGCTGGGCGGCATTGCGCCGCCGCAGGTGCGCGAGGCCTTCATCGACCTCAAGGAGAAGCTGACCGTAATAGCCGCCAATCCCTACGAAAGCCGCCCGTTCCTGTACCTGGACATCATTTCCTGGCTCGAAAGCAAGATTTCCAACGTGTCGGTGCAAGACGTGATGAAGCGCAAGTTCCGGCAGATGAAGTGATGTAGCGTGGACTCCGCGAGTCCGCGCCTGGCCGAACATCCTGCGCTGCGCGGACTCGCAGAAGCCACGCGACGGTACCTTTGCCACTCCGCTGCTATCCCATTCTCCATGTTGGCCCCGGCCTTTTTGCTGCTATTCAACCTGCTTTGCCGCCTGCCGCCGGGCGCGAAAGCGGGCATTGTGTTTCCGGTTCCCAGCGGGGTGCCCAACCAGCTTTTCTACCTGCAGCGCGACCCCAACACCAACACGGTGATATACCAGCTGAACGTGGACCGCGCCGGCCGCCTCAACGAGGAAGAGCCCGTGAATGCCTTTTGGATTCGCTACGACGAGCACGGCGAGCGCAAGGAGCTGAACTTCATTCAGCGCAAGTTTGCCTATGGCCTCACGGCCGAAAAACTCGCCGCCGACAAGTTTGAGCTGAAGTTTGCGGCCTATAGCAAGGTGCGGTTTTTCCTGCTGAAGTCGCCAGTGGATAAGGCGTTTCACGTCTACACCACCATTGCCGGCAAGCAGCTGCAGCTCGAGCGTGTGTATTTGCGCATCGAGGGCGGCACGTTTTGGGTGCCGAACGTAAGATACCTGGAGTTCAAGGGGCTGAACACGGCCACCCGCGAACCGGCGGTGGAGCGGGTGCTGCCGTAGCGTCGAAGTTGCATTTGTCGGCGCCGTGGCTATCTTGCGTCTGCAAACAGCAACCATGCTCCAGACGCGCTACTTTTTCGGCTATTACTACTTCTACGCCACCGCGTAGAACGAGCCGCCGCGTAGCTAACTTTCAGCCAACTCTAGCGCCGCTCGTTCATCGGGAAGGCGCTTTTTTATTGCCCAATTCACTCATGGTACCCACGCAGCAAGTGTTTTTTTATTACGGCTATACCTTCTTCTATTCGAAGAAGCCGGCCCGCTGTTGCCCGAGGTGACCACACCACACTCGCTGCCAACCACCCCAGGGCCCCGCATTCCGGAGGCCCTTTTTTATTGCCCAATTCTAGTTGTCAGTTGCTCGTTGTCAGTTGTTAGCCTCATATGGCACAGACTACTGAGTAAATAGCCGGACAACTGACAACGAGCAACTGACAACTAACAACTAACGCTACACCATGCCCAAGCACGTTTCCATTCAGGGTTTTCAGGGAAGTTTTCACCAAGTGGCGGCCCGGCAGTTTTTCGGCGCGGCGCCAGCGCTGCTGCCCTGCGCCACCTTCGCGGCCGTGGTGGCCCACGTGGTGCACGGTACCGCCGACGCCGGCCTCATGGCCATGGAAAACTCGCTGGCCGGCAGCATTCTGCCCAACTACCTGCTGCTGGAGCGCCACCCCGTACGGGTAACGGGCGAGGTGTACCTGCCCATTCATCAGCACCTGCTGGCCCTGCCCGGCACCACGCTGGCCGCCGTGCAGCAGGTGCACTCGCACCCCATGGCCCTGCGCCAGTGCGGCGAGTTTCTGGACCGCCACCCGCACTGGAAACTGGTCGAAACCGACGACACCGGCCACAGCGCCCAGCTGCTGGCCGAGCACCGCACGCCCGGCGTGGCCGTGGTGGCCGGTGCCCAGGCGGCCGAGCAGTTCGGCCTGCACATTCTGGCGCCCGCCATTCACGACGACCCGCACAACTACACCCGCTTCCTGGTGCTGGAGCACGCCGACAGCGCCCGCCCCGACCCATTGGCCGACAAAGCCTCGCTCTACTTCTGCGCGCCGCACGCGCCCGGCAGCTTGGCCGCCGTGCTCGCCCGCGTGGCTGCCCACGGCCTGAATTTGAGCAAGCTGCAGTCGTGCCCCCGCCCCGGCCAGCCCTGGCACTATGGCTTCCACGCCGATGTGGAATGTGAAAATCCGGCGCAGTTGGAGGCCCTGCTGGCCGAGTTGGCGCCCGTAACCGAAGAACTGCGCGTGCTGGGCGCCTACCGCCGTGGCCACTGGAATACCGCAGCTTCCCAAACCATCGACGCCCAAGTAGCGAGCGCCGCAATTGACTTGAAATCATGAAAACAGCTTCCGAAACCTGCCTGCAAGTGCCCGTTGCCAGCCGCCTGGCCCACACCGGCGAATACTACTTCTCGCGCAAGCTGCGCGAGCTGGCTGCCCTGAACGCCGCCGGCGCCAACATCATCAACCTGGGCATCGGCAGCCCCGATTTGCCGCCGCACCCCAGCGTGGTGGCGGCGCTCAGTGCCAGCGCCGCCCAGCCCACTGCCCACGGCTACCAGGGCTACCAGGGCACGCCGGCGCTGCGCGGGGCCATGGCCGCTTTCTACCAGCGCCACTACGGCGTGACGCTCGACCCGGCCAGCGAAATCCTGCCGCTTCTAGGCTCGAAAGAAGGCTTGATGCACATAGGCATGACGTTTTTGGAAGCGGGCGACGTCGTGCTCATTCCCAACCCCGGCTACCCGACTTACCGAGCCGTGGCCGAAATCTGCGGGGCCGAGGTGCGCGAATACGACCTTACCGCCGCCCGCGGCTGGCTGCCTGACTTGGACGCGCTGGCCCAAACCGACCTCTCGCGGGTGAAGCTCATGCTGGTAAACTACCCGCACATGCCCACCGGCGCTTCGGCCGACGCGGCTTTCCTGACGCAATTGGTGGCTTTTGCGAAGGCGCACGGCATTCTGCTCGTGCACGACAACCCCTACGGCTTCATCCTGAATGAAACGCCGCCGGTGAGTTTGCTCTCGGTGCCCGGCGCCCGCGAAGTGGCTCTGGAGCTGAACTCGCTCAGCAAATCGCACAACATGGCCGGCTGGCGCGTGGGCATGCTCTGCGGCCGCCCCGACCTGCTGGCCGACGTCCTCCGCTTCAAAAGCAACATGGACTCGGGGATGCTGCTGCCGGTGCAGCAAGCTGCTGTGGCCGCCCTGGCCCTGGGCGGCGACTGGTTCGCGGAGTTGAACGCCACCTACCGCGTCCGCCGCGAATTGGTGCTTGAGCTGCTGCGCGCCGTGGGCTGCGAACCCGCTCCGGGCCAGGTGGGCCTGTTCATCTGGGCCGCGGTGCCGGCTGAGTACGCCGATGGCTACGCCCTGAGCGACGCCGTGCTGGCCGAAGCCCGGGTGTTTCTGACGCCGGGCGGCATTTTCGGCAGCAACGGCCTAGGCTACGTGCGGGCCAGCCTCTGCCAGCCGGAACGTGTGCTGCGCGAGGCCCTGGAGCGAGTTCGTGTCACCATTCCTTCTGTCAACTCATGAACGTAACCATCATTGGTCTCGGCCTCATTGGCGGCTCGCTGGCGCTTAGCCTGCGCCAACACGGGCTGGCGCAGCATTTTATTGGGGTAGAAGCAAGCCCGGCTCACGCGCGCCGGGCGCTGGAGCTGGGCTTGGTCGATGCAATCGAAACCGACCTTGCCGCTGCCGTGCGCCGGGCCGATTTGGTGGTGGTGGCCGTGCCCATGGACGCCATGGTGGCCGTGCTGCCGCTCGTGCTCGATGCCACGGCGCCGCATCAGGTGGTAATTGATGTGGGCTCGACGAAAGGCACCTTGCTGGCGGCTGTGGCCGCACATCCGCGCCGGGGCCGTTTTGTGGCCGTGCACCCCATGGCCGGCACCGAGTACTCCGGCCCCGATGCGGCCACGCAGGGCCTGTTCGACGGCAAAACCGTGGTGCTCTGCGACGCCGAGCACAGCGACCCCGATGCCGTGCAGCTGGTCGAAAAGCTGTTTCACGCGCTGCCCATGCGCCTGCTGTACCTCGACGCGGCGGCTCACGACCTGCACACCGCCTACGTGTCGCACATCTCGCACATCACCTCGTTTGCGCTGGCGCTCACGGTGTTGGAGAAAGAGAAGGAAGAGCAACGCATCTTCGACCTGGCCAGCGGCGGCTTTGCCTCCACCGTGCGCCTGGCCAAAAGCTCGCCCGCCATGTGGGTGCCCATCTTCCGCCAAAACCGCCTCAACGTGCTCGACGTGCTCGACGAGCACCTGCACCAACTGCAGCACCTGCGCGACCTGCTGGCGCGGGAAGACTACGACGGCCTCACCCAGCAAATTCAGCAAGCCAATCACATTCGCAAAATCCTGCCTTAGCAGGCAGAACAACACAAAAAGCCCGTCATGCTTTGGCTCCGCTCAGCATGACGACCTAAAAACTAATAGCTAATCAATCCCATGAATCCATCCGCCATCCCCGCCATGAAATCCGCGCTGTTCAACCGCCAGCCCGACGACAAACCTTTCCTCATTTCCGGGCCGTGCTCGGCCGAAACCGAGGAGCAGGTGCTCGAAACCTGCCAGCGCCTGGCCGCCACGGGCAAGGTGCAGGCCCTGCGCGCCGGCATCTGGAAGCCCCGCACCAAGCCTGGCATGTTCGAGGGCGTGGGCACCAAAGGCCTGCCCTGGCTCAAGAAAGCCAGCGAGCTGACCGGGCTGCCCACGGCCGTGGAAGTGGCCACCGCCAAGCACGTCGAAGACTGCCTGGCCTTTGGCATCGACATTCTGTGGGTGGGCGCCCGCACCACCGGCAACCCGTTTTCGGTGCAGGAAATCGCCAATGCCCTGCGCGGCGTCGACGTGCCGGTGCTGGTGAAAAACCCCATTCACCCGGAGCTGGAGCTGTGGGTGGGCGCCGTGGAGCGCCTGCAAAAAGCTGGCCTCACGCACGTGGGCCTTATTCATCGGGGCTTTTCGAGCTACGGCAACACCGATTTCCGCAACGCGCCCATGTGGCACCTGCCCATCGAGATGAAGCGCCGGATGCCCAGCCTGCCGCTGCTCTGCGACCCCAGCCACATCTGCGGCCGGCGCGACACGCTGGCGGCCGTGGCCCAGCAGGCCCTCAACCTGGGCTTCGACGGCAACATGATTGAAAGCCACATCGACCCCGACGCAGCTTGGAGCGACGCCAAGCAGCAAATCACGCCGGAAGTGCTGCGCGACCTGATTGAAGACCTGGTGTGGCGCCACGAGAGCACTGACAAGCGCGACTACCTCACGGCGCTGGCCAGCTTCCGCGAGCAAATCAACCAGCTCGACGCCGAGATTATGCAGCTACTGGGCCGCCGCATGGCCGTGGCCGAGAAAATCGGGCAGTACAAAAAGGAAAACGACATCACCATTCTCCAAACCACCCGCTTCAACGAGGTGCTGGAGCGCGCCTTCCGCCAGGGCGCGTCGGTGGGCCTCACGCACGAGTTTGTGGAGCAATACTTCGCCGCCGTGCACCTAGAATCCATTAACCGCCAGAATAAAGTGATGGAAGGGTAGGGCAAGAAAGCGGTATTTGGAATTAACAGAACGGTCGTGCAGGGCGCAGCACAGCATCTCGCGTGGGGTGGTAATTAGTCGAAGCACGCGAGATGCTGCGCTGCGCCCTACATGACGGAGGATTTGACGTGAAAAAGTGGTTGTACAGTTTAGTATGGATGTTTTTTGTGAAACACGCCATTTTCTCGATTCGTAAAAAGCCTCGTGTCTGGCCAGACATTGTTCTTTTCTTTTGTTTCACCTTCACACGTTTTGTGTCATGGCTATTCAGAAGTATCAGGACTCTTTCGGCGACATGATGCCGCAGAGTTTTTCCAGCATGCTCGACCGGTTTTTTCAGGATTCGATGGCGGGACGGGGCCGGGTAAGTGCTTTCTCGCCCCAGGTCGATGCTTATGAAACCGAAAAGGGCTACGAAATCGAAGTTGCCCTGCCCGGTCTGAAGCGCGAAGACATCAAGGTGGACTTCCACCAGGGCCGGCTCACCGTTTCGGGCGAGCGGCAGTTCAAAAGCGAACAAAACGACCGCCGCTACCACATCGTGGAAAGCTCCTACGGCTCGTTCAACCGCTCGTTCCAACTACCCGACACCGTAGAGCCACGCCAGATTCAGGCTACCTTTGAAGACGGCGTGCTGCGTGTGACGGTGCCCAAAAACGAGGAGAAAACCATGCGCCACCAGATTCAGGTGCTGGGCGGGCAAAGCGGCACGCAAAGCCCGGCCAGCGGCCAAATGTCGGAGCGCCTCGGCCAGCAGGCCACCGACGTGCCCGTGCAGAACGCCGAGCATCCAGGCACTGGCCGCGGCGCTACCGGCAAGCAAGCCAAAAATCAACCGCAACCGTCCATGAACTAGCACTGAAACCGCGGTTTGTGCGCGTTTTGTACTGGTAGTATATAAAAAACCCGCCTTGCGTGATGCAGGGCGGGTTTTTTGTGCTGTTGGGGCGATGGCTTAGGTGCGGCGACGGTCACGCAAGCGCTTCAGCCCCAGGCCTACGCCAGCGGCCAGTAGCAACGAGGCGCCACCGTCGAGCGGCACTTCGGCGGCAGGAGTTCCGGGCGTGGGGCCGCCACTGCCCGGGCCCTGGGCCAGCGCCCGGGAGGCGGTGCCGGCCAGCAGCCAGCACGTGGCCGCCAGCATTGCGGCCCGCCAGATGGTATTGTTTTTCATGTCGAAAACGGGTGAAAAGGTAAGGAGAAATGCCATGACGGCCCGGGTAAGGCCGCCAGCCCTTCACGAAAAATGGTGGCTGGCGGCCGGTGGGCGGCAGGGTTTAGTCGATGGTCAGGCGCTTGCTGATGGTGCCGGCGGCTGTTTGCAGACGCACCGTGTAGATGCCCGGGGCCAGGCCGGGCAGCGCAAGCGGCCGCAGCAGCTCGGTGCTGGCGGCCAGCGTCTGGCGCAGCACGGTTTGGCCCAGCGTGTTCAGCAACGCCACTTCCACGGCCTGGGCGCTGAGCGCGGCGGGCAGGGCCAGCGAAACGCTGCCATGAGCCGGGTTGGGAAACAGCGCCACCTGCTGGCTGATGGCCGCCGGGGCAGTAGCCAGCACGCGGTTTTGGGTGATGACCAGCGTGAAGCGGCCGGCAGCGGCCGGGCCAGCCGTCAGGTTCACGGCGTAGCCTGTGGCCTGGCTCAGGTCGAAGGAGGCACCGGTCTGAGCGTCGCGCAGGTAGGCGTAGCGGCCGGCGGGCAGGTTTAGCAGCTCGGTGGCGCGCAGGGTGTAGGCCCCGGCTTGCGGTGCTTGCACACGCAGCGGCACGTTCACGTCGGCGGCGCCGAGGGCCGGCAGCGCGTTGATGGACAGCAGCTTGGTGGCGCTGAGCTCAGCGGCTAGCACGGGCACGCCGCCGGCCGTGAGCTTGTAGGCATCGGCCGTGGCATCGAAGCCGGCCGTGGCCCCGCTGCTGAAGGTGATGACCGCCTCATCGGCCGGGCCGGTAGTGCCGCGCAGGTCGAGGCGCACCAGTGGGTCGGTGGCCGCGCTGCCGCGCTGGAACACGGGGCTGGTGTAGGTGGTGGCGCGGGCCGAATTAGCGAAGTTGATGGCGCCCGGCGTGGCCACCGAAGTGGTGCGCACAAAGAAGCCCTGGGCCACGGGCAGCAGGTTGGTGCCGCCGTTGGTGCTGGCGCCGCCGCGCACGTAGCTGGCGTAAGTGCCGGCATAGGGCCCGCTGGAACGGAACACATACACGGCTGCATCGAGGCCGCTGGTGCTCACGGCTTCCCAATCGAGCGGGGCCGGGTAGGGGTTTCCCAGCAATTGCCAACCCGACTCCGGCTGCGCGCTGCGCGTAAGGCCCGTGCGGCTGATGCTGCCATTATTAAGCGGGCCCACAAAATCCACGAGCTGCGTGCCGCTCAGGTTCACGGAGTAGCCTTGGCCGGGAATCAGCGCATCGCCCAGCGTCGTGGGCGATTCCCAGCCGTAGTCGAACGCGCTGGTGGTGGGCGCGGCCGAAGCAAACAGGCGCGAGGAATTGTAGCCAAACACCGTCGGGAAGGGCGTTACCGTGTTGCCCACCGTGTTGTAGTTCGAGTTTACCACCGGCGTGAAGCTGGACGTAGCCAAATCGGCCACCGTGCTGCCGCTCACCGGCGGCGCGTAGTGCCGGTAGCCCAGGCCCGGGTTGGTGGGCGCGATGTAGCGCTGCACCGTGGCGTTGCCTACCACGGCGCCGCTGGTGTTCACCACCATTGCGGTGCCTGCGGCGTCCGAAAGCAACGTGAACGTGCGGCCGTTGGTGGTGAGGTTGCCCGTCAGCGTGAGTAGCTGGCGCACGCTGGCCGGAGCGGCTAGGTTGGCACCGGCCGCGCCAACGGCCAGGTTCTGGAAGTTGGACGGGCTGGTGCCGCCAATGGTTTGCGCCGCCGCGCCAGCCAGCGCGATGGTGCCGTTGCCGCTGCCGGCCAGGGCGCCGCCGTTGTTGGTGAAGTTGCCGGTCATGGTGAGCACACTGCCCGGTGGCGTGGTAAGGCTGGCGCCGCTGCCCGACAGCGTGACGCTGCGAATGGCCTGCGCCCCGCTGACCACGGGCTGGTTGGCGGCGTAGCTGGGGAAGAAGGCATCGTCGGTGGCCAGGGGCACGGCGTAGGCGGTGGCCGATGATACCAGCGCGTTGGCCGGGGCACCGTTGTTGGTTATCCAGTTGCTGGCGGTGCCCCAGGCGCCGCTGGTGTTGCCGGTCCACATGGGCCCGGTGTAGGCGCCGGCCACGTAGGTGCGCAGCCAGGCCAGGGCCGGGCGCTCGGTGTTGTCGGCGTTGGCCAGGTTGGCGCCCTGGGCGGTGCGCCAGTGGCCCACGCGGTAGCCCCACATGGTGATGCCGCGCACGGCCGGGTTTTCCCAAAACAGCGGAAAAATGCGCTGGTAAGCGGCCAACTGGTCGGCATCGGCCAGGCCGTCGAGGTCGAACTCCGTCACGTACAGCGGCAGGTTGGGCGCGGCCAGCGTGGCCATGTTGGCCTGAATGGATGCCGACGAAGTAGTGAGGAGCGAGAACGAGTGGCCCTGAATACCGATGGCATCAATCAGCCCGCGGGCCTTCAGCAGGTTGGCGATGGTGACGTAGGTAGCGGCCCGGGCGGGTTCGTTTTCCACGCTGTACTCGTTCAGCATCAGCTTCGCGTTGGGAAAGTACTGGCGGGCCAGCTGGAAAGAAGTAATTACCCAGTCCCAGCCGGTGGCACCGCTCCCGCCCAGCGCGTCGATGTAGCCGCCGCAGTCGGCCGCGCCGGCGCGCACCACGGGCGGTTGGTGGGTGGGCTCGTTCACCACGTCGATGAAGTCGATGCGCTTGCCCGCGAAATGGTCGCGCACGGCCGCAAACCACTGGTTGATGGCCGTCAGCTGGTCGGCCTGCGATAGGCCGACCAGCCAAGTGGGCTGCTGCGTGCCCCAAATGAGCGTGTGAAAGCGGAACGGCCCGCCCGTGGCCACGGCCTGGGCGTAGGCGGCGTCGGCCTCGGCCCAGTTGTAGTTACCGCGGGTGCCTTCGGCCACGCCCCACTTGCCGCCGTTTTCGGGCGTCACCGCGTCCCAATAATTGCCGAAAAAGGGTGCCTGCTGCGAGCTGTAAGCGCAGCCCAGATACTTGGGCTTGCCCGTGGCGAAGGGCGCGCCGGTGGGCGTGAACGTGACCGGCGGCGTGGTAGAACCCTGCGCGCCAGCGTCGAGGTTGGCCACCGTGAAATACAGTCCGCTCTGCCCAAACACGAACTTGTCAAAGTCCAGCCCGTCTTCGCGGGCCCCAATCTGGAAGGTTTGGGTGAGGCCGCCGGCCGGCACGGTGTACGTCACCAGCGCCGCGCCGCCAAAGCTGTACTTCGAAATGTTAATCCATTTCCAGACGCCGGTGCCGGCCCCGCCGCCCCCGTCCACCACCTGGGTGGCGCCGGTGTAGCCGATGTTGAAGATGTTGTTGGCGCTGGTCCAGTCGGCGGCAGTGGTCGGGTTTTTGGTGCCAAAGGTTTTGCCGTAGTAAAAGCTGTCGTCGTTGGCGCCGGCGCTGCCCACCCGCACGCGCACGTACAAGTCGTAGGTGCCCGGGCCGGGGAAGGTGACGGTGTAGCTCAGCACGCGGTTGTCGGTGGCCGGGGCCGAGCCGCCCACCCCGCCGCCGGGCGAAGTGGGCGCGGTGTAGGCGCTCACGTCCGTGAGCGAGGTGGCGTAGGTAACGGCCGGCGTGCCGGCGGTGCGGAAAGCCCAGTCGCCCTGCGCGGCGCCGCTGATGGCCGCCCCGGCCGAAACGCCGGTTTCGGCCTCAAACGGCACCGGCGCGTTCTGGGCCGAGAGGCTGAGGTGGCCGCTGAGAGCAGCCGCCACCGTAAGAAAAATGCGTTGAAGTTTCTTCATAGGAAAACAGGTTTGGGTGGGATAGTGGAAAGAAAAACCTGACGCTGAGGGCCCTGTTGGCACCAGCGTCGGATTAAAAGTATATCCCGACTTTCCGGATTAAATGCCTGTTTTTCTACTGAATAGACAAGATTTTTATCGGCAACGATTGTGATAGTTACACAACCGTTGCCGATAGATGAGCCAGCACAAAATTTTATAAGTAGTCTGGTAGCTCCGCAGTTTCCATGACAGCAAAAAGGGCTTCCGCGGCAGCGGGAGCCCTTCCCAAAACCATTAAAGCGGTGCCGGCTCGTTGGGTTATTCCACTACGAGGCGCTGGGTGCCAACGGTGCTGCCCGCGCACGCGCGCACGGCGTAGAGGCCGGAAGCAAGTCCAGTCAGGCCCAACTCAACGCGGGTGCCGGGGACGGCCTGCCAACTGCGCACGGTGCGCCCCATGGCGTCGAGCAGGGTGAGCGTGGCCGAAGCAGCGCCGGGCAGGGCCGGCAGTTGCACGGCAGCCGTGGCGCTGGCTGGGTTGGGTGCCAGGGCAAAGCGCAACGTGCCCTGTGCCCCGGTGGTGGCCGTGAGAGTGGGGTCGGTGAGGGAGGCCAGGAAGCCGGATATAATACCCGAACCCGTGATGGTATAGCTTCCAAAGGCCGCCGGCGGACCGAAATTGCCAGCTACGTACACCTGCGTACCACTTGCCGCCACTGCCGAGCCTTGGTCATTGAATATGCCGCCCGCTTGTTGGGCCCAGGCAAATGCGGCGTTGTTGCCGTTGTCCTGCAGCTTGGCAACATACATATCGGTGTCCCCAGCCGTAGTGAGCACCGTGCCGCCAAAGTCGGCCGTTGGACTATCAATAATGCCCGTCAGGTACATACTGTTCCCGGATGCCATCGACAGCGACATGGCGTAGTCGTCGTAGGGGCTGCCAGCCCGCTGCGCCCACACAAAGCTGCTGCCAGGGCCGCTATCCGTGAGCTTGGCGATGAAAATATCGGTGCCTCCTGCCGTCGTCAAGGATGCGCTGCCGAACGAAGCGGATGGAAACCCAAACCTTCCGGCCACATACACACCGGTGCCGCTTATGCTGATGGCCGTGACCTGGTCGTTTCCGGTTCCTCCGGCACGTTGCGCCCACACAAAGTTGCCAGCAGAAGCAGCATCCGTGAGTTTGGCCACAAAGGCATCCTGCCCGCCGGCGTTAGCGACGGTAAGGTTGCCAAAAACGGTTGAGGAGCCGAGAAAGAAGCCCGCCACATACACATCCGTGCCACTCACCGCAATGGCCGTTGCATAGTCGCTGCCTGCACCGCCGGCTTGCTTGGCCCATGCAAAACCGCTGGTAGTGCCAAAATCGGTCAGTTTCGCAACAAACACGTCGCTCCCCCCAGCACCGAAAAGGGTAACGCTGTCAAAGCGGGCGAATGATGAGAAGGTACCCGTGGTGTAAATAGCTGAGCCATTCACGGCGATGCTGGTCACAATTCCGTCTGTTCTCTGGGCCCACGCAAAAATCGTCGAATTGCCAGCGTCGATAAGCTTGGCAATGAATCCGTTCGCATTTCCGGAATTGGTTAACTGCGTGGCCCCGAAATTAACTGTCGGGCTGCTGGAGCTGCCCGCCAGGAAGATGCTTGTTCCGTTTACAGCTACTTTGCTGGCCGCGTCATCGGCGGTACCCCCCGCGCTCTGGGCCCACACAAAACCCCTTGTAGTGTTGTTCCACTTAGCGACAAAAACATCTTTTCCCCCGGCGCTGGTCAGCGTCGTGCTGCCAAAGGTCGCCGTCCCGGAAAAACTCCCTGCTACATAAACGTTGCCGCTCCCGTCAGCAGCCATTGTTTGCACGTAGGAGTTGGGGCCGCCCGCCGCCACAGCCATCTGCCAGGCCGGGGCCTGGGCCCGCGCCGCCGGCCCCGCCAGCCACAAAAGAACTAGCAGCGCCGCCGGCCAGCCGCGCCACAAAGAGAAGAAGTGCTTCATGGAAAAGAGGATAAGGCACGCCATGGGTAGAATGCCGACCTAAATATAGCGGCGTAAAAAAGCCCCGATGCACGAGCATCGGGGCTTCGCGTTCAAAGGGCAGTTAAGCAGAGCGAGGCCGCGGACTGTGGGTCCGCGCTACTACCAAATCACCGCCCGCTGGGCGGCTGGGCGTATCATCTTATCACCCTCCTTGCACCCGAAGGCGGCCTGAAACTGCGGCATGTTCATGAGCGGGCCAATGGTGCGGTACTGGCCGGGCGAGTGCGGGTCGGTGGCAATTTGCTGGCGCAGGGCTTCGGGGCGGATGTTCTGGCGGCGCAGCTGGGCCCAGCTCAGGAAATAGCGCTGCTCGGGCGTGAAGCCGTCGAACTTCGGGCGCGGGCCGTTGCCGTAGCGCTGCTGCAATTGCTTCTGCAGGGCGCCGTACACCACGGTCAGGCCGGCGAAGTCGGCCAGGTTTTCACCCATCGTCAGCTGGCCGTTCACGTGCACGGAGTCCAGCGGCGAGAAGGCGTCGTACTGCCGGCCCACCACGGCCGCGCGCTTCGTGAACTCGGCCGCGTCGGCCGGCGTCCACCAGTCGCGCAGAGTGCCCTCCGAGTCGTACTGGCGGCCCTGGTCGTCGAAGCCGTGGGTCATTTCGTGGCCCATCACCCCGCCAATGGCGCCGTAGTTGATGGCGTCGTCGGCTTTGGGGTCGAAGAAGGGCGGTTGGAGGTAGCCGGCCGGAAACACGATTTCGTTCATCGGCGGGTTGTAGTAGGCGTTGATGGTGGGCGGCGTCATGCCCCACTCGTTGCGGTCGATGGGCTGGCCCAGGTGGGCAGCCTCGCGGCGGCGTTCCCACTGGCGGGCGGCCAGCACGTTTTTGAGGTAGCTCTCGCGGGTGATTTTCAGCGTCGAATAGTCCTTCCACACGTCGGGGTAGCCGATTTTCACGCGCAGGGCGTTCAGCTTCTTCAAGGCTTCGGCCTTGGTGGGGGCGCTCATCCAGGTGTTGGTCTGGATGTGCTCGGCCATGCTGGCCTTGATGTTGTTCACCATTTCCAGGGCCTTGGCCTTGGCTTCGGGGCTGAAGGCCTGGTCGACGTACAACTGCCCGAAAGCCTCGCCCAGCGTCTGGTCGGTCACGGCCTGCATGCGCTTCCAGCGCGAAGCTTGCTGTTTGGCGCCGGTCAGGGCCTGGTTGTAGCGGAAAGAGGCGTCGGCAAATGGCGTGGGCAGGGCCGCCGCCGACCCACGCAGCAAGTGCCAGCGCAGGTAGGTCTTGAGGTCGGGCACGCTCTCGGTCTTCAGCACGGCGTTCACCTCGTCAAAAAACGCCGGCTGCCCGACGATGATTTCCTGCGCTTTGCCCAGCTGCAAGCCGGCCAGCAGGCCCTTGAGGTCGAGCGCCGGGTAGCGCTTCTGGGCAGCCGCCACGGTCATCTTGTTGTAGTTGGCTTGCGGGTCGCGCAGTTCCACCGGCGTGCGCGAGGCCTTGGCCAGGCGCGTTTCGATGCGCTCTACGGTGGCCGCGTCGAGCTGGGCCACCGTGGGCGCGGCCCCTTGCAGGCGGAACAGCTCCTGCATGTAGGTGCGGTAAGCCGTTTTCACCTTCTCGGTCCGGGCGTCGGTTTTGAAGTAAAACTCCCGGTTGGGCAGCGTGAGGCCGCCCTGGTTCATCTGCACGGCATATTGCGAGGTGTTTTTCTCATCCACGTCCACCCCGATGCGGAACAGCACGCCGAGGCCCAGGTCCTGCAAATGAATGATTTCGGCGCGTAGGGCGGCCGCGTCGCGCACGGCCGCCACGCGGTCCAGCTCGGGCTTGAGGGGCGCGATGCCGGCCCGGTCGATGGCGGCCGTGTCCATGGCGGCGGCGTAGAAGTCACCCACCTTCTGCAGGTTCGAGCCGGGCGTGGCGTTGCGGTTGGCCGCCGCGTCCTCCAGAATCTTGCGCAGCAGGTCCTGCGTTCGGTTGCCGAGCAGGTTACGCGGCCCCCAACTGCTGGCGTAGCTCGGCACGGGGTTGTTGCGCAGCCAGTTGCCGCCCGAAAATTGGAAGAAGTCGTCGCAGGGGTTCACCGTGCGGTCGAGGTCGGCCATGTCGAGCCCCACGCCCTTGGGGTAGGTTTCGGTGGTCGGGGCAGGTGCGGGCGGCGTGGCGGTGGCCACGGTAGCAGGCTTGGTGCCGGCGCAGCTGGCCAGGGCCAGTAGGGCGGCTGTGCTGGCCACAACGTATCGATTGTTCATAGACGCAAAAAGGAGTGTTACACTGATGCAAAAAGCTCCTAAAGAAAGCAAATTGCGGCCGGGGCTGCATCTCGGCAAACACTAAAAAGCCGCTTCCGGTAAAGGAAGCGGCTTTCGCAAAGAACAACCAATGCCCGTCGTCTGGTGGGGCTGTTATTTCAGGTAGCTGGTGTACGACTCCGAGATGAACTGGCCTTGCGCGTCGAAGAGCAGGTAGGCCGGCCGGCGACCCATCACAATATTGGCCTGGTAGTGCGAGGGGGTGGCGTCGGCTGCCTTCACTTCGCTCACGCCCAGCAGGCGGGCGGCCGGGTAGTGCTGCGTGATGTAGGCCAGCGCTGGCGCAGCCAGGTAGGGCACACTGGCGGCCGGAGCCGGCGGTGAGGCCGCAATGCCCAGCTTCTCGTTGAATGCGCGCACTTCGGGCGCGTCTTGGCGCTGCTTGGTGGTGATGACCACGACGCCTGCCGCGCCCGCGTTACCCGCCAGCTCCCGCGCTTTTTCGCCCTTGAACACGTTGACGGAGGCAATGGCGTCGGGGGCGACGTTCGCCAAGCCGTCGCGGGTGACCTTGCCGTCTACGTAATACACCGGCGGCGGTCCGCTGGGCTGCGAAGCCGCCGGCGCGGCGCTCGACGCAGGCGCCGACGCGAGGCGAACCCCTTGCACAGTCCGAACCGACGAGGGTTGCCCGGCCGGACGGCGGCGTGCGGCGGGCGCGGGCACCGGGCGTGTGGAGGCGGCCCGGGCTTCGGCCGCGGCCACTTTTTGGTTGAAGGCAAGCACATCGGGGCGGTTCTGGTTCTGCTTCGAGGTCATGACCATCACGTATTCGTCCTGCGGATTGCCGGAGATTTTGCGGGCGGCTCCGCCTTTCAATGCCACCATAGACGCCACATTTTCAGCGCCGAGTTTAAGCTCATCCGCGATGGAACTCACCTTGCCGTCGAGGTAGTGGGTAATGTGGTAGTCGGTGGTGTGCTCCCGGTCTGGTTGAGCCGATGCTTCGTGGGCCGCCACCGGCACCACCGGTCCGGCGCCCTGCGCCCGCGCGCCCGAAAAGCCCAGGGCAGCAGCCAGCACCAGCGGCCCGGCCACAAAATAGCGGGCCAACTGCCCGGTCGAAGAAAGCGGTGTGTTCATCATGGCAACACGGTTTTTGAGGGTTGGAAATGTGAAATGCGAAACGAGGGCCGGGCCCGGCTGTGCCTGGCTCAGGCGCAGCAGGCTGTATTGGTAGGCGCGCCGGTCGAGGCCCGACTGCAGGGCGGCGTGGTCGGCCAGAAATTCGAGGTTGTCGAGCAGGGCGCGGCGCAGCAGCCACGCCGCCGGGTTGCACCAGGCCGCGGCCTGGGCCAAGTGGGCCAGCAGCACGTCCAGCGTGTGCCAGTGGCGCACGTGCACCTGCTCGTGGCGCAGCACGGCCGCCAGCTCCGGGGCAGGGTGACGGGCCGGGTTCAGGTAAATGGTTGACCCAAACGAGAACGGGCTGACGTCGCCGGGCAGCACCCGCACGGCCGCACCGCTCACCACCGCCGGCCGCGAAAGGCGCAGCAGCCGCGCCAGCGACAGCAGCTGCACCAGCAACCGCAGCAGCCCCAGGGCCACGCCCGCAACGTACACGGCCAGTACCACGGCGTTCCAATCAACGGGCGCGGGGGCGGTAACTGGCGATAAGCCGGCTGCTGTGGTCACCTCCGGCAGCACCAGGACCACCGGCACCGCCGCCACCGGCGGCAGCAGCGCGGGCACCGGCAGAGCCGGGTACACCGCCGAAAACAACAGCGCAAACAGGAGGTAAAACCGATTCAGCGTGAAAAATGTGAGCCGGCGCAGCAGCCCGAAATAGGCCAGTGCGAAAAGCAGCAGCGCGCCGTTGGCCTTCAGCAGATACAGGAGCGTGGGCGACAGCATGGCTACTCCTCCTTCTTGCTTTCGATGAGCTTGATAATCTCCTGCAGCTCTTCGGCGCTGATTTTATTGTCTTGCGCGAAAAACGACACCAGCTCCTTGTAGGAATTCTGAAAATGCTGCTTCACCAGCGTGCCCAGGGAGCGGCGCTGGTAGTCGTCGGCCGACACCACGGGCACGAAGCGGTAGGAGTTGCCCAGCTTTTCGGCGCGCACGTAGCCTTTGCGCTCCAGGTTGCGCAGGGTGCTGGCCAGCGTGGTGTAGGGCGGGCGCGGCGCGGGCAGCTGGTCGAGCACGTCTTTCACAAAGCCGCCGGCGGGCAGCGGCCACAGTACACGCAGGGCGTCTTCTTCGGGTTGGGTGAGGCGTTCCATGAAGTCGGGGAGCTAGCTGATTACGATGATGTCGTAAAACTACGAAACTTTCGTAATTGTCCAATGACTTGGCTGGAAATAGGTTGCAATGAGAATGAAAAAAGGCCTTCCCACGGATTGGGAAAGCCTTTTTCGGTAAGAAAAATATTGCTGAAGCAGTGCGATGCTTGCCGGCCTAGGAACCCACTTTGTCGGTCTGCTGAATCTGCAGCCAACGAATGGCCGCGCCCTCATCACCAAAAAACGAAATGGCGTAGGGCTTGTCGTCGTAGGCTTCGGCCGACACGTAGCCCGGCTGGTTCACAATGGCGTCGTGCAGCGCCGGCCCCACCAGATAGGCCACATACAGCCGCCCGTCGAGCCGCCGCGCCATGTCCGGAAAGAACTTGGTCAGCAGCCACTCGGTCGTCGAGGGGTCGTTGAGGGTGCGGCGGCGAATGTCTTGCAGCCAGAAGCGTGCCCTGTTGTCCAAGGCCGCGTCGGTCATTTGCTGGTACACGGCCGGCAGCTCGCGCGGGTCCGGCTGGTAGCCCCAGCGGCCCACCAGTATGTCGAGGTCGTCGCGGTAGGTGAACTCAATGAGCGGCGCGGGAAGGTCGGAAGTCATGGGCAACAGTCGGTCTGGCGCAAGGTACACGGCCGGCGGCACATGGGGGTTGTCTTGCTCGGGGCCTTAGTGAGCCGGCATGGCATCGGCCGGCGCCGCGGCCACTTCCACGGGCGGGTGCCGCCGAAACGAGCGCAGGGCCAGCCCCGCGCTGGCCAGCGCCATCACCGCCCCCAGCACAAACGGCGCCCCCGGAAAATGCACCGGCGCATCCTCGCGGGTGAAGTAGCGGAACAGGCCCGTCATTAGCAGCGGGCCCACCACGCCGGTCACGCTCATCAGGCTGGTGAGGGCGCCCTGCAGCTCGCCTTGTTCGTTGGCCGGCACTTGGCCCGAAATGGTGCTTTGCAGCGCCGGCCCCGCGATGCCGCCCAGGCAATAGGGCGCCAGAAACGCCAGCATCAGCCAGCCCCGCCAGGCAAAGGCAAACAGCACAAAGCCCACCGTGTAGCACAGCAGCCCCACCACAATGGCCCGCGCCGCGCCCAGCTTCGGAATGGCCACGCGCACCAGCCCGCCCTGCACCAGGGCCGAAAACAACCCGATGACGCCCAGCGAAATGCCCACCATGCCTTCGCCCCAGCCAAATTTCAGCTCGGTGTAAAACGTCCAGACCGACTGCACCGACGAGCCCGCCAGGTAAATCAGCACCAGCGAGGCCACCAGCGCCAGCACCGCCGGGTAGCGCTTCAGCCGCAGCAGCGAGGCCACGGGGTTGGCCCGGGCCCACTCGAAGGCCCGGCGCTTGGCCGGCGCCAGCGACTCGGGCAGCACCAGCAGCCCGTACAGGAAGTTGCACAAGCTCAGGGCCGCGGCCACCATAAACGGCGTGCGGGCGCCAAACCCCGCCAGCAGCCCGCCCACTGTGGGCCCGATGATGAAGCCCAGGCCAAACGCCACGCCCACCATGCCAAAGTTCTGGGCCCGGTTTTCGGGCGTGCTGATGTCGGCGATGTAGGCCGTGGCCGTGGTGAAGCTGGCCCCCGTGATGCCCGCCACCACGCGCCCCACAAACAGCCAGGCCAGCGTGGGCGCAAAGCTCAGAAAAATGTAGTCGAGCCCCAGCCCAAGCAGCGCGGCCAACAGCACCGGCCGCCGCCCCAGCTTGTCGCTGAGCCCGCCCATCACCGGCGCAAAGCAGAACTGCGCCCCGGCGTAGGCAAACGTGAGCCAGCCCGAATACACGGCCGCCTGGCTCAGCCCCTCGCCCGTGAGCTGCCGAATGAGCGTGGGCACCACCGGAATGATGATGCCGAGCCCGCTGACGTCAATCAGTAACGTAACGAAAATGAACCCAAGGGCAGGCGAGCGCTGAGACGGCATAACACAAATGCTAAATACGATAGCAAAGATGGCTGAATAAACTGGTATTTCGGAGCCCTGCCAGTGCTAGCGGCAGTCCATAAGTAGCATGGGAGCAGGGGTATTTCGGCGCGGTGGCTATCCATTTGCAGGCCATTGGCGTATGAGGCGCAAGTCCCGGCCCGTCCGGGTTTCCCTCCGATTTTACCTCATCCCTCTTTTGCCATGAATCAGAAACGCACTTTTGGCAGCATTCTCACCGTGTTGGGCATCATTGGCATCATCATCGGCGCCCTCGCTTTCCTGGGCGTGGGCGGCATTGGCCTGAGCAAGATGAACTCCATCGTCCCGTTTGTGGTGGGCCTCATCTTCTTTTTTGCCGGCATCAACCTGGTGAAGACCACCGGCGACCGCGCCTAGCGCAGGCAGGCACCTAAAAAATTATTTCCTGTCCGCTAAGGCGTTATCAGCGCTGGGCAAGAAATATGAGCCAAATAATTGACATCCCAGAAAATCCCCGTACTTTTGCAGAACCAAACAGTGCGGGGTGGAGCAGTTGGTAGCTCGTTGGGCTCATAACCCAAAGGTCACTGGTTCGAGTCCAGTCCCCGCTACCTAAGAAAAGGCCGTTTCCAATCAGGAAACGGCCTTTTTCTTTTCCCAAGCATTAAGGGACACGGCCTCATTCAAACACACCGGATTCGAGGGAAAGATGGTCAATCAACGACCTTACTTGTCCTGCACCGCGACTGGAGGCGCCACCGCCGCCGTGGAAGAATTGGGGCGCACCCACCCGCTGATTTCTTGAAAATCGCCGCTTTCAGTTAGCCCTCCGCCCATTTGGGTGGTTTTCTGGTACCCAGTGTTGAAATAGTAGCGGCCCGACTGGGCGTAGTAAATTACCAATGCCTTGGCCCAATTGCCGATAAGCTACGGCCGAACGATGCGGTGCAAAAGCCAGGCGAAGCTGTTGCAACTGGTGAGGCCGAGGGTTTAGTGTAACGCGGAGCTGTATGGCCCCGTCTGTGTCGTCGAGCACGGGCAGGGTGGCTGCAAATGCAGCGGCCTCGCGATGAACGTCTTACAGCGGCACACTCCGCTGGCCGGGGGCCGGCCCCGGCGTACTCCCGGTCACCGGTTTTGTGGCCGTTGCTCCCACCGGTTCGGCCGCGCCTTTCTCCTCGGGTGGGCACACCCATTGCGTTACTTTGCTGCCGCGCTGCACAGTGAGCACACCGGAATGGGCCTTCTTGCGGAGGAGGTCGCCGTGCTTCAGGTACACGTTCAACTCCAAAGTATCAGGGTTATCGTTGGCTGCTTCGGCCGGGGCCGCGGCTGCCACAAAGGCACTTACATCGTACTGGTTTTTGGTATGGCCGTCAAAGAAAAAGCTGTGGTAGCTACGGCTCTGCATGTGCCCCGTCACGCGGGCATTTACCGCCGTATCGTAACCGATGACGATGCGCGGGAAGAACAAGCGGCTGCCATACGGGATGGCCAAGTAAAAAAGCAGGGCGATGGCCCCCAGCGCGAGGATGTAGGCGGGTCTCATGCCGCCAAGATACCGGGCAGGCGAACGTTAAACACGTCGGCCAGGGCGCGGCGCGCGGCGTGGTAGCCGCACATGCCGTGCACGCCCCCGCCGGGCGGCGTCGACGAAGAGCACAGGTAGAGCCCCTTGGCCGAAGTTTGGTAGGGCGACAAGCGCAGCACCGGCCGCGTGAACAGCTGCCCGATGTCGAGCACGCCGCCGTTGATGTCGCCGCCCACGTAGTTGGGGTTGTGGGCTTCCATCTGGGCGGGGCCCATGGTGTGACGGGCCAGAATGCGCTCCCGAAAGCCCGGCGCAAAACGTTCCACCTGTTGCTCAATGGCCTGGGTCATGTCGCGCGTGGAGCCGTGGGGCACGTGGCAGTAAGCCCAGGCCGTATGGCGGCCCGCCGGCGCCCGTGTGGCGTCAAACAGGCTTTGCTGGGCCAGCAGCACGAAGGGCCGCTCGGGGTGGTGGCCGTCCCAGGTGAGCTGTTCGGCGTGGGTGATTTCTTCCAGCGTGTTGCCGAGGTGCACCGTGCCCGCCCGGCTGCACTCGGGGGCCGTGAAGGGAATGGGCTCGGCCAGGGCCCAGTCAATTTTAAAGACGCCCATGCCGTAGCGGTAGCGCGCCAATTGCCACTTGTAGAGCGACGACAGCTGCTGCCCCGCAATGGCCAGCAGCTGCCGGGGCGTCACATCGAGCAGCACCGCGTGCGCCGACGGCAGCTGGCTCAGCGACTTGACATACACCCCCGTTTCGACCTGGCCGCCCAGCGATGTGAAATAGGACGTGAGCGCCGCCGCAATTTGCTGCGAGCCGCCCCGGGGCACCGGCCAGCCGCCCACGTGCCCCAACGCCAGCAGCACCAGCCCAATGGCCGACGTGGCCACGCTGCTCAGCGGCAGTTGCGCGTGCGCCGCCATGCCCGCCCACAGGCCCCGGGCTTCGGGGGTGGTGAAGTAACGGTTGGCCAGCAGCTGGGCCGGCAACAAGCCTTTCAGGCCGAAGCGGGCCATGGCGAGCGGGTGCGCTGGCAAGCGCAAAGGCCCCAGGATGGCCGGCGCCAGGGCCCGCCAGTCGTTCACCACGGGGGCTATCAGTTGGCGGTAGGCGTCGGCGTCGGCGCCGAGGGCGGCGGCGGTTTCGGCCAATGAAGAGTGCAGCGCGGCCGCCGTGCCGTTGGCGAAAGGATGGGCCGCGGCCACCGGTGGGTAAATAAATTCCAGGCCGTGGGCCGCCAGCGGCAGCGTGCGAAAAAACGGCGACTCGGCCGCCAGCGGGTGCACCGCCGAGCAGATGTCGTGCTTGAAGCCGGGCAGCGTCAGCTCGGCCGTGCGCAGGCCGCCGCCCACCGTGTCCTTGCCTTCGAGCAGCAGCACCGACAGCCCCTGCTGCTGCAGCGTGATGGCGGCGGCCAGCCCGTTGGGACCCGAGCCGACCACAACGGCGTCAAAATCGCGCTTGGTCAAGGGATGAGGGTAAAGGGTGATAACAGAGAATCAGGCGCTACAGCCTGGAATTAATGCCGTCCGTCATGCTTCGACAAGCTTAGCATGACGGACGGCATTAAATAACGCTGGCCATTAAACGAAAAAGGCCCGGCAACTGCCGGACCTTTTCTGCTGAACCGCAACCAAAGTTGCTTAGATGTTCAGTTTGACGAGCTTCATGCCCATTTTCTTTTCTTTCTTGAGGTAGTCCACCAGCATCACGTAGCCGGGCTTGGCCGGGTACAGGTACGAGGCGGTGGCGTTGCTGGTGCCGTCAATCTTGTCGACTTTGAATTGGCCGTTGTCGCCGAAGGCCACGTTGCCGATGACCTTCTTGGTGGCCTCGCCCTTTTCCTTGTCGTAGTTGATGTACACCACGTTGAACTGCGAGTTGGCGTCGTTTTTCTGGGTGAACTGGTAATCGAACTGGCCCGACTGGCGGAAGTACATGCCCAGGAAACCCGTGCCCATGAGGCCCGCTCCCGGCGGCACGTAGGCCACGGAAGGGTCTTTGGGGAAGAATTTCACTTGCGTGAGCTTGTACTCGGGGTCGAGGGCAAACACCAGCATGTTGGCGATTTTGCCCTTCGACACCGAGGCATTACCGCCCAGCATGGTCATGGCAATGCCCATGCCGTCGCCCACCACCTTGTACTGCTCGGCCACGATGTAGGTCATGCCGTTGGAGCCGCGCACGATGGAGTGCGTGTAGTTCACAAAGCCGTCTTCGAGGCTCTGGCGGGCTTCGGCGGGCATGGCGGCGGCCACCTGGTTGTGCCAGCCGTAGTTGGTCACGGCCACCTGCTTGCCGGCTTCGCTGAAGCGCTTGATGAAAAAGCCCTGGCTTTTGTTCACAAACGGCTTGTCGTTCAGCTTGTAGAACTCGCCCACGGCGATGAACTCGCGCTTCACCGGGTCGAAGGTGAACGAGCTGAGCGACAGCTGCTCGGTGGTGCTGGTTTCCACCGGCATCTCGAATACTTTCTTGCCCGTGGCCGCCTCAATGGCCACCATGTAGGGATTGATTTTCTTCGACATCACGCCGTCGCGCCGCAGGGCCGTGCCCAGGATGTACTTGTCCACGGCCTGGGTCAGGTTGATGGTTTCGTAGAACTTGGCCTTGGGGTCGGCGGCAATGCGCCAGCGCGGCGTCAGCTTGTCGTCGTACATCTGCAGGTTGTAGCCCTTCATCGTGCCTTCGTAGCTGTTGCGCACGAAGCCGTAATTAGGCACCGGAAACAGGCCCATCGAGCCGAACATGCCCCCGCCGCCGCTGTCGCCGTCGTTGCCCTGCGCCCCAAACGACTGCATGGTGGCGGCCATGTCGGCCCGGTTCAGCTCGCCAATGGCCTTGAACCCCAGTTTTTTGAGGCTGGTGTCGTAGGTTTCCAGCTCTAGGGTCTTATCCTTGGCGTTGTAGTAGTACATGGCGAAGGCCGAGCCGTTGAAAGCGTTGCGCAGCAGAAAGTACTTGCCGGCGGGCTTTTGCAGGGTGATGTTGGTCACCTTGTTGAGGTCCTGGTCGTAGAAATCGAGCAGGAAGTTGTCGTTTTTCTTGTCGGCCTTGTCGCCCTTGGTGTAGGTCACGTAGCCTTTCACCTCGTTGCCGGCATACACCGGCTCGATGGCCGTGCGCGACACGCGCGAAATGCCGTCAAGGGTTTGGGTTTGGGCGTGCAGAGCCGCCGGAGCTGCCAGGGCGGCCAGAGAGGCCGTCAGCAGCGTGCGTTTAACGAACATGGAAATGGGGGTAAGGGTGGTGAATAGCGGAAGTGTTAACGAATGGACTTTTTGGAAGAAACAGGCTTGGGAAACAGCAGCTTGCTGAACTTGCCGTCCTGGTAATGCGCCAGGTATTGCTGCTTGAGCGTGGCCGCGGTGGGCTCGCCGCTCAGGGCCGCGGCGGCGTAGCTGGCGGCCAGGGCGTACTCGTTGGCCGGCGGGGCGGGGGCGGTGCTGCCGTTTTGGGCAAAGCAGGCCAGCAGGCCCTTGTAGTCGTCGGCTTTCCAGGCGTAGAGCGTGGTTAGCAATTGGTTGAAGTTGTCGTGGTGGTGCTTCGATACGTTGCCCACCACCTCGTAGAAGTCGTGCTTCAGCAGGTGCTCGCGCAGCTCGTACAGGCTCAGCGTCACCACCGAGCGCAGGTAGGCGTTTTGCGGGTCTTGGCGCAGCAGCTGCAGGGCCTCGAACAGGGCGTGGTCGTAGCAGTCGTAGTCGAACCAGCTTTGCACGGCCTCCAGGCGGCTCTGGGCCACCACGCGGGCAAACTCGGGCGCGATGGCCGAGGGCCCGTCGGTGATTTGGCCCTGGGCCAGCTCGCTGAGGTAGCGCATGCGCTTGGCGCAGTCGGGGTGGGTTTTCAGGGTGTCGGAGGTTTCCATCACCGTTTTTACTGGCGCGGCCACCGTGAAAATGGACTTGGGCTTGGCCGGCGCTTCGGCCAGGGGATAGGGAAAATTGGCGCAGCCAAAAAACTGCCCCAGCGCCAGCGGCTCCGGCGTCAGGGGCTGGTCTATCTGGTCGAGGAGCTGCAGCACGCGGTAGGCCTGCTTGGTGTCGAAGCTCGTGCGCTTGAGCAGGGCGTAGCCCAGCGAGTCGGCCTGCTTTTCGTATTTGCGGTGGTGGTAGGTGCTGTTCAGTTTCAGCCCAAGGGCCAGCGCCTTCAGCTTCGAGCTGATGTTGTACTCGTCGGCCACGATGCGCTTCACTTCCTTGCGCACCTGCTTGCTGTGGATTTTGGTGAGCTGCTCGCGCAGGCCCGTGGCCATGTGCTGCTCCTGAATGTGGGCCAGTTCGTGGCACAGCACGTAGGCCAGCTGGCTTTCGTTTTCGAGGCGGCCCAGCAGGCCCACGTTCAGCATCACGGTGCTGTTGCCCACGGCGTGGGCGTTGGGCTCGGGGTTGCGGCTGAGCACCAGCTGCACGGGCGGCAGCTGCGGGTTGGCCTTCTGGATTTGGGCAAACACCCGCTGCACGTAGGGGTTCAGCACGGGGTCGAGCAGGGCCGAGTAGCGCACCGTGTTGTACACGTCGGTGCAGGCCTCCTGCGCAATTTTCTTGTAATGGTCTTTGTACTCGCCGCTCACCGACTTGGGCGTGACCAAATACTTCTGCACGGCCGTGCGGTGCGTCACGGCCAATTGGTGCACCTGCACGGTGTCGGGGGAGTAGTAGGGGAGGTAAGGCACCTGTTGCGCCAACGCCGGGGTAGCCAGCATGCTGCCCACTGCGGCCAGCAAAAACAAGAGACGCATAAAGCCGTCGGAGGAATAAGATTTTGGAAAGGCAGACAATCCGTCGAACCAAAGGTAGAACGACGAATTGCTATAATCCTAACCGGTTATCCTGACCAACAGCATAATTTTTTGGTGTTGGCTGCTAGCGCCTTATCTGCCGCGGCCCAAGCCACCGCAGCACCATCAGGCAGCCTTTTTCCGGGCCACCACGGCAAACAACGGGTCGGAACGGCCGGGGGGCAGCGGGCTGCGGTCGAGCAGCTCGATGGCGTGCCAGCCGCCCGCCGCAATTAGATATTGCTGCACCAGCGCCAGGTGGCCCCGGTCGTCGAGGGCGTGCCAGGCGGCAATGGCCTTGCTCGGAAAGCAGCGGTTGGAGAAGGTGATGACCAGCGGCGCCTCGGGCCGCAGCACCCGGGCCAGCTCGCTCAGCACCGCTACGGGCTGCGTGAGGTAGTCGATGGACACGCAGATGGCGGCGCCGTCGAATTCCGCATCGGCAAAGGGTAGGGCGGGCTGCTGGTTGAGGTCCTGCACCACGTAGCTTTCGAGGCGCGGGTTGGCCGCCAACTCGGCCTTGTTCATGCCCAGGCCCACCACGCGGCGGTAGGGCACCTCGGCCGGCAGGTGGCTCACCCAGCTGCTCATCAGGTCGAGCAGGTCCGCATTGGGCGGGAAGTACTCACGGTACAGCTGCGTAACGGCCGCAATGGCGCGGTCATCGATGTGCGTCACGAAGCGCGGGTGGTGGTAGAATTCCGCGTCGGGCGTTTCGTCTTGGCGGCGGAAGAGGTTGGCGGGGAGTGGGTTGTTGGGGTCCATAGCGGGATGTAGAGACGCAACACGTTGCGTCTCGTCGTTGAACGATTAGAACCACGCAGTTCGGGTATCGTTCGGTTGTCGTGCAAGCGTATTTGTTCAACGACGAGACGCAACATATTGCGTCTCTACCCCGCCAGAAACGCCTTTAAATACGGCGCTGTGCGGCTCTCACGCACCTTGGCCACCTCGCGTGGCGGGCCGGCGGCCACCACGCGGCCGCCCTCCTCACCAGCGCCGGGGCCGATGTCGATGACCCAATCGGCGCCGGCCACCACGCGCATGTCGTGCTCCACCACGATGACCGTGTTGCCGGCTTCCACCAAGCCTTCGAGCTGCGTCATCAGCTTTTCGATGTCCGACGGGTGCAGGCCGGTGGTGGGCTCGTCGAGCACGTAGAGCGTGTTGCCGCGACCGATGCGCTGCAGCTCCGTAGCGAGCTTGATGCGCTGGGCCTCGCCGCCGCTCAGCTCGGTGGCGGGCTGGCCGAGGCGCAGGTAGCCCAGGCCTACCTCGCGCAGCACCGTGAGGGCCCGGAAGACGGCCGGCTCGTCGGCGAAGAACTCCCAGGCGTCGTCCACGGTCAGGCCCAGCACTTCGGCAATGTTCTTGTCGCGGTACTGGATTTCGAGGGTTTTGGCGTTGTAGCGGGCGCCGTGGCACACGGGGCAGGGCGCGTACACGCTGGGCAGAAACAGCAGTTCCACCATCACGAAGCCCTCGCCGGCGCAGTTTTCGCAGCGGCCCTTGGCCACGTTGAAGGAAAAGCGGCCGGCGTCGTAGCGGCGCTTTTTCGCGGCGGGCGTGGCGGCGAAGAGCTTGCGCACGTGGTCGAACAGACCCGTGTAGGTGGCCATGTTGGAGCGCGGCGTGCGGCCGATGGGCTTTTGGTCGACGCGCACCAAGCGCTTGATTTTGTCTAGGCCGGCGGTGATGTGGCCGCCCAGCGTGGCCGGTACGGGCGCGGCCAGCGGGTCGGTTTCCTCTTCTTCGGCCTCGATGGCCTGGCCCAGGCTTTCGGCCACCAGCTCCACCAGCACCTGACTTACCAGACTGGACTTGCCCGAGCCCGACACGCCCGTAACCGTGGTGAACACGCCCAGCGGAAATTCCACGTCGAGGCGGTCGAGGTTGTTGCGGGTCACGCCGGCCAGCTTCAGCCAGCCGGCGGGCCGGCGCGGCGACTGTTCGGGCAGGGCCGCAATGTCGAACAGAAACTGGCGCGTCTGGGAGGCTTCAATGGCTTTCAGGCCTTCGGGCGGGCCGCTGTACAGAATTTCGCCGCCCTTCTCGCCGGCGGCCGGGCCCACGTCCACCAGCCAGTCGGCCTGGCGGATGACGTCCAAATCGTGCTCTACCACAAACAGCGAATTGCCCGCGCTTTTTAGGCCCGCGAGGGCTTTCAGCAGCGCTTCGGTATCGGCCGGGTGCAGGCCGGCGCTCGGCTCATCGAGCACGTACACCACCCCGAACAGGTTAGAATACAGCTGGGTAGCCAGCCGCAGGCGCTGCAATTCGCCCGGCGACAGCGTGGGCGTGCCGCGCTCCAGCGACAGGTACCCCAGGCCCAAATCGAGCAGCACCGTGAGCCGGGCGGCTAAATCTTCGGCGATGCGCCGGGCCACAATGGCCTGCTCCGGGTGGGCGAGGTGGCCGGCCGTTTTGCCCGCGGCGAAGGGCTGCAACAGCGCCGCCAGCCGCTTCAGCGGCAGGCGCGACATCTCCGCAATATCCAGCCCGGCAAACTTCACACTCAGCGATTCCCGGCGCAGGCGCTTGCCGTGGCAGGTGGGGCAGTCGGAGCCCAGCATGTACTGGGCCACGCGCTTCTTCATGAGCGCGCTCTGGGTGGTGGCGAAGGTGTGCAGCACGTATTTCTTCACCCCCATGAAAGTGCCCATGTAGTTCGGCGGCTCGCGGCGCTTGATGGCCCGCTGCGTCTGCTCGGGCGAGTAGCCGGGGTACACGGGCAGCACGGGCTGCTCTTCGGTGAAGAGTATCCAGTCCCGGTCCTTCTGCGGCAGGTCCTGCCAGGGCGTGTCCACGTTGTAACCCATGCTCACCAGAATGTCGCGCTGGTTCTGGCCGCCCCAGGCCTGGGGCCAGGCCGCAATGGCCCGCTCCCGGATGGTGAGCGTGGGGTCGGGCACCATGCTTTGCTCGGTCACTTCGTACACGCGGCCCAGGCCGTGGCAGGTGGGGCAGGCGCCCTCGGCGGTGTTGGGCGAAAAGGCTTCGGCGTAGATGATGCCTTGGCCGGCCGGGTAGTCGCCGGCCCGCGAGTACAGCATGCGCAGCAGGTTCGAGAGCGTCGTGACCGAGCCCACCGACGAGCGGGTGCTGGGCGCGCCGCGCTGCTGCTGCAGGGCCACGGCCGGCGGCAGCCCGTCGATGGCCGTCACCTCGGGCACTGCCATCTGGTGAAACAGGCGGCGGGCGTAGGGCGACACCGACTCCAGGTAGCGCCGCTGGGCTTCGGCGTAGAGCGTGCCGAAAGCGAGACTGCTTTTGCCCGAGCCCGACACGCCGGTGAACACCACCAGGGCATCGCGCGGAATGTCAACGTCGACGTTTTTGAGGTTGTGCTCACGGGCACCGCGCACGCGCACGAAACCGGTGAAATCGGAAGCAGAGGAATTGGCCATGGAAAGGACGCGTTGCGTTGGGCTAGGCTTCGCATACGTAGCCGCCGCGGGTTCATCCATGCCGCCGGCTGATAGCCGTGCCGGCCGCTGCTTGCTACGGTTGAGGCTATGAGCGGCATGGGCCTGGTCGCCACGGGCCAAGCGGTTGGCCGTCTGAGAAATACTGCTTAACCTTGACGCCACAACTTCCTTCCCTGCGTGAAAACAGTTCTACTGGCCGTGTTGCTGCTGGCCGGCGCCGGGCGTGCGGCCCGCGCCCAAACCTATTACCCCGACCTGACTTCCCAAACCCTGAACGTGCCCGGCCGGGCCGTGTGGGTGGAACAAGTGGTGGACGGGCGCGTCGGCAATCCGCCCATCGGCATTGCGTACCGGGCCGGCAAATCGGCCGCCATTGAGTTTCGGCAGGGCGTGGGGCCCGAGCTCACCGCGTTTCTGCAAAGCCAGCTGCCCCGTCAGCCGTTCGACCACCCCGTGGTGCTGTGCTTGCGCCGGCTGCAGCTCAGCGAAACCTTGGGCGGCACCCAGGAACAGGCCACCGCCGAGCTGGCCGCCGACGTGTACGAGCACCTGCCCGACGGCTACCATTTCGTGCAGGCCGTGGCCGCGCAAGCCAGCACCCTGGGCCGCGAGGTAACCCACCGGCACGCCGAGCACGTGACCCAGATGCTCGGCCACTGCCTGGGCCAGCTCACCGGCGCCTGGCCGGCAGTGACCGCCCGCCCGGCCCGCACCCTGACCGAGCTGCCCGCCGACCAGCCCGCGGCGCTGGTGGGCCGCCGCGCCGTGCCCGCCGTGCTGCGCGAACCCCTGCGCCGGGGCCTGTACCTGCGCTTCGACCAGTTTCTGGCCAACCGGCCCGATACGGCCTTGGCGTTTTCCCTCGACACGCTGCGGCGGCACTACCGCAGCCGCTTGGCCACGGTGCAGTGGCTGGGCGTGGCGCGGGTGCAGCCGAAAGGACGCCTCGGCATCGACCACAACGTGCCGCTGCCCGAGCTGTGGGGCTTCTGCGACGGCCAGCAAGCCTTCGTGAAGTATGGCAAGGAGTATTTCCCGCTGATGCGCCAGGGCAATTCCTTCACCTTCGTGGGCGAAACCCCGCTCGACCAGCTACACGAGGCCGCGCTGGCCCAGGCCCAAGGCCGAACGAGCATGATAGCGGGAGTGGCCGGCGCGGCCCTGGCCCGCACCAACGTGCCCGACCACACCGGCGAACCCTTGGCCTACGGCCTCGACATGAGCACCGGTGCCACCAGCCCGTACCCCAGCCTGCGCACCCCGCTGCGCTCCGACACGGCTTTCGTGTACATCTACCGCCCCGCTCATTCGGCAGGCGCCGAGGCCGTGAAAGTGCTGGTGAACAGCCAGGAAGTGGGCGCCCTGCGGGCCGGTCAGTACCTAGAAGTGCCCTGGGCCCGCTTCGGCAAGCCCATGCAGCTGTGCCTGTATGGCATGGCAGCGGCCAACCCCTGCCAGCAGGTAGTGCCCAACACGGTGCAGTTGAACTACTTGAAAATAAACTCTCCCAAGGACGCTCACCCCTGGCAGTGGATGCCCCCAGCCCAAGGCTCGGCCGACCTCGACGAGCTGGACAAGCGCGGCAAATAGGCGCCGCTTAGCCCGGCTGCAGCACGAGGCTGGCCGAGTTCATGCAGTAGCGCAGGCCGCCGGGCGCCGGCCCGTCCGGAAACACGTGGCCGAGGTGGCCGCCGCACGCGTTGCAGCGCGCCTCAATGCGCTGCATGCTAAAGCTCTCGTCGAAGAAATACGCAATGGCGCTGCGGGCCGCGGGCTGCCGAAAGCTGGGCCAGCCCGAAATGGCGTGGTATTTCTCCTGGGCGTCGAACAGCAGGTTGCCGCAGCCGGCACAGGCGTATGCGCCCGGCTCGTAGGCGCGGCAGTAGGCGTTGCGGTAGGGCGGCTCGGTAGCGTGCTGGCGCAGCACCCGAAACCGCTCCGGCGGCAGCAGTGCGGCCCACTCCGCTTCGGTGTGCGCCACGCGCCGGGTGGGTTCGGGGTTGCCGTATTTGGCGTAGGCGATGACGTCTTTCCAGCGCAGCATGTGATAGGAGCCAAGCGTCCCAACGCCGTTACCCGTTGGTAGCGAGCAACGCCTCTACGGCCACCGGGTCGTCGACTTCGATAATGAGCTGCTGGTATTCTTCGTCGCGCAGGTCGATGACCAGCAGGCATTTCGGGTTGCTGACGTCGATGAACGTGGGCTTGTGGCTGGCCTGGTGGTCGAGGTAAAAGGTGCCGGCTTTCAGCAGGCCCGGCAGGGACGTGCCGCCCGCCCGCAAGCCGTGCAGGCGCTGGGCCGCCGTGGGGTCGTGCCGCACGCCGATGATGTGCGAGCGTGGCACCGTGAGCTGACTTGTGAAAGCCAATACCTTGTGCAGCCCCTGCACGGTGAACACGACGGTGTCGTGATGAACGGTGACTTCGACCATGGGAAAGGTTATTGGGCGAGAGAAGGAGCGGCGGCGGGCACGGCGGCGGCCGTTCCATACGGGGCCGGCTGGCTGGCTGCCTGGGCCCGCATCAGCAGCAAGTATACGCCCCCAGACACCAGAAAGCCCACAAACCACGCGTAGTTGTACACGGCCACCAGGGCTGGCCACACCGTGCCCTTTTCGAGCACGCCAATGGCGGTGAGGAAGCCCGGCACATTGGGCAAAATGCCCACGACGAGCGCCAGCATGGCAGCGCGGTTCACGCCGTTGCGGTAGCCGTAGCGGCCGTGGTATTGGTAAAGGTCGGGCACGTCGAGCTGCTGCTGGCGGATGAGGTAGTAGTCGGCAATCATGATGCCGCCGATGGGCCCCAGCAGGCCCGAGTAGCCCACCAGCCAAGTGAAAATATAGCCCGATGGGTCGGCAATGAGCTTCCAGGGGAAGATGAGCAGGCCGATAACGCCGGTGAGGTAGCCGCCGGTTTTGAAGCTGATGCGCTCGGGCGAGAAGTTGGCGAAGTCGTTGGCCGGGCTCACGATGTTGGCCGCAATGTTGGTGGCCAGCGTGCTCAGGGCCACGGCCAGCATGGCGAAGCTCACCAGCAGCTTGCTGTCGAACTTGCCGGCCAGCACCACCGGGTCCCAGATGGTGTGGCCGTAGATGACGAACGTGGCCGACGTTACGACCACGCCCACAAACGAAAACAGCGTCATGGACGTGGGCAGGCCAATGGCCTGGCCCATCTGCTGGGCGCGCTGGCTGGTGGCGTAGCGCGTGAAATCCGGAATGTTGAGCGAGAGCGTGGCCCAGAAGCCCACCATGCCCGTGAGCGAGGGAAAGAAAAACGCCCAGAACTGTGCGCTGGACGTGAACTTGCTCGGCTGCGCCAAAATGGGCCCCAGCCCATGGCCCGCCGATATGGCCCACCACAGCAGCGCCAGCGCCGCCACCGGCAGGAAAAAGGCTTTGAATACCAGTAATTTCCGAATGCTGTCGACGCCGAGGTACACCACGTACATGTTCAGCAACCAAAACAGCAGAAACACGATGGCCGGCCCGGTAGCCAAGCCCCAACTGGTCGGAAAAATGGCCGGCAGCGTGGCCAGCGACGGCACCCACAGCACCGCCATCTGATACAGCGCGTAGCCGCCTATCCACGTCTGAATGCCGAACCAGCCGCAGGCAATGATGGCCCGTAGCAGCGCCGGCACGTTGGCCCCGCGCACGCCAAAGCTGGCCCGCGCAAACACCGGAAACGGGATGCCGTACTGCGCCCCGGCGCGGCCATTCAGGAGCATGGGCACCAGCACGATGGTGTTGCCCAGGAAAATGGTGAGCAGGGCCTGCCACCAGTTCATGCCGCCTTCGATGAGCGAGCTGGCCAGCATGTAGGTCGGAATACACAGGCTCATGCTAATCCAAAGGGCGGCGTAGTTGCCGGTGCCCCAGGTGCGCTCGGCGGGCGCCACGGGGGCCAGGTCGGGGCTGGTGAGGCCGGGGGCGGCGGTTTTGGAGGCAGGATTCATAGCGGTTGAGGATAGTAGTTTGCTACAAAAGGGCCGCGTGCTAGGGCCGCCCCTTGGCCGCGAGGCGCTGCCGACGGGCGGTTTCGGCCTGGTAGAAAGCGGCTTCTTCCACGTAAGCATCCACGTTCCAATCGGGACGGTCGCGGGCAATGAGCTCGAGCGAGCTGTGGAGCATGGCCCAGGTTTCGGCAGTGCCCAGCGCGCTGGTCGAATCGGCCAACAGGGCGACCTGGCACTGCTGCAGCACCGATTCCTGGTAAGCAATCTGGGGACCGCCGGGGCCCTTGAGCTTGCTGACGGGCGTGCGCTTTTGGTAGTAGGAGCTGCCGCGGTAGGTGGCCGTGGCCACGTAGCGGCCAGAGGCGGCATCCTGGCGTTTGCGGCTGCCTTCTACCCCGGCGTGCACGCCGAGCCGCACCCCGTTCGAAATCAGATTGACGAGCTGAGCCCGCGCCGCGCTGGCCGTGCCAAGAAGGGCTACAAGCAGTAGAAAACGTTTCATGTGAAGAAGTTGGGCCAAGCGAAAAGGCTTGGCCAGGGCCTGCCAAGATACACGGGTTGCTGCAAAAACGCTACCGCTGCATCAGCGCAGCAGCCCGCTCACCTGCTCCACCAGCACGGGCACGCTCAGGCCGCCCATTATCAGCACCACCACCCAGCCGGCGGCCAGCATCCAGCGCGGGTGCCGGTAGCCGCGCATCAGGCGGCGGTTGGTGGCGGCTATGAGGATAATGGCCAGCGCAATGGGCAGGATGAGCCCGTTCACGGCTCCTGCCAGCACCAGCAGCTGCGCGGGTTTGCCCACCAGCACAAACACGCTGGTGGAAAGCACGATGAACACCGAAATGCACATCCGCTCATACCGCGCAAAAACGGGGTGAAAGGTCTTGAAAAACGACACCGACGTGTAGCCCGCGCCCACCACCGAGGATATGGCCGCGCTCCACAAAATGACCCCAAACACCCGAAAGCCCACCTCACCGGCCGCCGAGCGAAACACGCCCGCCGCGGGGTTGTCCTTGTCGAGCACGGCGCCGTGGCTGAGCACGCCCACAATGGCCAGAAACAGCACAAACCGCATGACGGTGGAAATAACAATGCCGCTGAGGGCGCTGCGCGTCACTTCCGCCTGGTGGTCGGGCCCCTTGATGCCGGCGTCGAGCAGCCGGTGCGCCCCCGAAAACGTGATGTAGCCGCCCACGGTGCCGCCCACAATGGTCACGATGGACGCCGCGCTCACCTTCACCGGCAGCAGCGTGTGGTGCAGCGCCTGCAGCACCGGCGGGTGCGCGCTGATGGCAATGCCCAGCGTGAGCAGAATCTTGACCGTGCCGAGAATCTTGGTGAAGCCGTCGAGCATCTTCCCCACTTCCTGCACCCAGAACAACAGCAGCGCCACCGCGCAGCTTATTATGGCGCCCTGCTCGAAGCTGCGGCCCGTGAGCACGTTCAGGCCCAGGCCGCAGCCGGCGATGTTGCCGATGTTGAAGGCAAAGCCGCCCAGGATGACCATGGCCGCCAGAAAGTAGCCCAGCCCCGGCAGCAACTGGTTGGAAAGGTCCTGCGCCCGTAGCTCGCTCACCGTGAGAATGCGCCAGGTGTTGAGCTGGGCGCCGATGTCGAGCAGCACCGATACCAGAATGACGAACCCGAAGCTGGTGAGCAGCTGCTGAGTAAACACCGTGGTCTGGGTCAAGAAACCTGGTCCGATGGACGAGTTGGCCATCAAAAAAGCGGCGCCGAGCGTGGCCCCGCCCCACCAGCGGGCCTTGGGCGGCGGCCTCATGGCGCCACGGCCGGGCGGCCGGCCTGGAGCTGCACTCCCGCGGCCATCAGTTCGGCGTGCAGGCGCTGGGCAAATTCCAGGGCGTGGGCGCCGTCGCCGTGCAGGCACACGGTGTCGGCCCGAATGGCGACGTCCTGGCCCTGCTGCGCGCGCACCTGGCCGTGCTGCACCATGCGCAGAACCTGCGCAATGGCCGCCTCGGCGCTGCCGATGAGGGCGTCGGGCTGGCGGCGCGGGGTGAGGGTGCCGTTGGCCTGATAGGTGCGGTCGGCGAAGACTTCGTGGGCGGTGCGCAGGCCCAGTTTCTCGCCGGCGTTGGTCAGCTCCGAGCCGGCCAGGCCGTAGAGCACCAGCTCAGGCTGCACTTGGTACACGGCTTCGGCAATGGCTTCGGCCAGGGCGGCGTTGGTGGCGGCCATGTTGTAGAGGGCGCCGTGGGGCTTGAGGTGGTGCAGCTGGCCGCCCTCGGCCCGGGCCACGGCCGCTAGGGCCCCAAGCTGGTACACCGTCAGGTCGAACGCTTCTTCGGGCGAAATGTCCAAGTTGCGCCGCCCAAAACCGACCAAATCGGGCAGGCCGGGGTGGGCGCCCAGGGCCACGCTGTGCTGCAGGGCCGCGCGCACGGTGCGCTTCATCACGCTAGGGTCGCCGGCGTGAAAGCCACAGGCAATGTTGGCCGAGGTGATGAACGGCATGAGGGCCTCGTCGTGCCCCAGGGTCCAGGCCCCGAAGCTTTCGCCCATGTCGCAGTTAAGGTCAACGGTAAGAGGTGGCAGCATAAAAGAGAAGGTGTAGAGACGCAATATGTTGCGTCTCGTCATTGAACGATTGGTGCCGCGCCGTTTGGCAGTTCTTCGGGTAGCACCCAGGCGCGAGCCGTTCAACGACGAAACGCAATATGTTGCGTCTTTACCTCGTTCGGATTTCCACGGCCCGCTGCAGCGCCCGCAGGCGGCGCTCCTGCGCAAGGTACAGCGCCTGCGCCTCGACCAATGAAACTTCCCGAAAGCGGATGCTTTGCCCCGGCCGCACCTGCGCCAGGGCCGAAAAATCGGCAGTGATAACCTGCGCGATGCGCGGGTAACCGCCGGTAGTTTGGTGGTCGGCCATGAGCACAATGGGCTGGCCCCCGGCCGGCACCTGCACCGTCCCAAACGTGACGGCGCTGGACAGCAGCTCGGCATCGGTGTGCCGCGTCAGCACCGGGCCTTGCAGCCGGTAGCCCATGCGGTCGGCGGCGGCGCTCACGGCAAAGGGCTCGTGCCAGAAGGCCCGCTGGCTTTCCGGCGAAAATTGCTTGTACTCAGGCCCAACAACGGCGCGGATGACGGGGCTGGGCCGGAGCGCGGGGCACAGCGCCGGGCCGGGAGCCCAGCGGGCCTGCGCCCAGTCTGCTGAAGCTGCCGAAGCTGCCAGCGCGGCCATCAGCTGCTGGCCCGTCGGGGTTGGGCCGGCCACGAAAAGCTGGTCGCCCGCCCGCAGCGCCCGGCCGCGAAAGCCGCCAAAGCCTGCTCGCAGGTAAGTAGAACGGCTGCCCAGCACCGGCGGCACATCGAAACCACCCGAAACCGCCAGGTAGGCCCGGCTGCCCGCCACGGCCGCGCCAAAGGCTAGCTTCGTGCCCGCTGCCACCCACACTGGCCGGTGCATTCCGACCGGCCGGCCGTTGAGGGTGGGGGAGAGGTGCGCGCCGGTGAGGGCGATGAGGTGGTCGGTTTCAAAGCGCAGGCGAGGGCCCAGCAGCGTGATTTCGAGGCCGGCGGCGGGTTCGGGGTTGCCCACCAGCAGGTTGGCCACGCGCAGGGCGGTGGCGTCCATGGCCCCGCTCACCAGGATGCCGTCTTGCTGGTAGCCGTGCCGGCCGAGGTCTTGCACGGTGGTGAGTAAGCCGGGCCGCAAAACGCTAATGCTCATGCTGCTGGAGGTGGTAAAACGCGGCTTCGTCAATCGGCACGAAGCGCAGCCGCTGGCCGGCTTGCAGCAAGCTGGGCCGGGCCCATTCGGGACTGAACAGCCGCCGCGGGGTGCGCCCGATGAGCTGCCAGCCGCCCGGCGTGGGCAGGGAATAGATGCCGGTTTGGTGGCCGGCAATGCCCACGGCACCGGCCGGCACCAGGGCCCGCGGCTCGGCTTTGCGCGGAGTGGCCAGCCGCTCATCGAGCCCGCCCAAGTAGGGGAAGCCGGGCGCAAAGCCTATCATGTGCACCAGGTAGTCGGGGGCTGAGTGCCGGGCAATAACCTCGCCCGGAGGCAGGCCCGTGTGGGCCGCCACGAAAGCCAGGTCGGGCCCGAACTCGCCGCCGTAGCACACCGGAATTTCCACCAGGTCCGCGCCCGCTTCTCCTGCGGCGGCCTGAGCCGCGGGCAGCAGCTGGTGCAGGATTTCGGCCACTCGCTCGTAGGGCTGGTGGCGGCCATTTTCGCTCAATACCCACGGGTCGTAATACACGGTGAGCGTGGTGAAGGCGGGCACCAGCTCGCGCAGCCCCGGGAAGGGGTACTTCGTCAGGTAGCGGCTCACGGCCTGGATGGCGCGGTGAATGGCGGGGCTGATGCCGTGGCCGAATTCCAGTACCACGGCCGCATCACCCAGCGCAAACAGCCGCACGTCGGCGGCCCGGGGCGCAGGCGGTTGGGGGGCAGTGCTCACGGGCTGGCGGTTATTTTTGAAGCTCTTCCTACCGAGCTTTTCGTTGATGATTTTCAGCTTCCGTAAATATGGCAGGGCCGGTGGGCTTCTGCTGGCCTTGGCGGCCGGCGCCTGCCAGCGCCAACCGGTGTTGCAAACCGCCGTGCCTCCTGCCTCACCCGCGCCGGCCCGTGCCCTGCCGCCCGTCGAAAAAGGCGTTTCCGAAGCGCTGGCCACGGCGCGCAAATGGAATATCAGCCACGTAGCCTACGGCCTTCGCCTGAGTATTCCGGCCCAGAAAGCGGAGCCCATTGCCGCGGAAGAAACGGTGTCGTTCACGCTGCGCGACAACCTCGACCCCGTGCAGCTCGACTTCAAGGCGCCTACTGCCAACCTGCATGGCCTCACGGTGAACGGCCAGCCGGTTGCAATCGACCACCGCAACGAGCACCTGGTGTTGCCCGCCGCTGCGCTGAAAGTGGGGCGTAACGTGGCCGAAATCAGCTTCACGGCCGGCGAGCAGTCGCTCAATCGCAACGCCGACTACCTCTACACGTTGCTGGTGCCCGACCGCGCCCGCACCGTGTTTCCGGTCTTCGACCAACCCGATTTGAAGGCCACGTTTGCGCTGGCCCTCACCGTGCCCGCCGACTGGCAAGCCGTGGCCAACGCGCCGGTGCGCGACTCGGCCAGCAGCGGTGCCACCAAGCGCTACACCTTCGCGGCGTCCGACAGCATCAGCACCTATTTGTTCTCCTTCGCGGCCGGCAAATTCGCGCGGCTAAACCGCACGCTCAGCGGCCGCCCGATGAGCTTTCTGCACCGCGAAACCGACCCCGCCAGGCTGCGCCTGAGCCTCGGCCCCATCTTCCAGCTGCACGCCGATGCGCTGCAGTTTATGGAGCAGTACACGGGCATCGAGTACCCGTTTCAGAAGTTTGATTTCGTGGCCATTCCGGATTTCCAGTACGGCGGCATGGAGCATGTCGGGGCCATTGATTACAAGGCCTCGACGCTGTTTTTGGACGAGGGCGCCACGCAGGACCAGGTGCTGGCCCGCTCCAACTTCGTCTCGCACGAAACGGCCCACATGTGGTTCGGCGACCTCGTGACCATGCAGTGGTTCAACGACGTGTGGATGAAGGAGGTGTTTGCCAATTTCATGGCCGATAAAATCACGCAGGTGGCCGTCAAGAATTCGAACTGCGACCTCAAGTTCGTCATCGACCACTACCCCGCCGCCTACGGCATCGACCGCACGGCCGGCGCCAACCCCATCCGGCAGCCGCTGGCCAACCTGCAGGACGCGGGCTCGCTCTACGGCAACATCATCTACCACAAAGCGCCCATCATGATGCGCCAGCTGGAGCGCCTGATGGGGCCCGAAGCCTTCCGGGCCGGCCTGCAGGAGTACCTGCGCCAATACGCCCACGGCAACGCCACCTGGCCCGACCTCATCGCCATCCTCGACGCCCGCACGCCCGCCGACCTGCAGGCCTGGAACCAGGTGTGGGTGAACCAGCCCGGCCGGCCGGTGTTCAGCTACCGCATCAGCGGCGGCCACGACCAGCGCTACGGCCTGTACGTGACGCAAACGGCCGAGGACGGCTCCGACCGCCTGTGGCCGCAGGAGTTTGAGGTGCTGGTTGAATCGGCCAGCGGCGAGCAGCAGCAGCTGAGCGTGAAAATGGACGGCCCGGAAAAGGGCATCCGGATTCCGTTTCTGCCGAAGCGCATCGTGTTCAACTCCACGGGCGTGGGCTACGGCGTGTTTCCGGTGGCGCCGGCGCTGCTGCCGGGCCTCACCGAAATAAAAAGCCCCGTGGCTCGCGCCGCTACCTACGTCAACCTTTACGAGAACATGCTCCGCGGCGAGGGCGCCAAGCCGCTGGAACTACTGAAGACGTACCGCCAGGCCCTCACCCGCGAGCCCGAAGAGCTGAACCTGAAGCTGCTCACGGGCCAGGCCAGCGCCATTTTCTGGCAGTTTCTGAGCTCGGCTCAGCGGCTGGCCGTGGGGCCGGGGCTGGAAGCCAACCTGTGGGCGGCCATGCAGAAGAACCCCGCGCCCAACTCCAAGAAGCAGCTGTTCAAAACCTACCAGTCGGTGGCCCTGACCAAGGCGGCGCAAACTCGACTCTACGGCATCTGGCAAACCGAAAAAGCCCCCGCCGGCGTGAAGCTGACCGAGGACGACTACACCGAGCTGGCCCTGGCGCTGGCCGTGCGCGACTACCCGGCCGCCGCGCCCATTCTGCCCGCGCAGCTGGCCCGCATCAAAAACGAGGACCGCCGCCTGCGCCTGCAATACCTCATGCCCGCATTGGCGTCCGATGAGGCTACGCGCGATGCCTTCTTTGCCACCCTCAAAGACAAGAAAGGCCGCGAAAAAGAAGCCTGGGTGACTTCGGCGCTGGGCTACCTGCACCACCCGCTGCGGCAGGCTACGTCGGAAAAATACCTGCCGGCCAGCCTCGATTTGCTGGAAGAAATCCAGCTCACGGGCGACATTTTCTTTCCCTATTCCTGGCTGCAGGCCACATTAGGCAGCTACCAAACGGCGAGTGCCGCTGCCACGGTGCGCACTTTCCTGGCCGCCCACCCCGACTACAACCCCAAGCTGCGGGCCAAGCTCCTGCAAGCGACCGACGACCTGTTTCGGGCCGAGAAGCTGGTGCGGTAAAACGGGAATACCTTGCGTCATCCTATTTTCTCCTTGCACTTGAAAATTCAGCGTCGTAGCGCTCGGCTGTGGCCGAAAGTGGTGGCTGGCCCCGGCCGGCTTTTCGTGTTGGCCGGGCTGGGCTGGCTGTCCGCCTGCTCTAGCCCATCCAGCTTGGAGAAGGCCCCCGCGGCCGCCAGCCAGGGAGCGGCGCCCGCGGCCTCAGCCACTGCCGCCGCCCCAACGAGCAAAGATTCCCTGCAGACCTTTTACGCCGGCACCGTGGGCGGCACGCTGGCCGTGCGCCTGTGCCTGCTGCCCGTCGACACCACCGTGTACGGCGACTATTTCTACGGGGCGCGCGGCCGCGGCATCGCGCTGCTGGGCCAGCACCGGCCCAATGGCCCACTGCGGCTGCAGGAGTTCACCAACCCCAGGCACCCCGACCGGCCCACGGCCGAATTCCGGCTCACGGCCCAGCCCGACGGCTCGCTGGCCGGCACCTGGCGCACGCTGCCGCCCGCCTGCCCGCGCCAGTTGACCGTGCTGCTGCAGCCCTACACTCCGCCACCCGCGGCCGACTGCCGCGTGCGCGTGGCCAACGCCGACTCCGGCGAACTCGCCATCACGGTGCCCGACGCGGCCGTGACCCAGTTGCTGCGCGTGCAGCTGCGCCAGCTGGTGGCCGACGACACCGGCGACGCCGGTACCCAGATGCTGACCGCCGAATACACCGACAACTGCCTGCTGAGCGTGCTGCTGCACAGCGAGATGGTGGGCGCCAGCGTGACGCCGGGCGTGACCCACAGCGTGTACGACCTGCGCACCGGCGAGGGCATTCTGGTAGAAGGCGAAATCGACCCGCAGAAGGTGCCCGCCTTGGTGGCCGAGGCCAACCGCCGGCTGCAGGCCCAACTCCAGCACTTCATCAACGATTACACGGACAAGGAGGGCGAGGGCGGCGGGTGGCTGGAGGAAGACGTGGCCGGCCTGCGCGAGCAGCGTTACACGCGCGCCACTTTCGACGAGTACAATGGCAGCTATTTGCTCGACGATTCCGTGCGGTTTGCCTTCCCGGTGCGGTACGACGCCATGAACAGTTTCGTGGCCAAGATGTACACCGATGCGTTTGCACCAGCTTTTTCCTTTGCCGAAATTCAGCCTTACCTGCTGCCCAACAGCCCTCTGCGCCGCCTGGCGCCAGCGGCCCACCCCATCCGCTAGCGGCTTTTTCTTGCACGCCCTGATATGAAAAAATCTGCCAAGCTGTCCTTGCTGGCCACTGGCCTGCTGCTGGCCTTTCAGCCGGCCCTGCCGCCCGCCGATGCCCTCAAAACCGAAGCCCTGCAGGACTTGCAGGCGCATTACGCCGAGTATCAGCAGGTGGCGCAGCGCATCTGGGGCTTTGCCGAGGTGGGCTACAAGGAAACCAAAAGCTCGGCGCTGCTGCAGGAGCAACTGCGCAAAAACGGCTTCACGGTGCAGGCCGGCGTGGCCGACATGCCCACGGCCTTCGTGGCCACCTACGGCAGCGGCGAGCCCGTCATCGGCATTCTGGCCGAGTACGACGCGCTGCCGGGGCTGGCGCAGCAGGCGGTGGCCGAGAAAAGCGGCATCAGCGGCCAGGACGCCGGCCACGGCTGCGGGCACAACCTTTTCGGCACGGCCAGCGTGGCGGCGGGCATCGAGCTGAAAAAGCTGCTGAAGGAAGGCAAGCTGCGCGGCACCGTGAAGGTGTACGGCTGTCCGGCCGAGGAAGGCGGCAGCGGCAAGGTGTACCTGGTGCGCGCGGGTCTATTTAAGGGCGTGGACGCGGTGCTGCACTGGCACCCGAGCAACGGCAACGCCGCCATGACCGGCCAGTACATCGCCAACAAGTCGGCCAAATTCCGATTCCACGGTGTTGCCGCGCACGCGGCCGCCTCGCCCGAGCGGGGCCGCAGCGCCCTCGACGGCGTGGAGGCCCTGGACCACATGGTGAACCTGATGCGCGAGCACGTGCCCCAGGAAACGCGCATTCACTACGTCATCACCAGCGGCGGCAAGGCTCCCAACGTGGTGCCCGACTACGCCGAGGTGTATTACTACGTGCGCCACCCCAACCGCGCCGAGGTGCAGGCCGTGTTCGAGCGCGTGGTGAAAGCCGCCGAGGGCGCCGCCCTGGGCACCGGCACCACCATGGACTACGAAATCATCGGCGGCACGCACGAGCTGCTGGTCAACCAAACGCTGGCCCGGGCCCTGCAGGCCAACCTGGAGCAAGTGGGCGGCGTGCGCTACTCCCCGGAAGAAACGGCTTTTGGCCAGCGCATTCAGGCGTCGTTGGGCGTGCCCGCGCCGCCCGTGGCCCAGGCTGCCGAAGTGGCGCCTTACCAGCCGCGCGACGCCGGCGGCAGCTCCGACGTGGGCGACGTGAGCTACGTGGTGCCGACCGTGGGCCTCACGGCCGCCACCTGGGTGCCCGGCACGCCAGCGCACAGCTGGCAAGCCGTGGCCTGCAGCGGCAAGGAAATTGGCAGCAAAGGCATGATGGTGGCCGCCAAAACCATGGCCCTGACCGGCATCGACCTCTTCACTTCTCCCGACCTGCTGACTAAAGCCAAAGCCGAGCTCAAGCAGCAGGTGGGCGACTACGCGTACAAGCCCCTGCTCGGCGACCGCAAGCCCGCCCTCAACTACCGCGACTAGCCCGCCGGGCTAGGGCCGCCAGCGAAACGACTGCGCATCGATGGCGCGCATGGTGCACAGCACGCCGTCGAGGTGGTCGCACTCGTGCTGCAGCAGCTCCGAGAGCGCGCCCTGCACCGGCCACACCTGTGGCTGCCAGTGCTCGTCGCGGTAGCGCACCGTGAGGGACTGGTGCCGCCGCACGCGCACCAGCAGGTTGGGAAAGCTCATGCAGTCGTCCCAGAGCTCAAACAGGTCGTCGCTGGCGTCGGTCAGCTCGGGGTTGAGCAGCACCAGGGGCCGGTCGAGGTTGAGGTACACCAGCCGCTTCATGATGCCGAGCTGCGGCGCCGCAATGCCCCGCCCGAAGCCGTACTTGGCGCGCACTTCGTTCATCACGTGGTGCAGGTCGGCCACCCAGCCGGCTACCCGCGGCAAGTCGGCTTCCGTCACGGGCTCGCACACCTCGTAGAGGCGCGGGTCGCCGAGCAGGACCATGTCGGCCAGGGTTTTCATGGCGAAGGATTTGGGTTGAGTCAGGCTTAAGTCAGTGGCTTTTCCAGCACCAGCAGCGTGAGGGGCTGTTTGGGAATGCCGAAGCGCGGGTCGGTCGGGAAGGCTTCGGTGGCACCGGTTTGGCGGTAGCCCTGGCGCTCGTAGTAGGCAATGAGCTCCGCACGGACGGAGATGACGGTCATCTTGCTCACGGTGCCGCCGTGCTGGCGGCCGTAGTCTTCGGCGGCCCGAATGAGGAACTTGCCCACGCCCTTGGTTTGGCCCTGCGGCTCCACGGCCAGCATGCCCAGGTACACTTTCTCGCCCGTGGCGTGGGCGTAGAAGCTGCCCAGTAGCTCCTCGGTTTCGTCCAGGCACATCAGAATGGCGGCACCGGGCACGGCCAGCATTTCGCGCAGGCCTTCCTCGTCAATGCGCTGGCCATCGAGCAGATGCGCCTCCGTGGTCCAGCCCTGGCGCGATGAGTCGCCGCGGTAGGCACGGTTCACAAGGCGGGCGAGGCGGGGTACGTCGGAAAGGGTCGCGGTGGCAAGTTTCATGGCACAAAAATACGGCGACCCATTTTCGGTGAAGGGTCTATTGCCGCAGAAAATGACCCAAATCCGACACGCTGGCAATGCCCAGCTGCCGGGCCTGCCGCTGCCGCATCAGCAGGGCATAGGTGTTGTTGAAGCCCAGCGGCGCCAGCCACTCCAGCTGGTAGCGTCGGCGGAATTCCCGGCGGACGTAGCCCAGCACCGCCGCCGGCTGGCCGCCCAGGGAGTCGACCACGGCCGGCGTGGGCTGCAGCAGCACCAGCAGGCCGGTGCCGGTGTATTCGGGGTAGAGGTCGATGGCGCCGGTGCGCAGCGCCTCGAAGCAGATGGTGGTGCCGCCCAGGCCGGTTTTGGTTTGCACGGCCAGGTCGGTGTAGCCGCGAATCAGGGCCGCGTACATCTCAATCAGGATGTATTGCTCGGCAAAAATCTTGGAGCCCAGGCGCACCACCGGGGCGCCCGGCGCGGCGGCCCGCGGCGCCCGCCACAAGCCCCGGCGCCGCAGGAAAGCCTCGGCAATGGCCTTGGGGTCCTGGTGCAGGTAGTCGGCCCGGTAGTTCAGGTTGGTCATGGCCGAGTCGGATATCAGGCCATTGAGGCGCGCCAGCACGGGCGCCAGCTCGGGGTGCTGCTGCAGCAGGGCCGGGCGCACCACCGGCACGGCGTAGTAGGGCGGAAACACGCGGCGGTCGTCGCGCAGCACCCGCAGGTCGTAGGCCCGGATGCGGCCGTCGGTGGAATAGCCGTCGATGACGTCGACCTCGGCGTGGCGGGCGGCTTCGTACACCAGCGCGGGGGCCAGCACCACGCTGGGCAGGCGCCGCAGGCCGTAGGTTTTGGTGAGGCTGGGCAGGCCATCGGCCCGGCCCACAAACTCGGGGCTGAACCCGGCCAGCAGCTTGCCGGTGGCGCGTGGCAGCAGGTAGAGCGCGCCCAGCAGCGGCAGCGCCACCAGCAGCCCCGTGCCCACCTGGCTCAGGCGGCGGGTGCTCAGCCGCTGCACGCCGCCCAGCAGCGCATCGAAAACCAGCGCCAGCCCGGCCGCCGGCAGTGCCCCGGCCAGAATCATGACCGGATTATTAAGCGCGATGCCCCCAAAAATGAATTCGCCCAACCCGCCGGCCGCCACGTAGGCGGCCAGCGTGGCCACGCCCACGTTTATCACCGTGGCCGTGCGGATGCCGGCCATGAGCACCGGCAAGGCCAGCGGCAGCTCTACCTGGCGCAGCACCTGCGCATCGGTCAGGCCCAGGCCGCGGGCGGCTTCGACCACGGCCGGCGGCACGCCCTGAATGCCCGCCAGCGTGTTGCGAATGATGGGCAGCAGCGAGTACAGAAACAGCGCGAAGATGGCCGGCTTCGGCCCGATGCCCAGCAGCGGAATCAGAAAGCCGAGCAGGGCAATGCTGGGCACCGTTTGGAGCACGCCGGCCAGGCCCAGCACGGCCGGCGCCCAGCGCGGCCGGCGCGACAGCCACAGCCCCAGCGGCACGCCCAGCAACACCCCCAGCAGCAGCGAGCCCGCCGTGAGGCCAATGTGCTGCAGCGTTTGCTCGCCCAGCTTACCAGCCTGCTCGCGCCAGAAAACGAACAGGGCGCTTAGCGTTTCCATGCGTCCTCCTCTCGTTGCACGGCTTCGCCGAAGGCCGCTATGAGCTGGGCCATGGTAAAGGAAGCGGCCGCCTGGTCGCCGGTGGTCAGGGCTGCCAGGGCCTCGTTTACCGTGGTGCTTGTGGTGAAGAATGTGCCGCTGGCCTGGCGCGTGTGGTTGGGAAATACGTCGCCCAAAGTCAGGGTGCGCAACTGCAAAGCCAGGCGTTCGGCCGCGAAAAAGCGGCGCACGAAGTCATTGGCGGGCCGAAACAGCAGCTCGCGCGGTGTGCCCAGCTGCTGCACCTGGCCGGCATCGAGCAGCATAATCTGGTCGGCCAGCTCGAAGGCTTCCGTCACGTCGTGCGTCACGAGTACCACGGTTTTGCGGCGCAGCTCCTCCAGCTCCCGAAACTCGCGCCGGATGCTGGCCCGCGTGATGGGGTCGAGGGCGCCAAAGGGCTCGTCGAGCAGCACAATGGGTGGGTCGGCGGCCAGGGCGCGGGCCAGGCCCACGCGCTGCTGCTGCCCGCCCGAAAGCTGGTGCGGGTACTGCCCGGCGTAGCGCGCGGGCGGCAGGTGCAGCCGGGCCAGCAGCGCCGTGGTGCGCTCGGCAATGGCGGCTGGCGCCTGGCCCAGCAGGCGCGGCACCACGGCCACGTTTTCGGCCACGGTGTAGTGCGGCAGCAGCCCCACCTGCTGAATGACGTAGCCCATGCCGCGCCGCAAGGCTTCGGGGCGTTGGTGCCGCACGTCCTGGCCGTTGATTTCGACGGTGCCGGCGTCGGGCTCAATCAGGCGGTTGAGCATTTTGAGCAGCGTGGTTTTGCCGCAGCCGCTAGGGCCCAGCAGCACCAGCGTGTGGCCCGCCGCCAGCTCAAACGACACCTCCCGCACCACGGCGTGCGCGCCAAAGTGCTTGCTAAGACTGGAAACGCGGATAACCGGGGGTAAGGAATCGGGCATACGGCAGCAAGGTAAACCCAGCGGGCCACCCAAAGTTGGGGCTGCTGCCCAGCGCCTCAAGGCCGCCGGCTACCAGAGCCGGATGTCGGTGATGCCGGCCGGAATGGGCGCCTGCTCGCTGAAGCCCAGCACGCACCAGTTGGGCTGCACGCCGAAGGCGCCGCCCTCCAGCACGTAGCTCACCCAGCGCGTGACGGTGCGGCCGGTGAATTGCCCGCTGTCGGGGTCGAATTCGCGCAGGATGAGCATGTCGCCGACCTGAAAGTTTCGGTCGTTTTCGCGCACATCAAACGGTTTGTTGCCGGCCTTGGCGGCGGCGAAGCACGAGGGCCAGGTTTTGAGCTCGTGGGTTTGGCGTTGGCCGGGGTTCTGGATTTGGAACTGCGGCACGAACGGCTCGGGAAAGGAAGTATGCGAAGTCATGGGATGGGTCGTTGGGAGGAAGCTGCCGGCAGGGAGGCCGCCGCATGGGCAGGCGTCGGTGGGGGACTTAGGCTTCGAAGGTGAAGGCTTGGTTTTCCTCAAGATAAGCAAAAAACCAGGCCAAGATGATTCAACGCGAAGGAAATCAGGATGGTTCCGGTCGAAAATATGCGGCTGGGCCGGCGCGGGCCCTGCCGCAATCAACGGCTTTGCCCGGTTTCGCAATCGATTGAACGGCCTGCGTTGAAGGTTTTTGCCAGAGCGGTAAGCGCGGCGCTGGGTCGGCTAAGTCGCCGTTTCGAGCGCTTCCATAAATTGATAAAAAACTGAGGAATTGGCAAAGCCGAACCTCAAAGATGCGTCCAATTATTGGCTAGCGGCATCCGGGCCTGCCGCTAGTTCAGCCCCACCTTGCCTTTCATCGACTCAAACAGCTTGACGGAATCGAACCCTACGCCGTTTTTGAACACGATTTCCATCTGCCGCACCTGCTGAATGTCCTTTTCTGGGTCGCCGTTGATGAGCACCAGGTCGGCCTGTTTGCCGGCCTCGATGGTGCCGATTTCCTTGTCGCGGCCCAGGTAGATGGCTCCGTTCAGCGTGCCGATTTTGACGGCCTGCACCGGCGTAAACCCTTCTTCGACCAGCAGTTCCAGCTGGCGGCGGTTGGAATACCCGGCAATGGTGCGCCCCGCGCCGGTGGGGTCGGTGCCGGCCACCAGCAGGCCGCCGGCGTCGTGAAACTGCTTTTCCCAGGCCATGTTCTTCTTAAAGAGCCGCACGCTGGCGGTGTCCTTTTGCTGGTTTTGCTGCCAGGTGGCCCGCTCGCGCTCCTGCAGCTGCGGAATCAGCGACTCCAGCCCGCCGCCCAGCACCACTTCGCGGCCGGTGTAGGGCTCAAACACGGTGAGCGTGGAAGTGAGGGCTACGTGCTTGCTGACCAGAAACTTGATGAGGCTGGCCATGTCCGGGCTGTTCTGTGGCAGGCGCAGCAGGCTCTGGCGGGCGGCGGGGTAGTCGCAGGCATCGGCGGCTTTGTTGGGCACAAAGTCGGAGCTGGCCATGAAGCCGTGCTCCAGGTTGTCGATGCCGATTTCGGCGGCCTCGCGGTAGCTGAGGGCGCAGAGGTGGCCCGTGACTTTGAGCTGGCGGGCGTGGGCCTCGCGCACCACGGCGGCCAGGTCGGCGCGGGTGGCGTGCATGTACATTTTGAACGACGTGCAACCCTTGTCGGCCCAAAACCTGGTGGTGGCCGCCGCGTCCTCGGGGCCTTTGATGGTGTTCAGGGCCGGAATGTCCATGGCCGGCTCCTCCATGTAGGGCGCGGTCACGTCCATGTCGGGCCCAATGAGCTTGCCCTCCGATATCAGCCGCTTGATGGCCAGGTCGGTTTGCGGCTCGATGCTGCCGGCCGTGCGGATGGTGGTGGCGCCCCCGGCCAGGTACAGCCGCGGGAAGGAGTACGGCATCTGGGCGATGTTGAAGTACGGGCCCGCCGGCATGGTGTAGTACAGGTGCTCGTGCAGCATCACCAGGCCCGGAATCAGCGTCTTGCCCGCGCAATTGATGACCTGCGCCCCAGCCGGCACTTTCACCTTTTTCGCGGGGCCCACCTGCGCGATGCGGCCATTCTGAAGCAGCACGGTTTGGTGGAGTTGGGCGGGTCGGCCGGTGCCGTCAATCACCTTCGCGTCGGTAAGGGCCACGGTGGGCGCGCTCACCTTAATGAACTCCTGCACCTGCGGGGTAAACTGCTGGGCCTGAGCCGAGGCACCAAGGACGCAAAACAGAGAAGCGGCGAGCAGGCGGCGGGAGCGTGCGAAAGGAGTCATAAGCTGAGGGAAGAATGCCGGCCCGTAGAGACGCATCTTTGCGCCCCGTCGGCCGAGCCGCAAAGTCGAGTCGTTCAACGACGAGACGCAAAGATGCGTCTCTACGGGCCGGCCCGTGTCCATCGTCTTTCTCAACCTCTTCCCATGCGCAATTTTCTACTCTTCTGCCTGACGCTGCTGCTCCTCTTTCATCGGTCCGCCGCGGCCCAGATGTATTCCACCGCCGACCCCTTTGCGCACACCTTCAGCATTGTGGCGCGCGACCCGGCCACCGGCGAAATGGCCGTGGCCGTGCAAAGCCACTGGTTTTCGGTGGGCACTTCCGTGAGCTGGGGCGAGGCCGGCGTGGGCGTGGTGGCCACCCAGTCGTTCACCAACAAGTCCTTCGGCCTGCGCGGGCTAGCGTTGCTGAAAAGCGGAAAATCGGCCCAGCAGGCGTTGGATGAACTGCTATCGAACGACGAAGGCCGCGACGTGCGCCAGGTTGCCATCCTCGACAACCAGGGCCGCGTGGCCACCCACACCGGCAAGAAGTGCGTCGACATGGCCGGCCATCAGCAGGGCAACCAGTTTTCGGTGCAGGCCAACATGATGCTCAACGCCACCGTGTGGCCCGCCATGGCCAAGGCCTACGAGCAAAACGCCCGGCTGCCCCTGGCCGAGCGGGTGCTGGCCGCGCTGGATGCCGCCCAGGCCGCGGGCGGCGACATCCGCGGCCGGCAGTCGGCGGCGCTGCTGGTGGTGCGCGGCACCGCCACCGAAGGCCCCTGGGCCGACCGCCTCGTGGACCTGCGCGTGGAAGACCACGCCGCCCCGCTCGTGGAGCTGCGCCGCCTACTCCGCCTGCAGCGCGCCTACGACCACATGAACGCCGGCGACCTGGCCGTGGAGAAAAACGACATGCCCACGGCCATCAACGAGTATCAGGCGGCCGAAAAGATGTTCCCGCAAAACCTGGAAATGAAGTACTGGCACGCCATCACGCTGGCCAACAAGCAGCAGGTGCCCGCCGCGCTGACCTTGCTGCGCCCCATTTTCAAGCAGGAGCCCAATTGGCGCACCCTCACCCAGCGCCTGCCCAAAGTGGGCCTGCTCACGGTGACCGATGCGGAGCTGAAGCAGATTCTGGCGCTGTAGAGACGCATATTTGCGTCTCAATCCTGAACGAGGTAGAGACGCAATATTTTGCGTTTCGTCGTCCGCGCCGTCTCAAGGATTGTCGGGTTTCGTTCGCACCGCGCAGGCACAAGTCGTTCAACGACGAGACGCAAGATATTGCGTCTCTATACCATTTATCCATGAAAAACTTTCTCTTAGTAAGCGCCGCCGCGGCTTTACTGTTCAGCACCAGCGTCCAGGCCCAGGCGCCCCTCACGGTGCCTACCCCCGTCAAGCAAGCCCTCGACCAGGTGCAGCCGGCCGACATCAAAGCCCACATTGCCTACCTAGCCGACGACAAGCTGCAGGGCCGCAAAGCCGGCACCCCCGGCTACCAAATGGCCGTCGACTACGTGACCAAGCAACTCAAGGACCTGGGCGCGCAGCCCGCCGGCGAGGGCGGTACCTACATCCAGAAAGTGCGCCTGCGCCGGGCGTTCCTGAAGGGCGACGCCACGTTTGCGGCTCGCGACGCCAATGGCACCGCCATGCCGCTCACGGCGGGCCAGGACTACGTGGTGTACCCCAGCCCCGAGCTGCTGGCCACCAGCGTCACGAACGCGCCGCTGGCCTTTGCCGGCTACGGCATCAGCGCGCCCGAGCTGGGCTACGACGACTACAAAGGCCTCGACGTGAAGGGCAAGATTGTGGTGATTGTGCGCGGCGCGCCGCGCACGTTTGCCTCCACCGTGGCCTCGGCCAGCCAGGATTTGGCGGGGCTGCTGAAAGCGGCCGTGCAGCACGGCGCCGTGGGCCTGATGCTGGCTTCGACCCACGCCACACCGTTGGCCAGCATCAAAACCGGAACCTACAGCGTGCTGGGACCCAATGGCAAAGTGGCCGTGTCGCGCACCTTTGCGGCGGGCAGCCAGCAGCAGTTCTATGGCGCCGTGAGCGCCGCCACGCTGCAGCGCTTCCTGCAAACGGCCGCCCTGGATACCGCGCAGGTGTTTGCGTCCATCAAGAGCGGCAAGCCGGCGTCGGCTGCTTTGAAAACCACCGTGACGGCCAGCGCGCAGTCGACTTATCAGGACATTGAGAGCTACAACGTGGTGGGCAAGTTCACCGGTTCCGATGCCAAGCTGAAGGACGAATACGTGGTGCATTCGGCGCACCTCGACCACCTGGGCATCACGGCACCCGTGAAAGGCGACTCCATCAACAACGGCGCCCACGACAATGCCTCGGGCGTGTCCTGCGTGCTCGAAATCGCCAAAATCTACTCCAAGCTGAAGGAGAAGCCGAAGCGCACGATGCTCTTCGTGTTCATGACCGGCGAGGAGCTGGGCCTGCTGGGCTCAGCGGCTTTCGCCGCCAACCCCACCGTGCCCAAGGCCAACATCGTGGCCGACGTGAACATGGACATGCCCACCCTCATTGCCCCGCTGCTGAGCGTGGTGGCGCTGGGCGCCCCGCATTCCACGCTCATCGAGCCGGTGAAAAAAGCTGCGGCCTACATGAAAGTAACCCTGGAGCAGGACCCCGAGCCCGAGCAAAACCGCTTCATCCGCAGCGACCAGTACAGCTTCGTAACGGCCGGCATCCCGGCCCTGCACATCAAATACGGCAACAAAACCGCTGACGGCAAAAACAACCTCAGCGAGGAAGTGCAGAAGTGGCGCGCCGTGACCTACCACAAGCCGCAGGACGACATCAACGGCCAGTTCGACTTTGAAGCCGGCAAAAAGTACGTGCAGCTCTGCTTCCTCATCGGCTACCAGGTGGCCAACAACCCCGCACGCCCCACTTGGAACAAAGGCGACTTCTTCGGCCAGCGCTACGGCAGCCGGTAAAGACAAGTAGCAGAACAAAATCAGAAAGGCCGTCATCTGAGCGAAGTCGAAGCATCTCTCCCGCGCAACTAATTTGATTTAGTACTGCAGTAGAGATGCTTCGACTTCGCTCAGCATGACGGCCTTATTTTATGTAATTTGGCTCTACTCGTCGTCCTCAAACTTGCCCATCGCGCCGCTCTCATAGTCGGCAATGGCCTGCACCAGCTCTTTGTTGGTGTTCATCACGAATGGCCCGTAGGTCGCCAGCGGCTCTTCAATGGGCTCGCCGGCCAGCACCAGTACGATGCTGTCTTCGGTGGCGGTGAGGTGGGCTTCCTCGGAGTCCCAACCCAGCACCACCAGCTGCTTGGTGGCCGCCGGGCGGTTGCCGTGCAGCAGCACGTCGCCCTTCACAATGTAGAGGCCCACGTTGTAGTCCTGCGGCAGCTTGAGCGTGAACTCGCTGCCTTTGGGCAGGTGCACGTCGAGCATGGTCAGGGGCGAGAAGGTGCTGGCAGGGCCGGTCACGCCCTCGTAGCTGCCCGCGATGACGCGGATGGTGCCCTGCCCGTCGGGCGTGGGCAGGGTTTTGATGGCCGAGGACGGGATGTCCTGGTAGTTGGCGGGCGCCATCTTGTCCTTCTTGGGCATGTTCACCCAGAGCTGCACCACTTCCAGCGTACCGCCGCGGCGGGTGAATTCCTTCTCGTACAGCTCCTCGTGCATGAGGCCGGCGCCGGCCGTCATCCACTGCACGTCGCCGGGGCCAATGTTGCCCTGATGGCCGGCCGTGTCGCGGTGGGCCAGCACGCCCTGGTACATCACGGTCACGGTTTCGAAGCCGCGGTGGGGGTGGGGCGGCGAGCCGAGCGGCGTCTCGCTGGGCGCAATGGCCATGGGCCCGATGTGGTCGATGAGCAGGAAGGGGCTGAGCTGGCGGATGCGCGGCCCCGGCATGGGACTGGTCACTTGAAAGCCGTCGCCGACGGCCTTCCGGTTGCCGTCAATCACCTGAAAGATTCTTCGAAACGTGGTGGCTTGTGCGGTGTCCATAAAAAGCGAGAAAAAGGAGAGGGGAAATGCCTGCTCAGGGCGGCCGTTTGGTAAAAGCGTTGGGCGTCAAAATAGTTATGCGCCGGCTTCTGCTAAACGCGCCAAGACCCGTTAGGTTTTGCCCGCCTATCACAAACGGTTGCGGTAGTTTTGGGCTAAAAAGCGTTATCAATCAGCTGGTTGCGGGCGCGGGTTGCGCTTCTATATTTACGCGTCAGTCGCTGGTAACGCCGGCCTGGCCACGGCGACCAATTCGTTTTTGACAGCCTTCGAAAACCTGCTTACACTCCAAAATTCCCTCATGCGCACTTCCTCCAAATCGCCGCGCCTGGCGCCCGTGCTGGCTGCTTCGCTGGCCCTGCTCGGCGCCTGCCAAAGCAACAGCTCCACCCAGGAAACCACCACCGCCTCCGACGCGCCCAAGGCCGACACCACGGCCGCCCCGGCCACCAAGCAGCCGCTGTCGCAGCCCCTCATCAGCAACATCTACACCGCCGACCCGTCGGCCCACCTCTTCGACGGTAAGATTTATATCTACCCCTCGCACGACATCGAGGCCGGAATTCCGGAAAACGACAAAGGCGACCATTTCGCCATGCGCGACTACCACATCCTGTCGATGGACAGCATCGGTGGCAAGGTGACGGACCACGGCGTGGGGCTCGACATCAAGGATATTCCCTGGGCCGGCCGCCAACTCTGGGCGCCCGACGCCGCCTTCAAGGCCGGCACCTACTACCTCTACTTCCCGGTGAAAGACAAGCAGGACGTCTTCCGCATCGGCGTGGCCACCAGCAAAACCCCGGCCGGCCCCTTCAAGGCCGACCCCGCGCCCATTGCCGGCAGCTTCAGCATCGACCCGGCCGTGTTTCAGGACACCGACGGCAGCGCCTACATGTATTTCGGCGGCCTCTGGGGTGGCCAGCTGCAGCGCTGGCAAAAAGGCACCTACGACGCCAACGCGCCCGAAAAAGAGCCCAGCACCGACGTGCCCGCCCTCAGCGCCCGCGTGGCCAAGCTCTCGGCCGACATGAAGCACTTCGACGGCCCCGTGAAAGAACTGGTCATCGTGGATGAAGCCGGCAAGCCGCTATTGGCCAGCGACACCAAGCGGCGCTTCTTTGAGGGCGGCTGGATGCATAAGTACCAAGGCAAATACTACTTCTCCTACTCCACCGGCGATACCCACCTGCTGGTGTACGCCACCAGCTCTACGCCCACCGGCCCCTTCACCTACCAGGGCGTCATCATGGAGCCCGTGCAGGGCTGGACCACCCACCACTCCATCGTGCCCATTAAGGACAAGTGGTACATTTTCTACCACGATACCCAGCTTTCGGGCAAAACCTGGCTGCGCAACATCAAAGTCACCGAGCTGAAGCGCCGCGCCGATGGCGGCATCGAGACGATAATACCGTAGGGCTTGGTGTGAGCCTCTAAAGCGTAACCAAGCCCGTCATGCAGAGCGCCAGCGAAGCATCTCGCGTGCAGGAGTAATCCAATCAACTGGTTTACTCCTGCACGCGAGATGCTTCGCTGGCGCTCTGCATGACGTTTTTTCATAGAGTGCTACAGCCCGAAACTTTCCGCCGCCCCTAATGCTTTAAGCATGCGTATTTTTGCATCCTCACGCGGCCCCGCCGCTTTTTAATTATCCAGACAATGGCAGTTTATCCCGAATACATGGTGGCGCCCATCCGCCAGGACCTCACCGAGGTTGGTTTTGAGCAGTTGATGACCCCCGAAGCAGTGGAGTCGGCCCTGGCCGACAAAGAAGGCACCGTGCTGGTGGCCGTGAACTCGGTGTGCGGTTGCGCCGCCGCCAAGGCCCGCCCGGCCCTGAAAATGGCCCTGGCCAGCGCCGACAAGAAGCCCGGCAAACTCGTGACCGTGTTTGCCGGCATGGAAACCGACGCCGTGGCCAAGATGCGCGAGCACCTGCTGCCGTACCCTCCTTCGTCGCCCTGCATCGCCCTGTTCAAAGACGGCGAGTTGGTGCACATGATTGAGCGCTACCACATCGAAGGCTCCGACGCCATGCGCATCGTCAACAACCTGCAAGGCGCTTTCGAAGAGTACTGCTAGTTTGCAATCTAAGCCGCTGGCTTGGATTCGTAGATGGTCGTCCCGGTTTCGGGGCGACCATTTTTTTTGCTATTGTCTTCGGGTTTTTCGGCCGGCTTGGCGAAGGCGATGAGCAGCGCCCCGCTGGCCATGAGCCCGGCGCCGAGCATCACCTGCCACGTGAGTTTTTCCTTCAGGAAAATGGCGGCCAATGTTACCGAAAACACCAAGGCCACGTTGGTGAGCGGCGAGACGCGCGAGGCATCGCCGATGGACAGGGCCCGGAAGGAAAGCAGCGAGGACGCGGCCGTGAGAATGCCAGCTGCAATGAGGAACATCCAGCTTTTGCGCTCAATCTTGCCCAGGTCGGGCAGCAGGTTTTCCCACAGCACCGTGCCCCACGACACAATGATTATCAGCACGGCCTGAATGGCAAACGCCAGGCTGGGCGGTACGTTTTTGATGCCTGCTTTCGACAAGGTGACCACAGTAGCCGACACCAACGCCGCCAGCAACGCAAATACAACCCACATATATAGTTCGCTAAGTATTTGCCAGGCAGCACGCTAGGCATTTAGGCAATACGCGGCGATGGGGCCAGAGTTCGGCAGGCTTCGCAGCCGGAAACAAAAAAGGCCGCTTGGGGAAGCGGCCTTTTTTGTTTGGAAGCATGCCTTCGTCGGGCTTTACAGCCCCAGCGACTTGAAGAAAGCGTCTTGGTTGGGCTCGCGGCCCAGGAAGTTTTTCACCAGGGTGTATTCCTCGTCGGTGCCGCCTTTGGCCAGGATGTAGTCGCGGTAGCGCAGGCCGGTTTTGCTGTCCATGATGCCGTTTTTCTCAAACACCGAGAACATGTCCTCGGCATATACCTTCGACCACATGTAGCCGTAGTAGCCCGCGCCGTAGCCGGTGAGGTGGCCGAAAGACGCCTGCATGTTGGTGCCGTCGAGGTAGGCGAAGGGCGTAATCTGGTTTTGCAGCTTTTTCAGCACGTCGGTGGTCGTCTCGGTGCCGTTCGGGTCGAACCGGTCGTGCAGGGTCATGTCCAGGGTGCCGTACAAAATCTGGTTCGAGGCGGCCAGGCCCGAGCCCACGTTGCGGGCCGTCCACATCTTGTCGTACAGCGGCTTGGGCAGCACTTCGCCGGTTTGGTAGTGCTTGGCGAAGGTCTTGAGGGCGTCGTAGTTCCAGGCCCAGTTTTCCAGGATTTGGGAAGGGGCTTCCACGAAGTCGCGCTTCACGCTGGTGCCCGACTGCGCCGACAACTCGGCCGTGGTCAGCAGGTTGTGCATCACGTGGCCAAACTCGTGGAAGAAGGTCACCACCTGGCCGTGGCTCATCAGGGCCGGCTTGCCGGGCGTGGGCGCGTTGAAGTTGCAGAGCAGCACGGCCGTGGGCAGCTGGTAGCCTTTGGCCGTGGCGCGGCCCGACTGCACGCCAAAGCAGGCCGCGTGGGTGTACTTGTTGTCGCGCGGGTACAGGTCGATGTAGAACCGCCCGATGAGCTTGCCGTCGCGCTGCACCTCAAACATGCGCGCGTCTTTGTGCCACACCGAAGGGTTCTTTACCTCGTTGAACTTCAAGGCGAACAACTGCTGCGTGGTGTTGAAAAGGCCATCCACCACGTGGTTCACCTCGAAGTATTCCTTCACTTTCTCCGCGTCGACCTGGTACTTGTTCTGCATCAGTAAGTTGCTGTAGAAAGACGTTTCCCAGGGCGCTATCGTCTTCACGTTCACGTCCTTCAGGTAGGCGCGCTTCACGGCCAGCAGCTCGTCGAGGTCCTGCTGGCTTTTCACCTTCACCCGGTCCACCAGCTTGGTTTCGAAAGCCCACACGGTTTCGGGGTTTTTCACCATGCGGCTGCTGGTTTGGTAGGCCGCGTAGGTTTTGTAACCCAGCAGCTGGGCTTTTTTCTGGCGCTCAATGAGCAGCTGCTTCAGCACGGGCAGGTTGGCTTCGGCCGCGCGGTTGTTGTAGAGCGTGTAGAGCTGCTTGCGCATGGGCTCCGACTCCGCGTATTTCATGAACGTGCCGTAGGAGGGCCCGTCCACGTTGATGCGGTAGGCCGCGCCCTCGCGCGGACGGCTCTTGACGTAATCGTTGGGCAAGCCTTTCATGTCGGCCTCGCTCACCAGCAAAAAGCTCCGGTCTTTGGCAATGTTGGCCCCGAAGGCCAAGCTCAGGTCGGCAATTTTGTCGTTGAGCTTTTGCAGTTCCTGGCGCTTCTCGGGCGTCAGGGCGAAGCCGTTGCGCTCGTACTCGTCCACGGTTTCGGTCAGGAACTTCCTGCGCGGGCCGGTCAGGGCCAGGGCTTCCGGGGTTTTCGAGTAATCCTTCACGGCCCGGTAGAGCTTTTCGTCCAGCTCCAGCTCGTTGCCATACTTGCTGATGAGGGCCAGGCTACGCTCGGCCTGGTTGCGCACCGCCGAATCGGGGCTGGCGTTGAACAGGATGCTGATGGGGCCGGCCACGCTGCCAAAGTTGTCGCTCATGGCATCCAGCGGCAGCATGGTGTTGGCGAAGGTGCGTTTGCCGGCCGGCACGTTGTAGATGGCCGTCAGGGCCGTTTTGGTGTTGGCAATGGCCAGGGTGGTGGCCTGCTGCACATCGGCCTTGGTGGCCTTGCTGAAGGCAATGGGCTGGTTGAAAGCCGGCATCAGCGGGTTGGCGGGGGCTTCGGGGGCAGCGGGCGGGCCGCTGGCGTGGGCCTCGAGTGCGCTCATGGAGAGCAGCGCCAGCGTGCCGCGCAAAACCGCCCGGCAAGAAAAAGAAGTCGTCATACTTTAAAGCAGAAAAGTTGAAATGTCTGGCAAGTTAACAGGCGGTTGATTTCAGCAGGTTGTTTATGGGCGCCTGTCATCCTGAGCGCAGCGAAGGACCTTATCACGCTCGCACCGGCTGAACCGCAGTAAATCGTTCTTCGGTGATAAGGTCCTTCGCTGCGCTCAGGATGACAGACGTGCACCAAAAAGCCGCCCCAACGAAACAACCTCTTGTGTAAGGTTGCTTCGTTGGGGCGGCTTTCGTGGATGCCAGCTCCGAATTAGTTGGCCACTTCGCTGATGAACTTGATGCGTACCAGCCGCAGCTCTTCTTCGCTGAACTCGTCGCCCAGTTCCTTCATGGCCACGGCAATGTTGTCGGTCGTGGCCGACATGAAGTAGTCGTAAATCTCCTCCTGACGCTCTTCTTCCACCATTTCGTCGAGGTAGTAGCCCAGGTTCAGGCGGGTGCCGGAGTAGCAGATGTGCTCGATTTCCTCCATCAGCTCGGCCATCGAAATGCCTTTCGACGAGGCCACGTCTTCCAGCATCATCTTCTTGTCGATTTGCTGAATGATGTAGATTTTGATTTTCGAGCGGTTCACGGCCGACTTCACCACCACGTCTTCCGCGGTTTCGATGTCGTTGTCTTCCACGTACTTCTTGATGGCCGCCACGAACGGCGCGCCAAACTTCTGCGCTTTGCCCTGGCCCACGCCCGACACGTGCGTGAGGTCGTGCAGCGTGGTGGGGTAGGTGGTGGCCATCTCCTTCAGGCTCGGGTCCTGGAAGAGGACGTAGGGCGGCAGGTTCTTCTGCTTGGCCACCTGCTTGCGCAGCTCCTTGAGTTGCGTAAACAAGGCTTCGTCGTGCCCGGCGGCTTGCTGCACTTCCTCCTTTTCCTCGTCGGCCTTCTGCTCGGCGTCGAAATTGTGGTCGCGGGTGAGGGTAATGGAGTACGGATTCTCAATGAAATCCATGCCCTTGTCCGTGATGCGCACCAGGCCCAGGCTGTCGATGTCTTTTTCCAGGAAGCCGTTCAGCAGGCACTGGCGCAGCACCGAGTGCCAGAACTGCGCGTCGCCCAGCTCCTTGCCCTGGCCGTACACCGGCAGCGCATTGTGGGCGTAGCTCTCGATGTGCGGGTTGCTGAGCCCCAGCAGCACCTGGCCGATGTGCGTCAGGTTGAAGCGGGCTTCGGTCTGCACCACGGCGCGCAGGGCCAGGCCCACGGCCGCTTCGCCCTCAAACCGCTCCTTGGGGTGCTTGCAGTTGTCGCAGAAGCCGCAGTCTTTCTCCAGCACCTCGCCGAAGTAGTGGAGCAGCTGCCGCCGCCGGCACACCGACGACTCGGCGTAGTTCGTCATTTCCTGCAGCAGCTGGTGGGCGTTGTCGCGCTCGGTCACCGGCTTGTCTTTGCTGAATTTCTCCAGCTTCAGAATGTCGTCGTAGCTGTAGAACATCAGGCAGTTACCTTCCAGGCCGTCGCGGCCGCCGCGGCCGGTTTCCTGGTAGTAGCCCTCAATGGACTTGGGCGCGTCGTAGTGCACCACGAAGCGCACGTCGGGCTTGTCGATGCCCATGCCGAAGGCAATGGTGGCCACGATGACGTCGCATTCCTCGTTCAGGAAAGCGTCCTGGTTGTCGATGCGGGTCTGCTGGTCGAGGCCGGCGTGGTAGGGGCGGGCGCGCACGTCGTTCACGCGCAGCAACTCGGCTATTTCTTCCACTTTCTTGCGGCTCAGGCAATAAATGATGCCGGCCTTGCCCTTGTGCTGCTTCACGTACTGAATCAGCTGCTTTTTGGTGTTGTGCTTGGCGCGCACCTCGTAGTAGAGGTTGGTGCGGTTGAAGCTGGTTTTGAACACCGACGCGTCGTCCATCTGCAGGTTCTTCTGGATATCCAGCTGCACTTTGGGCGTGGCCGTGGCCGTGAGGGCGATGATGGGCACGTTGCCGCCCAGGTTGTCGATGATGCCGCGAATCTTGCGGTACTCGGGGCGGAAGTCGTGGCCCCATTCCGAGATGCAGTGGGCCTCGTCGATGGCCACAAAGCTGATGGTGCTTTTCAGCAGAAACTCAATGGTGTCGTCTTTGGTGAGGCTTTCCGGGGCCACGTAGAGCAGGCGCACGTCGCCGTTCATCACGTCTTTCTTGACGCGGTTCATCTCCGTCTTGGTCAGCGTCGAATTGTACACCTGGGCATTCACGCCAAAAGCACCGAGTTGGTCGACCTGGTTTTTCATCAGGGCGATGAGCGGTGAAATGACGATGGCCGTGCCCGGCAGCACCAAGGCCGGGAGCTGGTAGCACAGGCTCTTGCCCGCGCCGGTGGGCATGATGACGAAGGTGTTGCGGCCCGCCAGTATGTTCTGAATAACAGCTTCCTGTGTCCCTCGAAACTGGCCGTAGCCGAATACTTCTTTGAGCGTATGTTTCAAATCGGCCGTGAGGACCGGGGATTCTTGAAGGGCAACTGTTGACATAGTTCGTAAGCTCAGATGAGAGGCGTGCGGAAGCGCGGTTCTTAACGAAGATAAGCACGAGGATTGTTTTTTTACGTGAAAAATGGTGTTTTTCGTGAATTGTGGAAAACAATTTCGTAACGCCGAAAGCGCGGCTGCGCCCCCGGTAAAATGCAAACGCCAGACGAACAAGGCGTTTGCAAACGGCAGTTTGCTCAGGCCGTTTAATGGCTGAAAACGAATGGTTCGAAGGCCCTGTTTGGGGCCTTAGAGCCGAGCCGCTGGCTTAGCTTCTGTAGCCGAATTTTGCAGCGCCATTTCCTGCTTCGCTCATGCCCGCATCACCTGTCTCCGCCAATCTGGCCGCCGCTGGCGCCGCCCCTTCGCCCGCCGATATGCTCACCATTGCCCGGCAGGTGCTGCACGAAGAGGCCGCCGCCTTGCACGACGTGGCCGAGGCCATTGCCGCCACCCCCGACTTTGTGCGCTGCGTGCAAGCCATTCTGCAACTCAAGGGCCGCGTGGTGGTCACGGGCATCGGCAAAAGCGCGCACGTGGCCGGCAAAATCGTGGCCACGCTCAACAGCACCGGCACCCCGGCCCTGTTCATGCACGCGGCCGACGCCATCCACGGCGACCTGGGCATGATTCAGCCCGAAGACTTCGTCATCGCCATCAGCAAAAGCGGCGACACGCCCGAAATCAAGGTGCTGGTGCCCCTGCTGCGCCGCAAGGGCGTGCCGCTGGCCGCGCTGGTGAGCCGCGCCGACTCCTACCTCGGCCAGCAGGCTACCTATATCCTGCACGCCCCAGTGGCCAAGGAGGCCTGCCCCAACAACCTGGCGCCCACCACCAGCACCACCGCCGCCCTGGCCCTGGGCGACGCCCTGGCCGTGTGCCTGCTCGAAAGCCGGCAGTTCACGGCCGCCGACTTTGCCCGCCTGCACCCCGGTGGCACCCTCGGCAAGCGCCTCTACCTGAAAGTAGGCGACCTCAGCCGCCAGAACCAGCGCCCCCAGGTGCAGGAAGAGGCACCGTTGAAGGAAGTATTGCTCGAAATCTCCGGCAAGCGCCTCGGGGCCACGGCGGTGCTAAATGCCGCCGGCGAGCTGGCCGGCATCATCACCGATGGCGACCTGCGCCGCATGCTGGGCAGCTTCTCGGACCTGGAAAACCTGCGCGCCCGCGACATCCTCACGCCCCGCCCGGCCACGATTGACATCGAAGACTTTGCCGCTGAAGCCCTGGCCCGCATGCAGCAGCGCAACATCACGCAATTGGTGGTGACGGAGCAGGGCGCCTTCGCCGGCTTCATTCACCTGCACGATTTGCTGCGCGAGGGCCTGGTGTAGTGCCCGCTGCCAAGACTGCGCCATAGGTTCTGCGCCGGTCTTACCTTTGTGGTAATGAATTCCACTTACCTCGTTGTTATGGCGGGCGGCATTGGCAGCCGCTTCTGGCCTTTTAGCCGCACCCACCACCCCAAGCAGTTTCACGACGTGTTGGGCGTCGGGCGCTCCATGCTGCAGCTTACCGTGGACCGGTTTGCCGGCGTGTGCCCCCGCGAAAACGTTTTCGTGGTGACCAACCGCGACTACACCCAGCTGGTGCAGGAACACCTGCCCGACCTGCCCGCCGACCAGATTCTGGGCGAGCCCATCGGCCGCAACACGGCCCCGTGCATCGCCTACGCCAGCTACCGCATTGCCCAGCGCGACCCGCAGGCCACCATCATTGTGACGCCCGCCGACCACGCCGTGCTGCGCGAAGACGAATTCCGACGGCTCATTCGCAAAGCCGTCAACGCCGCCCGGGCTCACGACGTGCTCATCACGCTCGGCATTCAGCCCTCGCGCCCCGACACCGGCTACGGCTACATCCAGTACATGGACGAGCAGAGCCTGCCCGGCGGCGAGCTGCACAAGGTGAAAACCTTCACCGAGAAACCTAATCTGGAGCTGGCCCGCATGTTTGTGGAAAGCGGCGACTTTCTCTGGAATTCCGGCCTGTTTGTGTGGCGGGCCGATGTGATTATCAATGCCTTCCACCAGTACCTGAGCGACATCGCCGAAGTGTTTGATGAAGGCGTGGCGCAGCTCGGTACGCCCCAGGAAGAGGAGTTCATCGGCGAAGCTTACTCGCGCTGCCGCAACATCAGCATCGACTACGGCGTGATGGAAAAGGCTGATAATGTGTACGTGCTGCCCGCCGATTTCGGCTGGAGCGACGTGGGCACCTGGGACTCGCTGCACCGCATCGGCCAGCACGACGACAATGGCAACATGGTGAGCGGCGACGTGCTGCTCTACGACACCACCGGCTGCGTCATCAAAACGCCGGAAGAGCGCCTCGTGGTGGTGCAGGGCCTGGAAGACTACATCGTGGCCGAGTACGACAACGTGTTGCTCATCTGCAAGCGTAGCGAGGAGCAGCGCGTGAAGGAATTCGTGGCCGACGTGAAGGCCAAGAAGGGCGCGGGGTACAACTAGGCGCCGCCTGTCATTGCGAGCGCAGCGCAGCAATCCCTGCTGTTAGAACCAGACCGCCCATTTACCTAAAAGCCCCGGCACTGCGCAGTGCCGGGGCTTTTAGGTTGTCCGCCATCCTTCGCTGCGCTCAGGATGACAATAGTTGCTCTTTAAGATTGCGCCACCCGCTGCCGGGCCACCTCAAACAGCATGATGCCGGCGGCCACGCCCACGTTCAGGCTTTGAATCTGGCCGGTCATGGGCACTTTCAGCTTCACGTCGGCTAGGTTCAGCAGGTCGGGCGAGATGCCGTCTTCTTCGGAGCCCATGAGTACGGCCACGGGGCCGCTAAAATCCACTTCAGCGGCACCCACGGCTTCATCCGCTTTCTCGGTACAAGCCACTACGGTGATGCCCGACTGCTGCAGGAAGCGAATGGTTTCGTGCAAACTCACTTCGCGGCACACCGGCAGGATGTTGAGCGCACCGGCCGAGGTTTTGAGGGCGTCGCCGTTGATTTGGGCCGCGCCGCGGCTGGGCACCACCAGCGCGTGCACGCCCAGGCACTCGGCGGTGCGGGCAATGGCGCCGAAGTTGCGCACGTCGGTGATGCGGTCGAGCAGCAGCAGGAAGGGCACTTTGCCTTCCTCAAACAGCCCGGACACGATGTTGTCGAGCGGGGCGTAGTCGATGGGCGACACGAAGGCCACGGCGCCCTGGTGGTTTTTGCGCGTCAGGTTGTCGAGCTTCTCCACGGGCACCATCTGCACCTGAATGCCGGCCTCGCGAGCGGCGGTGGAAATGTCGGTAACCAAGCTGTTCTTGGTGCCGCGCAGCAGGAAGATTTTCTCCAGCGTGCGGCCGGCACTCAGCGCTTCCAAAATGGGGCGCAGGCCAAACAGCATGTCGATGCTCGACGCCTGGGCCGGTCGGTTTTCGTAGCGGGGCCGGTCCTGGCCGCCGCGTGGGCCGCCTTCGCTGCGCTCGCGGTAGGGCGGGCGGCTGTCGCCGCGCTCCGGGCGGGCGGGGCGGTCGGCGCCGAAGTCGTCGCGGTTGTCGGAGCCGCCGCGGCCGCGGGGGCGGGCGGGGCGGTCGTCAAACTCGCTGCCGCCGCGGTCGGGGCGGAACTGTTTGGGGGTGACGGGGCGGTTGGCGCCGTCGTAGAAGCGGCGGCCGGCTACCGGGCGGGCAGGTCGCTGGGGACGTTCGGGCCGGTCAGGGCGGTCGGTGGGGTTCTCCATTTTTCAACGGCGGCATACCAGAGCAGTTCGTACTCGGGCCGGCGCACCAATTCGTAGTAATCAGGCGCAAAGGTACTCGGCCGGGGCCGGAAGCTGAAGGTGACGCCCCCGCCGCCCAGGCCCGCCTCCGGGTAGAACCACCGTTCCTCGCCGTCGAACAGCCGCCGCACGCTGGGCGGCGGGCCCATCACCACGTACAGCAGGCCCCGGTCGGTGAGCCAGCCGGCCTTGTGGGCGGCAAATAATTCGTTGGCGGCCATCACGCGGCCGTAGTAGCGGCGGATGAGCTCTTTGCCCAGCTTCTGGTTGCCCTGGGCGATGTCGAGCCAGAACCGGTCCACGGCGCGCTTGGGCTCGGGGGCGTCGGTGAGCTTCTTGCGCTCCTGGCTGGTGGTGAGGTAGCGCAGCGGCTCGATGAGCTCGGCGGCCGTGGTGAGCTCGGGGTAGCGGTTGGGGGCCGCCAGCACGGCCAGCACCGGCGGGCGGGTGCTGCGCGAGCCCACGCGCAACGCGTACAGGCCGGGCTCCTCGAAGCGCAGGGGCTGGCCGGGGCGCGTTTCGGCCGAGTCGAGCACGGGCAGCGTGCGGGGGCCGGCGGGCATGGCGGCCGGGTTGGTCATGGGCGGCAGGGCCGGGGTTGGGTTCACGGCGTAGCGCTTCCAGCGCACGGGCTGGTAGAGGCCGTAGCTGTCGACGCCGAAAGACTCGCCGGCCTGTACGTAGCGCCGCAGCAAAGGCTGGCCCAACGAATCCACGAGCACAAACGGGCGCGCCAGCAGGGCCTCGGTCAGGCGCAGCCAGGCCGTGGTGGTGGGCTCCTGGTAGTCGTCTTTGGCGTCGGGCAGCGTGGTGTTGAACTGTAGCACGGTGCCGGTCGGCAGCCGGCTCGCGGCCACGCAGAAGCTCAGGCGCACCCCATCAGGGAAGGGGATGGCGTGCTGCTGGCGGCGGGGCACGCTGTCTTGCCACAGGGGCTGGCGGGCTTCGTAGCTGGGCCAGGCGGTGAGGCGCAAGGGGTGGCCGGGGCCCAGGCGGGCCGGTGGGGGCAGGCGCAGGTAAAAGCGCAGGCTGTCGCCCTCGCGGCGCGTGTCCACGTCCAGGCGGGCCACGTCGCGGTAGAGGCCGGCGTAGTCGGGGCGCGGGGCCAGGGGCTGGTGCGCGACGTTCGCCGCCAACGTCGTCAGCAGCAGGCAACCGATTAGGCTGAGGACAAAATTGCGTTTCATTGCCATGTTCATGCGGAGACGCCGGCTGGAATACGTCAAATTAGCCATTTCCTGCTGTAAACGCTCAAATACGGCCAATGGTATTGGAAAAGAATAGACTTCGGGCATGAAAAAGGCCGGCCCGCACTGCGCGAACCGGCCTTTACTTCATTGCTCCTATACCAAGTGCCTACCGCGGGTAGTACTGGTTCATCAGCCCGTAGGCCTTCTGGGCGCGTACGCTGTCGCCGCTGAGCTCGGCGGCGCGGTACACGCTTTGCAGGCCCAGCAGGTAGCCGCGCATGTCGTCCTCAAACAGGCTGGCGTCGGGCTTGGTGCTGTAGTAGGCCAGCATCTGCTCCGAGCGGCGCGTCATGGCGTCGAGGAGCTGGTCGGCTTTGGCTTTTTCGCCGCCGGCCACCAGGGCGGGCACCAGCTGCGGCGAGTAATAGTCATAGGGAATGGTGTTGTCGGGCATCAGCTCCAGGCACTTGTCGGCCACTTCCTTGGCTTTGGCCACGTTGCCGGCCGAGAGGTAGGCCTGCGAGAGGCGGGCAAACTTGTCGCGGTAGTTGGCCGGGAAGCGCAGGTTGTTCTCGTCGTAGAAGATGTGTGGGTTTTGCAGGCCGCGGTAGCTGAAGGTTTTCATCAGGCGCTCGTAGGTCAGGTCCTTTTCCACGAAGCCCTCGTCGCCGGAGCGGGGGTCGTAGTTCGGGTCTTTCAGCGGCAGCAGGCGGTAGGCCATGCCTTCGAGCTGGAAGTACGGCTGCAGGTTCATGTAGTCGGAGGGCGCCACGGTGCTGCTGAAGTAGATGGGGCGCTGCCAGTTGTTGCTGGCAATCATGTCCAGAATCACCAGGTTTTTCTTCTCAATGGCGCGTTTGCCCATGCTCCACTCCATCTTGCTCACCAGCTGGTTCTCCCGGTCTTTGGGGATGATGCCGAGCTTGCGCACCGCCACCGTGTCGATGGGCAGGTAGAAGTTGGGCGTCGGGAAGGAGTTCATGCTCGGGCCGCCCTCCTGGTACTGCACCTGCAGCAGCGGGTTATTGGAGGCGATGAGCTGGATGAATTCCTTGAGGTTCACGCTCTGCACGGCCGGGTTGGCGGCGTAGGGCAGCATGTCGTTGGTGCCCTGGGCGTAGGCCTCGGGGCCCATGCTGATGGGGAAGGGCTGCGACTTGTAGGCGCGGCGCTTCATCTGGGCAATGTACCAGTCGGTGTTCAGGTACGAGAGCACGGCCACGCGCACGTCGGTGCGCACGCCTTCCACCTCCTGGGCGTACCAGAGCGGGAAGGTGTCGTTGTCGCCGTTGGTGAACAGGATGGCGTTCGGGGCGCAGGAGTTCAGCAGGTTTTTGGCCGAGTCCACGGAGTTATAGCGGTTGCTCCGGTCGTGGTCATCCCAGCCTTGGGCTGCCATAATGCCCGGCACGAGCAGGCCCACCACCAGGGCCAGGCCGGCGCGCAGGCCGTCGGCCTTCACCACCTTCCCAAATAGTTCGGCCAGCCCCAGTACGCCCAGGCCTATCCAGATGGAGAAGGCAAACGTGGCGCCGGTGAAGGTGTAGTCCCGTTCGCGCGGCTCACGCGGCGGCTGGTTGAGGTAGAACACGATGGCCAGGCCCGTCATCAGGAACAGCAGGCCCGTCACCCAGGCGTCTTTGCTGTCGCGGCGGCTCTGGAAAAACAGGCCGATGAGGCCCAGAATGAGCGGCAGCGCCAGGAAGTTGTTGTGCGCCGGGCTCTCGCCGATGCGGGCCGGCAGCGTGCTTTTGCCGGGGCTGAAGGGCGTGACCACGCCCGCCTGCTGAATGTCGGACTCGCGGCCCACGAAGTTCCACATGAAGTAGCGCCAGAACATGTGGCCCATCTGGTAGCGGAACAGAAAGCCCAGGTTCTGGCCCATGGTCGGCTTCACGCCGTCCTGAATGTCGACCCACTTCTTGTAGTTGGCAATCTGGTCGGGCTCGTAGCTGTAGATGCGCGGAATCAGCATCTTGTCCTCGTCGGCGTACGTGTACTCGGGCTGCGGGGGCAGCTCTTTGTAGCGGCCGGTCTTGGGGTCGCGGGCGTAGCGGGGCGCACCGGGCTCCTGCCCGTTGGGCTGGGCGTTGAACTGCGGGCCGTAGAGCAACGGGCGCGAGCCGTACTGCTCCCGCTTGAGGTAGCTCACGAAGGAGAGCACATCCTCCGGGTCGTTTTCATTAATAGTGGGCTGAAACGAACTGCGGATGGGCACAATCAGATACGACGAGTACCCAATCAGAATGAACACAAAGCACAGCATGGCCGTGTTCAGCAACTGGCTGCGGCGCTGGTACGAAAGCCGGAAGCCAAACCAAATCAGCCCGATAAAGACCATCAGGAACACAAACAGGCCCGAGTTGAACGGCAGACCAATGGTATTCACGAAGAACACCTCGACGCTGCCCGCCAGCGTGGGCAGGCCGGGAATGATGCCCACCAGAATGGACCCCACGATAATCATGCTCACCACCATCACCAGGATGCCGCCCTTCATGCTGGGGTTGGCGGTGCGGCGGTAGTAATAGATGAAGCCCAGGGCCGGCAGGGTCAAGAGGTTCAGCAAGTGCACGCCGATGCTCAGGCCGATGACGTAGGCAATGAGCACAATCCACTTATCAGAATCGGGCTCGTCGGCGTGGGCTTCCCACTTGAGCATCAGCCACACCACGGCCGCCGTGCACAGCGCCGACATGGCGTACACTTCGCCCTCCACGGCATTAAACCAGAAGGAGTCGGAGAAGGTGAAAGCCAGCGCCCCCACCGCGCCCGCGCTCAGGATGAGCAGGCGCTGGTAGCCGTTGGGCTCGATGGCTTCGGCCCGCAGGTTGCTGTTGCCCACGGCCTCGCGCAGCACCAGCTTGCGGGCCATGCGGGTGATAATCCAGAACAAAAACAGGACGGTGAAGGCGCTGCTCAGGCCCGAAAGGGCGTTGATGAGCACGGCCACCTTGGTCACGTCGCCAAACGAAAACAGCGACATGATGCGGCCCAGCAGCAGGAAGGTGGGTGCTCCCGGAGGGTGCGGCACCAGCAGCTTGTAGGAGCAGGCAATGAACTCGCCGCAGTCCCAGAACGAGGCCGTGGGCTCCAGGGTGAGCAGGTAGGTGACGGCGGCAATGGCAAACACGAGCCAGCCGACCAGGTTGTTCAGGCTTTTAAAGGAACGCATACTATCGAATGAGGCACACAACGCCGCCCGTCGTTTGCAAAACGCGGCCGGAAAAAGAAGCTAGCAAATCAGTTAAAGGGCAAAAGTAGGCAATGCACGGTTGCACTGCGCACGAACCCGCCGCCGATACAGGCCAGAAACACAAAAAGCAGCCATGGGCTGCTTTTTGGTCAGTAGTTCGGGCAAAGAAACCTTAATTCTGCAGCACAATTCGTTTCGTGCTCACCACCTTGCCGTCCACCAGCAGGCTGTACATGTACAAGCCGGCGCGCAGGTCGCTCAGGTCGAGGGGCAGGCCGGCGGCCGTCAGCTCGGGCTTGAGAGCAATGGTGCGCACTTCCTGGCCGATGATGTTGCTCAGGCGCAGCTTGTAGTCCACGCCAGGCTTCTGGTCCAGCTTCACCGTCACTTGCCCGTGGCTGGGGTTGGGGTACACGCTCAGGGCAATGCCGGCGGCGTTGGCGTCCAGGGTGGTGGCGGTTACGGCCCGCACCGTGAGCACGCCGTATTGGCCGGCGCCCGGTGCACCGTGAGCTTCGCAGTGGTAAGCAAAGGTACCCACCGTGTTGAAAGTGATGGAGCGGTTGGTCGTGAAAGTGACCCAGGCGCCGTTGTCGGACGCGGTGGGGTGGCTGGCATTGCCCACGAAGTTCCAAGTCACCACGTCGCCGACGTTGATGGTACGGACATCAAAGTTTTGGGTGGTGTTGCCCGGGCCCCGGTAGTAATTGTCGCCCACCGTAATGGTGATGTTAGCGGCCAGGACCGGCGCCAGAGGCATGGCCAAAATGGCGGCCACAGCCATAATTCGAGTAAAAAGTTTCATACGGGCAAGCAGAAAAGAGTAAGGTGACAAGCAAGGTAAGTGCCGGCCACGGCAAAGACAAGCACCGTGCCGAGTTGCGCAACCAACGCCGGGCCAGTCGTTTCGGTTTGATAGACTGTCAAAACGGCCAAAAGTTGTACGGCGGCAACAAAATCAACTCGGCCAGATGAGCCAGCCGGTTGCCTATACCCGGAAATATTTTATTACTGCCATTTAATGGTTGAACCACAGAAGCCAAAACGGCGGCTCCGGTGGCTACAGGTGCCGGATTTCCTGCATGCCAAACCGTCGTAGCTCCGGGCCCACGGCCACGGCCAGCCGGCCGTCTTCTTCCACGCCCACAATCTGACCCTGCGTTTCCTGCCCGTCAATCAGAAAGGTGTGGGTTTCCTGGTAGCGATACAGGGCGCGGAGGTACGCCTGGCGCAGCGCGCCCACCTGCCCGGCGCGCAGCTGCAGGTAGCGGCGCTCCAGGCATTCGAGCAGGCGGGCGGCCAGCGCGGCCCGGTCGTAGGCGCGGCCCGTGAGCAGGCGCAGCGAAGTGGCCGTGGGCACGGCAAATCCTTGCTGGTTGATATTCATGCCGATACCAATGATGCTATATTGAATCTTTGGCCCGCTCAGGGTGTTTTCAATCAAGATGCCACCCAGCTTCTGGTCGCCGTAGTACAGGTCGTTGGGCCACTTCAGCTTCAGCTTGGGGTCGGGGCCCAGCAGGGCCGCGGCCCAGTCGTGCACCCCCAGGGCCACGGCCTGGCTGAGCTGGAACTGCTGCGCGGCTGCCAGAAACGTGGGCTGCCACACCACCGAAAGCATCAGGTTTTCGGCGGGGGCGGCTTCCCACTGGTTGCCGCGCTGGCCCCGGCCAGCCGACTGAAAGTCCGTAATGACGGTGCAGCCCTCGCTGGCCCGGTTTTGGACAATCAACGCCTGGGCCTCCGAATTGGTGGAGGCACAGGCCGACAACCAGACGAGTTGTTGGCCCGTGAACAGGGTTTGAGGGGTGACAACCACGGCCTTCTTTCGCGTATCGTTAACTTCGTAGACTTTCAGCTGCAAAGCTCACACCTAACACCACAATATGAAAAGCACGTTGGTCCGGCAGGATTCAGACACATTGGCAGATTTGGTCATCCGCGGGATGCAGGACAAAAAAGCGTCCGACATCGTGGTGCTGAATTTGAAGGAATTAAAAAACGCCGTGGCAGATTATTTCATTATCTGCTCGGCCAATTCCGATACCCAACTCGACGCCGTGGCCCGCTCGGTAGAAGAGGAGATTGAAAAAGTAACCGGCGAAAGCCCCTGGCAAACCGAAGGCCGCACCAACCGCGAGTGGGTGCTGCTCGACTACGTGGACGTAGTGGTGCACGTGTTTCTGCGCGACCGCCGCAAGTTCTACGCCCTCGAAGAGCTGTGGGGCGACGCCGACATCCGCTACGTGGAAGCGGAGCCGGCGTAAAGCTTTTCTGTCATCCTGAGCGCAGCGAAGGACCTTCTCACAGCTGAATAGCCTGCAGTAAAATCACGCGGATGCTAACGTGAGGAGGTCCTTTGCTGCGCTCAGGATGACAGGCGTTAAAAAAGGCTCTCGCCTAAAATAAAAACGCCTATTCTACGTCTTCTTGCATGGCCGAACATTTGCTTCTGAGGCGGTGTTAGGCTCGTAGGTATACCTGATTTTAATAGCTATTTTCATGTCGGATAAAAATCCCAATAACAGCAAGAAAAAGAAGCCCCTGACCCCGGCGCCGAACCCCCGCCCGGGTTTGCAGCTGTGGGTGTTGGCCGGCTTGCTCGTGTTCGTGTTCGGTGTGCTGGTGATGAACAGCATGAACGCGCCGGCCAAAATCGACCAGCAGAAGTTTGAGGCTATGGTGGCCGCCGGCGACGTGAAGGACATCACCATCGTCAGCAACCAGAAAGTAGTGGAAGTGCGCCTCAAGCCTGAGGCCCTGCAAAAAACGGAGTATCGCCAAGACCTGACGCGCCGCACGCCCTTTGGCACCGCCACCACGGGCTCGCAGTTTTACTTCCCGGTAGTGGACGCCAAGCTGTTCAAAGAAGACTTGGACAAACTGCAAAAAGACGTGCCCAGCGCCCAGCGCTTGCCCCTCAACATTGAGGAGCGCAACAGTCCCGGCGACTACATCTGGAACTATGGTTTCATCGTGTTGATGATTGTCGGGTTCTGGTTTCTGATGCGGCGCATGGGCAGCGCCGGAGGCCCCGGCGGCCAGATTTTCAGCATCGGCAAAAGCCGCGCGGCTCTGTTTGAAGGCGGCGACAAGGTGAAAATTACCTTCAAAGACGTGGCCGGCCTCGAAGAAGCCAAAGAGGAAGTGCAGGAGATTGTGGAGTTCTTGAAGAACCCCAGCAAGTTCACCATTCTCGGCGGCAAGATTCCGAAAGGCGCCTTGCTCGTAGGCCCTCCCGGTACCGGTAAAACATTGCTGGCCAAAGCCGTAGCCGGTGAGGCCGACGTGCCGTTCTTCTCGCTGTCGGGTTCCGACTTCGTGGAGATGTTTGTGGGTGTGGGCGCGGCCCGCGTGCGCGACTTGTTTAAGCAAGCCAAAGCCAAGGCGCCCTGCATCATCTTCATTGATGAGATTGATGCCGTGGGCCGGAGCCGTTCGCGCGGCTCGGTGCCCGGCGGCAACGACGAGCGCGAGAACACCCTGAACTCGCTGCTGGTGGAAATGGACGGTTTCGGCACCGACTCCGGGGTCATCATCCTGGCCGCTACCAACCGCCCCGATACCCTCGACTCGGCCCTGCTGCGTCCAGGCCGTTTCGACCGCCAAATCAGCATCGACAAGCCGGACATCAACGGCCGTACTGAGATTTTCAACGTGCACCTGAAGCCGCTGACGCTGGGCCCCGACGTGGACGCCCGCCGTCTGTCGGCTCAGACCCCGGGCTTTGCCGGCGCTGAGATTGCCAACGTCTGCAACGAGGCCGCCCTTATTGCCGCCCGCCGCGACAAGAAGTTTATCACCGACCAAGACTTCACCGACGCCATCGACCGCGTGATTGGGGGCCTGGAGAAGAAAAACAAAATCATTTCGCCCGGCGAAAAGCGCATCGTGGCCTACCACGAAGCCGGCCACGCCATCGCGGGCTGGTTCTTGGAGCACGTCGACCCGCTTGTGAAAGTGAGCATTGTGCCCCGCGGGGTGGCTGCCCTCGGCTACGCGCAGTACCTGCCCAAGGAGCAGTTTCTGTACAACACCGAGCAGTTGATTGACGAGATGTGCATGGCTCTGGGTGGCCGCGCCGCCGAGGAGCTGGTGTTTGGCAAAATCTCGACCGGCGCCCTGAGCGACCTGGAGCGCATCACCAAAATGGCCTATTCCATCGTGACGATGTACGGCATGAACGCCAAGCTCGGCAACGTGTCGTTCTACGACTCGAAGGGCCAGAACGAGTACGGTTTTTCGAAGCCCTATTCGGAAGCTACTTCGCAGATGATTGACGAGGAAGTGCGCAGCATCATCGACCAGGCGTACACCCGCACGAAGGAGCTGCTAACCGAGCGCCGCCACGAGCTGGAGGTGATTGCCAAGGAGTTGCTGGAGAAGGAAGTGCTGCAGCAGGAAGACCTGACCCGCCTCGTGGGCCCGCGTCCTTTCGCTACCCAAACCAACTACCAAGCCCACATGGCCGGCACCGACCGCAGCGAAACCGCCAGCGAGGTGAAAGGGGAGCAAGCCGCCGGCGGCAAGCTCGGCAACGACCTGCCCGACCTCAACCTGCCCGGCCTGAACGACGACCGCAACAACGAGGCATCGGCCCCCAGCGGCAATGCCGTGGCTGGCGCGTAGTTGTTCGCATTTTCAAAAAAGAAAGCCCGCTTCTGACTGCAGAAGCGGGCTTTTTTGTGGCCGTTTGTGAAGGAATTAGTCGCGCACGGTGGTGTAGAAAGCCACCTGGGGGCGCAGGCCCAGCAGCGGCATGTTGCTTTTGAAGGTGGGCTTCTTCCAGGCGGCTTGGCTGGTGCGGCGCATGAAAATATCGTAGCCGTAGCTGAGCGAACCACCGAAACCCAGTCGTTTGGTGAGGTCGACGGCAACTGCATCGGCGCCTTTCACCCATTCTACCGCCAGCAGAAAATCCTGGTCGACCACCAGGTGGTCGGCCGAGAGGTCGGCGGTGAGCACGCCGGGCGTTTCGGAGGCCGTCAGCAGCACGTCGCGGCTCAGCAGCTTGTCGTTGGTGGGCAGGCCTTTGGCATCGAGGCGGTAGAGGTTGAGGCGAAAGGTGAGGGGGCCGGCTTCGTTCTTGACCACGGCCACGTGCAGGGTTTGCACCAGCGTCGGCCGCCGGGCCAGGCGAATGATGGTGCCCAGCTCGGTGCCCAACTCATTGGAGGACATGTGCATGTCGAAGTGAGACGAGGGCTTGGCCAAGCCCAGCGTGTGCGTGCGCAACTTGGTATTGGTGGCCAGCACGCTCACTTCTGCCAGGGATACGGCAGCCGGAGTAAGGACCACATTCGGAGCGGCCAGCAAGGCCGCGAACGGCACCAGTCGCGGCTCGAAGCCCACGCTGGAAATCCGGACGGTATCGGCCGCATAAGCAGGGTTGTAGCGCAGCTGGTAGCGGCCTTGCTCGTCCGACACGGTGCCCAGGCCGCGCGCCGGCAAGCCGATGTTGACGAACGGCAGCGGCTGCTGCGAGGTGGCGCCAGAAACGGTGCCCGATAGCTGCTGGGCCATTGCGGGGCGGGGCAGCAGCGGCAGCCCCAGGCAAAGGCAGAGCACCGAGCGGAGAAGAGAAGTCATGGAAATAAGTCGGGAAAAAGGCGTTTGGATAAGCGTATAAAAGTAGGGCGGACGGGTGGCTTCGGTACCGGCCAGGAGATGCCGCAGGCCCGCCTCGGGTTGCCTGGCCCGTAACCCAGAGGGCGGCCCGGCTTTATCTTCGCCGTTTCAGCTTGCTTTGCGCTATGGATTCAGAAACTTCTGCTACCGGAGCCCGGGAGGCCGTGCTGGCCCGCATTCGGCAAGGGCTGGCGGCCGGCTCGGCCCAACTGCCGCCCCGGCCCGATTTTGCCGCGCCCGTGCATCCGCCGCTGGGCGCCGACGACCCCGTGGTGGCTTTTGCCGAAAGCTTCCAGCGGGTGGGAGGGGAGTTCTACTACTGCGAGTCGCTGCCGCACCTGGCGGCGCAGCTGGCGGGGTTCCGGCAGCGGCAGCAGGTGGGCATCCCGTTTGTGTGGGAGCCCGAGCTGCAGGCCCTGCTCTACAAGGCCGGCGTAGCCTTTCGGGCCGATGAAACCGAATTTATCGAACACGCCGATTTGAGCCTGACTTCCTGCGAGGCCCTGGTGGCGCGCACGGGCAGCGTGCTGGTGTCGGGCGCCACCGGCAGCGGACGGCGGCTGAGCATCTATCCCGACCAGCACCTGGTGCTGGCCCGGCCCAGCCAGGTAGTGGCCGAAATCGGCGATGCGCTGCGCCGCATGCAGGCCCGCTACGGCGCGCAGCTGCCCTCCATGGTGTCGCTCACCACCGGCCCCAGCCGCACGGCGGACATTGAAAAAACCTTGGTGCTCGGGGCCCACGGCCCGCGCCGCATTGCCTTGTTTTTGCTCGAAGACGACGCTGAACTTCTGTCTGCATGAAGCAAGCCCTCACCCTGCCCGACCTGGCCCTGCCGCCCGGCAAAAAGGTCTACTTCGCTTCCGACTTTCACCTGGGCGCGCCCAATGCGGCGGCGTCGCTGGAGCGGGAGAAGCGCATCGTGCGCTGGCTCGACGCCGCGGCCCGCGACGCGGCCGCCATCTACCTGCTGGGCGACTTGTTCGACTTCTGGTTTGAGTATCGGCACGCCGTGCCGCGCGGCTTCATCCGGCTGCAGGGCAAGCTGGCGGAACTGACCGATGCCGGCCTGCCCATCACCATTTTCACCGGCAACCACGACATGTGGATGTTCGGCTATTTCACGCAGGAAATGGGCATTCCGGTGCTGCGCCGGGAAGTGTCGCAGCGCATTGGCAACCAACTGTTTCACATTGGGCACGGCGATGGGCTGGGGCCGAAGGACTACAGCTACAAGGCCCTGAAGCGGGTGTTCACTTCCTCCTTGGCGCAGTGGCTGTTTGCGCGGCTGCACCCCAATTTTGGCATCGGCATGGCCAACCGCTGGAGCCGCCGCAGCCGCATGCAGGCGGGCAAGGACGACACCAAGTATTTCGGCGACGAAGAATGGCTGCTGCAATACTGCCGCGAGGTCGAAACCCGTTCTCACCACGACTACTATGTGTTCGGGCACCGGCACCTGCCGCTCGATGTGGAAGTGGCCGCGGGCAGCCGCTACATCAACCTGGGCGAATGGGTCAATTATTGCAGCTATGGCGTGTATGACGGTAATACATTGGCCCTGCGGCATTTTGAGCAATAGCAGCCCAGCCGTAGAACCTCACCCCCTGACCCCCTCTCCAAAAAAGAGGGGGCACCGGTTCGTGAAGTCGATTTCGCCTGAAGCAAAGCCGGTGCCCCCTCTTTTTTGGAGAGGGGGTCAGGGGGTGAGGTTGCGTCTCTGCGCCATCATGCTTCTCCTCGCTACTGCCGCCCGCGCCCAGGTCACCGTTCCTTCCGCCGCTTCCACGGCCCCGGCTTCCAAACAGGTGGTCTCGCCGGTGCAGCCGGCCCCCGCGCCGCTGGCTGCCGGCGCCGCCCTCACCGCCGCGCCGTGGAAACTCCTTCGCGACATCAAGCTGCCCAATCCCGGCGCGGCTTCACTCGACCGGCGCGGCGCCCTCTACGTGGCCGATGCGGACAACAACCTGCGCCAGTTCGGGCCCGAAGGCCTGCCGCTGAACACCTACGCCCCGGCCCAGCCTGGCCACGCCGCCCAGGTTGAGGCCTGGAACGTGACCACCACCCTCGTCTTCAACGACGACCGGCAGCAGCTCGTCTTGCTCGACCGTTTCCTGGCGCCTATTTCCGAAGTGCGGCTGGCCGATTACGTGGACGGCACCATCCGGGCGGCCACCCTGGCGCCCGACAACCGCATCTGGCTGCTCGACGAAAGCAACCTCGTGCTGCGCCAGTTCGACCCCAACACCCAGCGGTTGCTCCAAAACACCCCGCTCGATTTGCTGATTGGCCGCTCGCGGCCCGACTTCCGCTTCCTGCGCCAGTACCAGAACAACCTCTACCTCGTGGACCGCAGCACGGGCATCTACGTGTTCGATAATTTCGGGAGCTACAAGAAGAAGCTGCCCTTCACCGGGCTGAGCATGATAGGCTTTCGGGGCGATGAGCTGTATTACCTCGACGCCGGAGCCCTGCATTTTTTCAACCTCTACACCCTGGCCGAGCGGCGCGTGGCCCTGCCCGCCGGCCTCGACCCGGCCGCCGTGCGCCAGGTGCTGGTGGGCGAAACGTACGCCTATATTTTCACGGCGGCGGGAGTGGCAGTGTATCAGCTGAACTGACCGACTCTACGGTCGAGTTTGTTGATAAGGGAGGGCGGGCATCGGTAACCCGGCCGAAACAGGCCCGTTAGGAACAGGAGTTCTTCCTTTCCACTTCCAATTCCCTTTTCATGAAAGCTCTACGCATTCACGGGGCCCGCGACGTGCGGGTCGACAACGTTGACGACCCCGAAATTCAGGACTCGCGCGATGCCATCATCCGCGTCACCAGCACGGCCATTTGCGGGTCCGACCTGCACATCTACAACGGCAGCATTCCGCAGCCCCGGCCCATGACCTTGGGCCACGAGTTCATGGGCATTGTGGAGGAAGTGGGCAAAGGCGTCAAAAACCTCAAGCGCGGCGACCGAGTGGTGGTGCCGTTTCCCATTGCCTGCGGCCACTGCCTGTTTTGCGACCACGACCTGCCCGGCCACTGCGAAAACTCCAACCCCGAGCATTACGGCCCCGAAGGCGGCCTGATGACCGAAAAAGGCGGCGCGTTGTTTGGCTACACGGATTTGTACGGCGGCTACGACGGCGGCCAAGCCGAGTACGCCCGCGTGCCCTACGCCGACTACGGCCCCCGCAAAGTGCCCGACAACCTGACCGACGAGCAGGTGCTTTTCCTCACCGACATCTTTCCCACGGGCTATTCCGGCATCGACTGGGCCAACGTGAAGGGCGGCGAAACGGTGGCCATCTTCGGCGCCGGCCCGGTGGGCATCATGGCCGCCAAGTCAGCCTGGCTGCGCGGCGCCTCGCGCGTCATGATTGTAGACACCCAGCAGTACCGCCTCAACCTGGCCGCCAAAGCCGCCCGCGCCGAAGGCATCCTTTGGGAAAGCCACGACCAGGTGGTGGACGAAATCCGCAGCAAGACCCGCGGCTACGGCGCCGACGTGGTGGTGGAAGCCGTGGGCTTCGAGCCCGACCGCAGCCTCGGCGACCGCGCCAAAGCCGTCATCAACCTCGAAAAAGGCTCGGACAAGGTGATGCTGGCCTGCTTCAGCGCCGTGCGCCGGGGCGGGTTCGTGTCCATCCTGGGCGTGTATTCCTCGCCCTACGATAACTTTCCCATCCACCAGATTTTCGACAAGGGCATCATCATCCAGGCCGGCCAGGCTCCTGCCCACAAGCACATCGACAAGCTGCTGAAGCACGTGTCGGACGGCGACGTGCGGCTCGACGATATCATTTCGCACCGCCTGCCGCTTTCGCAAGCTCCCCACGGCTATGACATCTTCCGTCACAAGAAGGACAACTGCACCAAGGTGGTGCTCAAGCCGGGGATGTAGTAAACAGCGTTACTGAAAGTCCCGGACCTAACGGCTCAGCAAACGCCCCGACCTTGCCGGTCGGGGCGTTTTTGTTCAGTGATGGGCAGACTTAATGCTTGTTGCATATAATAAACTAGATATTTAACTTTATTCCGAAAATAGTTTTACTTGTCATGTTGCTTCCTATGAAAACCTTGCTCTGGGGCTTGTTGCTGGCCTTGCCTCTTGCAAGCCGGGCCCAAAGCGTGGGCATTGGCACCACCACGCCCGATGCCTCCGCCGTGCTCGACATGCGCAGCACCACGCAGGGCCTGCTGCCGCCCCGCATGACCGCGGCCCAACGCCAGGCCATTGCCAATCCGGCCCAGGGCCTGCTCGTGTACCAAACCGACGGTTCCATGGGCCTTTACGTGTACGCGGGCCTGACCTGGCGCAACCTGACCGACGGCCGCATCCCCGACGCCAACGGCTCGACGGCGCCGCCCAACGGGGGCGTGGTGAGCACGTTCAACTCCTCGACGCTCCCGCGCCCCACCGGAGTGGCCGTCGGCGAGACCGGCACCGTGTACGCGTCCGATGTGAACTACCACATCCTCGTGCAGTTTCCGGTTTCCGGGCCGGGCACGGTGCTGGCCGGTGCAGTCACGGCCGGCTACGCCGACGGCACGGGCGTGGCCGCTAAATTCAACACCCCCACCGGCGTGGCCGTTGACGCCAACGGCACCGTGTACGTGGCCGACCAAGCCAATAACTGCATCCGCAAGGTCACGGCCGCGGGCGTAACCACGACGCTGGCCGGCTCGACCACGGCCGGCTCGGCCGACGGCACGGGCCCGGCTGCCGGCTTCAACTTGCCGACGGGCATCGCCGTGGACCTCACCGGGGCCCTGTACGTGGCCGATAAGGGCAATAACCGCATCCGCAAAATCACCCCGGCGGGCGTGGTGACCACGCTGGCCGGCTCGGGCACGGCCGGCGCGGCCGACGGCGTGGGCGCGGCCGCCAGCTTTAACGCCCCGGCGGGCGTGGCCGTCGATGCCCTCGGCACGGTGTACGTGGCCGACCAGGGCAACCACCGCATCCGCCGCGTCACCGCGGCCGGCGTGGTCAGCACGTTGGCGGGCTCGGGCGCGGCGACGTTTGCCGACGGCACGGGCGCGGCCGCCAGCTTCAACTCGCCTTCGGGGGTGGCCGTCGATGCGGGGGGCACCGTGTATGTGGCCGACCAGCTCAACCACCGCATCCGCCGCGTCACCCCAGCGGGGGTAACGACGACGCTGGCCGGCTCCGGCACCGTCGGCAGCACCGACGGCACGGGGACGAATGCCTTGTTTAACACCCCCACCGGCATCGCCATAACGGCGGCGGGCACCCTCTACGTGGCCGAACCGCCCACCAACCGCATTCGGGCCATCAAATAGCGGCCCGCGGGCGCCGCCGACGGGCGTGGCCGGGTCGTTTGGGGGCCGCCATCCTTTTCCGGCAAGGGCGGTTTGGAATGGGAGCTTAATGATTGGTAAACCCGGGTCCAGGATTGCGAAACCCGGAGTCCAGGTTTGTGAAACCCGGGCTTCGGTTTGCCAATCCTGGACCCGGCTTTGCTGACGGCCCGGGCCCCACCGCTAAATTCTACGGCCCCGCCGGCGTGGCCGTGGACGCCAGCGGGGCGGTGTACGTGGGCGATTATACCAACAACCGCATCCGGGTGGTCAAATAAGGCCGGTGCGGTGCGGCAATGCCCCCGGGTTCGGCGTCCGGCGCCTTGTTGGATTTGGCTTTACCTTTGAAAAGAAGGCTACGGCCAGCCCCGCAACTCCTTTCTACCAAGCGCATGCTGCAACCCCCGAGCAATTTCACCACCGGCCGGAAGGCACTTTCCTTGTCTTGGCGCTGCCGTGGGTGGCTGTTGCTCGTGCTGCTGGCCGGGCCGCAGTTGCTCCGGGCACAGGCGCCGCGTGCTGCCGCGCAAGCCCGGCTGGCGCCCGGCCTGCAAGCCCGGCTGGCGCCCGGCCTGCAGGCCGCCTTGGGGGCCCGGGGGCCGCAAGCCGTGCGCGTGCGCGTGGCCGACCCCGCCGCTTTCCGCCGCTGGGTGCAGCAGCACCTGCCCGCCGCGCAAGTGTCGCAGCCCGGTGCTTCGCCCCGCACCCTGGAAGTGCGCGGCCTGAGCGCCGCGGCTGTTTCCCAATTGGCTACCGCCGCTCCGGTCGATTTTGTGGACGTAACCGACCGCCAGGCCCACGAGGAGCGCCAGCTCAATAACTCCGATTTGTCGGTGAATGCCGTTGCAGCTGTGCACGCCCGCTTTCCGCAGCTGGCCGGCCAGGGCCTGGCCGTGTCGGTGAAAGAATTGCCCTTCGACCCCAACGACATTGATTTTATTGGTCGAGTCATTAACCCGACTGCGTTTCCGGCCCCTTTTTCCGACCACGCTACGGCCATGGCCACGCTCATCGGCGGCGCCGGCAACTCCAGCCCATTGGGGCGCGGCGTGGCCCGGCAGGTGCGCCTGACCACTTCCGACTTTGCGCGTCTGTTGCCCGACGACGGCCCCCAGCTGGCGGCAGCCGGCGTGTCGGTGCAGAACCATTCCTACGGCGTGGCCATCGAAAACTACTACGGCATCGAGTCGCTGGAATACGACCGGCAGGTGCGGCAGTACCCCACGCTGCTGCACGTGTTTTCATCGGGCAACGTGGGCTCGGCCGCCAGCCCCAGCGGCCCCTACACCGGCCTGGCGGGCGTAGCCAACGTCACGGGCCAGTTCAAGATGTCGAAAAACACCCTAACCGTGGGCGCCACCGACCCCAGCGGGCAGGTGGCCAGCCTCAGCTCGCGCGGCCCGGCCTACGACGGCCGCCTCAAGCCCGAGCTGGTGGCCTACGGCGAAGGCGGCTCCTCCGAGGCCGCCGCGCTGGTGTCGGGCATCGGCGTACTGCTGCAGCAGGCCTACCGCGACCAGCACAGCGGCGCGCTGCCCCCCGCCGCCCTCGTGAAAGCCGTACTCCTGAACAGCGCCGACGACCTGGGCCGGCCCGAAGTCGATTTCGTGAGCGGCTACGGGCAGGCCGATGCGCTGGGCGCGCTGACCACCATGCGCAACGGCCAGTTTTTCAGTGGCAGCGTGGCCCAGGGCGCCGAGCAGGTGTTCACCGTGTCGGTGCCCGCCGGCCAGCAGTTCAAAGCCACCCTGGTGTGGAGCGACCCCGAAGCCGCTGCCAACGCCGCCAAAGCGTTGGTGAACGACCTCGACCTGGAGCTGGTCTCGACCTCAACCGGCCAGCGGTGGCAGCCCTGGGCCCTGAGCAGCACGCCTCGCCTCGACTCTCTGACCCTGCCCGCCCGCCGCCGCCCCGACCACCTCAACAACGTCGAGCAAATCACCCTCGCCGTGCCCACGGCCGGCACCTACGAGTTGCACGTGCGGGGCTTTGCCGTGCCGCAGGGCCCGCAGGCCTTCAGCCTGGCATATGAAACCAGCCCAACGGCGCTGGAATGGCGCAGCCCGCAACGCGCCGTCAATGTGCGGCCGGGCGCGGCTACCACCCTGCTCTGGTACTGGAACGGCCCGGCCACCGCCACCGGCCGCCTCGAATACCGCCCGGTGGGCCGCGCGCAGTGGCGGGCCGTGAGCGCCGCCGTGCCGCTCGCGCCCAACCGCTACGCCTGGACCGTGCCCGATACCACCGCGCTGGCGCAGCTGCGCTTCGTGGTTGGCAGCCAGAATTTTACTTCCGATACGTTTGCCATTGTGCAGGCCCCGGCGGTGCAAGTGGGCTACACCTGCCCCGAGGAAACCTTGCTGCAATGGCGCCGCGTGCCCGGGGCCACCGGCTACCAGGTATACCGGCTGGGCGCCTCCACGCTCGTGCCCCTGGCGCAGCTGAGTGCCGACACCGCGCTGGTGCTCAACCAGGCCCAGATGGCGCAAACGCGCTACTATGCCGTGGCGCCGCTGTTGCGCGGCGTCATCGTGCAGCCCGGCTCTACCATCGACTTTGCTACCCAGGGCACGGCGTGCTATTTCCGTTCGTTTCTGCCCCGGCAGCTGGTCGACGAGTCCATTCGTTTTGATGTGGAGCTGGGCACGGTGTTCCGGCTGCGCTCGGCCACGCTGGAGCGTATGGGCTCGGCTGGCTACGAGGCCGTGCAAACCATCACCCCGCTCACCGCTGCCCGTTTCTCCTTCACCGACCGGCCGCCTGCTGCCGGGCGCTACCTCTACCGCGTGCGCCTCGACAACGTCGCCGGCCAGCAATTTTACAGCGGCACCGAGGAAGCCTACCTGCTGGGCTCCGGCCAACTGCAGGCTTATCCCAACCCCGTACCGGCCGGCGCCCCGCTCACGGTGGTGGCCAACAGCACAACGCCTGTGGTCATTCGCCTCTACGACATGCTGGGCCGTTTCCAACGCACGGCCACAGCCGCTGGCCAGATTAACGTAATCGAAACCGAGGGGCTGAAACCTGGGCTTTACCTGCTACAGGTGCAGCAGGACGACGTGCCCAAGCAAACCCTGCGGGTTGTTATTCAATAAGTCCACCGTATGCGGCTCAGCGGGCTAACAACGAAAAGCCCCGACTCATTGCTGAGTCGGGGCTTTTTGCATGAGCTACCGGCCGGGGGGCTAGTAGATGTAGTTGAGGGCGGTGAGGTCGTTGGCGGTGAAGGGGCGGTTGACGCCGTTGCCCACGCAGGCCAGCATCCAGGAGTTGGGCTCGGCCGTGGAAGGCGTGCCCGGAATCAGGATGGCTCCCACCGTGCTGGCGCCTTCGTTGGCCTTGCGCCCGCCGCAGCTATACTGGCGGTTGTAGTAGTCGGTGTGGCGCATGCCGATGCAGTGGCCCATCTCGTGCGCCATGATGGTGGCGATGTAATTCACGTTTGAGCTGTTGATGACGTTGGGCACCAAGGTGAAGCCGGGGGCGGGGTTGCCGCCGCTGGGGAAGCCGCCCGACTGGCCCAACACGCCCGGGCCGAGGTCGGCCGAGTACTTCACGGGCAAATCGCCGCCGCTCGAAACGCGGGTGAAACGCAGCTGCAGGTTGGCGGCATTGTAGCGGGCAATAGCCTCATCGATGGCCGCGCTATATGCGGCCGGGAATCCGCTGGCCAAGCTTACGGTCAGGGTGCGGCCCCCGGTGGCATTCACTAGGTTGGTGGTGCGGTATTGCTCCTCGTCGCCTACGCGCAGCGTGCCGTAGCCGGGGGCGCTGGCCAGCAACTCCGGCGTCAGCAGCATGTCGCCTTCTACCACGTAGCCGTTGTCGACGGCGCGCACATCGTCGGTACTAAAGCCCAGGGCTTTGATTTGGCCGAGCACCTCAGTAGAGAGAGCTTCGGCTTTGGGGGTAGACTCTTTTTCCTTCGAGCAGGAGGAAAAGGCCAGCATCGAGGCAAGGCAAAGGCCGGCAGCAAATAAGTTTTGGGTCTTCATACGTTGGTTGGAAATGGTGGTGGGATGATGGAAAGACAAAAGCAATAAGCAACAATTATTTAATAATCTGCTATTTATTGCTTGATGATATGATGGCTCTTAATACAAGAGCCCCAACTCATAAGAGTCGAGGCTCTTGTATTAAATGGGTTGGATACAAGCTACCGGCCGGGGGCTAGTAGATGTAGTTGAGGGCGGTGAGGTCGTTGGCGGTGAAGGGGCGGTTGACGCCGTTGCCCACGCAGGCCAGCATCCAGGAGTTGGGCTCGGCAGCCGAAGGCGTGCCCGGAATCAGGATGGCCCCCACCGTGCTGGCGCCCTCGTTAGAGGCGCTACCGCCGCAGCTGTAAGCGCGGTTGTAGTAGTCGGTGTGGCGCATGCCGATGCAGTGGCCCATCTCGTGCGCCATGATGGTGGCGATGTAATTCACGTTTGAGCTGTTGATGACGTTGGGCACCAAGGTGAAGCCGGGGGCGGGGTTGCCGCCGCTGGGGAAGCCGCCCGACTGGCCCAGCACACCCGTGCCCAAGTTCGACGAGTACTTCACCGGCATCTGGGCGCCCGAGCTCACGCGGCGAAACTGCACCCGCAGGTTGGCGGCGTTGTAGCGGCGGATGGCTTCGTCGATGGCCTGCACATAGTAAGAGTTGAACGAGCTGCTGATGCTCACGGTCAGCACGCGGGGCAGGCCGGTCACCAAGTTGGTGGTGCGGTACTGCTCTTCGTCGCCCACGCGCAGCGTAGAATAGCCGGGGGCGCTGGCCAGCAGCTCCGGCGTCAGCAGCATGTCGCCTTCTACCACGTAGCCGCCCTCAACGGCGCGCACGTCCTGGGTGCCAAAGCCCAAGGCTTTTATTTGGCTCAGCGTCTCCTGCGAAACGGCGGCGGGGGTGGCAGCGGCCTGCTCTTTTTCTTTCGAGCAGGAGGAAAGTGCCAACGTCGAGGCGACGCAAATGGCAGCGGCAGAAAGTACGTTTTGTAGTTTCATAGGGTAAACGGGGTTGGTAGTTGTGAAAAATGGTTGAAGGATGGGCCAAATAAGAGCAGAATAATTGTAAATGTCAATGGGAATTAATTCTAAAAAATGGAATAATTGCAAAAAACCGCTTCTATTCATCAAATCATCACTTTGTGATTTTACCGCGCTGGCTCAGTTGCCAAAATCTTACACGTTTATGTGTAAAGTGCTAAAAGCAAGATTGAATTGAATCCTGCAAAGTCGAGGTGCGATTGCAGCGTTGCCAAGGCCGTTTTTACGGCCTGCCCTTACACTTTCGAGGTGCCCTTGCCGAAATACGTATCTTTGCTAGGAACCGAATTCTCGCGGAAAACCCGTTTCCGCTCAACTATATATTTCTGACCAGTGGCTTGTACTTCATGTTCTTCCGGCGGTGGCTGCGGCACCAAAGTCGGCGGCTGTGGCTCCAAAGGGGGCTGCAGCTCCGGCGGCTGCACCCGCCTCAATGTATTCGACTGGCTCCAAGACGTGGAAATGCCCGATTCGTTTGCGGGCTTTGATATCGTGGAAATCCGCTTCAAGGGCGGCCGCAAAGAGTTTATGCGCAACGAGCTGCGCCTGCCGCTCGTCACCGGCGACGCCGTGGTGGTGGAGGCGGCCGGCTCCGGCTGGCACCTGGGCCACGTGAGCCTGAAGGGCGAGCTGGTGCGCCTGCAGATGCGCAAAAAGAAAATTCCAACCGACTCCAAGGAAATCCGCAACGTGCTGCGCATCGCCACCCCCGACGACGTGGAGCGTTGGGAAGCCGTGCGCGACCTCGAAAACGGCACCATGTTTCGGGCCCGCGCCGTGGTGGGCGAACTGCGCCTCCGCATGAAGCTGAGCGACGTGGAATACCAGGCCGACCGCACCCGCGCCCTGTTCTACTACTCGGCCGAAGACCGGGTCGATTTCCGCGAGCTCATCCGCCGCCTGGCCGATGAGTTTCGCGTGCGCGTCGAGATGCGCCAGATTTCCCTGCGTCAGGAAGCTGGCCGCATCGGTGGCATCGGCGTGTGCGGCCGCGAGTTGTGCTGCTCGACCTGGCTGCAGGATTTCAAAACCGTGAGCACCACGGCCGCTCGCTACCAAAACCTGAGCCTGAACCCGCAGAAGCTGGCCGGCCAGTGCGGCCGCCTCAAGTGCTGCCTCAACTACGAGCTCGACGCCTACCTCGACGCCCTTAAGGACATTCCGCAGGTGCAGCGCCCGCTCAAAACCAGCAAGGGCGAGGCCTACTTGCAAAAAACCGACATTTTCCGCCGCCGCATGTGGTTTGCCTTCAAGGGCGACAACAACTGGGTGATGCTGGACACGGCCCGCGTGCGCGAGCTGCTGGACCTGAACAAGCGCGGCGAAATCATCGAAAGCCTGCTGCCGCCCCGCGAAGAAGCTCCCGAGCCCGAAGTGTCGGCCATCGTGGAAGGCTCCCTCGACCGTCTCGACGACAAAATCAAGTCGAGCAGCAAGCGCTCGAAGCGCAAAAAAGGCAAGCCCGAAGCCCGCGAAGGCGCCACCCAAAACGAAGCCGCCGAAGCCCGCCCCGCACGCGAGCCTCGCGAACCCAAGGAGCCCCGCGCCGGCCGCGAACCCGGCGCCGAGCCCCGCGAAGGCCGCGAGGCGCGTCCGCCGCGTGAGCCCCGCGAAGGCCGCGCGCCCCGCGACGGGCGCCGCCCGGCCGGTGCCGCCCCCGGTGGCCCCCGCCCGCCCGAGCAAATGACCAGCCCCGGCCCCGGCGACGCCGACAACCCCACACCGGCCCTGGGTGATGTGCCCGAGCAGCGCGGCCGGCGCGGCGCGGCCGCCCGCCCGCCTGTCCCTGATGCGCATCTCCGAGCCCACGGGGCCCGCCTGCAGCGCGCGGGCCGGCCTCGGCCGGGGGAGGGGGGGGGGGGGGG